>JADKBW010000005.1 GCA_016714905.1 Flavobacterium sp.
AAAATAAGAAAGCCTCTTCGTAATGAAGGAGGCTTTTTTTATAAGCGAATAATAATGTAATATCTCTATGCTAAATTTATTTTACCTACAAAAAATGAAAGAATGACAATCATGTCTTTGAAAAACAATTATTTATCAACACGAAAACGTTTTCGTATATTACATTCGCTGCCCGTGTTTATTTTTTTGTTAAAAAAACTTTAAGTTTACGAGGTCAAAACAAAAAAATGAATAAAAGTGCTTTGAAACTACTTATGGTTAGAAGTCTCAATTTCATTGGATATCAATAATTAAACCCAATTATTATGAAGAAAATTTTATTTTTCCTTAGTTTCTTTTGTGCAGTTTTTTTCGCGAATTCACAGAATTTTTCGAATTGGACTGGCTCAGGGAATTGGAGTAACGGAGGCAACTGGTCAAGTGGTACTGGTTATGGGCAATTGCAATTCCTAGGAGCTGGTAATTCGACGAATTGCGTTAACGACGTAAGTGGTATGAGCCAATGGCGACTCTATTTTAATGGGAGTGTCGCCTATAATTTAACGGGTACTGGCTCGGTCAATCTATTTGATTTTGGAGGTCAGAATAGCTGGGTTTTAAGTGATGCATCGGCCAATCAAACCATTAACTTTCAATTAATTTCAATGATGGTGGGGCAAGATCTTCCTGGATTACTGCCAGAGGTACTGGTGGTTTTACTTTTAATGGAAATCTAGCAACGGGTGCAACATTACTGGCTTGCGCATTGCCAATACCAATGCCGCCAGTTCAATCTCAATAAATACTTTTTCGGGTAATAAGAATGTCATTATTGGAAGACAATCTTGATGCGAACCAAGCCAATACTCGAGTTACGCTTACGGGTAATAGTTCAGGTGGTTATTCCGGTGCCGTATTTGTGCATGCAGGAACATTATTCGTCAATGGAACAACTGCGGCTTCTAGCGCTGTGTCTGTATCCGCTGGAAATGGAGCAACATTAGCAGGCAGTGGAACAATTGGAGGTACGGTTTCTCTTTCTGGTACTTTTTCTCCAGGAGGAACAGCACGTACTACTGCAAATCTTTCTACAGGAGGATTTACATTCAATGGTAGTTCTTCCTACCGTATTGAAATGAATGATGCAACAGGGACTTCTGGAGCTGCTACTGGTTGGGATCGAATTACTTCTTCCGGCGTATTAACTTGCTCCGCGTCACCAATTACTTTAAATTTAGTTTCACTATCCGTGGCTAACTTCAATCCAGCCAACAATTACACATGGCCAATCGCTTCTGGCAGCAGTGTTTCTGGTTTTAATACTAGTAATTTTACAATAAATACGACATCTTTTGCCGCTTTTACAGGAACATTTGCGGTGACTTTGTCTGGTGGAAATACAATCAATCTAGTATATACAGCGCCAACTTTAGACCGGGGCAACCGAGTGCTATTTTCGGGATCAACCGCACTTTGTAATGGTGCTACACAAACTTATAGTGTGACCAATGACCTAAATGCAACAAGTTACGAATGGACTTTGCCAGGTGGTTGGTCAGGAACAAGTGTTACTAATAGTATCGATGTAACTGTTGCAAATCCTGGAGGGACTATTTCTGTAGTTGCCAGAAACTCTAGCGGCGATAGTTTGCCAAGTTCATTAGTAGTGGCAGTTGGAGTGAGTACTTCAATTACTACACAACCGTCAACTAGTACTCAATCGGTTTGTTTGGGCACCCGCTGCACCATTATCAGTTGTAGCAGACGGCGCTTCTTTAACTTACCAATGGTATAGTAATGAAAGTGCAAGTAATGTAGGAGGCACTTTAATTAATGGTGCTGCTTCATCAAGTTTTACACCAACGTATGTAGGTGGAACTACATTATACTATTATTGTGTGGTAGGCGGTTTGTGTTCACCAACTTCTGTAACAAGTGATGTGTCAGGTGCGGTAACCATTAGTGGAATCCCATCAGATACCGCAACCTACGGAATAACTACCGGAGGTAATGGCGGTCAAGGTTTTGGTCCATGGTCGTTTTTGGTAAGTGGAGGATCTGGTGGAACTTTCAACGGCGGATCCGATATCGGACAAGCTTGGGGAATCTGGTCGCAGGGAGGATTGACTTCAGCAGTTCGACCATTTGCTGGACCATTAGCTATTGGAAGTACTGTTAGCTTTGCTTATGATAATGGAGGAATTGAAATAAATGGGAACAAAGTTGGTGTCCGTTTGCGAAATTCAAGCAACAATATCTTATCTGAATTCCGATTTACAGGAGGCGATGCACAATATTTTATTGCTGATGCATCAACTTCGAATACGGGAGTAAACTTCACTACTACTGGTTTTAGCAACATCACCTTTGCATACACTTCTGCTAATACCTACAGTGTCTCTATAACAAGATCGGGAGTAACAACGGAATTAGCTGATAGAACTTTTGCGACCGTTGCCGGCGGACAAGTTCCTGCCCAAATAGAGTTCTTCAACAGCAATGCGGGAGGTGGATCAGCGAGAGATGTATTTTTTAATAATTTGAGTATTGGGATAGTATTGACCTATAATAATAAAAATAATACCCCTCAAGCTGCCTATTGTCAAAATAGTATTGCTACAACACTATCTGCAGAGGCTTATGGAATTGATTTAGGATACCAATGGTACAGTAATCCTGGAGGAGTAATTTTGAATGGAGAAACTTCCTCAACCCTAATCCCACCAACTGCAAATGTGGGTACTAATACTTATTATTGTGTGGTGAGTTATACTGGAACTTGCGGGACAGTACCGAGTAGCACAGCTAGCGGTTACGGTGCTATTACAGTAAATGGAACTCCAAGTGCAACAATTTCAGGTCCAACTACTGTTTGTGAAGGTGAACCCGCTTCTTTGACATTTACTCGTTCTAATGGAACACCGCCATATCAATTTCAGTATACTGTGTATCAGGTGGGTTCTATTATTCCACCTGGACTGGAAACAGTCACTACCACTTCAGGAAATAGCATTACAGTTCCTATTTCTTCAAGTGTCGTTGGAGGTACACAATATCAATTAATAGGCGTAAGTTCAGGTGTAGGTTCAGCAACGGTTTGTGAAGGAACGGCTGAAGGGTCGGTTACAGTAACCGTAAACGCAGGGTCTACTTTTACACCGATGCAGACGGAGATACTTACGGTAATTTGGCTGCTCCGGTGACAAGTTGCGATGGTACAGGGTTACCGCCAAGTGGCACCGTTAGTGATTCTACGGACTGTGATGATTATGATCCTTCAGCCCACGAAAAATTTTCTTTTTACACAGATGCTGATAGCGATACGTTTGGGTTTGGAAGTTTAGTGGAGGTTTGCGCAGCTGATGCGTTCTCGCCACCAGTTGGTTATTCATTAGATAATACGGATTGCGATGATACCGATTCAAGGAAAACAATTACTTATCCGTTCTACGCTGATGCCGACGGAGATACCTATGGAGCTGGTCCTTTAGTTCAAGCTTGTGCGATTAGTGATTTATTGCCGCCAACAGGTTTTTCTTTGAATGATACGGACTGTGATGATAGCAATGTATTAAAATTCAATACCTTTTCTTTCTTCATTGATGGAGATGAAGATACTTTCGGAAGCAATCTTACTGGATTCGCTTGTGCAGTGGATGCCATGTCGCCACCCGCAGGTTTTTCAATAAACGATACTGATTGTGACGATACCAACGCCTTAAAAACGATTTCATATTTATATTATGTAGATACAGATGGTGATACATTCGGGGGTACGACTTCAGAATTGCTATGTACAGAAAACGCAAGCTCACCTCCAAATGGTTATTCTGTAAATAATACGGATTGTGATGATGCAGATCCATTGAAATTTAATTTATTTTTATTTTACGAAGATGTAGATGGAGATTCTTTCGGAGCAGGCATACCACTTTCAGTTTGTGGAGAAAACAGTACAACACCTCCAACAGGGTATTCATTAGACGGCACCGATTGTGATGATGAAAATGATCAGATTTATAAAAGCACTCCGCTATATGCAGATTTAGATGGAGATGGTCATGACGACGGATTTGTTCAAGGACCATTATGTTATGGCGATACCTTGCCAGCAGGAACTTCATCATCAACTTTAGGAACTGATTGCGACGATACTGATGCTTTGGTGTACAGAAGTGCTATTTTGTTTACCGATGTCGATGGAGATACTTACACAGTAGGTTTGGGAAGTATTGTTTGTTATGGTGATACTTTACCTGAAGGGACTACATTGACACCTTCGCAAACTGAAGATTGTGATGATTTAAGTGGTGCAGTATATCGCAGTGATATTTTGTTTACAGACTTCGATAATGATACTTACACAGTAGGAGCTGGAAGTGCATGTTAAGGTTCTTTGCCGTTCGAAAGACTTTAACGCCTTCTCAAACGGAAGATTGCGATGATGCCGATTTCTTAATTTATAGAAGTGCAACTTTATTTACTGATGTAGATGGCGATACATACACGATAGGAACAGGAAGCATAGTTTGTTATGGTGCTGATTTACCTGTAGGTACGACGTTGACACCTTCTTCAACAGAGGATTGTGATGATAATAGCGCGACCACGTATAGAACAGATTTCTTAGATCTTGATGCTGACAATGATGGATGGAGTTCAGGAGTTTCAACCAGTCTTGTTTGTTATGGAGCAACTGCTCCAACAGGTTACGTTTTAGTTTCATTAGGTGTTGATTGTGATGATACCAATCCTTTATTAACGGACAATTGTGCAACAGGAAAAGTAGTCAACTTGACGATGTTCGTTCAAGGATACTACACAGGAGGTTCTACTATGAATTCTGTTAAGTTGAATCAATGGGATGGAGTTAGTGCAGAGCCATCAGCAACAGATGTTGAGGATATGACGGTTGAATTGCATGATGCTCTTGATTATTCTATTGTTGATACAGCAGTGGGTACTTTACAAACTGACGGTTCACTTTCAGTAACTTTCAGCACGGCTGCAGCTGGTGATTATTATATTGCAGTAAAAGGAAGTAACTTAGTTCCGACATGGAGTGCAACACCACAAACTGTTGGCGCTGCGCCATTGAGTTATGATTTCTCAAGTGCCGCTTCACAAGCTTATGGTGATAACATGTTGGAAGTTGAACAAGGTGTGTTTGCGATGTATCAAGGAGATTTATTAAAAGATGACTTAGTAGATACGCAAGATTACACATTGTGGGAAGGAAGTTACTTGAACGGAGATTTTGGTGTACAACCTACGGATGTAAACGGAGATGGACTGGTAGATACGCAAGATTATACCATCTGGGAAGGAAATTACCTACTTGGCGTTTTTGCTTCCTATCCTTTCTAAATGTATTTTAGTTACAGATAACAAAGAAAAAAGCCGTCTCACTATTTGAGGCGGCTTTTTTTATTTATCCCAGTCGCAAACGAACGAAAACATGTTTGATTCCTTTCTTATCTGAATCTCTTTCGTCAATCTCGAGAATATCGGTGAGCGATTTAAGCATGGGTGTCAGTTTAGTGAAACCATAATTACGGGGGTCGAATTCAGGTTTTTTCTTAACAATCAGATTGCCAACATCACCTAAGAATGCCCAGCCATCGTCATCTCCAATAGCATCAATGGTTGCTTCGATGAGTTCGATAGTCTGCAAATCAATTTTGTTTAAGGCTTTTTCAGCTGGTTTCTCGATGGGTTTTTTATTGTCGTTTGGCACATTAGCTATGCTTGGCTTTGGAAGTTTTTTGGGTTTTGCGCCTTCTAATACCTCAATATAAATAAAACGATCACAGGCAACGATAAATGAATTTGGGGTTTTCTTTTCTCCCAATCCAATAACTTTCATTCCTGATTCTCTCAGTCGGATGGCCAATCGTGTAAAATCGCTATCGCTGGATACGATGCAGAATCCGTCTACTTTGTCAGAGTATAGCAAATCCATGGCATCGATAATCATTGCCGAGTCGGAGGAATTTTTCCCTACGGTATAACTGTATTGTTGAATCGGCGTGATGGCGTGTTCTAAAAGTACGCTTTTCCAACCGCCTGCGTTAGGTTTGGTCCAGTCGGCGTAAATTCGTTTGGTAGTTGGAATTCCGAATTTGGCAATTTCTTCCATCATTCCTTTGACATTGCTGTACGGAACATTATCGGCGTCTATCAAGACGGCTATTTTGAGTTCTTTGGTGTTTTGTGACATAGTTCTGTTGTAAGTTGTCGGTTGTCGGTTTTGAGTTGATGAGCTCCCTCGACTGCGTTCGGGTTGACAAATGTTGTGGTCAAAGATACGGACTTTATTCTTAGTGGTGATTTTTAGCCCCGATAGCAGCGGCATCCTTTTTTGAGGCACGAAAAAAAGATAGAGCGAATAGCGGGAAATAGCTCCTAAAAATAATTGGAATTATAGCAGTAATATCAGTCGGAAATATTTAATTTTGCGCCATCTAAAAAAACCGATTTTATATTGAATATTATGGTGAAAGATTTATTTGAAAGAATACAAAATAATAAAGGTCCATTAGGAAAATGGGCATCGCAAGCCGAAGGTTATTATGTTTTTCCAAAGTTGGAAGGTGAATTGGGTCCGAGAATGCAGTTTAAAGGAAAGAACATTTTGAACTGGAGTTTGAATGATTATTTAGGATTGGCAAATCATCCAGAAGTGAGAAAGGCCGATACTGAGGCGGCGATTCAATACGGCGCGGCGTATCCTATGGGTGCTCGAATGATGAGTGGTCACACCGATGCGCACGAGCAATTGGAAAAGGAGTTGGCTGCTTTTGTCATGAAAGAATCGGCGTATTTATTGAACTTCGGCTATCAAGGAATCATGTCGACGATTGATGCTTTGGTGACTAAACATGATATTATTGTTTACGATGTGGATGCCCACGCGTGTATTATAGATGGCGTTCGTCTGCATATGGGTAAACGTTTTACCTACAAGCACAACGATCTCGAAAGCATGGAGAAAAACCTGCAACGTGCGACCAAAATGGCTACAGAAACTGGTGGTGGGATTTTGTTTATCACCGAAGGTGTTTTCGGAATGCGCGGTCAACAAGGCAAGTTGAAGGAAATTGTGGAGATGAAAAAGAAATACAATTTCCGCTTGTTAGTCGATGATGCCCATGGTTTCGGAACTTTAGGAAAAACAGGCGCGGGAGCAGGCGAGGAGCAAGGTTGTCAGGATGGAATTGACGTATATTTTTCTACGTTTGCTAAATCGATGGCAAGTATCGGAGCCTTTATTGCTGCGGATAAAGATGTGATTGATTACTTGAAATATAATTTACGTTCACAAATGTTTGCCAAAGCCTTGCCGATGATTCAAACGGTTGGTGCTTTGAAACGATTGGAATTGTTACGCAATCATCCAGAATTGAAAGACAAATTGTGGGAAAACGTCAATGCGTTACAAAATGGTTTGAAAGCGCATGGATTTAATATTGGAGATACCAATACTTGTGTGACTCCAGTTTACTTAGAAGGAAGCATTCCAGAGGCGATGGTGATGGTGAATGACTTGAGAGAGAATTTTATCCATTGTTGTATATCCCGTGATTCCAAAAGGGATTATCTTACTACGAATGATTCCGACTTCCTCGCACACTTTAGGAGATATAGAAGAAACACTTACTGCTTTTAATGCGATTCGCGAGAAATTAGAGAATGGTACTTATAAAGCAATTGCGGAGAAAACTACGGTTGATGTAAGTTAATTGACCATTAAAAATAAATTGAGAACCGCTTCAGAGATGAGGTGGTTTTTTTAATATTGATCTTATGAATAAAATACTTTTTTTTGGATTACTACTTTTCATTTCTTGCAAAAAGGAGATGAATGTTGAAGATTTTAAAATTGAAAAGCCCGTAAATCCGTTTTCTGAAATGTGCTATCAAGGAGTTCAAGGGAAAGATACCGTTTCGATGAGCTTGATTATTAAAGGTGATCAACTTCAATACGGTAATTTATCCTACAATTGTTTTGAAAAAGATGATAACGAAGGTACGTTGGTTGGCGCTTTCCGTGGCGACACGCTTAAAGCAAAATACAGTTTCCAGTCAGAAGGAACAATGTCTGTGCGTGAAGTTATCTTTTTGAAGCAAGGAAAAAACTACGTGGAAGGACATGGCCCAGTTCTGGAAGATCAAGACGGCAAAGTTGTATTTAAAGACTACAAAGAAATACAATTTGAATCTTCATTTCCGCTACTAGAAGTACCCTGCAAGAAAGAATTATAACTCTTTTCGATAGGTTCTTCTTCTTCTTGTTACTTTTGAATCGAAGTTTTTCCATAAGTTATGGATGGCGTGGTTTTCTTCCAATTCGGGAGTTCGAATGCAACGAAGGATTCCTTTTTCCGTAAAAGTTCGGTAATACTCATCAAAAATTATTGCAGTTACGCCTTTGCTTTGGTATTCTGGTAAAATTCCAATCAAGTAAAACGCAACTTCCTTACTGTAATTTCTTGCTTTAAGCATATGATACCAGCCGAATGGGAATAATTTCCCTTTGGCTTTTTGAAGGGCTTCGGAGAACGATGGCATGACGATGCTAAAGGCGACCATGTTGTCATCTTTATCCATGACAAATTTGATGTATTCCGGATTGATAAAAGGAACGTATTTTTTCTTGAAGTATTCTTTTTGAATGTCTGTTATCGCAACGAATGAAGTTAGATTAGCATAGCTGGCATTAAAGAGATCAAACATTTTATCTACATAAGGCATAATATCTTTCGTCTTCGTAAATCGAACTGCTGTAAGTTGGTATCTTTTTTTAACCAATTCCTGCGCTTTTACAAACGCTTCTGGCTTAACGTTGGCAAAGGAAAAACTACTTTCTATATATTCCTTTTCCTTTACATATCCCAATTCTTCTAGATGTTTGGCATAATAAGGATAATTATACCAAGTGATCATCGAGCCGATAAAATCAAAGCCTTCAGTCAATACGCCTACTTTGTCTAGATTAGAAAAACCAATGGGGCCTTCTACATATTCGAGCTTATTTTTTTTGCCGATTTCGTAGACTTTTTCTAACAATGCTTTGGTAACTTCGATATCGTCAATCACATCCCACCAGCCAAAACGGACTTTCTTTTTTTGTTGATTATTGACTTCATTCCAATTGATAATCACGGCAATGCGCCCAGCGATTTTTTCGTTTTTGTATGCTAGAAATAAATGTGCTTCTGCCGATTCAAAGGCAGGATTCTTCGTCGTATCGAAGCTTTCCATTTCTTCTTTAATCAATGGTGGTACCCAATACGGATGGTCTTTATAAATCGAGAAAGGAAAAGTTACATAGGTCTTTAGCTGTGCAGGTGTTGTTACCTCTTGAACAATAATCATCTTATTTGGGTTTTTCGTCTTCAACAGCGTCAAGGCGTTTTTTTGATTTTTCTTTTTTCTTCTCCTTCAACTTATCACTTTTCTTATCCAATTTACTACGTTTGTCTTCTTTTGGAATTAGAAGGAAAATATCTTCATAATTGGCATCAAAACGCCATGAAACACCTACGCCACCGAAAATTATACTTGGATCACCTTTAAAGTTACGGCCAATGGAGGCATCTATTTGTAGGTTTTGTTTTAATAAATACGCGGCTCCAACTCGAATAAAATTGTCTTTGTAGTAATTATCATTTAATCCTTGTATTTCGAAAAATCCTGAAACCCGCGAATTGAATCCACGTGTCATCGTTAATACGTAATCAAGAGACATGGTTTGTGACGGGAACTTGTCGACAATAATATTCGTAAGAAACGTATATCTCCCAAATTGATTTTGGGTCAGGATCATTCCTTTGAAACTAAAACTATTATCTTTCGGAATATCAAAACGACGGAATTTATCTCGTGCCAAATTGAAATTAACACCAGCATAGAGTGCCACGGCAGGAATAAATTGTCTCCAGTTAAACTGATGATTTGCTTTCCAGCTATAGAGATTCTGTTTTTTTTCATAATTTCTTTCCGGATCATACACGAGATATTTTGCCCCAATGGTAACTTTTTTTAAGCCACTTTCTTTGGTGTCGAAGAAAGGTGAGGATCTCGTTTCGTTAAGATAGTCGAGATTTGCTAAAACCTCCAATTGCTCGAATAAAACGCCATATCTCAAGGTTAGATCACTGCTCCAAATTTTCCCATCATAATCGGCATTTTCATCTGTTTCTTTGTTATAGTTAACACCCATTTCAGCTTGAATAATCGTTTTTCCTACAGAAAATGCTGCCATAGATTTTCCTGGGCGGTTCGAGTTGATGACATCGGTAAACTGAGCAAAAATAGAATTGAGTGAAAATACGAGCAGTAAATAAGTTAAAAGCTTAGTTTTGAACATATAAATTTTATTTTATGTCTGAAATCCTATTTTTCAAATGTACTATAATTTATTATTAATTTAAGAAACCATTTTTATTTTTGAACGGATGATTTATTAGCTTTGTCCAAATTTATTTGACTATGGAAATGGCTTCTTTTAGTGGAATTCTAAAAACAATATTCTACATCTTGGCATTCTATTATATTTTCAAATTTCTTGCTCGTTTGTTTTTACCCATCATGGTAAAAAAAGTGGTCGAGAAAGCAGGTGAAAATTTTCAACGCCAGTACCAATCCAATTACAATTCGAATTCAAATCAACCGCAAGACGAGTTTGTTAATACAACTTCAAAATCTAACAAGCCACGCGAAACTAAGAAAGTCGGCGAGTATATCGATTATGAGGAATTAGATTAAATTGAATTTCCTTTTCAGTCTTTCGTTTACAGTTTTTAACTATTTTTGGCTGATATAATGTAAACGAATTAGCGCAATGGCGCACTTCTTATTATGAATCTACTCAATAAATTTTATATCCACGCTGCAATTGTCGTTGGATTCATGCTTGTTTCTTGTATTTATTTTTACCCTGTACTTCAAGGGAAAAAGATTTTTCAATCTGATATTGTTCAGTACACTGGCATGGCCAAAGAGCAAATTGATTTTCGAGCTTCGAATAATGCGGAACCTTATTGGACCAATTCGGCGTTTGGCGGAATGCCAACGTACCAGCTTGGGGCTAATTATCCGCATGAATACATCAGTAATTTAGACCATGTTTTGCGATTCTTACCGCGTCCGGCAGATTATTTATTTCTTTATTTCGTCGGATTCTATGTCTTGCTTCTTGTACTGAAGATTGATCCATTGCAAGCATTTTTTGGTGCATTAGCATTCGGATTTTCTACTTATTTGATTATCATTCTCGGTGTTGGACATAATGCAAAAGCACATGCGATTGCTTATATGCCCATGGTGGTTGCTGGTGTATTGCTCGTGTATAGGAAGTATTTTGTTCTCGGTGGTATTGTTACCATGTTGGCAGCAGCACTAGAGATCAATGCGAATCACTTTCAGATGACGTACTATTTGTTGTTGTTACTTCTCGTGGTTTCGTGTTTTTATTTCGTCCAGTTTATAAAGGAAAAAGCCTATCTGACCATGGCTAAAGTAGTTGGGGTTTTTATGATTGCGGGAATACTTGCGATTGGTTCAAATGCAACTAATTTGTTAGCCACTTCGGAGTATGCTAAGTATAGTACACGTGACAAAAGTGAATTGACTTTTAATGCAGATGGAACTAAAAATTTGACCAAGAACGCCATGTCGAACGACTATATAACTGAATATAGTTATGGAATTTTGGAAAGTCTAAATCTATTTGCGCCGCGAATTTTTGGAGGTTCCAATAGTGAGAATGTCGGAACTGATGGGGCAATGTATGAGTTTATTTTGAGTCAAAATGTTCCAGAAGCACAGGCTAAAGATTTTGTTTCAGCCATGCCAACGTATTGGGGAGATCAACCTATTGTTGCTGCACCAGCCTATATTGGATCAGTGGTTTTCTTTCTTTGCATCTTGGCGCTTTTTGTAGTAAAAAGACGAATCAAATATGCTTTCCTAATTGCAGCAATACTGTCGCTATTTTTATCATGGGGGAAGAATTTCCCCGCTTTGACAGATTTCTGTATCGACTATGTTCCGATGTATAATAAGTTCAGAGCAGTTTCTTCTATTCAAGTAATTTTAGAATTGTGCGCCCCAGTTTTGGCTATTTTGGGATTGCACTATTTTTTCAAAGCAGATAAAGATCGGCAGTGGAAAGTGCTTTGGCAATCGAGTGCTATTGGACTGGGAATATTGGCTTTGTTATTTGTATTTAAAGGTTCATTTGACTTCTCAGGTGCTTCGGATTCTTATTTTAGAGAAAGCTACGGACCTCAATTCGTAGATGCTTTGAAGTCGGATCGGAAATCTATGTTTTTAGCAGATTTGTTGCGATCTGGATTTTTTATTTTTGTTGTTTCAGGTTTGTTTTGGTTGCATTCCAAAGATCGTTTAGCAAAAAATACTACGATTATTTTGGTGGGAACTTTAATGGTATTCGATCTTTTCTTCATCGATAAGAATTATGTTAGCAGCAGTGATTTTGTAAGTGCGCGTGAAGTGGATATTCCTTTTCAAACAAGCGAAGCAGACGACATGATTTTGCAAGACACCACGCATTATCGGGTATTTGAAGTCGACGGCAATATGTCGAGTGCGCGCGCTTCCTATTTTCACAAATCGATTGGAGGCTATCATGCCGCGAAGCCAAGACGCATGCAACAGTTATTTGACTATCAAATTGCCAAAAACAATATGGAAGTTTTGAATATGCTAAACGTAAAGTATGTAATACAAACTGATAAAGAAGGCAAGCAAATTCCAACTTTAAACCCAGAAAATAATGGCAATGCTTGGTTTGTTCAAAAAGTAAAATTTGTTCAGACTGCTGACGGCGAAATGAAATCATTAAACAGGATTCCCACAAAAGATGTTGCGGTAATCAATCAAAAAGAGCTTGGTACTTTGCAAGTCAAAACTGATTTTATTAAAGATACTTTGGCGACTATAATCCTTCAGCAGTATCAACCTAATTCACTAAAGTACATTTCAAATAATTCAAGCGATGGTTTAGCGGTTTTTTCCGAAATGTATTATTCAGATGGTTGAGGAAGTACAATCGCTTTGGCGAGTTCCATAGGAATAGTCCTGTTGATGGTGGGCGGTTTGTACTATGAGAGAAGGAAATTATGGTTTAATAAAAAGGAGTAATTATCGTAATGGTTCAATTATTTACGAATTAAATCCTATGAAAAAGGTCTTAATCATTGCGTATTATTTTCCACCGGCTGGAGGGCCAGGAGTACAACGATGGTTAAAATTTGTGAAGTATTTACCCGATTTTGGTATTCAGCCAATCGTTTATGTTCCAGAAAATCCATCGTATCCTATTATTGACGAGGATTTGATTCGAGAGGTTTCTGACAAAGTGATTGTACTTAAAAAGACAATCATTGAACCTTATGGATTAGCCTCATTTTTTTCGAAGAACAAAATAAAGAAGATAAGTTCTGGCATTATTCCGAGTAAAGATAAGCAGTCCAGGCTGGAAAAATTATTATTGTGGATTCGCGGTAATTTGTTTATTCCTGATGCTCGGGTTCTTTGGGTCAAACCATCAGTAGCCTATTTGAAAAAGTATATCGTTGACAACGAAATTGACACCATAATCACTACTGGTCCGCCACATAGTTTGCATTTAATCGGCCTAAAGTTAAGACAACAATTGTCAATTCGCTGGATTGCGGATTTTCGCGACCCATGGATTACCATTGGATATCATCATCAACTAAAACTAACTGCTTCTTCAATGAGAAAGCATGAAGCGCTTGAGTTGAAAGTTCTAAATACTGCCGACGAGTTGTTGGTGACTAGCAAGAGTACGAGGTTGGAGTTTATTCGAAAAACAACGAAACCTATTTCCGTAATTACCAATGGATATGATGTTGAACAGATATCGAAGCAATCGCTCGATGAGAAGTTTAGTCTAGCACATATTGGATCTTTGCTTTCTGAGAGAAATCCAATCATTTTGTGGCAATGTTTAGCGGAATTGGTTAGAGAAAATCCGAGTTTTGCCAGGCATTTAGAACTAAAATTAATCGGAACGATCAGTAGCGACGTCATAGAGGCCATTAAGAGCTACGATCTCGAGCGTTTTCTGAATCTGATGGGTTATGTTTCTCATCAAGAAGCACTAATTCAGCAAAGGAAATCGCAGCTATTATTATTGATCGAGATTAATTCAAAAAACACGATTAGTATTATTCCTGGAAAATTATTTGAATACATGGCTTCAGGTAGACCAATTCTTGCGATTGGTCCTTTAGGGTCTGATTTTTCAGAGATTATTGCCGAAACGAATACGGGTGTATTTTTTGACTATTCCCAGAAAGATGCTTTAAAGACTTCAATCCTCAGTTTCTATCAGTCCTTTTTGGATGGTAAATTAGGTGTAAATGCCGTTGGCTTAGAAGCTTATTCTAGACAAAAATTGACTGAAAAATTATCAGAGGTAATTTACAACGCTAACAATCAAAATCCAAAGAATTAGATTTATGGGAATTGTAATGCATCAATCAATAAAAAATACGGTCATTACCTATTTGGGTTTTGGTATTGGTGCGATTAACGCGTTGTTTTTGTACACCAACTTCTTAGGAAAGACGCACTATGGAATGGTGGCGTTTTTGCTTTCAGCTGCGAATATTAT
This sequence comes from Flavobacterium sp., assembly GCA_016714905.1. Taxonomy (GTDB): domain Bacteria; phylum Bacteroidota; class Bacteroidia; order Flavobacteriales; family Flavobacteriaceae; genus Flavobacterium. The sequence goes on from JADKBW010000005.1 coordinate 14,651, forward strand.
GATGCCATTAATGGCTTTCGGAGTTCACAATACATTAATTAGATACTATTCAAAATGCACCACGAAAGAGGAGCGTGACAAGTTCTTAAGCTTTATGCTGTGGATGCCATTATTGTTGATAGTTCCAATTACTTCAATTACTTATTTTTTCTACGACCAGATTGCTTTTTTTATTTTAAAAGAAAATCCAACAGTAAAACCTTTTTTTGTGGCTGGTTCCAATCATTGGAATTTGTATGGGGTATTTTGAGGTATATTACGCTTGGGTAAAAGTGCATATGCAGTCGGTTTTTGGCAACTTCATTAGCGAAGTTCTAGTGCGAATTGTAGTGTTATTGATGCTATTTGCAGTGCATTTAAATTGGCTGACTAAAGATCAATTTATCTACGGATTGGTATTCGCCTATTTTCTGCAGTTTATGGCGATGAAAACTTATGCGTTCTACGTAAAGATGCCTGTTTTTTCATTTTCGATTCCACATAATTTTAAAGAGATTTTTGGATATTCATTTTTCATCATACTTTCAGGAAGCGTGGCTGTTTTACTAATGGATTTTGACAAAGTAATGATACCCGCTTACGAAAACATCGGGAGCAATGCCTTGTATTCTGTCGCTATTTTTATTGCGACTGTCATTGCAGTTCCAAGCAGGGCTATGCTGCAAATTATCTATCCGATTACGGCCAAGTTGATCACAGAAAATAAGCAAGAAGAATTAAGGGATTTATATCAGAAAAGTGCTATTAATTTACAGGTTTTCGGTGGGTTCGTCATGTTGGGTGTATTTTTGAATATCAAAGAGATTTATCAATTGATCCCCCAAGAGTATAGCGGTGGGATTTTGGTGGTTTTTTTAATTGGCTTGTCTAAATTTTACGATGTTATACTTGGAAATAACAATGCCATAATTCTCAATACGAAATATTATAAATGGGTATTATTTTTTGGTTTGCTTTTGGTGTTTATGATGATTGTGTTGAATATGATATTTATTCCAATTTACGGAATTGAAGGGGCTGCATTGGCAACACTTATTTCGGTGATTGTTTACAATTCGATAAAGCTCTGGTTTGTGGTTAGGAAAATGAATTTGTTTCCGTTTACCAAAAAGACAATTCAATCGTTAGGAATCATTGCTGTTGTTTTTATACTATTCTATTTTTGGGATTTCCCCTTTCATGCGATTGTCAATATTATTTTGAAGTCGACACTAATCACTATGGTATACATTTATCTCAACTATTCTTGGAAAATTTCGCCTGAAATTAATGGTGTTATCCATTCTTCGATAGAGAAGCTGGGCGTTACTTTTAAAAAGAGTACATAAAAAAATCCCGCACGTATTACTAGTACTTGCGGGATTCAACCAAAACAAACCCAATTTTATTTACTTAACCCATTTTTTCGAAAAGTGATAAGTAGTGTAACCTTCATATTCACTTTCGTGTTTTGTAAAGCAATAACCGTACCGAATAAGGTTTCTTATTATAAAACCAATAGTATTTATTAATTGATCTTGCTGCTCATATATTGAGTTTAGCATTCAATTTGACTTAAGGCAACCTCGTTACAACTGAGATAATTCAAATCAGATAGTACATTTAGCAGTTTAAACAACTGTATATCAATCACGTGTAAAGTTTTTTATAAAATCTCTTATGTGCGTTTTAGTAATTTTTCTGAACTAGCGTTCATTAGAAGCAATTTTGTATTTTTGGAAAAATTTTAGAAAACGATGAAGAAGCTGATTACTAGTTTTTTACTTTCAATGTCTGTTTTTGCGATGTCGCAAACCATGCCAACAAAACTCAATGATCAAAGGCGGTTCTTTTCTGATAGCCGATTGTTTTATGCATGGAATCAAGAAAAAGATGCCTATGATTTGAAAGATACAGAATATGAAACTTCTGTTATAGACATTCGTGAAATCAATACTAAGAATAGCGGCTATATTGTGATAGCGCTTACTGATGATGGAAAAACAAGACTGTACCATGGCTCCATTGTAAATTATTCTGTGGATGAGGAAGGCATATCTACATGGATTTTAAGATCTAAGAGTGCGCGTGGAAAACTGTCGTTAGATCATAAAAAGAAAAAAATAACGTATTCATTCGAGAGCAACGAAACACGTTATGTGAAAATTTTTGTTTTCAACTTATTCTTTGAAGGAGACCAAATTGACGTTCCAGAGTAATCTTTATAATTTTAACTTTAGGTACTTTCCTGTAATAGATAATTTGTTTTTTACTAGTTCTTCGGGAGTGCCAATACCCAGTAGTTGACCGCCATTTTCCCCGCCTTCAGGACCTAAATCTATGATGTAGTCTGCGCATTTGATGAGGTCAAGATTATGCTCTATTACGATAATGGAATGACCGTTTTCAAGTAAGGCGTCGAAAGAAGCTAACAATTTTTTGATGTCGTGAAAATGCAAACCAGTGGTAGGTTCATCGAATATAAAAAGTGCTTTTTCTTTAGTATTTCCTTTCACAAGAAAAGTCGCAAGTTTGATTCGTTGGGCTTCACCGCCTGATAATGTTGACGAAGATTGTCCCAATTGAACGTATCCCAATCCAACATCTTGTAACGGTTGTAACTTCTGCACAATTTTCGATTGTTTTGTTTCTTTAAAGAACGCTATGGCATCATCTATCGTCAGCGTAAGGATATGATCAATGTTTTTTCCTTCGAAATGAACTTCAAGAATTTCTTTTTTGAAACGCTTACCACTGCAAGTTTCGCAAGGTAAATGCACATCCGCCATAAACACCATCTCGACATTAATCGACCCTTCGCCGCTGCAAGTTTCGCATCGTCCACCATCTACATTAAAAGAGAAATGTTTAGGCAAATAGCCCCTTATTTTCGATAATTTTTCTTTAGAAAATAAGTCCCTAATATCATCGTATGCTTTAATATATGTGACAGTATTAGAACGAGAACTTCTTCCAATTGGATTTTGATCAACATATTCTATGTGACGAATTTTATGATAGTAGCCTTGCATATCAATAAACTGACCGGCTTTTTCTCCAACTCCGTCCAGTTTCTTCTGCATTGCAGGGTACAGGATTTTCTTCACTAAGGTGCTTTTTCCGCTTCCGGAAACGCCAGTGATGACTGTTAGTACTTCGAGAGGAAATTTAACATCGATATTTTGTAAGTTATTCTCACGAGCACCCAATATTTCAATGTAGTTCGCCCATTTTCGTCTTGTTTTGGGCACAGTAATTTCTAATGCTCCGCTCAAATATTTTGCAGTTAGTGAATCGGCGTTTAATAATTCCTGAAACGTACCTTGCGCGACTAGTTCTCCACCGTAAGTCCCGGCCTCTGGACCAATATCAATAATCATGTCGGCAGCCTTCATGATATCTTCATCATGTTCGACGACGATAACCGTATTTCCTAAGTCACGTAAGGATAGCAAAACATTTATTAATCTTTCCGTGTCTTTAGGATGTAATCCGATGCTTGGTTCATCTAAAATATACATCGAACCCACTAAGCTACTTCCCAATGAAGTAGCGAGATTAATACGTTGCGATTCACCGCCAGAAAGCGTTGCAGAATTCCGGTTTAATGTTAGGTACTCTAATCCAACATCCACTAAAAAATTGAGTCGATTATTGATTTCAATTAATAGTCGTTTTGCTACTTTTTGATCAAATTCACTAAGCTTCATTTCTTTAAAGAAAGCAACTAAATTTCTAATTGGTAAATCAACCAAATCGGAAATTGTTTTGCCTTCAATCTTAACGTATGAAGCTTCAATGCGAAGGCGTTTTCCTTTACAGGAGTGGCATTTGGTTTTGCCACGATAGCGAGACAACATAACTCTATTTTGAATCTTGTAGTTCTTTTCTTCGAGTTCTTTAAAGAAATCGTTAAGTCCCTGAAAATATTCATTTCCTAACCAAACCAGTTCTTTTTGCTCATCAGAGAGTTGATAAAAAGGCTTATGAATCGGGAAGTCGAATTTATAGGCGTTATTGACTAATTCATCTCTATACCAACTCATGCTTTCTCCCCGCCAGGGAAAAATAGCATTTTCGTATACTGATAAGGCAGTGTTTGGAACGACTAATTCGGAATCAATCCCGATGATGTTTCCATAGCCTTCACAAACAGGACAAGCTCCGTATGGATTGTTAAAACTGAACAAATGTACATTTGGTTCCAAAAATGAAATACCATCTAATTCAAAATTGTTACTAAACTCAAACTTCTTTTTTGCATCTAATTCTTGCAAGTAACAGATACCTTTGCCTTCAAAGAAAGCTGTTTGAACCGCGTCCGAAAGACGATTATAGAATTCTTCTTCCTTTTTTACAACAATTCGATCTACGACTAAGAGAATTTCATTTTGTTTTTTTGAGTTGTTACTGAACAGCGTTGTTGGCAACTCATCCAATCTCACAATTTCATGATCGACAACAATTCTAGCGAATCCTTGCTGCAACAGTGCTTTGAGCTTATCTTCTAATTTTCTGCCTTCTTCTAGATGAATTGGAGCAAGAAGCAACCATTTGCTATCTAGTTCAATCGTTTTGACAGTATTGATGACGTCAGTAACTGTATTTTTCTTTACCTCGAGATTTGAAATCGGAGAATAAGTTTTTCCGATTCTCGCATACAATAATTTTAAGTAGTCATAGATTTCAGTTGAAGTACCAACCGTAGATCTCGCATTAGTAGTATTTACTTTTTGTTCAATTGCTATGGCCGAGCAATACCTTTTATATATTCAACTTTTGGTTTGTCAAGTCTACCAAGGAACTGACGTGCGTACGATGACAAACTTTCGACATAGCGACGCTGGCCTTCAGCATATAAAGTATCGAATGCGAGAGATGATTTACCGGATCCTGACAAGCCGGTAATTACAACAAGCTTATTTCGTGGAATAGCAACATCAAGATTTTTTAGATTATGGACTTGAGCTCCTTTTATGATGATGTTTTTCTTCGGTTCCAGAGTAGAAATATCTCTTGTAATCATTATTGATTTGAATTTGATACAAATGTAATTAATTCTATTTTGAGAAAGGGCAAAAGATGTTGAGCATGCTAAACAATTGCAGAAATGATAATTTCCATATTTTAATTTTTTGCCGTATTTATTTAATCAAAATGTATAATTGGTGACATGGCATTAGATTAATTGTATTTTTATAATAACCATCTTATTCTGAACGATTGATTTACCTTTACATTGCCTCTACACAATTGATTTGTAATATTTATTGTAAATGATAAAGAATCCGCGCAATGTCAAATATACCAAGAGGTTTAATCATTTTTTTATCATTTTTTTCTGTATAGTTTTTATATAGTTGCTTTTAAAAGGAAGATAAATATATTTTACTAGATTTACCTAAAACAATTAAATTTTATTTATTATGAAAAAAATTACTCTTTTTATTTTCCTTTTGACTTTTTCACTAGGATATTCGCAAGATCTTTTATTAGGTTTTGAATCTGCTGAAAGCGGTGGTATTAATGGAGATCCTTTTGGGAATGGACCTGCTCCAACTGTAGAAGCTGGTACTGGAAGTAACACATCTCAAGTGCTCAAAATAGTTGGAAACCCTGTAGGTGAGCCATGGCAAGGAATAAATTTAAATTTAACATCACTTGTTAACTTGACAGCTACCCAAACCATGACTATGGATGTATTTTCTGATGCGCCAATTACATTTTTAGTTAAAGTAACTGGTGGTGTTGGTGGACCTGCTATAGTTGCTGCTCCTGTAACACATACTGGAGGAAGTACATGGCAAACAATTTCGTTTACTTTTGATACTTCATTAGACGGTCAAGCAGCACCAGCTACTGGTGTATATAGTGGTTTTGTTATACACACCTATTGGGTTGCCGGTGAAACTTCATTTTTTCCTGGTGGAACGCCTATTCCAAGACCAGAGAGAACTTTTTACGTAGATAATATTAAAAAAGAAGGGAAGGATAAAGGAAGCTACTATTGATGATGCCGCCAAAAGAATTTTGAAAGTAAAATTTGAATTGGGTTTATTTGATAATCCCTATAAATACTGCAATGAAGTTTATGAGAACGCTACCGTTGGGAAACCAGCATTTCACGAAGCAGTCTTGGATATGGCTAAAAAATCAATTGTATTGTTAAAGAATGAAGGCAATTTGCTGCCATTAAAGAATGAAGGTCAAAAAATCGCACTAATTGGTGCGCTAGCATCTGATAAGAATAGTCCACTAGGGAATTGGCGTTTAGCGGCGGATGACAATACAGCCGTTTCTGTTTTAGAAGGATTGCAAGAATATAAGGGCAATCAATTGACTTACGCAAAAGGCGCAGAAGTAGTTACCGGAGAAACGCGCTTTGCAAAGGAAGTCGCCGTCAACACAACGGATAAATCTGGATTTGCAGAAGCGCTCGAAATAGCAAAAGGCGCTGATGTAGTTATTATGGTTTTGGGTGAAAACGGATACCAATCAGGAGAAGGAAGAAGCCGAACCGACATTGGTTTGCCAGGTGTGCAACAAGAACCGCTAGAAGCTGCGTATCAGGTAAATAAAAATATTGTTTTGGTATTAAATAACGGAAGACCTCTCGCGATTCAATGGGCCGCCGATCATCTACCTGCAATTGTTGAGGCATGGCAATTAGGAACACAGAGTGGTCGTGCAATTGCTCAAGTTTTATACGGAGATTACAATCCAAGTGGAAAACTACCAATGACTTTTCCGAGAAACGTGGGACAGTTACCAATATATTATAATTATAAAAGTACGGGCCGACCAGATCCAGAAAAGGATAATGGTGTTGTCTTTTGGTCGCATTATAGTGACGAAAAACACACGCCGTTATACCCATTCGGCTATGGATTAAGTTATTCAAAGTTTGAATATTCAAATTTAAAACTCAACAAAACTACTTTTTCAAACGGTGGAAGGATTGTAGTTTCAGTCGACATAACGAACAATAGTAAAGTCGCTGGAAAGGAAATAGTGCAGTGGTATATTCGCGATTTAGTTGGAAGTTTTGCGCGTCCAGTAAAAGAACTAAAAGGTTTCGACTTGGTCGAACTAAAACCATTTGAAACAAAAACAGTCAATTTCATCATTAATGAAGAAACAATCCAATTTTATACTTCAAATTCAAAATGGGAAGCGGAGAAAGGTGAATTTAAAGTTTTTGTTGGTGGAAATTCAGAAACAACGATTATGGCAGATTTTCAGTATGTAGAGTAAAGAGTTAATCGCGAAATTTAGTTGAAGTGAAGTCGTAATAATAAAATTTTTATTGCATCAGAACTGTTAAATTTCAATCTAATGTTTGCTTTCTAAATATTTATTGTGCTATATTTGGCTTAGTATTAATTCTAATTTAACATTTGCCTATAACAAAAAATTACTTTTTAGAGATTGTTCTCCTTTTATCAAATTAACTTAAAAAGTAATATATGGCAAGTGTACAAATCCCAGATGCATTATTGGTAAAGAATTATGTGGCAGGTGACGAAACCGCTTTGGCTACATTAATCAATAGGCACCAATCGAAAATTTACGGTTTTATCTACTCTAAAATTTCAGACCGAGATTTGAGTGATGATATTTTTCAAGACACTTTTATTAAAGTAATCAAAACCTTAAAGTCCAATTCATATAACGAGGAAGGGAAATTTCTCCCATGGGTAATGAGAATCGCTCATAATCTTATCATTGATCATTTCAGACGAAACAAAAAAATGCCGATGTATCGTGAAACGGAGGAGTTTTCAATTTTTTCTATTATGACTGATCATTCCTTAGGTGCAGAGAATCAAATGATTTCTGAACAAGTCGAAAAAGATCTTAAGCGATTAATCGAAGAATTGCCAAATGACCAAAAAGAAGTTTTAGTCATGCGAATTTATCAAGACCTAAGTTTTAAAGAAATCTCAGAATTAACTGGTGTTAGCATCAATACTGCCTTAGGTAGAATGCGTTATGCATTAATGAACCTAAGAAAAGTGATCGAGAAACATCAAATTATTTTGACCAATTAACAATATACAGGAGAATCCCACGTTGTAGTTGTATCAAACACAATAACTACAATATGGCAAAAATTTACTCTCGAAAATCATTTGTGACACCTTCTATGAAACCTAAAAAAGAAACGGTCTCTTTTTTATTGAATTACTCTAAAGCATTAAGCTACATGAAAATTGGAAAGATGAACATTGAAATGATCGCTAATTAATAAAATATCCCGAAACTAATCGGGATATTTTTTTTATACGCGCTCGCCTAACTTCTATTTTTTTGGCGTTCGCTTATTTTTCAATTCATTCAAAATAGTTTTTCGTACAATCGTCCTAGTGATGATGTCTTTCTCCAAATCAAATCCACGAGCAGGAGAATATTCACGACCATACCAAATAATCTGCAAATGCAAATCGTTCCATAGTTCTTTTGGGAAAAGTCGCTTGGCATCTTTTTCAGTTTGAACCACATTTTTTCCATTCGTGAAGTTCCATCGATACATCAGCCGATGAATATGCGTATCAACCGGAAAAGCAGGCACACCAAAAGCCTGACTCATCACGACGCTTGCCGTTTTATGACCAACAGCTGGCAATGCTTCTAACGCCTCAAAACTTTGTGGCACTTGACCATCGTGCTTTTCAATCAAGATTTGTGACAAACCGTGTATGCCTTTCGACTTCATTGGAGATAAGCCACAGGGTCGAATAATTTCTTTGATTTCTTCGACGGTCATTTTTATCATATCGTGCGGATTGTCCGCCTTCTCGAAAAGTAACGGTGTAATTTGATTCACGCGAACATCAGTGCATTGCGCCGAAAGCAACACAGCAATTAATAATGTATAGGGGTCTTTATGTGCTAACGGAATAGGTATTGTCGGATAAATTTCTTTTAACGTATTTATAACAAACGTTACACGCTCTTGTTGGGTCATTTGATTATTTTTATGAAGCCAAAATTAATATAAATATTGCGATGTGCCTAATCCAGCTGTACGCTACAACGCCGCAGGTTCTAAAACTATTTTTCTACACAATAGCTTCAGCTTCCGCTGGTCGCTGAGCCATGGTAAGAAAAATTAGTTGTAGAACCTACGGGGTTTTCACTGCCATCTGGGGCAAAGCCTCCGAATAAAAAGACATATTCTCATCATTCAAAACAGGTAAAAACATGACGACATTAAAAAAAGGGGATCAAGCTCCAAATTTTTCGGCGAAAGATCAAGACGGAACCTTACATACATTAGCAGATTATCACGGTAAGAAATTGGTTGTCTTCTTTTATCCGAAAACCAACACGCCAGGATGTACCGCAGAAGCCTGCGATCTTCGTGATAATTTTGCACGCTTTCAAGCCAATAACTACGCACTGTTGGGTGTCAGCGCTGACAACGCAAAAGCACAAGCCAATTTCAAAAACAAATTTGAATTTCCTTTTCCACTTTTGGCAGATGAAGATAAATCGGTGATTCAAGCATTTGGCGTTTGGGGACCGAAAAAATTTATGGGAAAAGAATACGATGGTATTCACAGAACAACTTTTGTTATTGACGAAAACGGCCTAATAGATGAAGTGATTTCTGAAGTAAAAACGAAAGATCACGCGGCTCAGATTCTCAAATAGCATAAAAAAAAGAGCCAAAAAACACAATTTTGCTTTGCGTTTTTTGGCTCTTTTCTATTTTTATGAAACTACTTTGTTTCTTCCAAAACTTTATTCGGATCGTATCCAAAAAGTTTGTGTTTCTTGATAAGTTCTGCAATTCCTTTCGGCAACATATTTTCCCACCCAGATTTTCCGTGACTAATCATTTTCAGTACTTCTCTTGAAAATACTTGCAAATTGTTTGGATTAAAATCATCAATATCTACTACTTTTCCATTAAACTTGAAGAATTTATAAAGTTCTTTCATACGTGGATGAACTTTCAGATTCTCCGAATTAATAACTTCACCATCTTCACCCAACATCGGGTAGACAAAGACTTTCAAATCACGATAAAATAATTTTCCAAAAGCCTCTAGTATTCCACCGCTCAAATGACGGTAGTATTTTTCGTCAAATATGTCAATCAAATTATTGACACCCATCGCCAATCCCATTCGGGCTTTGGTATAATTAGAAAAATACTCCACTACTTTATAGTATTCTTGAAAATTCGAAATCATAACTGTTTGCCCTAGCGAGCAAAGTAATTCCGCTCGATCCATAAAATCGCGTTCGTCGATTTCCCCTTCTGAACGCAGGTTCGATAGCGTAATTTCGAATACTACTAGTGTATTTTCTTTTTGAACTTTACTTTCAGCGAGAAACATTTTTAGTGACTTCTCGTACATATCCATGTTGACGCTAGTTACTGGTCGGAAACTTCCACGCAAAGCCAAAATGTTTTTCTTATATAATATCGCTGCCGGCAATATGTTTTTCCCTTCTGGATCAAACATTACGGCATCGGTCATACCATTTTTTACCAATTGCAAACTCATCAGACGATTGTCTACTTCTTCAAAACGGGGTCCTGAAAAATTAACGGTATCGATCTCTAATTGATCTTTGTCCAAATGGTCATACAAATAACGCAGCAGTTTTTTCGGGTCATTGTATTTATAAAAAGCACCATAGATCAAATTGACTCCTAAAACACCTAAGGTTTCTTGTTGCAATCGTGCATCAGTTTCTTTAAATCTGATATGGATGCTGATGTCGTTGTAATCTTCGTCTGGATCAATTTGAAAACGAATGCCTACCCAACCATGTCCTTTAAATTGTTTTGCAAAATCTATGGTCGCAACTGTATTGGCATAACTAAAAAACATTTTGTGTGGATGTTTCTCTCTACTCAATCGTTTTTCAATAAGGTTCACTTCATGGGTCAGCATTTTCTTTAGTCGACTTTCTGTGACATAGCGACCATCTTCTTCCACGCCGTAAATTGCATCACTGAAGTCCTTATCATAAGCACTCATGGCTTTTGCAATGGTTCCAGAAGAGCCTCCAGATCTAAAGAAATGTCGCACTGTTTCTTGTCCAGCGCCTATTTCTGCAAAAGTCCCGTATATATTTTCATTCAAATTGATACGTAGCGCTTTATCTTTAATAGAGGGGACTTGTTCAATGACTTTATCTCCTTTTAGTTTAATTTGTTTTTCCATGATTTGAGGTAACGTAGTAATTCTTGCACAAAGTTAACAAAATAGGACTTTATCAACTGATAATTAATAGTATTTTTGTAAAAAATAACAAATTGGAAGTCTATTTTTTAGGTACTGGTACGTCACAAGGAATTCCTGTTATTGGAAGTCAACATTCGGTCTGTCATAGCGAGGATCCGAAAGATAAGAGACTTCGCGTATCAATTTGGATTCATTGGGACGAGCATTCGTATATTGTTGATTGTGGTCCTGACTTCAGGCAACAAATGTTAATGTCAAAGTGTTCTAAAATAGACGGAATATTATACACCCATGAACATGCCGACCATACTGCGGGTTTAGATGATATTCGTCCGTTTAATTTTAAACAGGGTGCACTTCCAATTTTTGCGCACAAAAGGGTAATTCAGAATCTTCAACGTCGTTTCGACTATGTGTTTGAAACCGAAAATCGTTATCCAGGAGCACCATCCGTAAATCCAATCGAAATTAAGTTAGACGAGTCTTTTCCAGTTGGAGACAAAGTCGCGATTCCAATCAATGTCATGCACGGAAATTTACAAGTATTCGGTTTTAGAATAGACGATTTTGCCTATCTTACGGATGTAAAAACGATCGAAGAAAGTGAGGTTGCAAAGTTGAAAGGAGTGAAAGTGCTCGTGGTTAACGCCTTGCGAGAAGAGCCGCATCATTCGCATTTTAATCTAGACGAAGCCTTGGCATTTATTGCTAAAGTTCAACCAGAGAAAGCTTATCTCACCCATATTAGTCACCTTTTCGGTTTCCATGAAGACATTCAACAGAAATTACCATCACATGTTTTTGTAGCTTACGATAATCTAGAAATCACTATTTAATCATTAAATTGCCTTATGAAAAAATCCCTTTTCCTTTATCTTTTTATTTTAGCTGTCTTACTTAATATTTTCACGTATATGTACTACAGCAAAAAGAATGTTTTTTACGAAACACAATTCAAAACAACTAACGCCAAATTGCGAGATAGTTTGACCTCGGTCGCTGCTAAGTACGATGATGCTAATTATTTTTCTTTAGAGAACAACCAAAATGCACAAAACTACTTTGACTCAGGTGACTCTAAGAAATTTATTCCCTACGAAAAATTGATTCCCTATGTAAAAGAAAAATTGATGGACTTCAACGAGAATCCAAAAGGAAATCCATACACTGGACAAGATCAAATTGGAGCACAAAAATTCATCATCAATAAAGCCAAAGTGTTGAACCACCGCTGGATTATCGCTGACTACAGTGATGGCGAATATTGGGGCGAAGTGTTGCTGAAGTACTTTATTAATGAAGACGAAACGGTTACTTTCGAAACCGTTCAATCGGTGTTATATCAAAAGTAATGTTGCTTATTTGGCTTGCAACCAGTTTCTGAAATCATAAAAGTTCTGTGGTGAAACACCATGCCCAATGGGATATTCTTTATAAACTGTTTCAATCCCCAAACGATCTAAAATAGGTTTTGCTTTTCGAGCCCAATCAACCGGAATGACTTGGTCTACTGACCCGTGTGAAGCAAATATTTTCAAATTGCTAAAGTCATTATTGGCGTAGTTTTCTGTGGCGATGTCAAGATTCAAATAACCACTCATGGCTACCACGCGCTGTACTTTTTGCGGATAAGACAAAGCGACGGCGTAACTTAAAATGCAACCTTGACTAAATCCTATTAGTGTAATATCATTGGCGTCAATTGGATAATTGGCAACCAATTCATCAATAAATTTAGCAATCAAATCTCGAGATTCTCTTGCCTGGTCGTGGTCTGAGAATTTATTTTCATCCGCATCGAAATTAATCGCATACCAAGCATAACTGCCATACGTCAAATCATACGGAGCGCGAACAGAAATCACATAATATTCGTCCGGAAGTTCACTCGCAAAAGAAAATAAATCTTGTTCGTTGCTGCCATAGCCGTGAAGCAAAAGTAATAGCGGGTTTTGATGCTGTTTAACTTTAGGTTCGCGTATTAAATATTGCAGAGATTTGTTCATATAATTATATAAAATGAAATACTTTTTGAAACAAACTTCCTAACAAAGGCAATGGTTTCATATCACCTTTGATCGCGGTGAAAAAGCCATAAGTCCATAAAATCGAAACGAAAATCCACATGGTGGCGGAAATCATCAAACTATCAAAATTGCTAACAATTAATCCTAACGAAAGAAACGTAATTGTTAATCCCAATGCTTGTCGAATATGAAAGGAAGCAAATGAATTCTTGTTTTCGGAATTCATCGAAAGTGCAATGAGAACGCCAACAATCAAAATATAACTCGTGATGGCCGCTGTTTTTCCTTCTTCAATGGTATTATTCATTTGATATAACTAGTTTTCCTTGATTGTAAACTCCGTATGCTTTTCCTTTCATCGCTTGTCCTAAGAAAGCGGAATTTTTAGATTTTGATTGGATCTTTTCTTTGGTAAATGTCCACGTTTCTTCTGGATTGAAAAAGCTAAGATTGGCAAAACTTCCTTCTTTTATTGTCGACTCTTGAATCCCAAAAATCGCCTTTCCATGCGTGAGTTTTTCGATGACTGTTTCAACAGGTAAAACGGTCAACAGCGCTCCAAAAGCACTTTCTAGTCCAATGGTTCCATTCTTCGCCAAATCGAATTCCATCTTCTTGTGCTCAATGTCGATTGGATTGTGATCTGAGGTAATCATATCAATGGTTCCATCCAAAACTCCTTGTATCAAAGCTTTTCTGTCTAACTCTGATCGCAAGGGCGGCGCGACTTTATATCTTGTATCAAATCCGTGTAATTTTTCGTCAGTGAGCACCAAATGATGCACCGAAACGCTACAAGTAACATGCAATCCTTTGGCTTTAGCCGCTTTGATTAATGCTACGGATTTCTCTGTAGAAATGGTCGGAATGTGTAATTTTCCACCCGTATATTCTAATAAAAATAAGTTACGAGCCACTTGTAATTCTTCTGCCAAAGCTGGAATTCCCTTCAATCCTAATTGAGTTGAAACCATTCCTTCATTGACAACGCCGTTTCCTTTGAGGTCTGAATCTTGCGAAAAAGCAATCACTAGTCCGTCAAAATCTTGGACGTATTGCAAGGCGATTTTCAACAGGTTGGCGTTGCCGACACTTCTGTTAAAGTCACCAAAAGCAATGGCTCCCGCATTTTTCATGTCATATAGTTCAGCCAAATCTTTCCCTAAACTCTCTTTGGTTAAAGCGCCAATCGGGTAGAGTTGGGTCGCAGCATCTTTTGCTTTCGATTGTACAAAATGCACTTGCGATTGATTGTCAATAATTGGATGTGTATGGGGTTGCAAGGCTACTGATGTAAATCCGCTTTTGGCGGCCACCAGTAATCCGTTTTCGATGGTTTCGCAATCTTCGTATCCAGGCTCACCAAAACAGACGCTTGAATCAAACCAACCTTGTGAAACGTGCAAATTATCGAGTTTTAACTCTTGTAAATTAGAGGGATTTGCAATCGAAGTTCCGATTTTTTTGATCGTCCCATCTTCGATGAACAAATCGACAATTTGATTGTGAAAAGGACTTTTAGAATCAATTATTTTAGCAGCTCTGACAATTAAATTCATTTTACAAATTTTTGAATGAGTACTTCTAAGACTAAAAATAACAAAGCAAGTATCACAAACCACTTCCAAATTTCGTTGTTTGTTCTTTCGAACTGCAAGGTATCAAAAACGGTTGATATAGATTCTTTTTGAGTAAAATCAGTGAGCAGGTTTTCCGAACTTTCTGCCAATGCGCTTTCGGTTCGATTGTAATTAAAGCTGACATTCTTGAGCAATTCATCCGCTTTATAAACCCCGTAATTTCCTGCAATTTCAGGTTTGTCAGCACAAGTTAGCTTTACCTTACTGTTCAATATTTGCTGAATTGGAATGAAATTTTCTTCCTTGTTCTTAATCGACAAAATGTCGTCTTTGCTCAAGGTTGCATTCATGAAAATGCTGTTGTTCTCGCCAATTAGCATCGATGATATTCCAGTTTTTTGAATGCTTTGCGCCATATTGTAAAATACAGGAACAATCAATGGCGAATTTTGAAAATTGGAATTGTCTTTATTCAAAGCGGCAGAAAAAACATAAACTGATGACAAGTCATTGGGCATCGAAGTCAAGAAAGTGCTTTGATCTTCATAACTCAAAATGGCGGGATAATTAGAGGTGAAACCAAAAGAACTGTTCGTCTTCGGATATTGAAAATTGGCAACTTGTTTTTCAAATACGGATTTAAATACAGGATTGTTAAATGCAATTTTCGTAATTAATTTCTCGTTTTTTTGTGCATTTTGAAACTGGATTTTGCCAAAATTACTAAGAAAGCTATTGATATTTGAAATGCTATTTTCTACAGATGGAATGAAAATTACATTGCCGCCTTTACTTGCGAAAGTCTTTAGAGTAGTTTGCAACGCTTGTGGAATATCTGTCAATTCGTTGAGAATGATGGCGTCTTGATTCTCCAATTGATTGTAGTCCAAATTGGCCAATGCGTAATTGGTAAAATTAAATTCGGCGGCTGTATATATTCGACTTAAAAACGCACTTTTTTCAGGACTTCCAATACTTAATACATTGAGTTTTTCCGGTTTTGAAATGCTAAAATACAAAGTGTTATCATAAGCCAAACTGTTGTCTGTGATGCTTGCATAACCATTGAAATCGTCTTTTGGAATGGTGAATTTTACGATTTTCTCCTTCGATTCCATTTTAAAAATAGTCTTCGCAATCAGTTTTTCCTTGTTATATAGCGCCATTGGAAAATCTTTATTGTCGTCTCCATAAGAAGTCAAATGAATTCCAATTTCATAAAAATTATCTAGTGTTTGTTCAATGAAAACGCTGTCAATTGCCACGTTGTTCTTTTGTTCCGCTTTTGGAACAACAAAAATGGTGTTCCAGGACTTGTCGATACTTTTTAGTTGCTTTGATTGCAAACCAATAGCGTCCGAAATCACTACCACATCTTTGTTTAAATTGGATGGATGCGATTTAATTTTTGCCATCGCGCTTTCTAATTGGAATGACAATGGACTATAAGGCAGATTTTGCAACTCTTTTTGAATCGATTTGACATCGGTATTCCAAAAGGTCTCAGAATTGGTCACTAATGAAAAAGTTTGATTCGCCGGAGCGTGTTCTAAAAGATCTTCAATAGCACGCTTAAGTAAAGCACCTTTTTGACCTTTTGCTTGCATACTGTAGGAATTATCCAAAACAATATAGAGTTCGTTGTTGCTGTTCTTACTGTCTTTGGCAGCGAAAAAAGGTTGTGCAAATGCGAGTATGATAAAGGTTAAAAGCAGTAATCTTGTCGCCAATAGCAACCATTTCTTGATTTTAGAACTCTTTCGGGTTTGTATGGAGATTTCTTTTAAAAATCGAACATTCGTAAAATATTCTTTCTTAAATCGACGCAATTGAAACAAGTGAACCAATACCGGAATAAGCAGTAAAAATAGGAAGTAAAGAATTTCCGGATGTTTGAATTGCATGCTTAATTTAGTTTATCAAAAATAATAATCAATTATCAATTGTCAATTATCAATGATCAATTATTTCTTGTCTTTTCTTTTCTTGTCGCGCGTCTTCAACATATTTCTGTTGACCGATCCTGATGTTTTCTTTTTTGTTTTAGATGGACCACCTAAATTAACTTTTTTGTTCTTTTTTGCTTTTTCATGGAAAGCGCCTTCTCCGTCTAATTTAGGTTTTTTAAGCAAGAACTTCATCGGCTCTTTGTCTTTTTCTGGACCGATCAACTTGAGTGAAATTTCCACTTCTTCGGGAAAGTCAACGTTTTCAATTTCGAGATTCATCAATACTTCTGCTTCCAATTTGTATTCTTCTTCTCGGGTTGTGTAAAAGCTAATCGCTGTCCCGGTTGCATCTGCACGACCCGTTCGACCAATTCGGTGCATATAGAGTTCTGGAAACTCCGGCATTTCAAAATTGATGACATGAGTAATGTCTGAAATATCTAAACCACGCGCCATAATATCTGTCGTGATAATGCCACGCAAATTTCCTTCTTGAAAAGTAGCCATCGTATTCAGACGGTAATTCTGCGATTTGTTGGAGTGTATCACGCCAAATTGTCCTTCAAAAGTTTCTTCAATACTTTCGTGCAGCATGTCTGATATTTTCTTGTTGTTTACGAAAATCAAAACACGACTCATATTTTCATTTTCCGCTAACAAGTGTTTCAGCAGGTTGATTTTTGTATTGAAATTCTGAACCTTATACGCTAACTGGGTAATATTAGTCAACGGTGTTCCAGATGCGGCAAGGCTCACTTCTTCAGGAAAATCGAAAAAGTCGTTGAGAACCGCATCCACTTCATCCGTCATGGTTGCGGAAAATAGAATGTTTTGACGTTTTGGTTTCATCATCGCAAAGATTGAAGTCAACTGTGGGCGGAAACCTAAATTCAACATTTCGTCAAATTCGTCAATCACCAATTTTGAAGTTTCGTCAAAGCGTATCACATTATCAAGTGCCAAATCCATCGTTCTTCCCGGCGTTCCAACGAGAATATCGGTTCCTTGATAAACCGCGGTTTTTTGTGTATTGATGTTCACACCACCATAAATCCCCAATGTGCGAACGGACATATATTGGGTTAGTTTTTCAACTTCTTCAACGACTTGAACCACCAATTCACGTGTTGGTACCAAGATGACAATTTTTGGAGTATGTGTTGGGGTAAATTTGTACAATTTTAGAAGTGGCAATAAATAGGCAAAGGTCTTTCCAGTTCCTGTCTGAGCAATTCCCATCATATCACGTCCTGACATAATTACAGAAAATGATTTTTCTTGTATAGGTGTGGGTGTTGTAAAACCTAATTCATCGATGGCTTTTTGAACCGATTTTGGTAGATTGAATTGTTCGAAAGTGCTCATTAGGATTAAATTTGCGCAAAGGTAAGCTTTTTAAAGCATTAAGAACAGTTTCGCAGAATTCTCTTCTAGAGCTACTAGTTTGCCGGTATTGGATTCATCTGCATAAATTGATAAACTGAAGCAGAAATTTCTTTACTAATTTGAGGAAGTTGTTTGTAATCTTTCCCAGCGGTCATAATAGTAAGCACGTAACAATTATTGTCCAGATAAATAATAGCAGATTCACTAAATTGTTGGCCATTAGCATATCCAGCTTCACCAAACTTATGGATCACTTGGGTGCCTTTTGGCATTCCTGCAATTAATCCGCTATTGAAATCGCATTGGCTTAGTAATTCTGCACCGATTTCAGAATTTTCTTTATTCAGATAGGAACCATTATACAAGGCTCTCATAACCAAAGAATAGTCTCGGGAAGAAATGGGATAGATGGGTGATTTCCAATCGGGAATTGCCAAACCAAGATCAGTAAATACTTTTCCAAAAATGGTGATGTCAATATTATCGTTTAGCAAGCTAGTGGCTTGATTATCGGAATATTTAATCATATAAGTAAGTAATTCTCTTATCGTGTATTTTTTTCCAACTTGAATTGATTTGGAATTAAAATTAGTGTGTCGCTCCGTATCGGTTACTTTATCATAGGAAATAACACGGTCTAATGTACCGGGTTTTAATTCATTCATTTTTAAGTAGGCGATGAGTTCAGGAACTTTCATCAATGAACCTGGGAGAAATTTTTCGTCTACGTTTGTTCCAGTCCAGCCATTTCCATTGAATTCCTTTAAGAAAAAAGAGGCTGAATTAAGAACGCCGATTTTCTTGTAATTTTCGATGATGCCTGTTACATTTTGTTTGAGTCCATTGAGATTTTCAGATTCGTATTTATCATCGACGAGCAATATTGGCTTTACATACTTGAACCCAGATAATCTTTGCACTTTATAAGAACCAGTAGAAACGTCCGAGATATCATTTTGCGTGTCAGCATTCTTTTTTTTAGAGATGTAATAATAAGTAAAAGCGTTTGACGCAAGCATGGAAAAGACAATAATTCCGAGCGATTTCTTGTTTTTTAACAATTTCATTGTAAGTTAATATTTTGTAAAAAATGCATATGGGCGATGCGAATTTAATAGAATTGTCTTCTATTGGCACCATAATATTAAACAATTAACATTTTATTTACCCTACCGTAAAATTGATTTTATAGTAACTTTTTGAAAATTAGCGTTGTAGTACGGTAGTTTTTTTCTCCTTAAAATCCTTCAAACACACCTAATCCGAATAAGGCAAAATCATATTTTACAGGATCTTTTTGGTCGAGCTTGCGGAGATTGAAATCTAATTCTGCTAATGCTTTTCCGTCGTTTTGGTTACGATTTAGTAATCCTAATTTCCGGGCGACATTTCCAGAATGAACATCTAAAGGGCATGATAACTTTGAAGGAGGAATCGTTTTCCAAATGCCCAAGTCAACGCCAGTTTTGTCTTGCCGCACCATCCAGCGCAAATACATGTTGATGCGCTTCGCAGCTGAATTATTAAGTGGATCTGAGATGTGTTTTTGTGTTCGATTTTGGTGATTGATTTCAAAGAATATTGACTTCAATTCGTGAATGCTTTTTTGCAAACTTTCTTGTTCTTGATGCAACGCAAAAACTGATTCTAATCCACCATGGTTTTGGTAAATATGTTTCAAGCCTCTGATAAATGTTGAGAAGTCTTTTCCATTAAACGTACGATGAACAAAGTTTTCCAAGCGCTCCAAATCGGTTTCGGTATGAGACATGACGAAGTCGTAAGGTGTATTTCCCATCAATTGCATCATGCTATGCGCATTTTTCAGGATCATCTTTCGGTTGCCCCATGAAATGGTAGCGGTGAGAAAACCAGCGATTTCAATATCTTCTTTTGTATTGTATAAATGAGGAATTTGTATCGGATCACTTTCGATAAATTGAGGTGTGTTATACTGTATGACTTTTTCTTCTAGAAATTCGTGGAGTTCTTTTTGGGTCATGGTTTTACCGTTTTTTTGGAGTAAAATCCTTCTGACAAAGTAGCGCCACGCAATTGTGGATAATATCCGAGTTTTTCATGGAAGTATTCAATTTGTTTGCTATTGACACAAGGTAATTTTCCATCTCCAGTCACCCAAATGTAGCTTTGTTCATCCGGTGAGTTGTATTGTAGATTGCCTTTTGATTTTTTTGAAAATGTAGCCCGTAGATTGGAATTTGATTTTGGAATGACAATTTGTGAGAGCGAGAATGACTTCGGATAAAAGTCCACTCGGCTGTGGTTTATTCCTATTGCTATCGGAAATATTACATAAAGACTGGCAACGATAAGTCCAATATATAAGCCAATGCAAATAGGTGTTTTCTTTACCAAAACAAATGAAAATAATGTCAATCCAAAGAACAATACAAAGGACAAAATAAAACGGAATTGCGGCGCCGTCAAAATCAAAAATACTATTTGAATTATCATGGTTACATAAATGATCCAAAAAGCCCTTTTGTTTTTTGATTTACTGATCGCGAAAGGAACCATTATAAAAAGCGACAGTAGCATCAAGGTGATGGATCGAATTACCCAGGATTCCGATATCCATTGCAATAAAATGGCAACAGTAGAAAGCGGGGAATACTGGTTTTGAGGTGATACAAATCCATAGTGCTGTGACGGTCTCCACCAAAATTCGTAAAGCGCTTGTGGAATAGCATTTTCGGACATGATGTATTGTGCAAATAGCGATGAAGGATAAAGCGGATATCCGGTCAGAATGATGTTTTTTATTATAAACAGAACAACCACCACTGCACCAATTAAAAGCGCAGGAATTGTTTTAGATTGCTTTTTATTGATTCGTAATACAACATAAAGCAACGGCAACAGCAAAATTGGCAAAGCTGAGATTTTGATGTAAACAATGAAGAATGCCAGTAAGGCAAGAATTGTTAATGAATCCGAGTTGGACATTTCATCGCTTCTAGTAAGAAATGAGAAAAGCAAAAGTGAAATAACAATTACTGCCAAGTCCGGAGATGGAACGCTTGAAAATGGTAAAAGCAAAACCATAATTGTGGAAAAAAGTCCCATGGATAAATTGTGAAGATTGCCTTTTTTGAAATAGCTATCAAGTTGCCCAATGGAGAATGCAATTCCCAAAAGCAGACAAAATCCGTTGAGATCATTGCATTTATCCGTGAAATACGAAAACGAAAATACACTCTGCAAAATGTGCCAGCCCGAAGTTTGCCCAAAGAAAATATGTAGATTGGCTAAACCTGGCACAAATCCATATTCATTGAGCCATTTTATAGTTTGCAAATAGTAGGTTTCATTATCAACGAAAAACGAACTTCCAGCGGACTGAAATAAAATAACGACCAAAGTTAGGAGAAAGAAAATCTTCAAGTTGGTGTCTATCTCTTTAATTCTTTGGAAGACGTGATGGTAAGTAGCCGATAATTCACTTTTATACTTGATGACAATCAATAGTTGAAGAAGAAGTAAGGCAATCTGAAACTCGTAGTTGATTCTTCCAAAAATCGCCCAAAAACTAGCTAACAAAGTTACACCAAGCATTCCCAGTATTATGGTCAATGTAGCATTGCGTTCTTTTATCCGTACTGATTTCTTGAATGCGAATCCTAAGTTATAAAAGGTAACGAAGAGATAACACCATATTAGTACAATTAATAGCATGATGATTAGGAGGAAATTTTGCCATCAACCATGGTCAGCTTTCGGTCCGCCATATTTGCCAAATCTTCGTTGTGGGTCACAATCACGAAGGTCTGACCAAAATTATCACGAAGATCGAAAAACAACTGGTGCAGGTTTTCAGCAGAAGTAGTGTCTAGATTTCCAGAAGGTTCATCTGCAAAAATAATTGACGGTTTATTGATTAGCGCTCTCGCGACGGCCACACGTTGCTGTTCTCCACCAGAAAGCGCGTTTGGTTTATGGTGAATACGTTCCGACAATCCCAGATATTCCAGTAGTTTTTTGGCCTCTGCTTCTGTTTCTTTTTTGCTCTTGTTGGTAATAAAAGTTGGAATACAAACATTTTCTAAAGCGGTAAATTCGGGTAGCAATTGATGGAATTGAAAAATAAATCCCAAATGCAAATTTCTAAATTGTGATAAAGCCTTGTTATTCATTTTCAACACATCTTCGCCATTGATTTGTAAAACGGTTTCCGCTGACAGTGTGGGTCGATCTAATGTACCAAGAATCTGAAGAAGCGTCGTTTTTCCTGCGCCAGAAGCACCAACAATGGAAACAATTTCACCCTTTATAATATCTAAATCAACGCCTTTCAACACTTGAAGTTGGTCGTAGGATTTAATAATATTTTTGGCGTGAATCATTTTAATGGGTTTCCACAAAGAAACAAAGATTTTTAGAATTATTGGAGAAGAATAAAACAAAAGCATGTTTAGAACAAACGTTGACTTATCACAATTAATAAATAAAAGTTAATTTAAATTTACTGTTTAATTTTTAATTACATTTGTTAAACAAAATTAGATATCAATTTAGCCACTAATCCACATCAATGAGCACAGATCTAAATATAGATGCTATAGTTTCTAAAAACGAGGTTGCCACTTTTGCCGGTGGTTGCTTTTGGTGCACGGAAGCCATTTTCTTGTCGTTAGAAGGTGTTGAGAGTGTGGTTTCAGGATACATTGGAGGAAAAACCTTGAATCCCACCTATACCGAAATTTGTACAGGAGAAACAGGTCATGCTGAAGCGATTCAAATATTATTTGATCCCAATAAGATTTCATTTAGCGACTTGCTTCATGTTTTTTTTGCAACACATGATCCCACTACTTTGAATCGTCAGGGAAATGATTTGGGCACACAATACCGCAGTGAAGTTTTTTATCATAATGAATACCAACGGCAATTTGCGGAAGAGTATAAGGAACTATTGACGGCCGCGAAAACATTTGCCAAACCAATTGTTACCAAAATTTCGGAAGCAACTCGATTTTACCAGGCGGAAGACTACCATCAAAATTACTACAATCTCAATAAATCAGTGGGATATTGCAGCTATGTCATTACACCTAAAATGCAGAAGTTACAAGAATTATTCTCATCAAAACTCAAAAAATAAAGCATCTAAAACCACTTTCTATGAATACGCTAACTGAAAAAGAAATATTTGAAATTATAGGCGACGAGCACCAAATGTCGTCCGCAGAAACACCGCTGCGTCCAGATGCTTTTGTAAAGACTGATGCACAGAAAAAAGCAGTCATCGAAAAACACTTTCAGATTATAATGGAAGAATTAGGACTTGATATGACCGACGACAGTCTTCGTGGTACGCCGCATCGCGTGGCAAAAATGTTTGTGGAAGAAATTTTTAGCGAACTCGATCCAAAGAACAAACCCAAATTATCGGTATTTGATAATAGTTATCACTATGATAAAATGTTGGTGGAAGCGAATATTACGTTTAATTCTACCTGCGAACACCACTTTTTGCCCATCATCGGGAAAGCACATATTGGCTATGTTTCTAGTGGCAAAGTAATTGGACTTTCAAAATTAAACCGGATTGTAGATTATTACGCCCGTCGACCACAAGTGCAAGAACGCATGATTATGCAGATTTTCAACGAATTAAAATCAGCTCTAGAAACAGAAAATGTGATTGTAGTAATCGAAGCAACGCATTTGTGTGTGTCAAGTCGAGGTATCAAAGACGAATCTAGTTATACTTCAACTTTGCAATATGGCGGAATCTTTAATGAAAAAGAAAATCGAAATGACTTCTTCAATATGTTGAAAACTGAAAAGTAACAACTTGCTAAAAGTTATGTGAAAAGCGCCTTCTAACCAAGGCGTTTTTTATTTTGAATCATTTTCTTTCGGCAGCAAGAAACCCAATTTCATGCTTCGCAACATTTTCTTTTCAAAAGCCCAAAAGAATTTGAATTGACCAAACAAAAAACCTATCGCCACCAATAGCACTTGGTAAATCGGGAATATCAATAACAAACGAATGGGCGTAAACCAAAATCCTAAATCCTCTTTTGTAATTCCGAGAAGTAAGCAGAAAGGTTTTGACAACCAAGCCGAAGCAGAGCCTGTAATCGCAAAGACTACAAAGATAATAGTAAGTTGAAAATTCGATTGAATTCCCCAGCGTTCTTTAAAACTCGACATAACCTAAGAATTGAGTGCAAATATAAGAGAGAAAATGGTCATAATCGCTGTTTGTATCGACTTTGAAAGTACATAAAATAATGGTACAACAAATAATTGACTTCATAACCATAATGAATATGCGTAAAATAGTCAATTCGCATTTCATATAAAGTCGGATCATAGCGGTACGGCTGGGCGACACGATTATTCCATTCCGTTACGAAACGAATATTTCGATTTTCTAAGTAAATGAGTGAGTAGTAATTTCGCGGTTTTTGAGTGGTCAGCCACGCATTAAATCCAGGTTCTATAATAATAACTTCATATTCTAAAGAATCATTCGCGATTCGAATCGTGTCTTTTACTAATGCAGTTTCCGACGATTTATTGGTCACTAAAGTTTTCTTTTGCGAACAACAGCAAATCAAGAGTAAGATGACAAGGGCACCAGCGATGTTCTTCATTTTTAATTCTTTCTATAAAGTTAGCAAATCCATCTTTGTTCTGAAGCAGTCTTGCCTCTTTTAACAAAAAAAAGTCAAGCAACTCGCCTGACTTTCATTAAATTATATAACCATTTTACGTTTTATCTTCCGAATAACTTACCAAGTAGCCCGCCGATACCGCCTTTTTTATTGACAGCTGCCATGGCATCACTCATATCTACTTTTCCATCCGCATTTTGATCTAAACCAAATTGGCCACCATATTGAGAGACAGCATCCATCAAACCTGAATTGCCAGCGCCACCAGAAATAGCATTGACCAAATCCGAAACTTCAAAACCTTTGTGATTTGGGTCTTTGGCGTTTCCTACTAAGGAACCCAGAACTTTTGGAATCAAGTTGCCTGCCACACCCGAAGCCGCGTCGCTACTCAAACCAAATTTCTCACCCAAATTGCCCGTTAATTGTTCTTTCAATTTTTGCACTACAGGATTTGAAGTATCAGCAGTGGTACTTCCATTAATCAAGCTTGCCACGTCCGAAACATTTCCCTCTGCGACCATATTTTTTAGACCATCAAGAATAGAATTACTCGCTTCATTCATTACCGCTTCATTCTGTTCGTTGGGAACCGCATCGTTTTTAACTACCGCATCTTGACCGAACTGTTGTACTAACTGTGTTAATTGTTCAAACATTGTTTTGAATTTTTTAAAGTTGAATATCAAATTTAACAAAAAACAGTAACGATTGAAATTTAATTTTCATTGAAGAAAGCAAATAGATAACTAAAGCAGGCGTGAATTGATATAAAATAATATTCTTTGCGCTCTCTAATTCCAAAAAATAAACCACAGATTCGCAGATTTTTTAATTATTTCTAAAATCTGCGAATCTGCGGTCTAGTTTATAGTCTTCTGGACATTTAAACAAAAAAAAGTCAAGCATAAAGCCTGACTTTCTATGATTTACAAAAAAAGTAAATTACACTTTCTCCGATTTCATAATGCTACTAATTTGCTCTGCCAATTCAGTTCCAATCCTATCCTGCGCTTCCAACGTAGCCGCACCAATATGAGGCGTCAACGAAATTTTTGGATGCATCAAGATTTTGATTTCTGGTGTCGGTTCGTTTTCAAAAACGTCCAAACCTGCAAAAAGTACTTTTCCAGCATCTAAACCTTCAATCAACGCTACTTCGTCAATCACTCCACCACGCGAGCAGTTGATGATTCCAACATTGTCTTTCATCACAGCGATTTCATCACGACCAATCACATAACCATCTTGAGCGGGAACGTGAAGTGTAATAAAATCAGCGTGTTTGAACAAATCCTCTAAAGGTTCCGTAACGATATCTACATTGATAAATTGGTTGTTGTAAAAATCAACTCTGATTTCAGCATTGTCAACATATTTATCTGCAGCAATCACTTTCATTCCCAATCCCAACGCCATTTTTGCCGTCGCTTGACCGATGCGACCGAAACCAATAATTCCTAAAGTTTTACCGCGCAATTCGATTCCATTCGCGTATGCTTTTTCAAACCATCAAAATTAGTATCGCCTTCCAACGGCATGTTTCTATTAGCATCTTGCAAGAAACGAACACCGGTAAACAAATGCGCAAACACCAATTCCGCCACACTTTCCGAAGAAGATGCTGGTGTATTAATCACATGCACACCTTTAGAGCGCGCGTATTCTACATCAATATTATCCATCCCAACACCACCGCGACCAATAATTTTTAGTCCAGGACAAGCGTCAATTATATCTTTTCTCACCTTGGTGGCACTGCGAACCAAAACAACACTAACGTTGTTGGCATTCACATAATTGGCAACTTGCTCTTGAGCTACTTTGGTTGTAATTACTTCAAATCCATCTTTTTCTAAAGCAATTCTTCCGCTTTCAGAAATTCCATCATTGGCTAATACTTTCATTCTTGTTTAATCGTTTATTTGTTTAATCGTCTTTTTCAGGAGCTTATCCTGCTATTCGCTATATCTTTTGCTTCGCTTCTGCCTGCGCACCACCTGGCTCCTTGCTGACGCTCGGCCCTGCAAAAGGATGCCGCTGCTATCAGGGCTAGGGCACGTCATCCATTATCAACAATCAATTATCACCCGAGGCGCAGCCGAACTGTATGGAGCGCAGCGGAATAAATTATCAATTGTCAATTATCAATTAAAACTTCATTCCCGAAACTTTGCTTTCAAAATCTTGCATTACATCGACTAAGACTTGTACGCTTTCTAAAGGCAACGCATTATACATTGAGGCTCTATAACCTCCCACCGAACGGTGTCCGGTAATTCCAGAAATGCCCGCTTCTTTCCACAACGTATCAAAAATTGGCGTGTGTGCTTCATTTTCTAACAAGAAAGTCGCGTTCATTGCCGAACGATCTTCTTTCGCCACCGTTCCTTTGAAGTATGGATTTCTATCAATTTCCGTGTACAACAATTCTGCTTTGGCGTTATTCTCAATTTCAATGGCTGCAACGCCACCTTTATCTTGCAACCATTGCATGGTCAATAAGGACGCATAAATAGGAAATACAGGCGGCGTATTATACATACTTTCCGCTTTGATATGTTTTTGATAATCTAAAATCGCTGGAATAGAACGTCCAGTTTTTCCAAGAATTTCTTCTTTAACGATGACCAATGTTGTTCCTGCTGGACCCATATTTTTCTGCGCTCCGGCATAGATCAAGTCGAATTGCGTAAAGTCGATGACTCTTGAAAATATATCTGAACTCATATCGCAAACTACAGGTATATTGGTTTTCGGAAAACTTTTCATTTGCGTTCCAAAAATGGTATTGTTGCTCGTGCAGTGAAAATAATCTGCATCAGTGGGAATGACAAAATTTTTGGGAATGTGTGTATAATTATCGCTTTTAGACGAAGCCACAACAACCGTTTCTCCAAAAGCCTTAGCTTCGGTAATCGCGTTACTTGCCCATGTTCCGGAATCTAAATACGCTGCTTTTCCATCGACTTTCATCAAGTTGTATGGCACCATCAAAAATTCTAAACTCGCGCCACCACTCAAGAACAAGGCTTGGTAACCTTTGCCTGTCAAACCCAATAAGTCTAATGCCAAAGCTCTCGCTTCTTCCATGATGGCGATAAATTCTTTGGAACGGTGTTGAAATTTCTAATATCGATAAACCAGAATTATTATAATCTAAAATCGCAGCTGCTGATTTTTCAAAAACTTCCTGTGGTAATATGCACGGACCAGCACTATAGTTATGCTTCTTCATCGTATCTGTTATCATAGTAAAAAAATTAAGCTGCAAATTTCGGCAATAGGGTTGTAATAACCGAGATTATTTGCAATTTATTCGTAGGATGTTATTAACAAAAACGTTGTAGTAAAACGGGTTTGTCTTAATTTTTTACAATCTTAAATGTTAGGGAAACGTCACTTTGAGAATAAATTTTGGCAAAGTATAATCCTGTGGAAAAGTTCTCGAGTGAAATTTCGTTGAAATTAGAATTTTGCGTTTGCAGTAATTTGCCAGAAACCGAATAGATTTCTATTTTGCTGATGGCAAGCGAATTACTGTTGTTGACAAAGATGCGATTGCTAGTCGGGTTTGGGAACAAGGAAATAGCATTGTATTCAAACTGCTCATTAGCTAAAGAATAGTCAATATAATATGCATTTCCTTGTATCGGTGGAAGTGGTTGTAAAGTTTCTTGCGGTGCTCCAATAATCACTAAGTCATTCTTAGTGGCCATTGTTGTTCCAAAGTCATCATCTTCTAAAGGACCAGTACCGTAATAAGTGGATTGATAATTCCAAGAATTGCCTGTTTTTTTATAATGAAACACAGGAAAGTTCACCGAAATCGCTAAAATATGATAAGAAATGCCCAGAAAAAGATTGTCATTGTTTACCACTATAGTTCCAAGAGCTTGGCTTCCTATGTCAAAGTAGGTATTAAAACTACCATAAAAATTTGAAGTTCCATCTGAATTTACCTCAGTAATTACAACATTTTCGTTTACAATGGCGTAGATATAATTTCCAGATAAACTAAAATCGAACTGCCCCCATAATCCGTTATATTCATGACTACCGGTGAACGCATAGTTGTTGTCTATCAATTTGAACAATGCAAAATATTTTGTAGTCCCATTACTACTGGTGCCATATATTGCCAGAATGTTGTCATTAACTTCTATTTTCTTTCCGAAGAAGCTGGAATTACCTAATGTCAATTTTTGCTGAAACACCCACTCAGTTCCATTAAACAAATAATGATAAACTGAACCAACATTACTTGATGCATTTTGATAGTTTACTTGATTCTCAGCAGCAATAAATAAATGGTTGCCAAAAATTTTCACGCAACTACCAAAATGATAATTTGCAGTAGCTTCTGGTGAAGGAATGATTTGCTGCAAGTCATACAAATCACCTGTTTTGCCATAAATAAAAACCGAACCGGCATTCTCTGCAACACTATTGATTAGCGGATCTCCAATAGCAATCCGATTATTTTCAACCGAAATAGCATATCCAAAACCACCGTCGGATGCATTTGGCGAGTAAATGACTTGCTTTTGTTGCAGGCCATTTGCGTTCTTTTCGAATACGTATGCCAAGGTGCTGGCGTTAGAAACGATAATTTCATTCCCATCCAAATCTACTCTAGACCCAAAACCTCCCACTATCGGGTCATAGGACGGATAAAAAGAAACTGGCGTTTGCGAATAACCGCATTGGCAAATGATTAAAAAAACTATAAGTTTCTTCATGATTAGGATATTTTTGTTTCAGCTTACCAAAGTGCCAGTTAGTTCTTAATAACCTTGAACGATTGTTTTGTACCGGCTGTGGTTGTTATTTTTATAAAGTACATTCCCGTATCGAAATTTGTCATATCGATTTCTTTGATGTTGCTCTCGACAGCTAAAAGCAATTTGCCAGTAACTGAATAAACTTTAACGCTCGAAAGGTCTCCGATATCATTGGTGATTTTCAATATATCTTGAACCGGATTAGGATAAACTTCAATGGTGTTTTTACTAAAACTGTCGGTTTTCAAAATTGCTTCACTTGCGTAATACGCTTTTCCATTTCCTTCAAGTGGCGCTCCAATAACAGCTTTTCCGCCCGCTGTAGCTATTGAAGTGCCGAAATAATCACCAACATTTTCAGGCCCGTTTCCATAAAACAGGGACTGATAATTCCAGTCCGTGCCTATTCTTTTAAAGAACATGACAGGTCTTTTGGTAGAAGCAGGCGTATTCGCATTCCCAAGGAATAAAATCCCCACGTTAACGTAAATACGGAAAAACCTGATTTCATTTGGCCAATTGGGGGTCTCAAAACCAAAACTTTCCGAATACCAAGGAGGCAAGATGTTGTTAACGCTAAAGTAGTAGTCTCCTTCTTCTGCTTCGGCTATTCTAAATGTTTGCCCTTCCGAAATCTGTAGATCGTAGGTTGGTGGTCCGCCACCACCTGGGACAGGTCCAAGTTGACTAGAATACTGAAATTCCCACAGACTATTGACCAGACTAAAGGAAGTACTTACCGTCGAACTCGAAATACTCAGATTAGTATTATTGTTATAAATCAAAATTTTTGAACCCATAATGAGCTGAGCGCCACCGCCACTCCACCAGTTTTGTGGTGTTACCGAGGTTAATTTTTGGGAATAAACCCATTGGTCTCCCGCTAAAACATAAACGTAGACTGAACCAGTGAAGTTATCTGTTTCAGAATCATCACCATCGGCAACGACAAAAAGGAAACCATTTTGTATTTTTATACTGCTTCCAAAATTATCGTTTGGCATTCCATCTGGCGCTAAAATTTTTTGTACAAAATCATACTGTGTTCCGTCTTTCTTATAGATGTAGACCGCTCCGGTATTTTCTCCATTAGTATCATCGCCCGAGGCTGAAATTGCGAGGAAGTTATTCTGTACCGCTAGGCAAGATCCAAACTCATCATCTATTGAGGCTTCATTGGGATAGATTGATTGTATCTGTTCTAAATTAGTGTTGAAGATATAGACCTTCCCTGGAGAATCTGTTGAAGAACTGCTCGAAACCACTAATTCCTCACCGGTTATTTCCACATATGACCCAAACCTTGTTCCACTGATGTCTGATGTCGGTTCAAAACTCTGAAGTTGCGCTGTTGCCCATAGACATCCACTCAATAGCGCTAAAAAAGAGTAAAATAGTTTCATATCCGTTGATTTTCAACGAATATACAAAAATTAAATGCTGGTTAGGAAATTTAAAGTATCAATTCCATCCGCATAATCCCACAAAGCTGGCTTTTGCGTTGTCCCAAACGGAATGCTATTTTTGACTAAGTCATTCGAAACGATACATTGAATATGATCTTGATCAGCTAACAAACGATTTTCAACTTCCTCGAGGTTTTCGTAATATTCATAAAAAACACTCGAAATCGGCGACGCATGGCTGCTGTCTTCCTTGATGGTTAGAAATCCATTGTCCAACAATTTGAAATTACTCATCAAGAAAACTGCTTTATTGTAGTCGTAATTGTTCGCGTATTTTTCATAATGAATCACGTCCTGATATTCGAAAATGGCTTCGAAAAACTTCGTAAAATCGTAACCTTTCGGCACAAACAATTTCGAAACATTCCGACAACCCAAACCAAAATAGCGAAAAATATCGTCGCCCAAGGCAATTAACTGTGCTGTGGTTTCCTGACCGTTCAAAACCGCTACGGAATTTCTCGACTTGCGAATAATGCTGGGTTTGTCTTTGAAATAATATTCAAAATAACGCGCCGTATTATTACTTCCGGTGGCAATGACAGCATCAAAATTTTCTAATTTTCCGTCGATGAAAGTGATTTTGTT
Organism: Flavobacterium sp.; assembly: GCA_016714905.1. GTDB lineage: Bacteria > Bacteroidota > Bacteroidia > Flavobacteriales > Flavobacteriaceae > Flavobacterium. Next base: position 46,264 of record JADKBW010000005.1, read on the forward strand.
TTTCAAATCGGGTTCGACAGCAATCAAATAATTAGCTAAAAAAGGCAACAAATGCTGATCGTTAGAGGAGGTTTTTATCACGACTTGATGTCCGGAAATCAAAACCGAAAGAAAATCATGAAAACCTACGAGTGGAATATTTCCCGCCAATATCAACCCAACTGTTTTCGGATTGATTTGGTTGAGGTCATAAGCCGCCAACCAATTCGTTAAATTGACATCTGTCAGCGCTTCCGCCCAAGATTGAATCGCAAAATAAACTTGCTCTTTGGTGTACCAACCGTTGTGTGATTGAGACAATGCAATCAAATCTGTAAAAGCATCGTAATACAAGTTGTTATATAAAACGCCTTCATTTTTACTATTAGAATTTTCGGAAAATTGTTCCAAAAATTTCCCTAATTCCACAAAAGCTTTTATTTTATCAATTTGTAACATTTGTTTACTTGTATATGAATAGATTTGATTGTAGTTTTGCGCAAAAATAAGCAATAGATTTAGGATATGGGATTTTTGATTTGGGATTTTAATTTCCGAGTCAAATCTGAAATCTGAGATCTAAAATCGTACATCAAAATGGCAATAATTATTACAGACGAATGTATCAATTGTGGCGCTTGTGAACCAGAATGTCCAAACACCGCAATTTATGAAGGAGCAGACGATTGGCGTTATAAAGACGGAACGAAATTGAAGGGTAAAGTAATTTTGCCTGACGGAAGTGAAGTCGATTCAGATGCTGCTCAAACTCCAATATCAGATGATATCTACTATATTGTTCCGGGGAAATGCACGGAATGTAAAGGGTTTCATGATGAGCCACAGTGTGCCGCAGTTTGTCCGGTAGACTGTTGTATTCCAGACGATAATCACGTAGAAAGCGAAGAGACACTGTTAAACAGGCAGGCATTTCTTCACAATGAATAATAGGAATCTCGAAATTTAATTTCGAGATTTTTTTTTGAAGTATTTGTAATATTTTATTATTTTTAGCCGAATTGTTATTTTACTATTGGTATAATATCTATTCTTTTTTTAGTAGGTTTGTTAAAATTGAATGATTTATGTGGAAAACAGTATTGGTCTTGTTTTTAATGATCAGTTCATTGCCATCTTTTTCTCAAAAAGTGGATAAGATTATTGTCATAAAGGACAAGGAAACAAATCTTCCGATTGAAGACGCTACTGTAACTATTGTTAAAACACGTCAAAACTTGTTGAGTAACAAGGATGGCATCGTGTCGTTTGAGCTAACCGGAGCTTCCAATATTCAGATTCGTCATTCGTCCTATTTAGGAATTACGGTCAGATCTGTAATGCTGAAAGATGATTCGACGGTTATTTATCTTCGAAGTAATGTTAATGATTTAGAAGAGATTGTTGTAACGAAAAAACATCCTCAGAAAATTCTCGCTTCTTTAATTGAAAATTCAAAAAAACAGCTTACAATTCCGGGTCGATTAAAAGTCTATTCGCGCGAGTTTTTTAAACTCAATGGGAAGTATTCGTATTATAATGATGGCTTAATGAATTTCCAATTAATGGATAAATCAAAAAAAGCGAAAACGGTTTTGTTAGTTGAGCAAAATCGCTCAAAAAGCTTAATCGAGGAAGAAATTTCTGCTGATTTATTGGGGTATAACCTTAATGATATTATGGAGAATTACTATAACTTTAAGTATTTGAATCTGCTTTTAACTGCGAGTGCAAAAAAAGAGTACGACTTTGTAATTAAAGTGTATTCTAAAAATAAAGAATACAACCTGATCAGTGCAGTACCAATAGATAAAGCAGAAGGATTGTTAGATGATTTTTCAATTATCTATGATCCGAAAAAGAAGATTATATTGGAAGTGAGTTCTTTTGTTTCTCCGATAGTTTTATCTAAGATTAAAGAGAAGACCAGTAATGGATCTAAGAATATCAATAAATCATCCTTCAAAACAATTTACAAAATACAAAATAGCGATTACTATTTATTAAGTTCAAAGGAAGAAATTGGTTTTGAAAAAATTGACAAAAACCATACAAAAGACATCGAAGTGCGTAATTACTTTTTGACAACCAACTTTAGTACGCAGCACTACGAATATAAAGATACCGAAGTATACAAAGACAAAACACTTTACAACAAGACCGATGTTATTTTAACGGATTATTGGAATGACTCTGGACTTACCGCAACTGCCGAGGAAATGAAATCGTGAATTATCTCGAAAAAGTCCAAGAATAAGCAAAAAATCTTCGAGCCATTTTTTTCTTTTACGGGATATTATTCTGCTATTCCATACAATTTAAACCTTATATTTGCACACTTTTTAAAATAAGCCACTAAAATGAAAGCAGGAATTGTCGGATTACCCAACGTAGGAAAATCAACGTTATTTAATTGTTTGTCGAACGCCAAAGCACAAAGCGCTAATTTTCCGTTTTGTACCATCGAGCCGAATATTGGTGTTGTAAATGTTCCAGATCCAAGAATTGAAAAACTAGAAGCCTTGGTAAAGCCTGAGCGTGTTCAAATGGCAACGGTGGATATCGTTGATATTGCTGGACTGGTAAAAGGCGCTAGTAAAGGTGAAGGTCTCGGGAATCAATTTCTTGGAAATATTAGAGAATGTAACGCGATTATTCATGTTTTACGCTGTTTTGACAACGACAATATTGTGCATGTTGATGGTAATGTCAACCCGATTCGCGATAAAGAAACAATCGACATCGAATTGCAGCTCAAAGATTTAGAGACTGTTGACAAACGTCTCGAAAAAGTAAAACGTGCTGCCAAAACCGGAAACAAAGAAGCGCAAGTAGAAGAAGCTTTTTTAAATAGAATTCGCGAAGCTTTGTTGCAAGCCAAATCCGCGAGAACAGTAGAACCAAAAAATTTCGATGAAGAAGAATTAATGGAAAATTTTCAATTGATTACTTCTAAGCCGGTTTTGTACGTATGCAATGTCGATGAAGGTTCCGCAGTCAACGGAAACAAATACGTTGACCAAGTCCGTGAATTAGTGAAAGACGAAAATGCTGAAGTAATCGTCTTGGCAGTAGGTACTGAAGCTGATATCACCGAACTCGAAACTTACGAAGAACGCAAAATGTTTCTGGAAGATTTAGGTCTCCATGAACCAGGAGCGTCGGTTCTCATTCGTGCAGCTTATAAATTATTGAAGCAGCAAACTTATTTTACCGCGGGTGTCAAAGAAGTACGAGCATGGACCATCAACATTGGAGCAACAGCGCCGCAAGCTGCGGGTGTTATTCACACTGATTTCGAAAAAGGATTTATTCGGGCGGAAGTAATCGCTTTCGACGATTATGTTGCTTTTGGTTCAGAGTCGAAAGTAAAAGAAGCCGGAAAATTGAGAGTAGAAGGAAAAGAATATATCGTTAAAGATGGCGATGTCATGCACTTCCGTTTCAACGTTTAATCGACGAACGACTAGAACCTATAAAAATTAACCAAAACCTGTAAATTATTTACAGGTTTTTTTGTTTTTCTAAATTCGTTTGCTTTCCTTTATCACACCCAATAGTTTATAAGTATATAATTCTTTAAAACCGAATCTATGAAACTACAACAACTACTAATCAATCAGTCTAATGAGCAACGAATAGTTTCAAGTAATGATTCTTTTGACGGGAAAAACGCTGATTTAATTCTCGCCTTTGGACAACGAACACTGCTCGAAGACGTAAATCCATATCAAAAGCTGAGATCAAGTTTTCCTAATGCGCAAATTGTAATTTGTTCTTCTTCTGGACAAATTTCCGACCAGTGTACCATTCAAAAAGAAATCGTCGCGACTGCCATCGATTTTGAAAAAACAACCGTTAAAACCTGCGAATTTGATATTGTCGACAATAACGACATCAATGATTTGGGTAAAATGATGAAAGACAAATTAAGTGCATCCGACCTGAAATCTATTTTGATTTTGTCTGAAGGAACTCATATCAACGGAACGGAACTCATCAATGAATTGATCAAACAAACCGACAAACAAATTCCTATTTTTGGTGGTTTAGCAGGCGACGAATATTCATTTGAAAAAACAATCGTTGGTCTCAATCATGATGCTACAGCAGGCAAAATAGTAGCGATTGGATTTTACGGCAACAACATCCGTTTTGGATTCGGATCTGAAGGTGGTTGGGGTGATTTTGGTCCAGAACGTGAAGTGACAAAATCAGATAAAAATGTACTTTACAAAATTGGTGATCGTTATGCGCTTGATTTATATAAAGAATATCTTGGGAAATATGCCGAGGAGTTGCCTGGTTCGTCACTCTACTTTCCACTATCGATGCGAGAAAATGGAGGCACTTCTTCTGTCGTGAGAACCATTTTGTCGATTGATGAAGATAAGAAATCAATGACTTTCGCAGGAAATATTCCCGTCGGTTCTTCCGTTCGTTTGATGAAAGGCAACACGGACAAATTAATAGACGCCTCCGCAAATGCTGCAGCTCATATCACAAAGGAACCTAGTCTGCATACCCAATTGGCACTTCTAGTAAGTTGTGTGGGTAGACGCATCGTACTCGGCGATCGGGTAGAAGAAGAACTAGAAGTTGTCAAAGATATTTTTGGTGATAAAACCATGTTATGTGGTTTTTACTCTTATGGAGAAATCTCTCCGACCTTAGACAACGTCGCTTGCGAATTACACAATCAAACAATGACCATTGCGACACTTTATGAAGCTTAGATAATGAACAGATCCCATCTCCATAGAAACCTCAAACGACAACTCGATAAGTTTATGTCGGAGGAATTTATTGAGCAAAATCCAAATCTACTTTCCTTTATTCAAACGGTCAATCAAACGTATTTGAATTACGAAAAAGACGCGGAATTGTTCGAACAATCATCGCGTTTGAATGATAAGGAATATGGAGAGATGAACGCCAAACTAAAAGACGAGTTGGCAAAAAGAGTTTTCTTTCAAAGTAAATTGATTGATGCGATCAAACAGCTCAATGCAGAAGGTCAAGAGTTGGGTAGCGATGACAATCTATTGGATTTGCTGCATATTCTTCACAAAGAAATCGAGATCAAAGCTGAAATTCAAAGACAATTGTACGCCTCTATTGCTGAAGCGGAAGACGCGAACGATGCCAAATCTGAGTTTCTATCGATCATGAGCCATGAAATTCGAACGCCGCTTAACGCGATTATCGGACTCATCTATATCATGGAAAAAGAAAATTCTTTAGAGAGTTTTCATGAGAATATTGATGTACTCAAACATTCGGCGCAAAACTTATTCTTATTTATTAACAACATACTGATTTCAGCAAAATCGAAGCAGGAAAAGTCGATATCGAAAAAATCCCATTCAATTTAGTCGACCTAGTAAAACAAATTGCGCGTTCTCTCGAAGCACGAGCCTCTGAGAATTTGAATGTAATTGAAGTTAAAGTCGATTCTGATTTTGTTCCAAATCTCATTAGCGATCCGTTGCGCATCAATCAAGTGATTACCAATTTGATTTCAAATGCAATCAAATTCACTCAAGACGGAAAAATTACAATCAAGTTGCATCAAATTAGTGTGCTCGAAAATATTTCTTCATTCAAAATAGAAGTTATTGATAACGGAATCGGAATCGACAAAGACAAGTTCCACTCCATTTTTCAAAAATTCTCCCAAGCCGAAACCAAAACTTCAAGGCAGTTTGGAGGCACAGGCTTAGGATTAGTGATTACGAAAAAACTATTGAATTTACTAGGTTCTGATATCCGATTTGACAGTGAAATTGGCAAAGGTTCTAATTTCTTTTTTGTGTTGCACTTGCCCATTGATAGCAAAGCAAGTTCAGTCAACACCAATGACCTTCATGACGATTACAAAGAAGAAAACCTCAAGGGATTGCGCGTTTTGTTGGTCGAAGACAACATGATCAATACCAAAATTGCACAAAAGATTATGAGCCAATGGGATGTGATTGTCGATTGCGCGGAAAACGGTTTAATCGGCGTGGAAAAATTCAACGCCAATTCCTACGATGTCATTCTTATGGATCTTTCTATGCCAGTCATGGATGGGTACGACGCGACGATTGAAATCCGAAAAACCGACAAACTCATTCCTATTATTGCCCTAACCGCGTCCGCTTCTTTTGGTTACCTCGATCGCGCTTTGCAAATCGGAATCAACGAATATATCATCAAACCGTTCAACCCGAAGGAACTCAACATGAAGTTGAGCAAGTATTATTTCTATTAATTTTTTGGGCCCATTTCCAGCTGTACATTCCAAGATTTTGCAAAAACCCTTTTTTTGAAAGCCCCGAAAAGCGCTTCCGCTGGTCGCATTTTCAGGACAACAAAAATAGCGCTTTTTGCAAAAATGCTTCCATTGCCATCTGGGGCAAGCCGCAATATATCTACACTTTTCTCGTTAATAGATTGTCTATTTTCTCCACCAGTTATTTTATTTTCAAATGCAAATAAGATCAAAAGTATCTACATTAGTCACTTGTTTATTGGTTTTTTTGATAACCAACTTCAGCTATTCACAGTCTTATGCCACAGTTGATAATGCCATTGCGAATTATCCAAAATCATTTGAATCACCCCAAAAACTGGCAGAAAAAATCAACACCGACTTTAAGACTGATGAAGAAAAAGCCAGAGCGATCTTCACTTGGATAGCAACAAATATTCGCTATGACCTCAAAGCATATTATTCACAATCTAGTAATCCCAGAATTGCCTATTCGTTTTCGAGTGAAGAAGAACGAATACAAAAGGAACAAAAATTTCGACAAGATAACGCCAAAAAATTACTGCGAACTAAAAAAGGCGTTTGCGAAGATTACGCTTCTTTGTTTCATACACTTTGTGAATTTGTCGGTCTAAAATGCATGACCATAACAGGTACTTCAAAAACTGTTTTAAATCATATCGGAAAACTGCCAAAAGCAAGTGACCACGCCTGGAACGCAGTCAAAGTCGGAGAATCGTGGCGTCTCATCGATGTGACTTGGGCATCCGGAATAGCGAATCTTGAAACTGGTAAAATGCTACAAAAATTTAACGATGCTTATTTTTTTACGCCACCCGCCATTTTCTTTCTAAACCATTTTCCCGACGACAAGCGCTTCACCATGACCGACAAAACCGCCGAAGATTTCGCCGCATTGCCTTTGTATTACGGAACATATCTAAAATCTGGATATGAAATCATTACGCCCGAGCAAGGTATTTTTTCACTTAAAGATACGCCAAGCATTGTTTTTCAAATCGCAGATCTTCCCGAAAATAGTATGGTGGCTTATGTTTTTAGCAACGATGGTAACATCGTTCCCGTAAAATTCCAACATCAAGAAAATAACGCATTATTTGAAATTCCATTGACCAAAAGAAATCGAGGTTATCTCACCATATATGTCAATAACGAATCGGTGGTTGCGTATAAAATTCAACCCTGATTATTTAGCAGATTTTCATAGTAAGCTATTGGTCAACCAACAACCGACAACCGTCAACGCACAACCGTTTTACTGTCAATATCATCTTAATAACTTTAGTCCGGACTACTTTCAATTTTTGCTGATATAGCTTACATTAGCACGTTTCCATAAAACTTACTATGTCCGAACAAAATCAATATACCGAAGATAATATTCGCTCGCTCGATTGGAAAGAACACATCCGCATGCGACCGGGAATGTATATCGGAAAATTAGGTGACGGTTCCTCGCCCGATGACGGTATTTACATTCTGCTCAAAGAAGTCATCGACAACTGTATCGACGAGTTTGTCATGGGTTCCGGAAAAACCATCGAAGTGACCATCAAAGATAAAACCGTGTCCGTTCGTGATTACGGTCGTGGAATTCCACTTGGGAAAGTCGTTGATGTGGTTTCGAAAATGAATACTGGTGGTAAGTACGATTCGCTTGCCTTTAAAAAATCTGTTGGTTTAAATGGCGTCGGAACCAAAGCGGTCAACGCCTTGTCCAATTATTTCCGCGTCGAATCGGTTCGTGACGACAAACAAAAAGCAGCGGAATTCAACGGTGGTAATCTTGTTCTCGAAGAAGATGTTATTGAAACCACCAAGCGCAAAGGAACGAAAGTTACTTTTACACCTGATGAAGCCATTTTTAAGAATTACAAATTCCGAAACGAATATGTAATCAAAATGTTGAAGAATTATTGTTACCTCAATACGGGATTAACGATTATTTACAACGGCGAAAAATTCTACTCTGATAATGGACTGAAAGATTTACTCGATGAAAATATCGCGATTGAAGATATGGTTTATCCCATCATTCATTTGCTCGGCGACGATATCGAAGTGGCCATTACGCACAGTAAATCACAATACAGCAAAGAATACCATTCGTTCGTAAACGGTCAAAATACAACACAAGGAGGAACGCATTTGGTAGCGTTTCGTGAGGCTATCGTCAAAACGATTCGGGAATTTTATAACAAAGGTTTCGAACCTTCTGATATTCGAAAATCGATTGTAAGCGCCGTGAGCATTAAAGTCATGGAACCTGTTTTTGAGTCGCAAACCAAAACCAAATTGGGTTCGACCGAAATGGGCTCAGAACCTGGAATGCCTTCGGTGCGTACGTTTATCAATGACTTTATCAAAAATAAATTAGATAATTTTTTACATAAGAATCCAGAAACGGCGGACTTACTGTTGCGCAAAATTTTGCAAGCAGAACGCGAACGTAAGGAACTCTCTGGAATTCGAAAATTAGCCAAAGACCGCGCGAAGAAATCGAGTTTGCACAACAAGAAACTGCGAGACTGTCGGGTGCATTTGCCCGATGTTAAAAATCCACGGTATTTAGAAAGTACACTTTTTATCACCGAGGGAGATTCGGCTTCCGGCTCGATTACCAAATCACGAGATGTCAATACACAAGCAGTATTTAGTTTGCGTGGAAAGCCTTTGAATTCGTATGGCATGAGCAAAAAAATTGTCTATGAAAACGAGGAATTCAATTTATTACAAGCGGCTCTAGACATCGAAGATGACATGGAAAATTTGCGTTACAACAACATCGTAATTGCAACAGATGCCGACGTCGATGGAATGCACATTCGCCTGCTGCTCATTACGTTCTTCTTGCAGTTTTTCCCGGAATTAATCAAAGAAGGCCATTTGTATATTTTGCAAACGCCTTTGTTTAGAGTTCGAAATAAAAAGGAAACCATCTATTGTTATTCTGATGAGGAAAGACGTGATGCGATTGAAAAATTGAAACCAAAACCAGAAATCACGCGATTTAAAGGATTGGGTGAAATTTCACCGGATGAGTTCAAAAATTTCATTGGAGAAACCATCCGACTTGACCCGATTATGATGGATAAAAATACCTCAGTAGAGCAACTATTGTCGTTCTATATGGGAAAAAACACACCGGATCGCCAGGATTTTATCATCAATAATTTGAAGGTAGAATTGGATACGGTGGAAGCGAATTAAATCAATAAATACGGAGTGCCCTAGCCCTGATAGCAGCGATATCCTTTTGTGACGGCGTTCGGCACAAAAGATTTAGCGGATAGCAGGAATAGCTCCTAAAAAAAATACTGATCAATAATCAGATTAAATGAAAGACGAAGAAGACGAAGATATCAACGACAACCTAGAGGAAGATGACGCTCAGGAAGAAGCCCAAGACGAATTGGCTGATGCCGTGAGTCCTGCTGTTGAGCATCATTTCTACGAGAACAACGAAGACGAAAACGATACGATTACCAAAGTCACCGGAATGTACAAAGACTGGTTTTTGGACTATGCTTCGTATGTAATTCTAGAGCGCGCGGTTCCTGCCATTGAAGATGGTTTCAAACCGGTGCAACGTCGTATTATGCATTCGCTCAAAGAACTAGATGATGGTCGATATAATAAAGTCGCCAATGTCGTTGGTCACACCATGCAATACCATCCGCATGGAGATGCCAGTATTGGCGATGCGATGGTGCAAATCGGTCAAAAAGAATTGTTGATTGATTGTCAAGGAAACTGGGGAAATATTCTCACAGGCGATGGCGCTGCAGCTTCCCGTTATATCGAAGCTCGTTTGTCGAAATTCGCTTTAGAGGTTTTGTACTCGCCAAAGATTACCGATTGGGGCGTTTCTTATGACGGTCGACGTGCGGAACCGAACAATCTTCCGGTAAAATTTCCGTTGCTTTTGGCGCAAGGTGCTGAAGGAATTGCGGTGGGTTTGTCTACGAAAGTGTTGCCGCATAATTTTAATGAATTGATCGATGCGTCGATTAAGATATTAAAAGGCAAACCATTTCAAATCTTCCCGGATTTTCAAACGGCTGGAATTGCGGATATATCCAATTATAATGATGGTATGCGCGGCGGCCGTGTTCGTGTTCGCGCAAAGATTGGACAACTAGACAAAAATACGTTGGTCATTACGCAAATTCCGTTTTCGACCAACACCACCACATTGATTGACAGTATTTTGAAAGCCAACGAAAAAGGCAAAATCAAAATCAAGAAAATAGAAGACAATACGGCTGCGGAAGTAGAGATTTTAATTCACTTATATCCCGGCGTTTCCCCAGACAAAACCATCGATGCGCTTTTTGCTTTCACGGCTTGTGAAACTTCTGTCGCGCCTTTGGGTTGTGTGATTCAAGACAACAAACCTTTGTTTGTTGGCGTGTCGCATATGTTGAAAATATCGACGGAACGCACGGTGCAATTGCTCAAAAGTGAACTTGATATTCAGTTGAGTGAACTCGAAGAACAATGGCATTTCTTGTCGTTAGAACGCATTTTCATCGAGAACAGAATCTACCGTTTGATTGAAGAAGAAACCACCAAAGAAGGCGTTATTTCAGCCATCGACGAAGGATTGAAACCTTTTATCAAACCATTAAAAAGAGCGATTACCGAAGAAGATATTTTGCGTTTGACGGAAATCAAAATCATGCGTATTTCGAAATTCGATAGCAATAAAGCGCAAGACAAGATTGATGCACTTGAAGGCGACATCGAACAAGTCAAATACGATTTAGAACATTTGACGGATTTTGCGATTGCTTATTTTACCAAGCTTAAAGACAAATACGGAAAAGGTCGAGAACGTCAAACCGAGTTGCGAATTTTTGACGATATTGAAGCGACGAAAGTAGTGCTTAGAAATACTAAATTGTATGTCAATAGGGAAGAAGGTTTTATCGGAACTGGACTCAAAAAAGACGAGTATGTCACTGATTGCTCGGACATCGATGATGTGATTGTGTTTCTGCGCGACGGAAATATGATGATTTCAAAAGTCGATGACAAGAAGTTTGTCGGCAAAGACATTATTCACGTTGCGATTTTTGATAAAAGCGACAAACGAACGATTTATAACATGATTTACCGCGATGGGAAATCAGGTCCGGCGTATATCAAGCGATTTAATGTGTCGGGTGTGACGCGAGACAAATTGTATGATTTGACTAACGAAACCAAAGGTTCACAGATATTGTATTTCACTTGCAATCCAAATGGTGAAGCGGAAGTCATTACCGTTTTGTTACGTCAAGTGGGCAGCATCAAGAAACTCAAATGGGATTTAGATTTTGCGTCGATTGCGATTAAAGGTCGTGCTTCGAAAGGAAATCTGGTAACCAAATATCCAATCAAGAAATTGAGATTAAGGAAAAGGAATCTCGACTTTGTTGCCGAGAAAAATTTGGTTTGATGATACGGTTCAAAAGCTCAATACTGACGCACGTGGCGAATTATTGGGTGAGTTCAGACCTAGCGACAAGATTTTGGTGATTTCACAAACCGGAAAACTCAAAGTCATCATACCAGAAATCACGACGCATTTTGACGAAGATATGGTGGTCCTTGAAAAATGGATTCCAAACAAGCCGATTTCCGCCATTTATTACGATGGAGAAAAAGAGCGCTACTACGTGAAGCGTTTCTTGGTTGAATCCGAAGGCAAAGAAGAAACCTTTATTACCGAACATCCAAACTCACAGTTGGAAATTGTTGCCACCGATTACCGCCCGGTGGCAGAATTGGTTTTTACCAAAGTCAAAGGCGTGCAAAAAGAAAATCAAGTCGTCGATTTAGAAGCGTTTATTGCCGTTAAAGGATTTAAAGCGCTCGGAAATCAATTGACGACAGATAAATTGAAACAAGTCAATTTACTAGAATCCTTGCCTTACGAAGCGCCAGAAGAAGTCGTTCCTGAGGAAATAGAAGTGTCGGAAGAAACAGATGTTGAAGTTGCCGATGAAGATATTCAACTAGACGACGACGGACAGATTACGTTGTTTTAGGTTTGTAACCGCAAAGTTCGCCAAGAATAGAAAACGCAAAGGGCGCAAAGAAATCAATCTTTGCGCCCTTTGCATGTATAGTCAGAGCATTCGAAGGTTATTATTTGTTCTTTTTTGAGTCCAGTATCGCGCCTGTTCCTGCACCAACACCTGCTCCAGCCAATCCGCCAATGATTGCACCTTCCCCTTTTTTCTTGGAAACAATAGCGCCTGTTACGGCGCCAACTCCAGCTCCGATTACAGCTCCTTTGGCAGCGCCGCTCCATCCTTTTCTTTTTTCTGTCACTGTGGTGGTGGTGTGTGTCGCCACACTAGAACGTTTTTGATTTGCAGCAATATTTTGCATCGAATCAATTGATTTTTGCTTGGCCATAGCAATTTTTTGTTTTTCCAGCACAACATTCATCGAATCGATTGTCACTTGTTTCGTGTCATCAATGATACCTGCTTTATTTGCAATTTGTGGTTTGCATGACACCAAAAACAGACAGATTAGCGTGAAACTTACTAACTTATTTTTCAAGAGTTTTTATTTTAAGATTAGCGGTAAAGGTGCGGACTTATCGCTCATTGCTCTTATACTTTTCAATTTATTTATTATAGATTTCATAGTTTACTTACGACAATAATTCATGAACTTTTTTGACAAAAAAAAACAAAAAGGGCGCAAAGATTGATTTCTTTGCGCCCTTTAGATTTAAAAAAAACTTTGCGACTTTACTTCGTCAATTCGCTATCGCTCCGGTGCGAGCAAAAAAACTCTCCTTCATATTCTTCTTCGACATTTTCATATTCAATACTTCCACCAACAACGAGAAGGAAATCGCAAAATACAAATCGCCTTTTGGCACCACATCTACATGGTTTCCGAAGAAAGAAGCATTCGCCAAATGAGCACTTTCGGTGACTAACATAAAGCCGATCAATATCAAAAACGATAAACCTAAAATCTGAATGGACGGATGTTTATTCACAAAATTCCCGACAGGAACCGCAAACTGCATCATAATCAAAACCGAAATTACGACCGCGGTAATCATAATATACAAAGCGCCAACTACGCCATTGGTCATTCCAACGGCAGTTAATATACTATCAAAAGAGAAAACCAAATCAATTAAAATAATTTGAAAAATCACACTACCAAAGGACTTGGCTGCCGACGTTTTCAATTCTTTTTCTTCCTCGCCTTTTTGGTCTACTTTTTCGTGTATTTCTTTGGTGCTTTTATAAATCAGGAACAATCCACCGAGCAATAAAATCAAGCTTTGCCCCGAAATATCTGCACTCAACCAACTCAAATGAAAACTGAGCCAAGGTTCTTTCATCGCAATCAAAACGGTAATTCCCAAAAGCAGCACAATACGCATAAACATCGCCAAGAACATTCCGATTTTGGTGGCTCTTTTGCGTTGTTCCGCTGGCAATTTTCCTGTGGCAATAGAAATAAAAATAATATTGTCGATTCCGAGAACAATTTCTAAGAAAGTCAATGTAAATAAGGCAATCCAAGCATTCGGGTTTGATAAAATTTCAGTCATGATTTAAGTTTTCGTTGTCAGTTATCAGTTGTCAGTTTTGAGTTATGAGTTGTCGGTTTCAAATTATCAATTATCAATTAACTCAGCGGTTCCTTTTTGTTTGGCATCATTACCCACGGCACCAAATTCAAAAGTATAGGAATTTTTCGAAGTAGTCAAAATTCGAATTGAAATTGCTTTCTGTTCCGCCATGTTTTTCGGATTTAATTTCTGCAGTATATATTCACAATCATTCACCCATCGAATCGACGCCGTATCGGTCTTTCCTTTGTAAGTTTCGATCACCAAGGAATCCGTACGAATAGAAGTCGTAGTATGTTTTACACCATTGATTGTAATTTCCGATCGGTACGTTCCGGTTTTAAAATCTTTGCAATCTCTCGCTGCGTCGTAGCAGGAAAGTAGTATTAAAAGCAAAGGGAATATCAATATTTTTTTCATAGTTTTTAGGAGCTTATTCCTGCTATTCGTTACAATCTTTTGTGGCGAACACCGCCACAAAAGGATTTTCACTACTATCAGGGCTGGGGCATTTCGTTTCATTCAACCCTCAAGATAAAAAACACATCTCGATTTTTAATCACTAACTAACATTTCAATCTTATATGAACTTATATGCCTTATATGGTTAATCCAATTTTTTTGAACGATATAAGGCATATAAGTTCATATAAGGTTTTTTAAAGTCTATTTTTTCATTTCATCATCTGTAAAATTCTTAATGCTTTTGTCTTTAGCGAATTTCTCGGCGTTGTAACTTTTCGAAGCGTTTCTTGGAATCGATAAACTATCCCATGAACTATTCTTCAACTGTTTCGCCGAAAACACAATTTGCCCAATGTGATACGGATAATGCGCCAACTGCCTATTGATGGCTTCAACAACCGTATGCCCTTCGTTGCGAATATAAATAATATTTGTGAGCTGATGCGGTTCTAGAGAGTTCAATGCAAACAAAAAACAATCCCAACCTTTGTCCCAAAGTTGCATCACTTCGTCTTTGGTGGTCAAATCATTTTCAAACTCGGCATCACGCTGACGCCATTCTTTTTCGCCGTCGGTCGTCATAAAGTCGGTCCAACGCGACAACATATTGCCCGCCAAATGCTTTACAATCGTGGCAATGCTATTCGTGTCTTCATTCGCCATAAAAAATAGCTGGTCTGGCTCCAATTGAGCCATGGCTTTTTCTCCCAACATTTTGTAGTAGAGAAATTGTTTTTTTACGCTTTCGAGGTAACTATCTGTCATGCTATTTTTTTATTTTTTTACTTCGATCTACAGTCTAAAATAGACTTTCACACTTTTTCAATCTTTGTATTAATCCAACAATAGTTTTACTAATTAGTTGTCTTTGGAATCAGTATCAGCTATGATCGACTGCTTTCTAAATATCTCAATATAGTAACCAATTTGCAAAAAATCTCGACCGGTTTCGTCATTAATCTTATAATCAAATTGATGCAAATAACCAATTTGTAAAGTAGTTGCTTTTGAAGGTTTGTAATTAAAAGCAAGCAATATCCGATTTCTTTCAAAATACGGTTCCTCATTAGTAAAAAAGAGTTCGTTACTTGCACTAACCTGAAATGGTTTGAAGCCTTTGCTCTCCTTTCCGAATGGGTAAGAGAGGCCAAGTCTGTAACGATAGCGATTTCTGTAGCCATTGCTGGTATATCGAAATTCAGCTCGGTAGCGCTGCTCGACAGTAAAAGCGCCTAGTTTTTGTGAAAGGATTACTTGTGGCCAAATTCTAAATTCGTTGTTGTTTTTTGGTGTCACAAAGTTTCCACCTTCTTTGTAGGTTTGGTAACTACCAGCACCCAAAGTCAACTTTAGATTTTTTAACGCTTTGAAGTCAATGCCGCCTTTGTATTCGTAATAATGAAAGTCATCATAAAATTTAAGTGAACGCAATTGCGCTTCGCCAAATACGCTCATTTTATCATTGAAAGTGTATTTTAGATTGAGCACATTCCAACTGCCTAAGTCGTTTGATTGCGCCAACGAACTGGTCGAAATGCAAAGTAATATTGTTGCAATGTACAGTATTCTCATTTTCAAATCTACTATTCTATTTTAATATCATACTGCTCCAAAAGTCCCATAATCCCCATTGTCGAAAACTTGGCTTTCTTCATCGGATTCAACTCTGGATTGATTTTGTAATGCAACGCCGTGGTAAAATCGGCACCTGCCAATTGGGTTTTATTAAAAATGGCATTTTCCAAATTGCAATGATCAAACACAGCTTGCGTCAGATTCGTTCCGACGAAAGTCACTTCTTTCATCGAGCAGGAAACAAATTTAGTTTTAGGCATTTTTTTATTGGCAAAAGAGGCGTAATCGAGAATGCAATCTTCAAAATTAACTTGAAACAGGAAGTCCGTACAACTTTGAAATTGAATACCCAGCACTTTACAGTTTTTAAAATGTACAGACTGCAAACTCGTATTCCCAACTTGCCACATCGATAAATTACAATCGATAAATTCACAATCTAAAAAGTGTTGTTGGAAAAATCTGAATTGGAGAAATCGCACTGTTTAAAGATACAACCTTCAAATTCTTTATGTTGAATTGAAGCGCCAATCGCCACTACTTTTTCAAAGGTTTTATTGATGTGGAGCAAGTCTTCCATCAGTCGTCGTTGCTATCAAACAAACAATCTACGATGGTTTTGATGCCCATAAACATCATATAAACGCCGCCCAAACAGAGTGCTATTCCAATCGCCAACACCAAATAATGCCAGGCATTTCCCTTGTTGATAAAAGCATTGTAGATGAGCGTCGGTCCTGACAACAATAATGGTAATGCCCATGCTAATTTGCCGATGCCTTTGTTTAGTTGTGTTCTGTCGATTCCCATCTTTTGGCTAGTTTATAGTGATACAGCAATGCAAAAATAAAACTTCCTACCGCATGAAACGCGATTAGGTACAGGAATAAAAATATTTTTTTTAGTTCCCACGGATCTTGTGCGAAAAAGCGAATACCCGAATACAGAATTATAAAACTGTAAAGAATTAGGACGATTGTGTTAACTAGGACGTATTGTTTAAATCTTTTCCATTTTCGTAAAATAAATCCGCTAAGAAATCCCAGAATCGGAATCAGTGCAACGATGGCGTAGAACAAGTACATTTTAATGTGAATTAAAAGCATCAACCGCTTTTCGAACGCTGCCGTGTTGCTGCAATAAGGCGGCGGCTTCTTCATACGAAACGCCAATTTCGCCGATAATCATTTTAACACCGCGATCGACGAGTTTGTCGTTGCTGAGTTGCATGTCGACCATTTTGTTGCCTTTGACTTTCCCGAGTTGAATCATCGTAGCTGTCGATATCATATTGAGTACGAGTTTCTGTGCGGTTCCAGCTTTCATACGGGAACTTCCGGTGACGAATTCGGGTCCAACGACTACTTCAATCGGATACTTCGCGGTTTGCGACAATGGACTTCCCATATTGCACGTAATGCAACCTGTAGTGATGTTATTTTCGTTGCATTTTTCTAATCCACTGATGACATATGGTGTGGTTCCCGACGCAGCAATTCCGATAACCACATCGTTGTTATTGATGTGATGCTCTTGCAAATCTAGCCAAGCTTGTGTCGTGTTGTCTTCGGCATTTTCGACTGCGCGGCGAATAGCTTTGTCACCGCCGGCGATGATACCATTAACTAAATCGATAGGCACGCCAAAAGTCGGAGGACATTCGGATGCATCAACAATGCCTAGTCGACCTGAAGTTCCAGCTCCGATATAAAACAAACGGCCACCGAGTTTCATTTTGGCAACAACTTCTTGCACCAGTTTTTCGATTTGTGGCAGTACTTTCGCAACCGCTACTGGCACAGTTTGGTCTTCTTGGTTGATGTTGGCGAGCAAGTCAGCGACCGACATTTTTTCGAGGTCTTCGTATTTGGAAGATTGTTCGGTAGTTTTGATGAAGGACATGTGGTTGTGAGTTGTGAGTTGTAAGTTGTAAGTTGTTTCAAAAATAGTGTTTTTTGCTCGCAAAGTCGCGGAGTCGCAAAGTTTTTTGATTTTAAAATGAAGGTGTAATTTATTTCTGGGCTGCGTGAGGGATAGCAGTGGAAATCCTTTTTTGAGGAACGAAAAAAAGATTGTAACGGATAGCCCGACCCTTGTGGTCACGCCCAACAATTAAATAAAATACGCCAACAAAATTCCCAAAACAATCATCGAGACTTTAGCAATGTTGAATTTGTGGCCTTCGCTGCTTTCGAAAATAATCGTCGATGAAATATGGAATAGGATTCCGATAACTATCGCCGTGATTTCGGTGTAATAGTCTTGCAGGAAACCGACTTGATTAGCGACCAAAGTTCCGAGTGGTGTCATGATGGCGAAGGCGAGCATAAAGAAAAGAATCGCTGTTTTGTTGAGTTGACTTTTTGATAAAAAGGTCGTCAGAATCACCGCGATAGGTAAGTGGTGCACTGATGCCCCACGCTAAATTATGGTGGCGATTTACGGGTAAACCTTCTAAGAACGCGTGAATACACAAACTGATAAACAACAACCACGGAATTTGAACCATCGTTTCGTGTCCATGTACATGGCCGTGTTCGGCGCCTTTTGAAAAGAATTCTAAAATAATCTGGAACAAAATACCGACCATGATAAAGATGCCAATGTTGTGAGAATGGCTCTCGTACACTTCTGGCAACAAATGAACCACGGTAAGCGACAACAAAAACGACCCGCTAAATGCCAACAGCAATTTGAGGTTTTTTTTGTTTTTGGGTTGGATGAATAAAGCCACGCCGTAACCCATGAGCACCGATAAAAAAGGCAAAAGATAGTTCATTATTTGAATATCATGATGAGACGTTCGCTATCGGTTTTGTGGAATTTCTTGAGTTTATAATCGCCGAAAATGTCTAAAAGATAAATGCCCGCTTCAGTCATCAATTCTTGAAAATCCTGCAGCGTAAAAGCGCGCACTTTTTCGGTAAAATGAAATTTTTGACCGTCATCTTGAAAGTCGATTTCTTTATAAATATAGCCATCAATATGATAGCGCTTGATGTGAAAATCGATGTTGTCTACCGTTTTGGTTTCTTCCGGAACTAGGTTAGCGACCACGTTATTGACGTTCATAAAATCGATGACGCCAAAACCATATTCGGTCAGACTTTCTTTGATGGCGATGAGTGTTTTGAGATGGTCGTCGTCGTTTTCAAAATAGCCGAAGCTGGTGAATAAGTTGAAAATGGCGTCGTATTTTTCGTCGAAGGAATGTCGCATGTCGTGCACTTGAAAATGTAAGGTGGCATTCGCATTCTTGTTGGCAATCGCAATACTGTTTTCAGAAAGGTCAACACCTACAACGTCAAAACCCAATTGATTGAGATAGATGGCATGACGTCCTTTTCCGCAGGCTAAGTCCAATACTTTCGCGTGTTCAGGCAAATTGAGATATTGGGTGAGATTATCCATAAAGATCTGTGCTTCACGGTAATTTCGTTCTTTATATAAAATGTGATAATACGGAGAATCAAACCAAGAGGCGAACCAATTTTCTGATGCAGGTTTTTGAGAATTTGACATTTATTCTATTGCATTGAATTCTGAACGCGCAAATTTAGTGTATTTTTGCACCGAATACTTGATTTTGAAATGGAAAATAATTTTAAAATGATTGCCAAAACCTTTTTTGGTTTTGAAGAAATACTCGCTAAAGAACTGAGAATGTTGGGCGCACAGGACGTCGAAGAAGGAGTTCGCATGGTGAGTTTCAAAGGAGACAAAGGATTTATGTATAAGGCGAATTTGTCATTGCGTACAGCATTGAAGATTTTAAAACCGATTTATTATTTCCGCGCGAACACCGATTTGGCTTTGTATAAAGGGATTTCTGGAATCAAATGGTCGGATTATATGAATTCGAATCAGACGTTTGTGATTGATACTACGGTGCATTCCGATTATTTCAAACATTCACAGTTTGTGGCTCAAAAATGCAAGGATGCGATTGTTGATCAATTTAGAAATAAAACGGGTCAACGGCCAAGTGTTGATAAAGATTATCCGGATTTGCGCATTAATATTCACATCGATAAGGATCAGGTTTCGGTCGCTTTAGATACTTCGGGTGTGTCTTTGCACCAACGCGGTTATAAAACGGCAACGAATATTGCGCCGATTAATGAAGTACTTGCCGCGGGAATGATTTTGCTTTCCGGTTGGGAAGGTCAAGGTGATTTTTTAGATCCAATGTGTGGTAGCGGAACGATCTTGGCGGAAGCGGCAATGATTGCGTGTAATATTCCAGCCAACATCAACCGAAAAGAATTTGCTTTTGAAAAGTGGAATGATTGGGACAATAATTTGTTCGACCAAATAATGGATTCGCTGCTGAAGAAAGTGCGCGAGTTTCATTACACCATCAAAGGTTACGATAAAGCGCCAAGTGCTGTTTTGAAAGCGAAAGATAATATCAAAAATGCGAATTTAGAAGAATACATCACGATTCAAGAGAAGAACTTTTTTGATACGGAAAAAGAGAGTAAAGGTCCATTGCATATGGTTTTTAATCCTCCATATGGCGAGCGATTAGATATTGAAATGGAGCGGTTTTATCGTGAAATTGGTGATACATTAAAGCAAAATTATCCAGGAACCAACGCCTGGTTTATAACGGCTAATCTAGAAGCTTTGAAGTTTGTAGGTTTGAAACCGTCCCGAAAAATCAAGTTATTCAACGGAAGTTTGGAAGCGCGGTTGGTGAAGTACGAGATGTATGAAGGTAGCAAGCGCGCGAAGTTTAATTCAATTAATAATGACTAATTAACAATTAATATTTATGACAAAATTGCAATTGAGGGCTTTTCTATTACAACTTCTTTGTTTCGGAATCCTATTTATCGGATTTCGTTTTCTTATTGACAAATACACGAACCTCTATGGTTTCTGGATTCCAGTTACGGCTTTCGTGGTTGGCACTTTATTGTCACCACAATTTCAAGCTGTCAAAACCAATGATGGTGAAAAGTTGTTTATGAAATGGATTTTTATGAAAGGCGTGAAAGTGATTAAGTAATTACGAATTACGAATTATGAATTACGAATTACGAATTATGAATTACGAATTATGAAGGAGAACGTTATTCAGATTAAGAGTTATGCTTTTGCTGTAAAAATTGTAACAATTTATAAGCATTTGTGTGAGAATAAAAAAGAATATGTTTTGAGTAAGCAATTGCTTCGCTCTGGCACCTCAATTGGAGCGAATGTGGAAGAAGCTATTGGCGGACAATCTGAAAAAGATTTCTTTGCTAAACTTACAATTGCATACAAAGAAGCTAGAGAAACTCATTATTGGGTAAGATTATTAACCGACACAGAATTTATAAGTAAAGAAGAAAGTGAAAGTTTATTATTTGATGTTGATGAGCTATTAAAAATCATAGGTTCCATACAAAAGACATTACGCAATAAAAGTAGCTAGATTCGTAATTTTCAATTCGTAATTCGTAATTTTCTATTTCTTCTTAGCTGGAACAGCCGGAACTACCGATTTCTTTTTGTAAATGGGAATAAAATAAGAAACCGTATAATTAAATCCAGCGCCAAAGGTCCCATCATAAGTCCTATTGAAACCTGGGATAAAAAGATTATCAAAGTTATCCGGACGTTTGTTCGAAAAGAATTTATTCACACGTAGGCTAAAACCAACATAAAAATTATTGATTACTTTGGCCTTGACTCCCAATAATACTTCGATCCATTGGGCTGATAGTCTGGTAAATTTTTCTCCAGACTCGATATTTTGCGGGAATCCAAAGTAAGGATAGCGGTCATAGACTTTATACGAATTCAAAGTTTGGCTAAATGAACTCACACCATAACGCGCACCGATATAAACCAAATTTTCCATATCTAGCCAGTTTTCGTACAAATTGTAATCAAGACCGACTTTGAAAAAAGTTCCTTTTGTAGTAAAATTAAGTCGCTCGTCATTAACAGTTTTCTCTTCATTTCCCAACTCGCCAGCGATGTAATATTTTTTTGCCAAACGATAGTCGCCAACCAATTCTAGTCCTTTATAATCTTTTTCGTAGAACGAGCGAGCAATCTTCGACAAGTCGGCGCCCACGCGAACTCCATAACGATAGGTTTTGGCGGGAATGCTATCGGTTTTTTTGTCCTGTGCCTTCGTATCTAAAGCGCTACACACCGCGATGAGACTAAAAAGAAATGCTAAGGTGTGTTTCATCTTCATTGTTAATATTAGATTGCAGAACAGTAATATTTTTCATCCACAAACCATCGGGATTTGTAGCGTCAGTTTGTGTAAATGGGCTCGTTTCACTTAGGGTAAAAAGTGTCTTATAACCGCAGGCTCGAGATACAAATACATTATTTCTCGTATAATCGAATTGTAAATTATCAGTATTAATGAAAACAGGATCGCTATTTCCGTAATTCAAAATGAATTGGTATTTGGATAGGTCTTGCGTTAAATTAAGTGGAATTTGAACTTTACTAACACCATTAAATACAATTACGGTATTCAAACCTTCTCCAATAATTCCCAAATTAGTGACGTTTTTAGAAAGGGTCGGATTGGTGAAATCATAAAAATCAATAATCAGTCGCGGTGTTGTGGGTGTCGTTTCAGCGCAGATATCATCTTTTTCACAACCAAAAAACAAGGTTGCAACCAAAAGGACGAGTAAACTTATTTTATTCATAATGCTCTTGATTCTTGATTTTTGATTCTTGTCTCTTTTTTCTTTTTGTTCTAATTCCTTCTTTCCAAAAGTACAACATTTTCAACATGATGCGTTTGCGGAAACATATCCACTGGACGAACTCTAGTTACAACGTATTTTTCATCCATTAAAGCTAAGTCGCGTGCTTGTGTGGCCGAGTTGCAACTTACATAAACTACTTTTTCAGGAGCAATTTTCAGGATTTGATCGATGACATCTTTGTGCATCCCATCTCTTGGCGGGTCAGTAATAATGACATCTGGTTGTCCATGTTGCGCAATAAACGCCTCGTTAAAGACGACTTTCATATCGCCAACAAAAAACTCACAATTGGTAATTTCGTTGCGTTTTGCATTTTCTTTTGCATCTAGAATGGCTTCAGGAACGCTTTCTACACCAATTACTTTTTTTGCTTTTTTGGAAACGAATTGCGCAATGGTTCCGGTTCCAGTATACAAATCATAAACGATTTCATTTCCTGTTAAGCCAGCAAAATCGCGGGTGATTTTATACAACTCATACGCTTGCGCCGAATTGGTTTGATAAAATGATTTGGCATTGATACTAAAATGCAATCCTTCCATTTCTTCCAGAATGTAGTCACGACCTTTATACAAATGTACTTTTTGGTCGTAAATCGTATCATTAGGTTTGCCATTGATGACATATTGCAACGACGTGATTTGAGGAAATTTACCGTAAAGGTGATTTAAGAGCAGTTCACGATTGGCCTTGTCATCTTCAAAAAACTGAATCAAAACCATTATTTCGCCTGTAGATGCCGTGCGTATCATTAAAGTCCGCAACAAACCTTCGTGGTTTCTCGGATTGAAAAACGACAAATTGTTCTCATTTGCAAAATCTCGAATTTCATTTCGAATGGCGTTCGACGGATCTTCTTGCAAGTGGCATTTGGTAATATCGAGAATCTTGTCCCACATTTTCGGAATATGAAATCCTAAGGCATTTCGGTTTCCTAAATCGTCAGTTGATTCAATTTCTTTTTCAGTCAGCCAACGCGCATTTGAAAACCCGAACTCCATTTTGTTGCGGTAGAAGAACTGCTTTTCCGAACCTAAAATCGGTTCAAATTCCGGAAGTTCGACTTTTCCGATGCGTTGTAAATGATTCTTAACTTCATTTTGTTTGTAATGCAATTGTTGCGAATACTTCATGTTTTGCCATTTGCAACCGCCACAAACTCCAAAGTGTTCGCAAATTGGCTCAATCCGATGTTCGGAAAATTCATGAAAACGAATCGCTTTGCCCTCGTAATACGCTTTTCTTTTTTTGAAAGTTTGTACATCAACGACGTCGCCTGGAACGACATTCGGGATAAAAATAACTTTTCCGTCGGGCGCTTTGGCTACAGAAACGCCTTTCGCGCCTGCATCCAAGACTTTAATATGTTCAAATATGATTTTGTCTGTGGTTTTCTTTGCCATGGCGCAAAAGTAGGGAAAGTTTGGGAATTACGAATAGGAATTGTGAATTGCAAGTTTGTACATAACCTTCATTTAAAATAATTATTTGATGTCAATTGGGCCATTGCACTAAAAAAGCAGAGGTTGAATAGATCAACCTCTGCTCACAAAATATAAACGCAACAAAATTAACTACTCACACCAAACCACCAAGGTAACTTCAATAACACCAGCAGCATTTAATAAACTTGGAGAAAGCGTTACAGTAGCAGAACCAGTTCCACAGAAATAATCTTGGAAGGATCCAAAAGTATAGGTCCCAGGTGCTAAATCATAGAAGCAATTTCCTTGTCCATAATCTTGATCGCTAGGGTATCCAGTATAAAAATAAGTACTACCATTAGAAGCATAGTATCCAGCATTGTATGTAGTAGGATTTCCTTGATTATCTACCACATTAATGCAAACAGTATAAGTTCTAATGTTATTTTTGATTACCTCAATATTGCTAATAATACTTCCCGCCTTATTAAATTGTTTGTTTAAAGCTGTGCGAATTGGTTGAATGAGTGCTAATGCCAAACTGGTATTATTTGAAGTAATAGCTGCGGTCATATTGGCCGTTAATCCCACAAGGATGTCATTTTGATTGACCAATTCGTTGGCTGCATCAGTAATAGCTGTAGCTGAAAAAGGAATGGTTGAATTGCTTTGAGCTAGACCAATATAATATTGAATATTATCTGATTCGTCCAAAACTGCATTTGTATGAGCATTGATTTGAGATTCAAAAAGAACTGCATTCGGATTTCCTAAAACAGTTAATCTTTTTACCAGTTGGTTTACCGCTTTTCTAGCAGTCACCACTTCTTGTTTTACGTTTTCAGCAGATTGAATTGCTGAATTCAAATTTTGTTCTACTACTGATTGAGCAGATGTTTGTCCAAAGACAAAAACCGATAGCGTAAACGCATAAAGGATAATTTTTTTCATGATTAAAATATTTAGATTATTACTATGCCAAATGTAAAATCCTAATATTGCTTTTAATCATGTTTAGAATTATCAAATCGTTATAAATCAATATATTATACTAGTGTTTAGTGTTGATTTATGAATGATTTCCTAATGTAATTTTAACCTAAATAAGGAAAATATAGGTTTATATTTCTAGCTTTGCAGTTAGCAGTAGCTTTTGGATTTTTTTTAAGTATACTTGGTCAGATTCATCTCATTACGTTGATAAGATTCGCCGAGAAATATTAGTTATAAAACCAAATTGATTCATCTTAATTTTGCCTATGTTTGTATTTATTAACATTTGAACTACTATCTAGGAAATGTGACACCGCCGGTACGCTTAAAATTTAAACAGTGAAACCTATGAACGCGATACATTTATTTCCAAACTACGTAAAACAATGCTTCATTAGCGGTATTGTTGCGACGATTTGTTTTTTTATTTTTTCCAGTTGCAGTTCCGATACAAGCACTGATGCAGTTGTTGAGACTGAAGCAAAGGAGAGCGCTGAAATTGGTACGGCTGCAGCGATGTACGTCACGCCCGAAACAGAAGATATTGTCATGTATGAAATTAATATCAAGTCATTTAGTAGCACGAGTAATTTGCGCGGTATTATCAACAGGCTAGATGCTATTAAGGCGTTAGGTGTCAATACAATTTGGCTAATGCCGATTTACCCAGTTGGCACAGTCAATTCTTTTGGTTCTCCGTATTGCGTAAAAAATTTCACAGCGGTGAGTCCGAGTTTTGGAACAATGAGTATTCTCCAAGAATTAGTCGATAAGGCACACCAACGCAAGCTTTCGGTGATTTTAGATTGGGTGGGAAATCACACGTCCTGGGATAATGTTTGGATGAGTCATCCTGATTGGTATACACAAAATTCTTCGGGACAAATTATCAGTCCAGCAGGAACTACTTGGGCAGATGTAGCTGATTTGAATTACAACAATGGTGAGATGCGAACTGCGATGATTGCGGCAATGCGGTATTGGATCAATGTCGCGGGCGTCGATGGATTTCGTTGCGATGCAGCCGATTATGTTCCGTTCGATTTTTGGCAACAAGCAATTACCAGTCTGCAAACAGGACGCAGTAAACGATTGATTATGTTAGCAGAAGGGGCGCGTAATGATCATTTTGCAGCTGGATTTAAAATGAATTGGTCATGGAATCACCTAACTAGCATCAAAGGCGTTTTTAATGGTGCCAATCCATCATCTGTGTTTACGTCAAATACCAACGAGTATACAACGGTTCCAGTGGGAAGTAAAAAACTTAGGTTTACGACCAACCATGATGAATCGAATACCGCTCTGCCAGTGACTGTTTTCAATTCTAAAAACGGTGCTTTGTGTGCCAGTGCAATTACTATTTTTCTGCAGGGTGTTCCTTTGATTTACTCGGGACAAGAAGTAGGCGTGGCGAGTACTTCTGTGTATAATGGCGGCACTATCGATTGGACAGCCAATGCAGATATGCTTACTGCGTATCAACAATTACTTGCCTTCTACAATATGTCTGCCGCAGCCCGAAAAGGAGTTTTGGTGTCGTATAGTGATGCCAATATCGTTGCGTTCACGAAAATACTGGGCAATGAACAAATTTTGGTTCTGGCTAATCCACGTGGAAGTTTGGGTGGATTTTTTACCACCTGAACTGATGGGAACTTATCAAAATGTACTTACAAATACGACAATTACTTTGTCTAACAATGTTGGTTTTTCCGCTTATAAATATTTGATTTTAAAACGGATCAACTAAGTATTTGATAAGAATTTGCTATCGATTTGAAGGTTTCCAATCATCGAAGTAGTCAATTGTACAGTAAATCCATTGCTAACTTTTTCCTATATTTACCTCAAATACTTAACACATGTGCGCTACAACAAACAAGAATGAATTTATGCGGGAAGCCATTCGCCTGTCGATAGAAAATGTAACGAGTGGCAAAGGCGGACCTTTCGGTGCTGTCATTGTAAAAGACGGAAAAATTATCGCACGCGGTGCCAACCAAGTAACTTCATCAAACGATCCAACTGCCCATGCTGAGGTTGTGGCGATACGAAATGCCTGCAAGGAATTAGGAAGTTTTCAATTGGATGGATGTGAAATTTATACGAGTTGCGAACCATGTCCGATGTGCCTTGGTGCCATTTATTGGGCGCGTCCTGATCGAATGTATTTCGCCAATACCAAAAAAGATGCAGCGGATATTCAATTTGATGATCAATTTATCTACGAAGAATTGGAAATTCCATATACCAACCGCAAACTAGAAACGATTCCGTTGATGCGCAAAGAAGCATTAGAAGCTTTTCGTTTGTGGACGGAAAGCATCAACAAAATAGAATATTGATTCCCTGATTTTCATGATTGAATTCCTATTAAATAATCGTAAAATTCAAACCGATAAAGCGCCAACGACGACTTTACTCGATTTTATTCGATATGACGAAAACTTGCGTGGCACTAAAATCGGTTGCCGCGAAGGCGATTGTGGTGCTTGTACCGTTTTGATTGGTTCTATGAAAAACGGAAAATTAACGTACATGAGTGCCACTTCCTGTTTGACGCCATTGCCGAACGTGCACGGAAAACATGTGGTCACCGTTGAAGGACTCAATTTGCCGAACAAACTCAATCAAGCGCAACAAGCGATGGTAGATTGTTCGGGAACGCAATGTGGTTTTTGCACGCCTGGATTCGTCAACTCGATGTGTGGCTTTGCCTTAAATACAACGCAGCCAACTTTAGAAAGCGCCATTAGTGCTATTGACGGAAATATTTGTCGATGCACAGGTTATAAATCGATAGAACGCGCTGCTGCGAAACTTTCACAAGAATTGCAATGGAAGGATTCTAGTCGGCCTTTATCCTGGTTAGTTGAACACGATTTTATTCCCGATTATTTTTTAGAAGTTGAAGAAAAACTGCAAAGTTTTAATATAGAATACAACACCGAAGGTCAAATTCCCATTGGTGGCGGAACGGATTTGTATGTGCAAAAACACGACGATTTGCACGATATGAATATGGCGTATTTGTTTGATCGATCAACACTCAACGGAATTACTTTTGAAGGTTCAATATGCACATTAAAATCTGCGGTCACGGTCACAGATTTGATCGAAAATGAAACCTTATTAAATGCTATTCCGAATTGGTATAATTATCTAAAATTAGTATCATCAACACCCATTCGAAACATTGGAACCATTCTGGAAATTTGGCGAACGGTTCTCCAATTGGCGATTTTACGATCATCCTTTTGGCGATGAATGCACAATTGACTTTGACAAATAAAGACGAAGTATCAAGACATTTACCGCTTAAAGATTTCTATTTGCGTTATAAAATATTGAATAAGACTGAAGACGAAATTATTACTGAAATTGCATTTGAACTGCCTTCAAAAGCAACACAGTTTCATTTTGAAAAAGTCTGCAAACGCCAATATTTAGACATAGCGAGTGTCAATACCGCCATCACGATTACCATGAATGGCGATGTGATTCAAGAAGCGCATTGTTCGATCAATAACGTTGGACCAATTCCAAAATTCCTAGCACATACTTGTGAGTATCTTACAAATAAATCTATTGAACGTAAAGTAGTTTTGCGAGCGGAAGAAATTCTTCAAACCGAATTGTCTCCCATGAGCGACGCACGAGGAACAGCAGCATACAAAAGACTGTTAGCGCGACAATTGTTTTTCGCTCATTTCCTCGCATTATTTCCAGAATCAATCAAAATGAGTGACTTGATATGATAAACATAGATGCCCATAATCACGTAAAAGGAAAGTCCATTTATTTGGATGACATTCAGGAAATGAAAGGCACGTTGTATGCTTTGCCTTTGATGCGACGGTTGCTCATGCTAAAATTAAAAGCATCGATTTGCACAAAGCTTTGCAACGTAAAGGAATTGTAACGATACTAACCGCGAAAGATATTCCAGGCGAAAATCAAATTGGTGGAATCATTCCAGATGAACCTTTATTCGCTGATGGAGAAGTACATTTTAGAGGTCAAGTCATCGCATTAATTATAGGAACTTCCGAACATCATTGTCGGCAAGCAGCCAAATTGATTCATGTCGAATTTGAAGAATTGCCGGTAATTACAGATGCTCGTGAAGCGCAGCAACAAAACAAATTGATTATTCCGCCAAGAACATTTACACTTGGAAATACCGCCGATGCTTGGTCGCAATGTGAACATATATTCGAAGGTCGTACAGATGTCAATGGTCAGGAACATTTATATATAGAAACGCAAGGCGCATACGCTCGTCCGAAAGAAGATGGCAGTATCATTATTTCGTCATCAACGCAAGGTCCAACTGCAGTTCAGAAAATGGTCTCTCGTGTACTCGGAATTCCAATGCACAAAGTTGAAATTGACACCGTTCGTTTAGGCGGTGGCTTTGGTGGAAAAGAAGATCAAGCGACACCTTGGGCCGTGATGGTTGCTTTGGCATCGCAACATTTGCATCAACCCGTAAAAATGGCAATGCATCGCATGGACGATATGCGCATGACCGGAAAGCGCCATCCGTATTCTTCTGATTTCAAAATTGGATTGTCCAAAGATTTAAAAATACTCGCCTACGAAGTAACCCATTACCAAAATGCAGGAGCAGCAGCCGATTTATCTCCAGCCGTAATGGAACGAACGTTGTTTCATTCTACTAATGCGTATTATGTTCCGAATGTAATCGCCAAAGCGTACAGTTGCAAAACCAATTTGCCGCCGAACACAGCTTTCCGTGGATTTGGCGGACCACAAGGGAAATTTGTCATCGAAGCAGCGATTGTCAAAGCAGCGGAATCGTTGGGTGTTAGTCCAGCTGAAATTCAAAAAGCCAACTTGGTAGTTGATGGTAACGAATTGTCCTACGGGCAAATTTTGCAACAAACCAACGCGCATGCGAGCTGGGATTCGAGTATGAAAACCTATGATTATGCTGCGCAGAAACAACGCGTTGCAGATTTCAATAATAACAATTCAAGATATAAAAAAGGATTGGCCGTGCAACCGATTTGCTTCGGGATTTCCTTTACCAATACGATGATGAATCATGCGCGTGCGTTGGTTCATATTTACCATGATGGCAGTGTAGTCGTGAGCACTGGCGCAGTAGAAATGGGACAAGGCGTCAACACCAAACTCCTTCAAATCGTCACGCAAACCTTTGGCATTTCGCCATCAAAAGTGCGCATCGAATCGACGAATACTTTAAGAGTGGCTAATACGTCACCAACCGCGGCAAGTGCTGGCGCTGATTTAAATGGGAAAGCGTTAGAAATGGCTTGCAACGCCTTGTTGGGTCGATTGAAAGCAGTCGCGCAAAACGAACATAGCGCTTCGGAAATTTACATCAAAGACGAACAGATTTTTGCCGATTCGAAGGCAACCAACATGACTTGGAATGATTTGATTTTGAAAGCATTTACGCTTCGTGTGGCGTTGAGTGAGAATGCTCATTATGCGACGCCAACGATTCATTACGATAAAACTAAGGAGAAAGGACATCCATTTGCGTATCATGTATATGGAACCGCGATTGTCGAAGTGACAGTAGATTGTTTGAAAGGAACGTATGATTTTGATAGTGTCAATATTGTGCATGATTTTGGCGAAAGCATGAACAAAGACGTCGATAACGGTCAAATTGAAGGCGGCTTGGTGCAAGGTATTGGCTGGATGACACTCGAAGAAATTGTCTATAATGAGCAAGGTCGATTGGTATCGAATGCGCTTTCTACTTATAAAGTTCCGGATATTTATTCTGTGCCGAAATCAATTCATATCACACACTTAGAAACCGAAGGTCACGAATTGGCGATTAAGAAATCAAAAGCTGTTGGTGAACCACCATTGATGTACGGTTTGGGCGCTTATTTTGCGATTCGTTCTGCGGTAAAAGCTTTCAATCCAACTGCGGATTTGGCTGTAAATGCGCCATACACGCCGGAAAAAGTCTTGATGGATTTGTATAAAAAGTAATCAAACCGCTTTGTAATCACTATCTATCTTATATGTCCTTATATGCCTTATGTGGTTTATAATAAATAAAATAAGTCAACCATTTAAGGCATATAAGGGCATATAAGATTTTAAAATATAGAAATAACTGCAAAATAGTAACATTAAATCATGGTTCTAGATTTCTATAAAAGTGTTTATAAGTTATTGGAAATAGAAGCAAGTGCAATATTGATGGTCGTTATCGCCAACGAAGGCAGCAGCCCAGGTCGAAAAGGCTTCAAAATGGTAGTCACACCAAACCAAATGCACGGCACTATTGGTGGCGGCATCATGGAGCATAAGTTAGTTGAATATGCGCGAAGTTTATTAGAAAAACCAACTTTCACTCCTTTCATAAAACACCAAATTCACGATAAATCCGCGCCAACCAATCAATCAGGAATGATTTGTTCCGGTCGACAGACAATTGCTTTTTATGCTTTGAACGCCGAAAGTCTGACTTGGATTGACTTAATTTTAAATTCACAAAACGGGAAAATCTCTTACTCAGAAAATGGCATTCACCTACATGCTGCAACTAATGCAACCGAATGGGAATTTATAGAACCCATTTCGTTACCCAATCAAGTTTATATTATCGGCGGTGGACATGTGGGTTTGGCATTAAGTGAAGTTTTGTCGCGATTGGATTTTGATATTCACTTGCTCGATCATCGTGAGAATTTCAATACTATGGAAGCGAATAGCTTTATACATTCAAAACAAATCGTCGAATTTGAAACCATAGAACAACATATTCCTGAAGGTGAAAATACCTATGTTGTCATCATGTCGTTTGGTTATCGCACCGATGACATCATCATTCGCCGTTTGTTGGGCAAAAAATATAAATTTATCGGCATGTTAGGAAGTCAAGAAAAGATGAAAACCTTGTATAAAAATCTCCTGGCTGATGGATTCTCTCAAGAGCAAATTGATCAAGTTCATGCTCCGATTGGCCTCGATATCAAAAGCGAAACCGCCGCAGAAATTGCCATCAGCGTGGCGGCACAATTGATTCAAATAAAAAATAAAGGATTACGATGATTTCAGTGGCTGACGCTTTTTCAATCTTAAACAAGACTACTTTTTCCTTGCAAGAAGTAGAAGTTTCATTGCGAGATGCCCATTCATTTATACTAGCAGAAACTTTGATTTCGCCGATTTCCATGCCACCATTCCGACAAGCCAATATGGATGGTTTTGCACTTTCATTACACGACCAATTAACCTATGACATTGTAGGCGAAATCAAAGCTGGCGATTATTTCGATGGGCAACTGCAACCTGGTCAAGCGATGAAAATTTTTACCGGAGCTGCCGTTCCAGATTCGGCACAAGCGGTGATTCAAATTGAAAAAGTGACCGTAAATAATCATCAATTGCAACTTCAAGAAAATGTCAAACCCGAAACCAACGTCCGCGCATTAGGTTCTCAAATTGAAAAAGGAACTGTGGCTTTAGAAAAAGGTTCGTGCCTGAATCCAGCTGCGATTGGCTTTCTAGCGGGTTTGGGATTTACTTCGGTTAAAGTGTATGTGAAACCCAAAGTGGGAATTGTCATTACTGGAAATGAATTGGTGCAAGCGGGACAGCCTTTGCCAAAAGGGAAAGTCTACGAAAGTAATGCGATCATGTTGAAAGTAGCTTTGCAATCGGCGCATTATCATCAATTAAATAGTTATCAAGTCGAAGACACTTTCGAAGAGACAAAATCGGTGATACAACAAGCCATTGAAGAAAATGACGTCATCCTAGTTTCCGGTGGAATTTCTGTTGGTGATTATGATTTTGTTGGCAAAGCGTTCGAAAGTTTAACAGTCGAAACCCTGTTTTACAAAGTGAATCAAAAGCCAGGAAAGCCGCTGTTTTGCGGAAAATTAAAAGACAAGATGATCTTTGCGTTACCTGGAAATCCGGCGGCAAGTTTGACTTGTCTATATGTGTATGTACTGCCGACTTTACATCGGATTTCTGGAAAGAATTCGTCATATGAACCATCAATTTCGAAACCATTGGCGCATGACTACGAAGTGAATAACTCGAGAAGTCAGTTTTTGAAAGCTGTAGTAATAGGTGATGAGGTCACTATTTTGCCACATCAAGATTCCTCCATGCTCGATTCGTATGCCTTGGCGAATGCTTTGGTGTTTGTGGATGAAGGTCGTTATCTGCTGGCGAAAGGCGTTAAAGTTCCCGTTTATCTTTTATAGCAGATAGAATAGTCTATATATTTGTTTTAGATCTTTATTAAATTTATGAAATCAAAAATTACATTTTTAGTAGCATTTTTTTTCTTTCTTAACATTGCTTTTGCGCAGGTAAAAACAGTCAGTGAATCTCAATTGAACATTGGTGAAATCAA
This sequence comes from Flavobacterium sp., assembly GCA_016714905.1. Lineage (GTDB taxonomy): Bacteria > Bacteroidota > Bacteroidia > Flavobacteriales > Flavobacteriaceae > Flavobacterium. The sequence continues at coordinate 79,691 of JADKBW010000005.1, forward strand.
AACGATTCAATCGAAGATTCTCAATGAAAGTAGAACTTTGAATATCTACTTGCCAACAAATTACACCAAAGATAAAGCGTATCCAGTTTTATATTTACTTGATGGTTCTGCCAACGAAGACTTCCTACATATTGTAGGTTTGGTGCAGTTTTATAATATGCAATTTCAAATGCCAGATTTTATCGTGGTAGGCATCGCCAACGTAGATCGCAAAAGGGATTTTACCTTTCCACCCGATGCCGCCGATCTAAAGAAAGAGTTTCCAACCACCGGCGGTTCAGCAAAATTTATCAACTTTATTGAAAACGAATTGCAGCCTTTTATCCAATCAAAATATGGCACAACAGAAACAAAGTTTATTATTGGACAATCGCTTGGTGGACTCTTAGCCACCGAAATTTTATTAAAAAAGCCGCAATTGTTTACCCATTATTTGATTGTTAGTCCAAGTTTGTGGTGGGACAACGAAAGTCTACTAAAAAATGCTCCAACGCTTTTAGAAAAAAATAAAAACAGCACTTCTGAAGTTTATCTTGCGGTCGGAATGAAAGAACATCCGACAATGATTAAAGACGCACAGGAGATGAATGCCGTCATGACAAACGCCAAAAATCCGAAAGTAAAACTTGATTTTATGGAAATGACCAACGAAAATCACGCTTCTATTTTGCATCAAAGTATCAACGATATTTTCAAGAAAATGTACCCGTTGAAAGAATAGCTATGGAAATAGTCGATTTGCTTCACGCGCCATTATTGCTTTTACTGTTACCGATTGTAGCGTTTTTATACGCGAGCGTTGGTCATGGTGGTGCCAGTGGCTATTTAGCTTTGATGAGTCTTTTTACGTTTCCTATTGCCTTTATGAAACCCACAGCGTTGGTATTAAATATCATCGTTTCTGGAATTTCGTTTTACTTTTATTTTCGGGAAAAGCAATTCGATTGGAAACTGTTTTACCCATTCGCTTTGACGTCGATTCCTTTTTCTTTTCTAGGTGGATTACTTACCATTGAAACGCATTTATATAAAATGATTTTGGCGACAGTCTTGATTTTTGCAGTATTGCGACTGCTCGGTATTTTGGGTAAAGAAAATCCACAGCTGCAACCAGTAAATTTTCCATTGGCGTTATTAATCGGCGCGATCATCGGATTCTTATCTGGACTCATCGGAATAGGCGGCGGCATTATCTTAAGTCCAGTTTTGCTGCTTTTAGGTTGGGCTACAATGAAACAAACAGCAGCAGTTTCCGCTTTATTTATATTGGTTAATTCGGTCGCGGGACTTCTTGGATTTATAAGTAAAGGAGAATCTTTACCGATGTCCTCTTTTTTGGTCATTGCCATTGTGGCTGTCGGTGGCATTTTAGGCGGCTATTATGGAAGCAAGAAATTCAACACGATTATATTGCGGAACATTTTAGCTTTGGTCTTAGCAATCGCTATTTTTAAACTTTACACAACTTAATATGGAAATCAAATTGAAGTATTTTGGTTTGGTAGCCGATCATACTAAAAAGAAAGACGAAGTGATTTTCTTTGAAGGCAATTCGATAACTTTGTTGGAAGTCCAAAAGAGATTGCACGAAACTTATCCTAAATTGATAACAACCACGTATTACTTTGCAATCAATCAAATGTTAATTCAGGGAGACACTTCGGTTAATAATCTAGACGAAATTGCTTTATTACCGCCATTTGCTGGAGGTTAAATGAATCTTATGAATCGCTATCAACGTCAAATCGCACTACCTGAAATTGGAATAGCCGGTCAACAAAAACTGACCGATGCAAAAGTATTGGTGGTGGGCGCTGGTGGTTTGGGTTGTCCGGTTTTACAAAACTTGGCTGCCGCTGGCGTTGGAACTATTGGTATTGTAGATGGCGATTTGGTGGAAGCATCCAATTTGAACCGTCAATTTTTATACAACAATGCCGATTGCGGAAAGAACAAAGCTATTACTGCTGCGGAAGCAATTCAGAAGCAAAATCCGAACGTAAAAGTCATTCCGTTTACCAACGATTTCAATCGTGACAATGCTTTTGAAATTGCAGATGGATTTCAAATTATCGTTGATTGTACAGACAATTTACCAACAAGATATTTAATTAATGACGTGACTTTGGTCAAAGGAATTCCAATGGTATATGCGTCGATTCATCAGTTCGAAGGGCAATTGTCGGTTTTCAACTATCAAAACGGACCAACCTATCGTTGCCTGTTCCCAGAAAAAGCAAATTTGGAAAGTATTTCTTGCGACGAAGCTGGTGTTTTAGGCGTGATACCAAATGCAGTAGGTGTGATGCAAGCGAATGAAGTGCTGAAAATTATTCTTGGAATTGGAGCAGTTTTAAGTGGAAAATTATGGCTATACGACGGATTGCAAGCGTCTTCGCAGACGATTTCCATCGAAAAGAACGCGCTTGAAATTCAACATGGCCTCCAAAATGGTTTAGCGATTCGCAAGCAAACGCAGAAGGAAGAAGTAAAAAGTATTAATGAAAATAGATTCCTTTCAGCAGTCGAAGATGATGAAAATCTGATCATTGATCTTCGGGAAGATTTTGAAGAACCGCATTTGAATCTGCTAAACATTCAAAAAGTTCACCTCGATCAATTAGAAAAATACTTAGAAAGTGTAGATAAGAACCAGAAAATAATTTTACTTTGTCAATACGGAAACAAAAGTCAATTGGCTGCAAATTACATCCTTAAACTAGGGTTTAACCAAGTTAGTCATTTGCATCAAGGCATCGCAGCTTTAGAGCAAGCGAATCTATTCCATTCCTAAAATGAGTACAGAAAAAGTCAAAAAATCGTCTTTTATTAAAGGTCCAATTTCGTCCGCTTTTATTGGCGAATCGATTGCGAAACACCAAAGTAAAACCACAATTGGTGCTCACAATATTTTTTTAGGACAAGTTCGCGCTGATGAAATAGAAGGTAAGAAAGTAGTCGCGATCGATTATTCTGCCTACGAGGAAATGGCGGAGCAAAGTTTCTACGAAATTCGCGAAAGTGCTTTTGCTCAATTTGAATTGTCATGTCTGCATATATATCACAGTTTGGGCGAAGTGAAAACCGGCGAGATTTGTTTGTTTGTATTCGTGTCCGCTCCCAGACGAAAAGTAGTTTATAAAGCTTTAGAATTTTTAGTCGAAGCGATCAAAGAAAAATCTCCGATTTTTGGAAAAGAAATTTTCGAAGACGCATCGTACACCTGGAAAAAAAACACGTAAATGGTTGATATCACGCATAAAATAAGTACACTGAGAACCGCCACGGCGCAAGCAATTGTTAACGTTGGTTCGCCAGAAACGATCCAAGCGATTTTAAACAAAGCAGTTCCCAAAGGCGATGTGCTAGAAGTCGCGCGAACTGCTGGTTTGTTTGCGGTGAAAAATACGTCGAATGCCATTCCAGATTGTCATCCGATGCCGATTGAGTTTACTGGAATTCAATTCGAATGTTTACCCGATTCCATTCAAATTGAAGTAACGGTAAAGACTATTTACAAAACTGGTGTCGAGGTAGAAGCCATGCATGGCGCATCGATTGTTGCTTTGACCATCTATGATATGTTGAAACCAATCGATAAGAAAGTCGAAATTGGTACCATAAAATTACTTCACAAAAAAGGCGGTAAATCTGATTTTGCGGATTATCAAGATTTGAATCTTTCGATTGCCGTTATCGTATGCTCGGATACCGTTGCTGCTGGAACGAAAGAAGATTCGTCGGGAAAAATCATCGTTTCAAAATTAGAAAAACTCGGAATGACCATTGCCGATTATTTGGTGATTCCAGATGGCGTTGCAGGTATTCAAGAAAAAATACACCACTATTGTCAGCAAAAAACAGATGTCGTAATTCTAACTGGCGGCACTGGTTTGTCTCATAAAGATGTGACTCCAGAAGCGATTCTTCCTTTACTTGACCGAAGAATTCCTGGGATAGAAGAAGCCATTCGTTCCTACGGACAAGAGCGCACGCCTTATGCGATGTTGTCAAGAAGTGTCGCTGGATTCAAAGGCGATACGTTGATATTGGCTTTGCCAGGTTCGACTGTCGGCGCTGGAGAATCTATTGATGCGGTATTTCCGTCGGTGTTGCATGTATTTAAACTACTCAATGGCTACAACCATGGACTATAATTCGCGGGAATTGCAAGATGATTTCGGTCGATTTCACAATTATTTGCGGATTTCGATTACCGAACATTGCAATTTGCGATGCACCTATTGTATGCCGGAAGAAGGCATTGCCTTGACGCCGAAAGCGCATTTGATGACGGCGGATGAAATTTTGGAAATTGCGAAAACATTTGTCGATTTGGGCGTGAACAAAATCCGCTTAACTGGCGGTGAACCCTTAGTTCGAAAAGATGCGAAGGATATTATTTTGCGATTGGGGAAATTGGGCGTGCATTTGACTTTGACCACCAACGGAATTTTGGTTCCCGATTTTATAGCAACTTTTCATGAGGCTGGAATCAAAACGATCAACATTAGTATCGACAGTTTGGTGAAAGAAAAATTCAACCAGATTACACGACGAAGTTATTTTGATACTGTTTTTGAAAATATCGAATTGTTGTTAAATGAAGGCTTTCAAGTCAAATTGAATGTCGTCTTAATCAAAGGTTTTAATGATAATGAAATTGTCGATTTTATTGCATTAACCAAAACCAAAAACATCCAAATTCGCTTTATTGAATTTATGCCATTTAATGGAAATCAGTGGGATAAATCGAAGTTGGTAAGTTATTCTGAAATTTTGGAAATGCTCAAAATCAACTTTAATCACCACGAAATTGAACGACTAATTGACTCACCAAATGATACCGCCAAGAATTATAAAATCAAATCTTATCAAGGCAGTTTTGCGATTATAAGTTCCGTGACCAATCCGTTTTGCAGTACATGTAATCGCATTCGATTGACTGCCGACGGTAAATTGAAAAACTGTTTATTTTCTAATTCCGAGACTTCTTTACTAGAAACGTTGCGCTCGGGAAAGTCGATTCTGCCGTTGATTCAACAAAACATATTGTCCAAAAAAGCCGTTCGCGCTGGAATGGACGACGATTTGAAATTCCAAAATCCAGAATTGTTTTCTCAAAATAGGAGTATGATTGCGATTGGAGGATAAAACTAACTTTAATTATCGCTGTCAAATCTTGTATTTTTTTGAATTAAAACTATATTTGTTAGTTGACATTTAATAAAATCGCAATCTCAGAAAGTCTTGCAACAACGAAAAATATACAGTCACAAAGTTTGGGTTGACCATAAATTGCAACCTGCGACTATCTCTTTTCAAGATGTCGTAATTACTGCTATCGATTTTGAAAAATTGACTGACGTTGAGGATTTCGGGGATTCTGTCATCATGCCTGGCGTAATCGATGTTCATGTGCATATCAACGAACCCGGACGAACCGAATGGGAAGGATTTGACACGGGAACGCAAGCCGCAGCTGCAGGTGGAACCACAACAATCATTGACATGCCGTTGAATGCGAGTCCAGTGACGACAACGCTCGCAGCATTGCAAGAAAAACTTGCGTCGACCGCTGGAAAAATGCATGTTAATGTGGGTTTTTACGCTGGATTAATTCCAGGTAATGCCTCACATTTAGAAGCCATGATAAATGCTGGCGTCGTTGGCGTGAAGTGTTTTTTGACGCATTCCGGCATTAATGAATTTCCGAATGTTACTGAACAAGAATTAGATGAAGCGATGCCCATCATTGCAAAATATAATATTCCATTATTAGCCCATTGCGAACTATACGATTCGGAAATCGATTGTGATTTCGAAAATCATCCAACAAGCTATAAACATTATCTCGCGAGTCGACCTAAAAAATGGGAGAATGACGCCATCGCTTTGATGATTCGAATGTGTCGCAAGCACCATTGTCCAGTGCATATTGTGCATGTGGCGTCGGATGAGGCTTTGGCTCAAATTGAAGCGGCTAAAAAAGAAGGATTGCCAATAACAGCAGAAACTTGTACGCAGTATTTGTATTTCAATGCCGAGGGAATTCCCAATGGAAGCACCATTTATAAATGCGCGCCACCGATTCGAGACCAAGCCAATAATAACAATTTAAAACAAGCTTTTCTTTCTGGAGTTCTAGATTTTATCACTACCGATCATTCGCCAGCGCCGCCATCCATCAAAGAAATGGAATCGGGTAATTTGAAAAAAGCGTGGGGCGGCATCGCAGGCATTCAGTTTGTGTTGGCGGGTTCATGGACAGCGTTACAAGACAGTATGACTTTAGAACAGTTTATTCCGTTAGTGACTTCAACACCGGCGGCGTTTCTGAAATCAAAATCGAAAGGAACAATAGCAGTCAATTACGATGCGGATTTCGTCATTTGGAATCCAGAGCAAACCAAAACAGTTACGGAAGAAGACATTTTATTCAGATATAAAATAAGTCCCTATATTGCGCAAACCCTTAGCGGTGTTGTGGTTGAAACAATAGTGAATGGCAACAGCGTTTATAAAAACAAATCATTACACCATAAAAATAAAGGACAATGGCTTTTGAAAAAGTAAAAGAAATCATCAAGGAATCACCTGCGTTTACACAATTGACCGACTTGGGTGCTGAACGATTGGGAGGAAAAGTATTGTATGCTACAGATGATTTTTTCGCAGAAAAAGAAAACTTAATCGCCCCAACACGAGGAATCTTCATCACCGATAAATATACCGACCGTGGCAAATGGATGGACGGTTGGGAAAGCCGACGAAAACGAACACCAGGTCACGATTGGGCGATCATTCAATTGGCTACTTCTGGAAAAATCACAGGATTTGATATCGATACGAATTTCTTTTTGGGCAATCATCCGCCGCATGCGTCTATAGAAGCTATCAATCTTGCAAATGCTGATGGAATTACCGATTGGGAAAGTTTGGCATGGAAAGAAATTTTACCGAAATCGCATTTGGATGCAGGTTCACAGAATTTCTACGAATGTGAAAGCAACGAAATATACACGCATCTTCGCTTGCACATATATCCTGATGGCGGTGTAGCACGGTTCCGTGTTTATGGGGAGGTTTTTAAAAATTGGGATGCGGTTTCCACCAATCATGTTTTTGATTTGGTGGCGGCTATTAATGGCGGTCAAGCCATTGCCTGCAATGATATGTTTTTTAGTGCCATGAGCAATCTCATCATGCCAAATCGTGGCGCCAATATGGGAGACGGATGGGAAACCAAAAGAAATCGAACGCCAAACAACCGCGATTGGGTGATTTTAAAATTAGCACATCCGGGCGTTGTAGAAAGTATATTGGTCGATACTTGTCATTTCAAAGGCAATTATCCAGATAGTTGTTCGATTGAAGCTTGTGTTTCGGAAACTGATGATGTTGTCAATGCAACGCACTGGCAAACGTTGTTGCCCCAGCAAAAATTGAGCGCCGATCACGAACACCACTTTGCGCAAGAAGTCAATGCTCTCGGGACTATTACACACTTGCGATTGAATATTTTTCCAGACGGCGGCGTGAGTCGATTACGAATATTTGGTAAAGTCAGCAAATAGTGACCATCAATTTATTCATATTGATTGTTTTATACGTCGTTTATTTCGGCATCCTGATTTTGTTGGGTTATTTGTCGTACAAAATGCCGAAGTTTTTGAAAAACAAGTCCGCGGCATCGGAAGCAAATAATGAGGATATAGCAGTTAGCAGTCTCAATTATATGTATACTGGAATGTTTTTGTCGATTGTCGGCATACTGGTGAATACGTACATTTTAGTGCAAGGAACACCTTTGGAAAGTCACATGATGGAATGGCTGAATATTGTCATTCGATTGATGCATATTACGTTTGGAATTGCATGGATTGGTGCTTCATTTTATTTTGTATTCCTCGAAAATGCTTTGAATAGAACGGAAGATGTCCGCGACGAATTGGCGGGCAATCTCTGGGCGGTGCACGGCGGTGGATTTTACTATCTAGAGAAATACAAAGTCGCACCGAAGACGATTCCAAAACATTTGCATTGGTTTAAATACGAAGCGTATTTTACTTGGCTTTCGGGTTTTTGTTTGCTGTTTGTGGTGTATTATTTCAATGCATCTGCTTTATTGATTGACAAAAACGTCTTGGATATTTCGATTACACAAGGCATTTTGATTGGAATTGGTTCATTTGTCGTGGCTTGGTTAATTTATGATTTCATGTGTAAATCAAGATTAATCAAAAACCAACTGTTGTTTTCGATTATTGGATTTGTGATCCTGATTGCTTTTGCTTGGTTTTATTGTCAGGTGTTTAGCAGTCGTGCGGCTTACATCCATTTTGGGGCGATGATTGGAGGCATTATGGTGGCGAATGTTTTCTTCGTTATTATCCCGGGTCAAAAAGAAATGGTGCGTTGTGCCAAATTAGGCATTCCATTAGATCCGAGTTTGGGCAAGAAAGCGTTAGCGCGGTCGCTGCACAACAATTATTTTACGCTTCCGGTTTTGTTTGTAATGGTCAGCAATCACTTTCCATCGACTTTTGGTTATGAATATCCATGGTTGATTTTGGGAGTGATTTCGTTAGGCGCTGCCGGCGTGAAGCATTATTTGAATTTAAAGGAAAAGAAAGATTTAAACGTTTGGATTTTGCCTGTTTCTGTGGTGATTCTTTTAGCGGCAAGTTTTATATCGGCTCCCAGTACCAATCCGTATGAATGCAAAAAGGAAGTTTCGTTTTCGGAAGTGAATGAGATTATGCAAAAGCGCTGTGTGTCTTGCCATTCTGCTGCGCCGACAGATGATGTGTATAAAGTCGCTCCGAATGGGGTGATGTATGATACGCCAGAAGGCATTGTGGCGAAGAAGGATTTGATTATGCAACGCGTGGTTATCACGAAAACCATGCCTCAAAATAATAAAACCAATATCACGGAAGACGAACGCAACACGCTTCGATGTTGGATTGAACAAGGTGCAAGCACTAAATAATAAATGCCTATGACTTTAGCGGAATATGATACTTTGGAAAAGGAAGTGGCTTCAAAACATTTGATGGATTGTTGCGGTTCGACGCAATGGGTTTCGAAAATGATGCAACATTTCCCTTTTTCTTCTGAAAAACAATTGGTCGATTGGAGCGCAGCCATTTGGTATGAGCAATGCCAAGAAGCCGATTGGAGAGAATCCTTTACCCATCATCCTAAAATTGGAGATGTCAAAAGTTTGACGGAGAAATTTGCTGGCAAAGAACAAGCTGGCGTGGCGGCGGCAACAGAAGAAACTATTCAGGCGCTTGCGAAAGCGAATGCAGCTTATGAAAGTAAATTTGGTTTCATTTTTATCGTTTGCGCTACCGGAAAATCAGCGAATGAAATGTTGCAGTTGTTGTTAGATCGATTGCAAAATACAGTGGACGAAGAACTCCATATTGCGATGGGTGAGCAACAAAAGATTTCGATCATTCGATTCAAGAAGTTGTTGACTGCAGCCAATTTTGATTTTTTGAAAGTCAGTCAAATAACCACTCACGTTTTGGATACGTCTACTGGATTGCCTGGCAAAGACATTTCGATTCGAATGCAAGCCCTGAAAAACGGAGCTTGGCAAACCATCGCGCAAGGTATGACCAATGCTGATGGCAGAATTCCAGATTTGTTGCCACAGGAACGAATACTAAAACCTGGTACGTATAAAATGGTTTTTGATACCGGAAGTTATTTTAGGAAGCAAAATCTAAAGACTTTTTATCCGGCCGTGGAGATTATTTTTAATACTTTCGATGAGGCTCATTATCACGTTCCGTTGTTAGTGAATCCTTTTGGGTATAGTACTTATCGGGGAAGTTAAGAAGAGATGATAGACGGATAGATGATAGATAATAGACAAAATAAAGGCTTAGGTAAAAAGTTTTTGGAACAGGATTACCTAAAAATATAATATCTAATTCATAATTTTTAATTCGTAATTAAAATGACCATTCCATCCCATAAAAAAGAACAATTATTTCAAAGCTTGGGTCAAGCCAATACTACTTTTAATGAAATATATCCGGGCGATAGAAGCGATCGTCAACCTGTGCATACGTTGTATGGCGGCGCGAACCTTTTCAAATCGGATGCGCCAATACTTTTAGGGCAAAGAGCCTTGGAGATTTTAGAAACGTATGCACCCAATCACGAAGTTTTTGGAAAAGCTTTTGGTTTGACAGGAGGTAATGATTTCAGCAAACGCATTTATAATAAAGTCGTTGCTAAATTGAAATCGGAAGCCATTGAAGATTTCAGAATTGATTTTGAAGACGGTTACGGCAACCGAAGCAACGAAGAAGAAGATGCGACTGCGGTATCAACAGCCATTGAAGTCGCGAAAGGAATGCGAGAAAAAACGCTGTCGCCTTTTATCGGAATCCGTATCAAACCGTTTACAGAAGAAATGAAAGAACGCGGTTTGCGCACCTTAGATATTTTTGTCAGTACATTAGTGAAAGAAACGGGCGGGAAATTGCCAGAAAATTTTGTGGTGATGTTGCCGAAAGTTACGATTCCGGAGCAACCAGAAACTTTGGCGAATTTCTTTTCGATTTTGGAAGAAGAATTAGGTTTGCCAAAGGGGCTTTGAAAATGGAAATGATGGTCGAAACTACGCAAGCAATTATGGATATTAATGGGACGAATCCGTTGTATCGATTCATCAAAGCGGCACAAGGACGTTGTATTGCGATGCATTTCGGAACTTATGATTATACGGCAAGTTGCAGTATTACGGCGAAATACCAAGAAATGGATCATCCGGTTTGCGATTTTGCGCATCATATGACTAAAGTGGCTTTGGCTCATACCGGCATTTGGTTGAGTGATGGCGCGACGAATACGATGCCTATCGGTCCACATCGCGGTGACTTAACGCCAGCGCAAGAAGAAGAAAACCGTCAAGTCGTGCATAGAGCGTGGAAGAAAGGCTACGATCACATTCGTCATTCGTTGTGGAATGGGTATTATCAAGGTTGGGATTTGAATCCAGCGCAGTTTCCGATGCGATATGCTGCGGTGTATGCGTTCTTCTTAGAAAGTTATGATGATGCCGTAGATCGCTTGAAAACCTTTGTGGATAAAGCGGCGCGGGCAACTTTGATTGGTGATGTGTTTGATGATGCGGCAACTGGACAAGGATTGTTGAATTATTTCCTTCGCGCGTTGAATAGTGGTGCGATTACTGAAGAAGAAGTTTTGGCGACTGGATTGACTTTAGAGGAAATCCGAGGTCGTTCGTTTAAGAAAATTTTGGAGAATAGAATGGCAAAGTAAAGAAGTTTACTAGAAACGATTATTAAATGGTTATTTTATGATGAATGTAAAAAGCAAATTAAAACGTTTCTGGAAACTTCTAGGCCCTGGACTCATAACAGGTGCTAGTGATGATGATCCATCAGGAATAGCCACTTATTCGCAAGCAGGAGCAGGTTTTGGACTATCGACACTTTGGACGGCGTTGATTGCATTTCCGTTGATGGCCAGTATTCAACAAATGTGTGCTCGAATCGGTTTGGTTACAGAGCAAGGATTGACCGGAACTTTGAAAAAAAACTACCCGCGACCAGTTTTGTATTTGATGTTACTCTTTAGTTTTCCTGCGATTGTCATGAATATAGGAGCAGATATCGCTGGAATGGGTGCGGTGGGGAATTTGCTTTTTCCTAAAATTGAAGCGACTTATTTTAGTGTGCTATTTACTGTAATTTTGTTGGTCTTGATTATTTACCTTCCCTATCAAAGAATTGCCTCCATTTTGAAATACTTGTGTATTGTTTTATTGGTTTACTTGATTGTTCCGTTTTTATACCATCAAGATTGGCTGTTGATTTTGAAATCTGCATTTGTGCCTACTATTCATTTTAACAAAGAATTTATGGGAATTCTAGTGGGAATTTTAGGAACGACGATTTCTCCGTATTTGTTTTTTTGGCAGGCGTCGATGGAAGTTGAGGAAATGAAGCACAAAAAGAATCATTTGATGGTGAACAAGAAGATCATAAACGAAATGAAGCAAGATGTCGATTTTGGAATGTCTTTCTCAGGTTTGGTAATGTTTTTTATTATCCTAACAACAGGAACGGTGCTCTATCAAGGCGGCGTGCGTCAGATTGATACGGTTGAGCAAGCAGCGCAGGCATTAAAACCATTAGCAGGAAATTTGGCTTATTTGCTTTTTGCTATTGGCGTGATTGGAACGGGATTATTGGCGATACCAGTGTTGAGTGGCTCTCTTTCTTACATTATCACGGAGACTTTCGGATGGGAGCAAGGATTGGATAAGAAGTTTCATGAAGCCAAAGCGTTTTATATTGTGATTGCCATTTCTTTAGTTTTGGGATTGTCTTTAAATTACATTGGAATTTCACCAATAAAGGCGCTAATTTATACCGCTATTTTATATGGGATTACCGCACCAGTATTGATTGCGATTATCTTGCACGTCTCTAATAATAAAGCGGTAATGGGAAGGTTTACGAACAGTAGAACGTCCAATATACTTGGCTTTTTAGCTTTGATTATAATGAGTTTAGCCGCGGCAGTTTTGCTTTACTTGCAATTTACGACCTAACAGTATTTTAAGATTTTTCCAGTTTTCCATTTTATTGAAGAATATTCATTATTTTTGACCAAAATTGGATGATTTCTCTCCACAAGAAGGAATTATTATACATTATTTAAAAAACAACAATACAATGTCAGTTTTAGAAAAATTGAGTTCGAAAACAATTATTGATCTTGAAAACAAATACGGTGCTCACAATTATCATCCGTTGCCCGTTGTTTTGAGTAGAGGAGAAGGTGTATATGTTTGGGATGTGGAAGGAAAGCAATACTATGATTTTTTATCAGCTTATTCTGCTGTAAATCAAGGGCATTGTCATCCGAAGATTGTCAATGCGATGATGCAACAGGCACAAACATTGACGCTTACTTCACGCGCTTTTTATAATGATCAATTAGGACCATACGAGGAATATCTGACAAAATATTTTGGTTTTGATAAAGTATTGCCAATGAATACTGGAGCTGAAGCAGTTGAAACTGCGTTGAAGCTTTGCAGAAAATGGTCATACGAAGTAAAAGGAATCGCTGAACATCAAGCGCAAATAGTGGTGTGTGAAGGAAATTTTCACGGGAGAACAACTACAATTATTTCCTTCTCTAACGATGAAAATGCCCGTAAGAATTTCGGACCGTACACTGATGGATTTATCAGAATCCCTTATGATTCGATTGAGGCATTAGAAGAAGTATTAAAAAGTGATCCAAATATTGCAGGATTTCTTGTGGAGCCGATTCAAGGGGAAGCGGGTGTTTATACGCCAGCTGATGATTATATGATGCGAGCAAAAGAGTTGTGTAACAAGTATAATGTATTGTTTATTGCTGATGAAATTCAAACCGGAATCGCAAGAACAGGTTCTTTATTGGCAGTATGCGGAAATTGTACTTGCGAAAATCACTGCGAGAAACAAGCTACCTATGCTACTCCAGATATTTTGATATTAGGAAAAGCCTTGTCTGGCGGTGCCTATCCAGTTTCGGCAGTTTTGGCAAATGATTCCATAATGAACGTAATCAAACCTGGTCAACATGGTTCTACTTTTGGTGGAAATCCAATTGCAGCGGCTGTTGCTGTGGCTGCATTAGAAGTGGTGGTTGATGAGAATTTGGCTCAAAACGCTAGAACTTTGGGAGATTATTCAGATCTAAATTAGCAGCGTACATCAAAACAAGTAACATCGCGACGTTGGTTAGAGGACGAGGCTTACTAAATGCGGTTGTGATTAACGATACAGAAGAAAGCGATACCGCTTGGAATATTTGTATGGCGTTGCGCGACAACGGCTTGCTAGCCAAACCAACACATGGCAATATTATTCGCTTTGCGCCGCCGTTGGTCATGAATGAAGAACAGTTGTTAGATTGTGTTTCTATTATCATCAAGACATTGAAACAGTTTGAAAAATAAATAAAAAATCCTCCAATTGGAGGATTTTTTTATTCTTGTTGTTGTTGATGTTTAATTTTTTCGATTAAGTTCTCTTGGATACCTTTCAATTCTTCATCAGTAAAGTTAATTTCCAAATAAATCATGAAAATCAAATAGAGTGAACTCAGAACAATACCGATAATAGCAAGAACTTTACCAGTATTGATGTTTGAATATCCAAGGTACTGTTCTGGATTTTCGATATATAGCGCCATATCTTTCTTTGCTAAGACCAATGCGACAATTCCTAGAATTAACCCGATGAATCCCCAGCAGCAGCAGGTCAAGATTGATAATATTCCTAAAACTAGAACTGCAGTGGCATTTGGTAATTTTTGTTTTTCCATAAAAAATAGTTTAATAGTGAACCATTTTGTAAATATAGGAAACTATCATAATAATTGCATTCAAGATCGCCAAGCCAACCATCAATTTATGGTAATTTCTTCCTTTGTCAATAAAATGTAATCCGACAAAACCAAAAAACAAAAGTGTGGTATAGATTGCAGGAAACTGAAAAAATGCCCCAATGAAATCACCTTTGAAAATCAAAAGAATGGCTCGTTGTGTCCCACAGCCCAAACACTCTATTCCGAATAGTTTCTTGTTTAAACATGGAATCATGTATTGTTCTAAATTCAAAATCGTCTTGTTTAGCACTACAATTTTACAAAAAAAAATGATTGCAAAATTAGAAGATTGTTACTTTAAAGTTTGTTACTTTTGAATCGAAGTAAAAGAAACTTGGATGAAAAAGCTATTAATTCCAGTCATGGTAATTGCGATTTGCGTCGCCTTATACGAGCAAAATAGAAGCGATAAAAATGTTTACATCATCGTAATTGCCATTGCAATTTTCATGTTAGGAATGATGAAATTAAGTTCCAAAACACCGAGTAAAAATCAAGAAAGCGAAGACGATAATGTTTAAAATAGGAGATGAAGTTTCAGTATTGGATGACGCCATCAACGGCGTTGTCATCGGAGTCAAAGATAAGGAAGTTTCTATAGAAACAGAGGACGGTTTTACGATGACATATTTTGTCAATCAATTAATTAAAAATTTTAAAACCAGTAGTTTAAGTAAAAACATAGGAAGTTTTAATTCAGATAAAATTAAACAAGAGAAAGCGATCGAAAAACCGCGAAGTTTTGTCAAGGAAAAGAAAATTAAAGGTGAAATTCCGCCACCTGAATTCGATTTGCATATCGAAATATTGACCAAAAACTTTAGAGGAATGAGCAATTACGATATTCTCAATTTGCAATCAGAAACAGCAAAAAGACATGTCGAATTTGCGATCAGAAATCGCATTCCGAAAATTGTTTTTATACATGGTGTTGGTGAAGGAATTCTAAAAGCCGAATTGGATTTCTTGTTAGGACGCTACGAGTCGATTTCATTTCGTGACGCCAATTACCAAAAATACGGACTAGGAGCAACCGAAGTTTTTATCCGACAGAATTCAAAATAACATTTCTAATTTGTTGTCAGCAGATTTCCTAACAGAATAGCATTGCCATAATAGAACGTGTTATTTCCTTTTTGAAAAGTAACCGCTTTCAAGACAATGGTGTGTAAGAAACCTGTGCCGTTGGTGGTGGTTGTTACTTCTATCATTCCACTGACATCTGCAACTCCATCTTGCGCAACCCAAATTTCATTGACAGATGGAAAATCTGGAAAAATCCCAGCGCAAAAGTAGTCATCGTTACTAGCTGATGTAATGGCAGTGGTAAATAGTCGATACGAAAGTTTATTTGTACTTGAGGAAATTAGACCTGTTTTTGTAACTCCGAGATCGGCAGTCGACAATAGGTTGGCGTCAAAGTTCTCTACTGAAATTCCCTCTATTCCGTTGATTCGGGCATTGTAAAGCACATTATTACTGCACAATTTTAGGTCATCTGGACTAAAATCGAATGGAAGTACCGTTGGTGTCGTGCTGTATTCACCGAAAACATAGGTTTCATAAATTTGAGTCCCATTAGGTTTTGAAAACACAATATTCTTAAAAATTATATTATGAACAAATCTTGCAATTGCAGTGGCTCCCGTCGTTTCATTGGTCGTATAAACGGCAATGGTACTGATTTCAATGGTACCAGCTGATGCGGTCCATTCCTCTGTCGCAATAGGAGTAATTGGGCTTGGAGTCGAACAGATATTAGCAGCACCCACCGTGCCATCGTAAGCGCGGTATGTAACACTCACATCACCACCAATCGGAATCACTAAGGGTGAATCTGCCGATCTTATTTCATTCGGAAAAGCATTTAGGGAACTAGGTATTTTAACAAATAAGGCTTCATTGCCATTCAATTTGTAGAGTGTTTCTCCACAAGTATTTGTTGTTACAGTAGCAAAGTCAATATTTTCAACTGTCAAATCACCATCATCACATCCGTTGAGTATAAATAAAAGGAAAAGCAAACCGAGAATATTTTTCATGTGATGCATATTTTTGACAAAAATAGGATTTTAATTGAGATTCGGCAATCAAATCAACGTCGATTAGAAATCGAAAATTCTTACCTTTGGCGCATGAAAAAAGTATATCTTGATAACGCTGCGACTACTGCCATTTATCCCGAAGTAGTTCAAGAGATGATGAAAGTATTGCAAGAAGATTTTGGCAATCCATCGTCCTCTCATAGTTTTGGTCGTCAATCCAAAAGCGTTCTGGAGTTTTCAAGGAAATCAATTGCGAAATCGCTCAACGCAACGTCTCAGGAAATTATTTTCACTTCAGGTGGAACCGAGTCTAACAACTGGATTTTACGCAATGCGGTTACCGTTTTAAAAGTGGAAAGAATCATATCAAGCAAGATCGAACATCATGCAGTATTGCATGTTTTGGATGCGTTGAAAGATGAATTTGATATTGTTGTTGATTATGTCAATATTTTGTCCAATGGTGAAGTTGATATCACCCATTTGGTGTCAATACTTTCCGAACCAAAAACAACATTAGTTTCTTTAATGCATGTTAATAATGAAATCGGAACTGTTTTAGACTTAGATTTAGTGGGACGAATTTGCAAGCAACATCACGCTTATTTCCATTCGGATACCGTACAATCGATCGGTAAGTTTTCATTTAATTTGCAAGAACTTCCAATTGATTTCTTAGTCGCTAGTGCCCATAAGTTTCACGGTCCAAAGGGAGTTGGTTTTGCTTTTATAAGAAAAGGCTTGCCGATTGCTCCAATGGTATTTGGAGGTGAGCAGGAGAAAGGCATACGGCCAGGTACAGAATCGATTCATAATATAGCGGGAATGGCAAAAGCGTTAGAACTGTCTCTTTCCGATTTAGATAGGCAACAAACCTATATTAGTGACTTGAAAAGTTATTTGATTTCGGAACTTCAATCTGGTTTTCCTGAGTTTAAAATTAATGGAAATCCCGAAGGATTTTATAACATCATCAACATCCAATTACCATTTTCGGAAGACAAGACGGCTATGATTTTATTTCACTTGGATATGAAAGGGATTGCAGTATCGCGCGGTAGTGCTTGCCAATCAGGTAGTTCAAAAACCTCACATGTGTTGGCAGAAATACTTTCAGAAAAAGACGCAATAAAACCATCTCTCAGAATTTCGCTGAGTAAATACAATACTGCAGCCGACATCGATTATCTGATTTCCGTGTTGAAAGAGCTCTAATTCTTCTTCTTTTTTGCTTTCTCTTTGGCTTTCTCTTGCTTTTTAAAATACCCTTTGAAAAAGAAATTATGTTTTAAAGCTTCCAAGTTTTCATTTAATCGTGAACTCGCTTGATTGATATTGGTCATCGTAGAATCTATATTCTTTACTAGTTTCGGATCATTCGATAAGTAATTGATTGCGCCTTTACCGTCTTTCACATTGAGAATAGTGGCATTTAGATTTTCTACAACTTTGTTGATTTCACGACTAGACTTTTCTAAATTGATTGTTATTGATTTTATCTTATTTGCAACCACAGTATCGCTCAGCACACCGACAACATTGTCTTTTTTGTTCAAATTGGTAATCAATTGATTTAGTTTGACTACGGATTCCGATGTCCCTTGGCTTGTTATTTTTAGGTAACGCATCGTCTTCTTGAGATCATTGGCCATGACCGTATCATTAATCAATATGCCAACAGTGCCTTTGCCCTCCGTAATTTCTTTTGTTATCTTCAATAAGTCGGCTGTCAAAAGTGCTGCGTTTTGATTGGTTGTATTCAGCGTTGTTAACATATCATCACTTCGAATTCGATTAAAAGAGGTGATGACATCATTGGCTTCAACAAAATCTGCAACTCCTTTTCCTGGTACGATATTAATGATCATGCTGCCAACTAATCCATCAGAACCAATAGTCGCAATTGCATTTTTTTTGATGTTTTTAAAAATAGATTTGTCAATAATCATATCTACCCTGATGGCAGTATCATTTATCATCGTAATTTCTTGAACCGTCCCAACATTGATTCCAGCATACCGAACATTGTTCCCCAATTGAAGTCCACCTATATTAGTGAAAACAGCTTTCAAATGTTCTGTTTTGCCAAACATTTGTTGTTTGTTGCCAATAAAATAAATAGCGAGTATGAAAATAAGGAGTCCAATAATGACAAATAAACCGAGCCGTATTTTTTGTGAAGTTGTTTTTTCCATTTTCTTTTATTTAAAAAACGCTTGAATTTTAGGATCATTAGACGCAGATAATTCCTCAAAGGTGCCTTCCGCATAATTAATACTGTCTACCAAAAGAATCATTCGATTAGAAATAACTCGGGCACAATCAACGTCATGAGTAATAATTATGGATGATGTATTGTATTTTTTTTGAATACTCATCATCAAAAGTATGATTTCTTTTGATGTAATTGGATCTAAACCTGTAGTGGGTTCGTCGTACAAAATAATTTTAGGTTGCAATATTAAAGTTCGTGCCAATGCAATCCGCCGTTTCATTCCGCCGGAAAGTTCACTGGGCATCAAATCAAGAGTATGCGCTAAACCAACATTCTCGAGTGCTTCCATGACCATTGGCGTGGTGTCCTCAATGACGCCAAATTTTTTAGTATGTCTTCTCAGGGGAAACTCTAAATTTTCTCTAACGGACATGGAGTCATAGAGTGCACTTCCTTGGAAAAGAAACCCAATTTCAGTTCTTAATTCATCAAGTTCGTCCTGCTCTAATTCGTTAATCACTTTTCCCATCACTTCAATGGTTCCGCTATCTGGTTCTTCAAGCCCCACCAGGCACTTAATCATCACCGATTTTCCAGACCCTGATTTTCCCATGATCACCAAGTTTTCTCCTTCGTATAGTTGCATATTAAATCCTGCTAAAACATGATTGTCTCCGTAACTTTTTTTCAAGCTACGAATGTCAATGATGGGTTTTGTTTTTTGATTTAACATCACTAATTATAAAAAATATTTGAAATAAAAACAGCAATAAAGTCGATGATAAAGAGCAACATTGAACTAAAGACAACAGCAGAGTTTGCTGCCAATCCTACACCAGCGGTTCCTTTTTTACAATTGTATCCTTTAAAGCAGCCGACCATTCCGATGGCAAAACCGAAGAAAAATGTTTTTAGCGTGGATGGAATTACATCACTAAATTCTAAATGATTGAAAACTTGCGTGAAGTAGAGTAGTAGTGACACGTTTCCTTTGATATTTTCTACGATGTAGGAGCCATAGATTGCTATGATATCGCCAAAAAACACCAAAATAGGTAACATAAAAGTTGTGGCTAGAACTCGAGTTACGACCAGATACTTAAATGGATTCGTTCCTGAAACCTCCATGGCATCAATTTGCTCGGTAACGCGCATTGAACCTAGTTCAGCTCCAATGCCAGAACCAATTCGACCGGCACAAATAAGCGCTGTGATTATTGGTCCGATTTCTCTAATGATCGATACGCTGACCATCGCGGGAATCCACGACGCGGCACCAAATTGTTCTAAAGTGGGACGAGATTGTAGCGTAAAAACGAGTCCAATAATAAAACCTGTTGTGGCTACAAGAAACAGAGAACGATTACCCATATAAAAACACTGGCGTAAAAATTCTTTAAATTCAAATGGAGGTTTAATGGCTTCTTTGAAAAATCTGAGCGTGAAATAAGAAAGTTCGCCAATTTCAATCAAAAATAGTTGGATGGATTCGTTGATTTTATGGAGGCCATTCATATTTTATACTTTTGAAGTGGAAAGTTGTCCAACTCAAATGTACAATTTTTAAGTCGATTCAGAATTTTGTTTAAATAAAAAAAATCCAAATTATCAGTAGACAAAATGGATATTTCTAATGGTTTGTATGAAAAATTATTTCAATCCTAATTTCCCCCCCCCCCCCCCCCCCCGCCCCCCCCCCCCCCCCCCCCCCCCCCTTCCCCCCCCGGGCCCCCTTCCCCCCCCCCCCCCCCCCTTCCGGCGCCCCCCCCCCCCGTCCCCCCCCCCCCCCCCCCCCCCCCCCCCCCCTTTTTTCCCCCCCCCCCCCCCGGCCCCCCCCCCCCGGTCCCCCCCCCCCCCCCCCCCCCCCCCCCCCCCCCCGCTCCCCCCCGGCCCCCCCGCCCTTTCCCCCCCCCCCCCCCCCCCCTTTTTTTTTTTATTTCCTTGGCCCTTCGCCCGGGGGGTTTTTCGTGAAAAGCCCCCAAAATTTCCCTTTTTTTTTTTTTTTTTTTTGTTGGGGGGGGCCCGGGTTTTTTCTTTTTTTTATTACCGGGGGGGGGGGGTGGCCCCCTTTTTTTCCCAAAAAAAAAATTTTTTTTTGTGTTTTTTTAAAAAAGGGGGGGGCCCCCCGGGCCGGGCCCCGGGGGCCCCGGGGGGGGTTTTTTTTTTGTTTAAGAAGGGGGGGGGTTTAAAACAACCAGGGGCTTTTTTCCGGCCCTTGTGGGCTTTCTCGGGGTTTGGGGGGGATTTTTTTGGGGGGTTTTTCGGGGCGGCCCCCCCCCCGGCCAGGGCCACCCGGGTTTGTCCCGGGGTTTCGTCTTGGGTTGCGGGCCCCCCCGGGGGTGCGGCGTTTTTTTTTGGTTTGGGGGTTTCCGATTACAATTCCTTTTTTGGTGTTTTGGTTTTGCGCGGGGGGGGGGGGGAAAAGGGGGGGGGACTTGTGTCCCGCGCCCGGGCCCCCTCGGGCCCCCGGGGGTGGGGGGGGGGGGGTGGGGGGGGTTTTTTTTTCCGCCCCGCCACGGGGGGGGGGGGTGGTTTTTTTTTTTTTTTTGTTGGGGGGTTTGCCCTTCCCTAACCCAAAAACGGGGTTTTGTTTTTCCCCCCGGCGCCCGGGGTTTTTCCGAAGGGGGGGGAGAAGGGGGGGGGGGCGGGGGGGGGGCCGCCGGGGCCGGGGTTGTTTACCCAATTCCCCATCGAATAGGTTTTGGGGGGGTGGGGTTTGGGGGGGTTTTTTCTTGTTGTACACCCCGCGGGGCCCCCCCGGCGGGACGGGGGGGGGGGGGGGGTTTTTCCCCTGGTTGGGGGGTGGCCCCCGGGGGGGGGTTTTTTTTCGGGCTGTGGCCGGCGGGGGGGGGCGGTCCCCACAAAAAAAGGGCCGCCCCTCCCCCACCCGGGGTTTTTTTTTTTTTATTTTTTTTTTGTGCCCCCTCCCCCCTTGTCCCGGTTTTTTGCCCTTTTTTTTTTTTGTTTATTAATTTTTTTTTCTTTTTTCTTTTTTTTTTGGGCCGGGGGGGGGGAGGGGCCTCAACAAATTTTTCCCCGTCCCCTTGTTTTGGTTTTGGGGGGGGGGGGGGGCCCGGGGTTCCCCCCCGCCTTTGTTGTCCCGGCCCCCCCCCCTTTGTTGTTGGGGGGGGGCCTTTCGCGGTGTTGGTGTTTTACAAACGGGAGGGGGGGGGTTTGTTTGTTTTTTTTTTATTTTTTTTTTTTTTTTTTTTGGGGGGGGGTTGGGGGTTTTTTGTTATAACAAAAATTAAAATTTTTTTTTTTTTTTTAGTTTTTTTTTTAAAAAAATTAAAAAAAAAATTTTATTTTAAAAAAAAAAAAATTAAATTTTTTTTTTTTATGGTTTCTACAGGAGTTTTATTTTGCAGCAGGTGAAGACGGTATTGGTGGCATATCAGAATTATAGCAATCGCGGTGTAATTTCCATACGCCCTCTTCTTTCTTATATATTTCTAACGATTTACCTGTATCCACTGTTTTTCCACTTGAATCTAAAAAAGACCAACTGTTTTCGGCGGCAAGCATATTTTCGTCGCCCCAGACTTCAACGGTTTTGATCATAATGTGCATCATTGGACCCTTCATCCACATTCCAAATAGTTTTTGAATGTTGGCTCTGCCTTCCACAGTTTTGGCGTTTGGTTGCATGAACTTAGCATCAGTGGTATAACAATTAGCTAAACCCACTGAGTCTTTCGAGTTTAAAGCCTCTACAAAAACTTTTGCTCTTGCTTCCACTTCTGTTTTTGCAGTAGTGGCATCGAATGTCGGTGCAGTAACCTCAGGTTCTTTTTTGCAACTCGTTGTCAAAACAAAACTTACAACAACAAGTACAACTAGTAAGATTCTTTTTTTCATGATTAAAATGTTTTAGTTAGAATTAATATAATAAAGTTATAAATAATTGATAATCAATTACTATAGCGTTAAATTTATTATTAACAAAAAATCCGTTCTGCTTTCACAAAACGGATCTTATTTAAAACACTAAAATTGTATTACAAATGAATCACTTCCCCATAAGCATCAGCAACCGCTTCCATCACCGCTTCACTCATCGTTGGGTGCGGGTGAATCGCTTTTAAAATATCGTGTCCAGTAGTTTCTAATTTACGCGCTACAACCGCTTCCGCAATCATATCGGTAACACCAGCACCAATCATGTGACATCCTAACCATTCACCATATTTGGCATCAAAAATCACTTTTACAAATCCATCTGGCGTTCCAGCTGCTTTTGCTTTTCCCGACGCCGTAAAAGGGAATTTTCCAATTTTCAAATCGTAACCTTTTTCACGAGCTTGTTTTTCTGTCAAACCAACAGAAGCAATTTCTGGCGTCGCATAGGTACAACCAGGAACGTTTCCGTAATCAATAGGATGCACATGCATACCTGCAATTTTCTCCACACAATTGATTCCTTCCGCAGACGCAACGTGTGCTAATGCTTGTCCTGGAGTTACGTCTCCAATCGCATAATATCCTGGAATATTGGTTTGATTATAAGCGTTCACCAAGATCTTGTCTTTATCAACGGCAATACCGCATTCTTCCAAACCAATGTTTTCGATGTTGGTTTTAATTCCAACAGCTGAAAGTAAGATTTCGGCTTCTAGTATTTCTTCTCCTTTGGCCGTTTTTACAGTTGCTTTTACACCTGTACCTGACGTATCGATTTTTTCTACTGAAGAAGAAGTCATTATTTTTACACCGGCTTTCTTCATTGAGCGCTCCATTTGTTTTGAGATGTCTTCATCCTCAACAGGAACAATATTCGGCATAAATTCTACTATAGTAACGTCAGTGCCCATGGCATTGTAAAAGTGAGCAAACTCAACACCAATTGCTCCAGAACCCACGATGATCATCGATTTTGGCTGCGAAGGAAGTGTCATCGCCTGACGATAACCTATTACTTTCTTACCATCTTGTGGTAAATTTGGTAACTCGCGTGACCGTGCGCCTGTAGCGATAATAATATGATCAGCGGAATATTCAGTTACTTTTCCATCTGCTGCGGTAACGTCAACTTTTTTACCTGGTTTGATTTTTCCAAATCCTTCGATGACATCAATTTTATTTTTCTTCATCAAGAACTGAACGCCTTTGCTCATTCCGTCTGCAACACCGCGACTTCTCGCTACAACCGCATTAAAGTCTTTGTCGAATGAAGAAATCGTCAATCCGTAATCAGACGCGTGTTTTAGGTAATCAAAAACTTGAGCAGATTTCAGCAAGGCTTTCGTTGGAATACAACCCCAATTCAAGCATACGCCACCCAAACTTTCTTTTTCAATTACGGCTACTTTAAAGCCCAATTGCGAGGCACGAATGGCAGTAACATAACCGCCTGGACCACTTCCTAAAACTATAATATCGTATTTCATTTTTACTTGTATTTGCGTGATTTAAATATGGTGCGAAAATAAGGATTTATTTTTAAAAGTTGCTATACCGAATAAGACATTCGACGCGCGAATTTAAAACGTAATGGTCATTCCAATCAGATTGGTATCGTTGATTCTGTTATAGTTGTAACTTGTTTTGTATTTCGTTTGATTCGGAATCAAATTGGTAACTTTTGTTGACTTTGTAATTCTCCTGTCTGCTGCATTTTTCCCAATAACGTAGCCAATTAAGATACCAATCGGATAGTCGGATGCCCAATGTACTTGGCCGCTCATCATATTAAAGGCTAGGGCAGCTCCTAATGAATAACCAACAGGTTTAATCCACTTGAGTTCAGGATAGTTCTGTGCAATGACCGTGATTGTCGCCATATAAGTGGCCATATGCCCGGATGGCATGGCATCGTAATTGGGCGTGTTGCTAGCGAAAGCAGAAAAACTTGGAAAAGGTTGCCAAGCACCGCCGTCTTGGGTGGCCGCAATGGGACTTTGTCTGCCCGTGATTCTTTTGATGGTTTGAGTCGCTACGCCAACGGACAAGAGCACTTCAACGAGTTCACTTGAGGTATTTAATGCCCTGTAGTCATCTGGACCAATTTTCCCAACGGCATAAAAGAATCCGCTCAAGAGGAGCGTTGTATTGCCCGTTCCAATAAAATAAACTGCAGATGAAGTGCTTGTCGGAAACATTTCAATGCCAAACACTCTTTTGTAGGTTGAAGGTTCATCCCAGCCGCCAATCCGATTGCCAATTCTTTGGGATTCGTCTACTATATTTTGGTCTACTGGAAGTAGCGCAATCGTAGAACCAAGGACAATGGCGTCCCATTTCAAATTTTCTTTTTGAATCGTAAAATTCCCAAGAGCAACAAGGTCGTTTGGAATATTTTTGAAAATATCAAGGAACTTTGGTTTTTGATAAGTATAAGTTACTCCATCATTAATTTGAATGCTTTGGGTTGAAACAGCAATACTATCCTGCATTTGTGCGTGACAAAAACCCATATATAGCAGTAAAAATATACTAATTGATCTTTTCATACACGTCAAATAAAAATATCGAGGACCTTATTTTCCAGTTTTTCAACGGAAATTATTCACTTGCTAATCCTTCCAAAGCAAATTGGGAATCGTATAATTTCTTATAATAGCCATTTTCTTTCCCAACCAATTCCAAATGAGTTCCTTGCTCGACAATCAACCCTTTGTCCATGACCACGATTTTATCCGCATTGACAATAGTTGCCAATCGATGCGCGATGACAATCGAAGTTCTTCCTTCTGTAATGGTTTCCGTGGCTTTTTGAATCAGTTCTTCCGAATGGGTGTCGATGGAAGATGTCGCCTCATCCAAAATCAAAATACTCGGATTGCTCATGTACGCTCGCAAAAAAGCAATCAATTGTCGTTGCCCAGAGGATAACATAACACCACGTTCTTTGACGTTGTAGTCATAATTTTCAGGTAAACTCATAATGAAATCGTGCACGCCAATTTTCTGAGCTGCTCGGATGACTTCTTCTTTTGTGATTTCCGAATTAAATAAGGTAATATTATTTAGAATCGTATCGGCAAACAAAAACACATCTTGCAAAACCACCGCAATTTGTTTTCGAATTGAACTCAAACTATAATCCTTAATCGATTCTCCATCAATGCAAATCGTTCCACTATCTATTTCATAAAAACGATTTAACAAGTTAATAATCGTAGATTTTCCTGCGCCAGTCGAACCAACGATAGCAATCGTTTCACCGGCATTGACGGACAAATCCATTCCTTTGATGATTTCCTCATTTTCAATATAGCTGAAACGTACCGCTTTGAATTGGATGTTGCCCGCAAATTTCGGCGCTTCTATGGTTCCTGTATCTTGAATTTGATCTTGAGTGTCTATGATGTCGAAGACCCGATTCGCCGCAATCATTCCCATTTGCATCTCGTTGAACTTATCTGCAATTTGTCGCAACGGATTGAACAGCATCCCAATAAACATGGTATAAGAAAACAAATCGCCAAAAGTCGTAAAATGGTCACCGTTCAATATACTAATTCCGCCGTACAAGACCACAAAACCCAGAGTTAACGAGGAAATAATATCCGCAATGGGGAAGAAAATCGAGTTGTACAAAATAGTTTTGATCCATGCTTTGCGATGTTTGTCATTGATTTCGCTGAATTTTTCCGCTTCAATGTCTTCGCGATTGAACAGTTGTACGATTTTCATGCCTGTCACACGTTCTTGCACAAATGTATTCATATTCGCTACTTGATTTCGCACATCTTCAAAAGCCACTTGCATTTTACGCTGAAAAATTCTTGTAAAAAACACCAAAACAGGCATGGCCACGATGACAATCCAGGTGAGTTTCCAATTCATATAAAACATAAAAATCAGAACCACAACCATTTTGAGTAAGTCGCTGATAATCATAAACAAACCTTGACTAAAAATCTTTGCGATTTGCTCAATATCCGAAACCGAACGTGTAACCAACTGGCCAACTGGCGCGTTGTCATAGTACTTCATTTTAAAACGCATCATGTGCTGAAAGAGTTTTACGCGAATATCTTTGACGATGTCCTGACCCAACCAATTCGCCCAAAGCACAAAATAGAATTGAGAAAAAACCTCGGCCAAAAGCACAATGCCCATCAAGACAATATAGAATAACAATCCTTGTGCGTCATGGGTTTTGATATAACCATCTACCGTTTGTTTCAACAAATAAGGGCGCAATGCTGCGAATACCGACAGCGAAATAGCAAAAAAGATAACGCTATTAAACCGCCACTGATAGGGTTTGGTATATTTTAAAATTCGTTTAAAAACGAGGGTGTCAAATGCTTTTGCTTTCATGTATTTTAGAAGCTATTCCTGCTGTCCGCTTTATCTTTTGTTCTGAACGCCAGAACAAAAGGATGCCACTTCCATCAGGGCTAGGGTTTTACGTAATCATAGACGATTTCGGTTAAATATAATCCGTGAGCGGGCACCGAAAAACCAGCTTCACTTCGGTTTTTACTTTCTAGAATTGATTGAAAATTTTCTATTGTAATTTTATGCAAACCCACATTAATCAATGTCCCAACGATTGCTCTTACCATATTTCGCAAAAATCGATCTGCGGATATGGTAAAAATAAGCTTATTTTCCTCTTGTGACCATTGCGCAAAAGTAACCTTGCAATCGAAAGTGTTGACGTCCGTATTCACTTTAGAAAAACACTCAAAATCGGTATGCGTTAACAACAATTTTGCGGCTTCATTCATAGCAGCTACATCAAGTTTTGAAGCACAATACCAACTCAAATCTGTCAAAAACGGATTTTTGAATGTATGAATGTGGTATTCATAGGTTCGTTTTGTTGCGTCAAATCGAGCATGTGCGGTGTCATGAAGTGATATAATTTCAATGACAGCGATATCTTTAGGTAAAAAAGAATTGAGTTTGTGAACGATGCTTCCCGAATCGATTGAATTAAAGGAGTCAAAATGCGCGTACATAATTTTGGCATGAACACCCGTATCAGTTCTCCCGGCGCCCATGAGTTCGATCGGAGTATTTAGGACCGTCGTCATCGCTTTAGTCAACGTTTCTTGAACGGTTACCGCATTGGGTTGTGTTTGCCAACCGTGATAATTCGTGCCGTTATAACTGAATTTGATAAAATATCTCAAGAGTATATTTGCCTTTTTTAGCACGGCAAAGTTTATAAAAAAAATCCGTTCAACAAGCCTCGTTTCAAAGTTTTACTGTTGCGGAAAGGTTAAAGTTTAGGAGTTTCTGGCGCGTTCCATTTTTTTCGTCATCAATTTATAGATGATGGCAAAAACTAACATCCATAGTGTTGCAAAGGATTTAAAATTGGGGTCTGGAATAAGTTCATAGGTAATAACTATTAAAAACGCTGCCACAGAAAATCCAATCAATGAAATTTTTCTTTTTTGCAATTCAATCAAATGTTCTTTTGTATCAATATTTAAACGAATGGATGGTTTCTTATTTACGATGTAATGGTAAAGTAGATATTGCGCCAAAATACAGAGTAAAATGATGCCCAAATACAAGTAGAACGGAATCATTTGACCTTTACCACGGGCAATCAATGTGGCACTAAAAGGAAAAAGACCAATAAAAAATAACAGCAGCATATTTCGGAAGACAAGTCCTTTGTCATAGTCTTTTAATATGCTGAACATCTTCAAATGCTGGTACCAAACTGAGCCAATAAAGGTAAAGCTAACAACATAAGCCAGAAAGGTTGGTGAAAGATGAAGTAGCGCTTTTGGTAAAGTTGCTTCTGTAATGACTTCCGTTTCGGGGATTTTTATTTCGATGGCCATCAACGTAATGACAATGGCAAAAACCGCATCGCTAAACAAGATCATTCGTTCTAGTTGAAACTCTTTCTTTATTTCCTCCCGGGTTATTTCGTCGTTATTGTTTTGGCTCATGATACCTGATTTATTTGTAAATCAAATCTATAAAAAATAATTTGATTATTATTCTGTGTGGTAAATCCAATCGCTAACCTTTGTATTTTAGCGCTTTGAATTTGCGACTATGAAAAGAATCCTATTGCTCTCCGACACGCACAGTCACCTAGATGACGTCATCTTAAAGTATGTTGATCAAGCTGATGAGGTGTGGCATGCCGGCGATATTGGGAATTTAGAGGTAACCGATACACTGAAGAATCATAAGCCATTGCGCGCTGTTTATGGCAATATTGATAATGACAAAGCCCGGATGGAGTTTCCGCTACACAACCGTTTTTTCTGCGAAGGTGTTGATGTTTGGATCACACACATTGGTGGTTATCCTGAAAAATACAATCAGGAAATTCGAGCTGAGATTACTAAGAATCCACCGAAGTTATTTATCTGTGGGCATTCGCATATTTTGAAAGTGATTTATGATAAAAAATTGCAGTTGTTGCATATGAATCCAGGCGCTGCGGGGAAAAGTGGTTTTCATCAAGTGCGAACGATGTTGCGGTTTGTGATTGATGGGGATGCGATTAAGGATTTGGAGATTGTAGAGCTGGGGAAGAAATAGATGCGCTTCGCTTTGGACACGCTTCGCTTTGGACACGCTTCACCTTAAGACACGCCCTACGGGCTTTGGATTGTTGGACGTGGTATAGTGGAATTTAATTTTCTGTCTTTTTATTTTCTTGCTCGACCTAAAGCAAAGCGTATCTATAGCCCGCAGGGCGTGTCCAAAGCGAAGCGTGTCTAAAAGTCTAAAAGGTTCAGCCGCCTCCAAAAAAAAACCCAGACATTTGTCCAGGTTTTTCTTCGCACTAAATAAACTAAGTTTATAGGTTTATCTCAATCGGTCCACAGATTTTACGAGATCTTCATCCTTTTGTATGGCTTTATTGGCCAACACTAAAAAAACGATAGCAATAATTGGTAGAAACATCCCAATACCCTTCTCAGAAACAGCAACTGCTTCTCCAGATAGATTTAGCGAACGATATACAAATAAGCCTAATAAAATTAAATTTAATATGATATTCAATCTGCCTAAGACAAATTGATGTTGTCTTTTTTTATAAAACAAGATGCTCAACAGCGATAATGAAGTGCTTAATCCAAAAATGATGGAGTACAACTGATTGATCATAAACATTTCAGTTTTTCCGTCGCTTAACTTCCATAATGAAAAAACGAAAGGTAAAATTCCAGTCACAATAAAGGCTAATGCCAAGTAAACCGTCTGTATTCTTTGAATCATTTTTTGTTTTATTGTGTCACAAAAATATATTTTCTTTTTTACAAATGCTATTGTATGATAAATTTTTATTCGTATTATTGCATAACTAATTCGTAAGTACTTCATTTTACGACCTGTTCACCACAAATTTTTTCACTACAATTTTTTAGAAAAATCCAAATCAATCTAAATTCAAATAACATTCATGTTTGATATTTCTGTATTAAAAGAAATGAAGCTGACTGAGCTTCAAGATATTGCGAAATTAGCAAAAACAATCAAGTTTGCCGGAGTCAAGAAAGAAGCGTTGATTGCCATGATTATTGAAAATCAATTGGCAAGCGAAGCTAAGGATACTAGTAAACCAGCGAAAGAAAATAGTTCTGAGGAGAAATCGAAGAGAGTGAGAATTACTGCTGAGAAAAAGCCTGCCATAACAAAATCTGCGACACTTTTCTCAGATGATGAGCCAGCAGCAGTCGCGGAGCCAGCAGCGAGCGAAGTATTTCAATCGACTGAGGTAAATCCTCCGCACAAAGGACCGAAAGTAGTCAAGTTTAAGAAAGCGGATTACGAAAAGAAAGTCGCTAATAAGATAGAGAAGTCTGCTACAGCGGAGCCAACTGGTTCTGAAGAAAGCGAATCGACAGAAAAAATAGCGGAAGCAGGCCAAGATTCAGTGCAGGAAAAAAAGATTAATCCCAATCAACAGCACAAGCAGAATCCAAACCAGAATCCAAACCAGAATCCGAATCAAAACGGCAACGGAAACCAAAACGGGAATCAGAATCCAAATTTCAAAAATAAAAAGAATAACAATTTCAGAGATGCTGATTTTGAGTTCGACGGGATTATAGAGAGCGAAGGTGTTTTAGAAATGATGCCTGATGGTTATGGTTTCTTGCGATCGTCAGATTATAACTATTTGGCGTCTCCGGATGATATTTATTTGTCTACTTCGCAAATTCGTTTGTTTGGTTTAAAAACTGGTGATACTGTAAAAGGTGTGGTTCGTCCACCGAAAGAAGGAGAAAAGTTTTTTCCATTGGTTCGTGTCTTGAAAATTAATGGTCATGATCCACAAGTAGTGAGAGACCGTGTTTCTTTTGAACATTTAACCCCTGTTTTTCCAACCGAGAAATTCAAAATAGCGGAGAAAGGCAGCTCCATTTCAACACGAATTATTGATTTATTTTCACCAATTGGTAAAGGCCAACGTGGAATGATCGTGGCGCAACCCAAAACAGGTAAGACGATGTTATTAAAAGACATTGCCAATGCCATTGCAGCCAATCATCCTGAAGTTTATTTATTGGTTTTGCTGATCGATGAACGTCCAGAGGAAGTTACCGATATGCAACGGTCTGTTCGTGGAGAAGTCATTGCATCAACCTTTGATAGAGAACCACAAGAGCATGTAAAGATTGCCAATATTGTTTTGGAGAAAGCGAAACGTTTGGTTGAATGTGGTCACGATGTAGTGATCTTGTTAGATTCAATTACACGTTTGGCAAGAGCTTACAATACTGTTCAGCCAGCTTCTGGTAAAGTATTGAGTGGAGGAGTAGATGCGAATGCATTGCAAAAACCAAAACGATTTTTCGGAGCGGCTCGTAACGTCGAAAATGGCGGTTCGTTGAGTATCATTGCTACGGCATTGACCGAAACAGGTTCGAAAATGGATGAGGTGATTTTTGAAGAATTCAAAGGAACTGGAAACATGGAACTACAATTGGATCGTAAGATTGCAAACAAACGTATTTTCCCAGCTATTGATTTGACCTCGTCAAGCACGCGTCGAGATGACTTATTGTTAGATGAAAAAACATTGCAACGCATGTGGATTATGCGAAAATATTTAGCAGATATGAATCCAGTTGAGGCGATGGATTTTATCAATGATCGCTTTAAGAAAACAAGAAACAACGATGAGTTTTTGATTTCGATGAATGATTAAATCATAGTTTTAAAATAATTTAGCCACGAATTCACTTGTATTATTGTGAATTCGTGGCTAACTTTTTTTATACCAATTCTTGTTTAATTTACAATTACTTTTCTTGTAGTCGTTTGCGTCTTGGTACTCAGTTTTACTAAGAAAAAACCTTTCGGCAAATGATCTAGCGTATAGGAATGATTTACGTGTATTGGGTTTTTGTATTCTTGAATCAATTGTCCATTTACATTAATAAGTTGAATGGAATCGAATGGAATATCTGATGTTATATTGACTTGATTATTATTTGTCGGGTTCGGATAAACAGCAACTGAATTAAACAAATCAAAATTGGAAGAAGTTGATAGGCTGGACCATCTGTTTTCGGCGGGAGTTCCACCCCAAATTAACGTTGCTAAATAAGGATTGTCAATAAAAGGATTGCGATTTCCTTGTGCGAAAAAATTATCGGTATTGCCCATGTAGGTGTTTCTTTTATCTTCAAATTCAGACACGGGATCTTCAGCATTCCATTGTAAGAATAAGTCGACCATGTTGTTATCAGTACTCACTAAATTTCCAACACCTACATTTCTCGGTAGACATTGATTTCCATAATGCAAGTACATATACATCATCATCCGTGCAATGTCGCCTTTCCATTCATCGCCGGATACCAAGTGCCACCGAAGTTTCCTGAATTTCCTGAACCAGGACCAAATTTTAAATTGCCACGATCGGAATTTCTATTCACATCGGAAGCTCTAAGGTGATGCACATCAGCTCCTGGTCCGTCTGATCCTAAATCAGGAATACCACGAGATTTTGGATAAGTGTGTTCTCTGTTCCATTGACAAGAATTCGTTCCATCATCGAATCTATTTCGTCTGCGATGGTCAGGAAAATCACTAGAATTTTCGGGACACATATTGTCACTAAAGCCATACACCAGTAATACGGTTTGATTGCTTAAGTCTGTTGGATCACGATCAACTATTTTAATAGCGTCCTCAGCATCTTGATATGTTAATAGTGCGGTATGTGTTGTTATTATTTTGTCGCTCAAGCTTTGTCGTAACGTGGCGCCAGTCTGACTAAAGTCGAAACCATCATAATAAGGAGACGCTGGACTTCCCTGTTGAGCAAAACCAAAACTATAAATGAGTGCAATTATTGCTGTGTAAATTTTTTTCATGAATTTATTTTAGAGTGTAAATCTAGATTGTTTTTTTGGATTGCGTTAGAAATTAACTTTTGTTTTACGACAAAAAAAATGCCTCATAATAACAGAGACATTTTAATTTAGGTTTGCATCGAATTTATTTGACGATCAATTTTTTTATAGTGGAAGCATCACCAGAAGACAATCTTACGAAGTAAAAACCTTGATTTAATTGATATAATACATAGTTGTTTCCTTGCATTTCTGGTCTTTTAATTTCTCGAATTATTTGTCCATTAATGCTAATGATTTGAATATTTTCAAGATCTATTGAAGATGAAATTGTCACTGCATTTGTCGATGTCGGATTCGGAAAAATTTGGGAAGCGTCAAGAAGTTCAAAAGAAGAAACCCCTAGAGGCGCACCCCAAATAGCATTGATGTAAGCGTTATTATCGATAAAAGGGTTTCTGTTCCGTTGTCTTGCATTGGTTCCGATGGCATTATTTCTTGCAATTTCTCTTGGACTAACCGGATCAAGGGCATTCCAAGTCAGTAGAATATTTAAGAAGGGCTGTGCAAATACATTTGTACTCGTGCCATCGAACATTTCGTAGGAGTAACCGTCTACAACATTTTCATATCTGGTTGCAAAATAGAATAGACAACGGGCAATATCACCTTTGAATTCGTCGATGGGCTCGAAAACCGTTCCACTATAACCTGCCGAATACCCTGAATTAAGATTAGAACCTCGCTTCGTTCCGTTTGTCCCGGTCCAATTGTCATTATTCACTTTCCCGAATGGTAAATCACCTCTGATTCCATTGACATGTTTATCTGCTGGAACAACAAAATGAGCGTCAGAATACATAGGTGTCGCTGCATTAAAAACCGATTGTGGAATGAGGTGTTCTCGGTTATATCTTTCACATTCATTATTGCCAAGTGTTCCGTCATCTTGTCCAGTTCCGTAGGTGAATTCACATTCAGATCCAGTTGGATTTTCTGTATACATGTCTAACATAGTTCCGTTATTTTCATAAAAGAAATCTTTGTCGGAAGTAAGATAAGTAGTGTATAATCCTGCATATCCGCGATCAGTACTTACTTTTATAATATTGTACAATTGTGTTTTTAATGCAAAACCGTTTCCAGTTGCCGAGTTATAATATCCCGCTGGAATTTGTGCAAAACCAAAGGTAAAAAGGAATATAAATAATAGAGTAAGACTTTTTTTCATGTAGGATTTATTAATTTGTTTTTCGTTCTAGCAACGCCATATAAAAACCATCAAAGCCAGATTCGGACGCTAGAATTTTAGAATCTTTGACAAAGGTAAAGTTTTTACCGGTCTCACCATTTAAGAAGTGCTTAATTTGTTCTTGATTTTCAGAAGGTAGCACAGAACAGGTCGCATAGACTAATTTGCCTCCAGGTTTTACCATTTTAGAATAATTTTCTAAAACTTCAGTTTGTACTTTTTTGATATTTTCAATGAACTCTGGTTGTAGTTTCCATTTTGCATCTGGATTTCTTTTCAAAACTCCTAATCCACTGCAAGGCGCGTCAATCAATACTCGATCTGCTTTTTCGTGCAGTTTCTTAATGACTTTTGTCGAGTCGATAATGCGATATTCGATGTTGAAAGCACTATTTCTTTTGGCTCTTAGTTTGAGTTGCTTGAGTTTACTTTCATATAAATCCATGGCAATCAATTGTCCTTTATTTTCCATAATGGAAGCAATATGCAAGGTTTTTCCTCCAGCGCCCGCACACGCATCTACGACACGCATTCCTGGTTTTACCTCTAAGAAATGCGCAACCAATTGTGAATTGGCGTCTTGCACTTCAAACAAGCCCTCTTTAAAAGCATCGGTCAAAAACACATTGGCTCTTTCTTTGAGTACCAATGCATCTGGTTGGTCTTTTAAGTATTCGGTTTCAATGTTAAGATCCATTAAAATCGCTCTTAATTTATCTTTCGTAGTCTTCAGCGTATTGACTCTCAAAATAACTTTTGCGGGTTGATTTTGAGCGGCAATTTCTTTCGCCCAAAATTTTTCTCCAAGTTCTTTGACGCCCAATTCGTCCATCCAATCCGGAATAGATTCTTTGAAAGTTCTGATTTTGGACAATTCATCGAAACGTCCTTTAATTTTTCGCTCTGGCGTACCTTCCAATTGTTTCCAATCTGGAATTGGATAACCTCGCAATACTGCCCAAACGGAAAACATTCTCCAAAGATTTTCTCTGTTATATGGTTCTTTTACTTCTGCTATTTCTGCGTAAAGTCTTTTCCAACGCACAATCTCGTAGATGGTTTCTGCCACAAACTTTCGGTCAGAACTTCCCCAGCGCTTGTCTTTTTTTAAGGCTCTTGCCACCATTTTGTCGGCATATTCTCCTTCGTTAAAGATGGAGTTTAAGGAGTCGATGGTTGTGTAAACTAAATTTCTGTGTAATCTCATTTTTTCTAATTGTGGCGCAAAGGTAGTACTAAATGATGAATGAAAATTAGATTTGTCAGATGTTCATCAATATTGCAAATGAAGATTTCATACATTTACGATAAAATACTTAGTGATGACTACAAAAACACGAAACCATTTTTTGTACATACTGCTGTTTTTGATTTTTTCAACGATGCCCGTTTGGAGTCAACCGTTTGCCATTGGCCATACTACAATTAGCTTTATTGATGCTTCGCGAGGAAATAGGAGTATCGCGACGGAATTATATTATCCCGCAGATAGCAATGGAGATGATGTTCCTTTGACAGCGACTACAACGCAGTCTTTTCCTGTTTTAACTTTCGGACATGGATTCGTAATGACTTGGGATGCTTATCAGAACCTATGGGAAGCACTTGTTCCGAAAGGTTATATTATGGCTTTTCCAAAAACAGAAGGTGGACTTTCGCCATCGCATGGGGAATTTGGAAAGGATTTGGCATTTGTATCTTCGCAGATTTTCAATTTAGGAATGCTTCAAAGCAGCCCGTTTTATAATAGAGTGAGTGTGATGAATGCAGTTATGGGGCACAGTATGGGCGGTGGCGCTGCTTTTTTGGCACCTCAATATAATTCGAATATTACGACAATCGTCACTTTGGCTGCCGCAGAAACAAATCCATCGGCGATTGGTGCCGCAAATAATATAAACATTCCAGCATTAGTAGTAGCTGGATCAAACGATTGTGTGACACCTCCTGTTTCAAATCAAGAGTCGATGTATAATGCTTTAGTGAGTGCTTGCAAAACGTTTGTGTCTATAAACGGCGGCAGTCATTGTCAAATGGCGAATAGTAATTTTCTATGCAATTTTGGTGAAGCAACTTGCACACCACAGCCAACAATTACAAGAGATCAACAACATATCATACTTGAAGCGTATCTTGGTTTATGGTTGGATGCGCAGTTGAAAGCTGATTGTGTTGCTGGTTTAAATTTTAATACTTTGATCAACTCAGATTCCCGCGTCACTTTTCAGAAAAATTGTACGCAATGTGAGCCACTAGAAACTTCAGCTGTCCAAAAAAAAAATAGAGTGACGTTATTTCCCAATCCTTTTTCATCGGTCTTACATATAAGTAATGTCGATAAGGAGCAGGTTACGATTAATTTATATGATGGTGCCGCGAGATTATTATTATCTTCTATTGTAGTTGGTGAACAAGATTATATAGATACGACAACGTTAGCTGCTGGAATGTACTGGTACGAAATTAAATCCAGTGATGGTTTTAGCGAGAAAGGAAAAATTATCAAGAACTAGATTTTACTTGATTCGATCGAGATGAATCTTTTCAGGCGCATGTAAAACCAGAGGAAATTGTTCCACCTTCACAGAGCTGCTATCCAATCCGAATCCTTTTTCTTCCGACAAACTGAATTTCTTCATAATGAAATAGGTATTCATTACTATTTTTTCAAAGAAGGTCACATCACTATCGTTGGATAAGAATTTTTCTGAAAGTACAAATTTGAAATCCCCAAGAATGTTGTTTTTGTTTAAAGATTCATAGCGACTTGTGATATCCACTTCGCCGTTGTTCACCATGTCTTTAATTACCTCTTTAAACATCAAATTAATTTTGGTTGGTTCACGGAATCCAAGATAAAAATCAATACGGTAGATATCGTCAGGAACGATTTCAACAACTTTGTATGATTTTCTGTAGGGTTCACTCATCACATTAACGTGGATAAACCAGTAAATGTCCGCTCTTTTGGGTCTTTTCTGCAGAATTGAGTACATTACCTTTTCCTCGATTTCATCAGTTTTAGTCGAATTGGTCATGTATACAAGGTGCGTAGCATATTTTGGTATAGAAAGGTCAACACTCAATTCTGCTAAGACTTTTTTGTAGTCATTAATCTTCACAATTTTCGTGTAGTTCTTACTAATTCGTTTCGCGAGAAACCAGGTTGACATAATTCCAATAAGAATGACAGCAATAAATAAGGTTACAAATCCACCATCAAAGAATTTTACAATGTTGGCTGCAAGAAAACTAAATTCAATGACAAGATATACTAAAATTATAGGAGCGATAAAATACCATTTTACTCTTTTCATAATTAAATAGAAGTTGAGCAAAATAGTCGTCATAATCATGCACAAAACGATGGCCAAACCATAAGCATGTTCCATGTTGCTTGATTCTTTGAAATAAACAACAATACCAACACAACCCAGAAAAAGTAACCAGTTAATTGACGGAATATACAATTGTCCTTTCACATCTGTTGGGAACTTAATTTTTACTTTAGGCCAAAAATTTAAACGCATGGCTTCGTTAATTAGGGTAAATGATCCACTAATCAATGCTTGCGACGCAATCACGGCTGCTAAAGTTGCAATCACAATTCCAATTGGCTGAAACCAGACAGGCATCATGAGATAAAACGGATTTGGATTGGAAATACCTAATTCTGCTAAAGTTTTGCCTTCATGAAGCAATAAGTACGCACCTTGCCCAAAATAGTTAATTACTAAAGTTGATTTTACAAATATCCAGCTAATGCGTATGTTTCTTCTACCGCAATGGCCCATATCAGAGTACAATGCTTCTGCTCCAGTAGTGCAAAGGAAGACAGCGCCAAGAATAAAGAAACCTTGACTACTCACATCTGATGTCAATAAATGGTAAGCGTAATAAGGATTGATAGCATTGAAAACCTCCAAATTTGTAAACATTTGAACCAGCCCCAAAATTCCTAACATAG
This sequence comes from Flavobacterium sp., assembly GCA_016714905.1. Lineage (GTDB taxonomy): Bacteria > Bacteroidota > Bacteroidia > Flavobacteriales > Flavobacteriaceae > Flavobacterium. The sequence goes on from JADKBW010000005.1 coordinate 117,855, forward strand.
AGAACCAAAGCAGCATCATTGGCGCAAAAAATTTCCCAACGAGTTTCGTTCCAAATTGTTGAATCGTAAATAAGATAAACAAGATGGTTATTACAATTGGTATCGTTGGGATGTCTGGTTTAAAAATCCGTAGTCCTTCAACCGCAGAAGAAACAGAAATGGGCGGTGTGATAATTCCATCGGCTAATAATGCACTGCCGCCTATTATGGCAGGAACAATTAACCATTGAATTTTTGTTTTTTTTACCAGAGCGTACAAGGCGAAAATTCCACCTTCACCGTGATTATCAGCACTCAATGTTAAAATTACATATTTCAGCGTTGTTTGTAATGTAAGTGTCCAAAATATACAAGATAAACCTCCAAGAACTAAATCTTTCGATATGATACTGTTGCCGATGATGGCTTTCATCACGTATAATGGAGAAGTTCCAATATCACCGTAAATAATACCTAATGTAATTAATAAACCTGCAGCAGAAAGCTTGCTATGAAGTTGATGCGAGTGACTAATTGAACTCATGAAATGCTATTGTAAAAGAGAGCAAATATATTATTTTTTACTGCGGGAAATAAAAAAGGCAACGAATATTTTCATTGCCTTAGATATATTATTAGGAGTTATAATTTAATTAACCTCGTCGTGAAGTATAAGCATTATTTTGTCTTTCTGCCTTTCCACTTCTTGAATTGGCTTCTCTTTTATATTGAGAAGCCTCACTTCTTTTATTTTCTTTAGTAAAATTGTCTTTCGATCCTGTGTTTTGATATGAATTTTCAATTCTTGTCTCGGGATTTCTTTTCGTGATAGATCCCATGGTTGATCTAGAATTTCGATTGTCACTTGAAGTGTTATTTCTTATGCTTTCATTGGATTTAATTGGGGTTGTATTTCGAATTGAATTTCTTGATTTAGTATAAGAATTGCTTCTTTCTTGCTCATTATTTCTTGTTGAAGTTGAATTACTTGATGTTGAAAAAGAATTGCTTCTTTCTTGCTCATTATTCCTTGTTGAGTTTGAATTTCGAATTGGAGTAGCTTTGATATCATAAGAATTATTTCGTGTTGTTTTGATTTCTCTACTAGAATAGTCGTTTTTTCGATTTTCATTTCGACTGGTGTAGGCTACATCATTTCGCGTTGAAAGATTTTTTACCGTTCTTGTTCGGTCGAGCTCGTAGCGGTTTTTTACGTTATTGTTTCGATAGGCAAATCCACGATTTGGAGCTGTTCTCTCACAATAATTAGATCTTCTGCCTTCATACAAAGCTACTGCTCTGTGACAACTTCTATAATTTACGTAATTATAATGATGGTTGAAATTGATGTGTAAACCGATATTATTTCGGTATCTAAATACGGGACAAGGCGTCCATGCGTAATAAAAGGTTGGATAATAATTCCAATACCACATCGAACAATAAGGTCTGTAGGTCGGAATCCAAAAAGTGCTGTAAATTACTGGAGTGCCAACATAAACAGGTTCGTAAATATAATTGTGACCGTACATATAAACATCGCCAACTACTTGCACTTGCACTTGATTATTGCGGTCTTTTTCAACTTCAATTGTGGCAACATCTTGATAAATATCTCTGCCAAGAACAGCTTGAACAACGATCAGATGGGCATTTCCATCTACAGATTCAATAACTCTTAAATAGTCTACTTGATTGTCGTCATTCAAATCTAGATTAGAAATTTGAATTTTCGGGTCGTTCAATTGTCTTTCAAAATCTTCTAAATCTCTTGCATCACCGAAGATAGAAGCTATGGCTCTTAAATCTAAATTGTCACTAATTTCAGAGCTAGTGGCATTTATAGTAGTTCGGTCTTGAGCTACAATAGGAAGGGCAAAAAGGATGAAAAACAAAACTGGATAAATGATAGAAGTTTTCATGTTGTAAATAGTTTGGTTAATAGATAAAAAAATGACCAGTTGCTAGTCTTTTTTTGGATTCCAATTACTGTGCCACGTTGTTTCTTTCCAGTAATATCATAGTGGCAATGCCCGTAAATAAAAGGAATGTTTAATATAAAAAACTACTCTTTACCTGTTTTATCACGAAACTGCTTTAGTAGTTTTTTGTTGAACCCTTCTTCGGCTTTCTTTAGTTTTAGTATCTTGGTTGCTGGTAAAATTGGTTTTAGACTAGCAACAAATTTTTTGCGATTCTGATAGGCATCTTCTTCAGAATTTTCAATGTCGTTTAGAATTGAAGCGGCCTCTTTCTCGGTCATTTTATCAATATTACTTGTGCCGCTTTGATCCATAAAAGACCGAATTCGCTCTTTTCTAAAACTCTTTTGCTTTTCTTCATAGGCATTAAATAAAGGCCAAAATTTCGTCGCTTCTTCAGGCGTTAGTTTTAACTCGTCAGTAATGTATGCAATTTTTAATGCTTTTACTTGTTCTCTTTTTTGGTTCAATCGCGGCTGACTTATGGCAACAATTGTAAAAAGGAAGGCTAGGGTTGAGAGTAGTTTTGCAGTTTTCATGAGATTTTTTTGTATTAATTGATGAGGTAATCTTCTAAATTAGAATTGGTCAGCAATGCTTCTTCTAATTCATTTGTATTAACGTTTAGTTCTAGTTTTATTTTTTGTATCTTTTCTTCATCGAGCAATTCAACGATGTCGTCTTCTGATAAATTGGATTGTTCGGTAAGATACGTTTCTAATTGAACTTGGTCGATTGTAGACGTCGAAGCATTCATGTAATTTACAATCGGAATAGACAACGCAATTACAAAAACTGCTGCTGCGGCAATGAACCAATTTCTTTTGGTAAACAAGGAATAAACGGGAGTTTCTTTTTCAGTGATTTTTTGTAGAACTGAATTTTCTAGGTTCTCAAAATAACCCTCTGGGACTTTAAATCCGGGCATTATTTTGGGTTCATTATCTAGTTTAAATTCTTTCATGGTCGTTGGACTTTATCTTTATTAGTTCGTTTAATTAGACGTCATATAAATTTCAATTTTTTTTACGGCGTGATGGTATGATGCTTTCAATGCTCCGACAGAAGTTCCAAGAATTTCAGACATATCTTCATATTTTATTTCATCAAAATATCGCATCTTGAAAACTAATTGTTGTTTCTGCGGCAAAAGTGCAATGGATTTTTGAAGCTTTATTTGAATCTCGCTTCCATCAAAATAATCATCTGCTTTCAAATTATCGACAATTTTAGATTGTAAAGCTTCACTTGTGATTCCATTTCTTTTTGCTTTTTTATTGATAAAAGTAATCGCTTCATTAGTGGCAATTCGGTACATCCAAGAGAACAATTTACTTTCCCCTTTAAAATTCTTAAGATTTTGAAAGACTTTTACAAATGTGTTTTGCAGAACATCATCGGCATCATCATGGTTCAAGACAATATTGCGAATCAAGCTATATAAAGGGCGTTGATATTCTTTCAAGAGCTGTTGGAACGCTACGTTTTGCGTTTTAGGATCCAATAATTTTTGTATGAAATCTTTTTCGTCCAAAGAATTTTTTTGGTATTGGAGTGCTTGGTCGACTAAAGGTTTAAAAAGAAATTAAAATTATGGTGTTTCTTTATCAACACCAGGTTCTGAAACCGTCGTAGGTGGCGAAGTAACTACAGTAGTAACACTAGGTTTGGGAGTTGAAGAAACGGCTGCCACAGCTCTTATTGGGATATATATCTCAGTAATCCATTGCGATGGATTCGCGACTTGAACCATGTTTTTTGTATAAACTTCAATTCTGGGCACATCCGTATTTTGTGATAAGTTGTTCTTTTTAATATATTCAATGGTTTTATCCAAAGCCTCTTTGCTATGGGAGTAATCGCCAGTTAGTGTGGTTTTTACAGAAGAAAAGGGAAGCAATAAACCTGAACTCATGTCACTTCCTGCTTGGATATGTATTTCTTCCTTTACCGGAATGCAGACAGACAATCTTGTAATTCCGTTGGCAAGATCATAGGTGTGATAGATGACAAAAGGTTTACCCGACATCACCAATTTATTTTTTGCAAAAAAGTGTATCATCCTTGGGAGAAGAATACGAAGATTATTCGACACGTTACTTATTTTGCTCGTGATGGTTTGGTTGATGTAGAAAGTTCCAGATTTTTTGGTAGCACCAATTACTTTGATTTTATAAGTACTCATTTCATAGTCAATCGTTTTTCCGAGATTGGCTAAGCTTTTTTCATAGGTAGATCCAAAAACTTGTTCGGCACCTCCACTAAAAATAGAGGAGACTTTAAAACCAAAACTCATGATGCCTTTCACTCGCCAACTTACTTTGGTCCCGCCAATCGTATCCTTAAATTCCCAATTAACGATTCCTTCGGTACCACTGTAATTCATTTTTTGCCGAATGAATTGGTTCGTTATGACCGCAGTTGTTTTCATTTCTCCTTCGCTAACATTACCCGACCAGGAATAGGCACCGCCTTTACCGACAGTGTTCTTGGGATAGTTGAATGTCATACTTGGATCCTCTTTCTTCCACGAACCAAAAGTCTCCCAATTACGAAAGTCATTTACATAATTAAATACGGTTGTTCTGGGCGATTTTATGACTATACTTCTCTCTACTTCAAAATCGCCTTTGAGTGTTGCGATGTAAACAGTTGTTGCAAAAAGGGCTAATAAGAAAAGAAGGAAAAGATATTTTAGGATTCTCATAATATCGTCGGTGTTATTGGCGTAAAGTTAGATATTTTATCTTAATCTTTACTGGCAGAAGTAAAAACATTCATTCGAAATCTGTATTGTATTTTCACCTTGTTTTGAGAAACAATCAGTATATTTGATATCCATTAAATGATTATTAAAATACTATTTACAATGAAATTAATTCAACTTTTCAATGCACTTTTTGTTGTTGGATCTATCGCAATTTCGGTTGCACAAGAGCAGAAAGCAGTTAAGCCAAAAGGCGAAATCGACTCATTTCCTTATGTAGTTGAGCAGTTTGCAGACATCAATGTCTTACGATATCAAATTTCGAGTTGGGACAATCTGACTTTAAAGGAAAAACAATTGGTGTATTACCTTACCGAAGCGGGAACTTGTGGCCGAGATATTATGTGGGACCAACATTATAAGTATAATCTCAAGATTAGAAAAGCTTTAGAGAAAATTTATACACTATACAAAGGTGACAAGAAATCTGCCGATTGGAAAAATTTCGAAGTGTATCTCAAACGCGTTTGGTTTTCGAACGGAATTCACCATCACTATTCTAATGATAAAATCAAACCTGCTTTTTCAAAGGATTATTTGAAAGGTTTATTGAAAGAAACTAAAACAGATCTCGACCCAAATATTGTGGCAATTTTGTTTAATGACTTAGATGCTAAAAAAGTAAACTTGGATGAATCGAAAGGCTTGATTGCTGGTTCAGCAATTAACTTTTTTGACAAAGGAATTACAGAAAAAGAAGCGGAGGCATTCTACGCTTCTATGAAAAGCCCAGATGCTGCTAGGCCATATTCTTATGGGCTAAACTCCAAATTGATCCGAAACAAAAAAGGACAGCTAGAAGAAAAAGTATGGAAAAGTGGCGGCATGTATGGAGCTGCTATCGACAAAATTATTTACTGGTTAGAGAAGGCAAAAACTGTTGCAGAAAACCAAAAACAAGCGGATGCATTAGGCCTTTTGATTCAATATTATAAAACGGGTGATCTCAAAACTTGGGACGATTACAACATTGCGTGGTTGCAAGCCACCGATGGAAATATTGATTATATCAGTGGTTTTGTAGAAGTCTACAATGATCCACTTGGCTATAGAGGTTCGTACGAAAGTGTGGTACAAATCAAAGATTTTGATATGTCTGCTAAAATGGAAGTGGTGTCTAAAAATGCCCAATGGTTTGAAGACAATTCACCGTTAATGGCAGAACATAAAAAGAAAAATGTTGTCGGTGTTTCGTATAAAACGGTTGTCGTTGCTGGCGAAGCGGGAGATTCTTCTCCAAGTACGCCAATTGGTGTCAATCTGCCGAATGCCGATTGGATTCGTGCGACGTACGGATCAAAATCGGTGTCACTAGGAAATATTATTGATGCCTACGCAAAATCTGGTGGAAAAGGAAAATTATTAGAATTTGCCAACGATCCTGAGGAAATTGCTCTGGCGCAGCAATATGGTGAACTCGGAGATAAAATGCATACGGCTTTACACGAAGTAGTGGGTCACGCTTCAGGTCAGATTAATCCTGGAGTAGGAACACCAAAAGAAACATTGAAAAGTTATGCCTCAACTTTAGAAGAAGGAAGAGCCGATTTGGTTGGATTGTATTATTTGTACAACCCAAAATTGCAGGAAATTGGATTGGTTGACGACTGGAAGAAATTGGGGATGGAATCCTACGATGGTTATATCCGAAACGGATTGATGATGCAGTTGGCTCGTTTAGAATTAGGAGCCAATATTGAGGAAGCGCATATGCGAAACCGCCAATGGGTGAGTGCTTGGTTTTTGAAAAAGGCCAAAAGGACAATGTAATTGAGAAAATTACCCGTGATGACAAAACCTATTTCAACATCAATGATTATGAAAAATTACACGATTTGTTTGGTCAGCTTTTGAGAGAAGTACAACGAATCAAATCAGAAGGAGATTACAATGCGGGCAAGAACTTAGTTGAAAATTACGGAGTAAAAGTCGATCAAAAATTGCATGCAGAAGTGTTGGAGCGTTGCAAACAGTTTACAGCGGCACCTTACAATGGATTTGTCAACCCAGTTTTGGTTCCTAAAGCAGATGATAAAGGAAACATCATCGCAATAGAAGTGCAACAACCTAAGAGTTTTGCCGAGCAAATGTTGTATTATTCTAAAAACTACAGTTTCTTACCGCTAGAAAATTAGAATAGAAATGTTGAAAAAAGATGCCCGCCTAGTGTGGGCATTTTCTTTTAAAAGAAATAGTTTTCTGAAATGTATCGTTTAATTTTATTTAGACTTCTAGTTGATTGAGGTAGTTCTTCTTTGAGAATTCGCTCTATTTTTTCGAAAGTACATTTCATTCCTAAGTTCTTCAACTCCATATAACTGTTGATGAAAAGTAAGACTTCGTAACCTTCCTCAAGATCTAATTCTATTGTGTCTTTGAACCGAATTTTCTTTGGAAAGTTCTTCGCTGTTTCCGGATTCCAGCGGTAGGAATACCGCAAATCATTTTCCGTAAAAGTTGCCATCTTATTCGAATTTGAATGACAAAGTTAAAGAATGAATTTGAGGGAAAATAAGGGTTTTCCGCAGGGTTTTCCGCAGGGTTTTCCGTAGGGTTTCCCCTAACGTTTTAAGAAGACTTTAATCAAAAAAAGAATTAGGATAAATAGTATAAAAGCAAAAAGGACTTTATAACTGCCTTTATAGAATTTTTTATGAATTTGGATATCTTTCCGATAAGCAAATACCATTACTAAAATGAAGCTAACTAAAAATAAAGCCGCGAAAACCCACTGACCTGTCGAAAACATTGTGATAAATTTTTTGGCAAATGTAATCATTAGTAGCTTAATGTTTTTATTTTGCAGTAGTAATTCAAACCTGCTACTTATGCAAAAACAACTTCTTGCGGTCAAAGAATTTCATACCGCTTTCGCCATTGGACACAGTGAACATCCTAGAGCTGACTTGGGTGAAACCAAAAAAATGCTTCGTTTTAATTTGATGAAAGAAGAAAACGAAGAATATCTTGAAGCCGTTCAAAATAATGATGTAATTGAAATTGCGGATGCGCTTGGCGATATGCTTTACATTTTGTGTGGAACTATTATCGAACACGGATTGCAACATAAAATAGAGGAAGTTTTCGACGAAATTCAGCGCAGTAATATGAGCAAATTAGATGAAGACGGAAATCCTATTTATCGCGAAGATGGAAAAGTGATGAAAGGACCAAATTATTTCAAGCCGGATTTTTCAAAAATACTCAGATAGTTGATAATTTTTTCAAATAGTAAACCAAAGAAAAAGGCGTGATTCTTTTACCACGCCTTTTTAATTATCAGTTATTAATTATCCATTACACTTTAACCATCCAACCAAAAGTATCTTCTGCTAGACGATATTGAATATTGGTCAATTTTTCTTTTAATTCTAGAGCAATTGAGTTTTCAATTTTAGGTAATTCGTAGTAAACATCTTGATACGAAAACCCAACAATTGGATTCACAACCGCTGCTGTACCAGCGCCAAAAATCTCTTTCAAACTACCATCTTTTGCCCCTTGAATGATTTCAGAAACAAGTACTGATCGCTCTTCAATTTTGACTCCGTCTCTTTTTGCAATCGCAATCAAACTTTTACGAGTAACACCATCCAGAATTCTTTCACTAGTTGGAGCCGTAAAAAGTGTGTCATTTATTCGAAAGAAAACGTTCATTGTGCCTGCTTCTTCCAATTTGGTATGTGTGGCATCGTCGGTCCAAATGATTTGTTGGAAACCTTTTTCGTTGGCTAACTTTGTCGGATAAAATTGCGCGGAATAATTTCCTGCTGCTTTTGCTGCCCGATTCCACCATTGGCAGCATGACTATAGTGCTCGGCGATCAAGACTTTCACTTCTCCAGAATAATACGATTTTGCAGGTGATAGGATTATCATAAATCGATATTGTGTAGAAGGTGCAGCAATTACACCACTTCCAATTGCAATCATAAAAGGACGAATATATAGGGTATTTCCCAATCCTTTTTTTACCCAATTCCGTTCTAAATCTAAAAGTTGATGCAAACCACTCATAAAAATATCTTCTGGAATTTCAGGCATTGCCATACGAACCGCAGACTTATTTAATCGGTCCAAATTCTGATCGGGGCGAAATAACCAAACATCATCGTTTTCGTCTTTATAAGCTTTCATCCCTTCAAAAATGGCTTGCCCGTAATGAAACACTTTTGCAGAAGGATCTATCAAAAAGGGTTCGTAGGGTTTAATACTTGTTTTTGCCATTTCCCTTCTTTAAAATCGCAAACAAACATATGATCGGTAAAAACACTTCCAAAAGAAAGGTTTTCAAAGTCGACAGATTCTATTTTTGAGTGAGGAACAGTTACGATATCGATTTCGTGAGTAATATTTGAACTCATTATAGAGAAGTTTTTAAGTGTAATAAAAATATAAGTTATTGATAATGAACGTAAAGCAATTAAAATAAGACTTAGCTATTTTTATTCACTTATTTTAGGCTAAAATAATAAAATTACACCATTTTAATAATTTGTCATGAATTATTTTGTCAGTTTTTGTAATAATGAAGTATTACCCTTAATTTGATTCTATTTTGTTAATTGGTATCAAAAAACTTTAAGTTATTTTCTTTTCAACAGCATAAGTAGCTATTTTTGTCGCAACTATAAATTCACTTTGGTATGATACTTAGAAGCTTCTTTATTTCATTTGTTCTTATTTTAACAAGTTGTAAATATTCAATTACTACGGACAACTCGGATATTTCTTATGCCTCTTTTGGTGACAGTATTACAGCTGAGAATGCAATTTCAAAGGAAAGTCTTTTGGATCAATATCAGACGATGAAAGAAGGTGATACTATGAACCTAAAATTCATCTCTAAGATAAATGACGTTTGTCAAAAGAAAGGATGTTGGATGAATGTTGATTTAGGAAAAAATGAGCAGGCATTTATAAAATTTAAAGACTATGGCTTCTTTATGCCATTAAATGCTAAAGGTGAAGAAGTGATTGTCAATGGAAAAGCTTTTCTTGCCATTGAAAGTGTTGATGAACAAAAACATTACGCAAAAGATGCTGGTAAATCGCAAGCGGCTATTGATAGTATCACGACGCCAATAAAAACCTATTCTTTTTTAGCTGACGGTGTGTTAATTAAAAACAATGAAAAATAAAGTACTCATATTGTATTTGTTTTTGACTTTTATTGGTTGTGCCAAAAAGGAGTCGAAAGTGAAGGACGAATCCTGTTCAAAAGAATCAAAAGGAAAATCATTTAAGATGTACGAAATGTCTGAAATGTCAACATTGATGGAGCAGATGTATGTTGACAATCAACGATTGAAATCCAGGATTTTAAGCGGTGATACCATTGGCAAGTTCCCCAATCACTTTCTTAAAATTCATAGTTCAGTGATGACCGATTCAACTGAAAATGACGAATTTTTCAAACAACAAGCAAAATTGTTTATCAAAGCGCAGGAGCTAATCTATCAAGATCCGAAGAATGCTAAGCAACATTTTAATGAAGGTGTCGATGCCTGCTTGCAATGTCATGAAGTAAAATGTGGTGGGCCAATTCCAAAGATCAAGAAATTGTATATTCCATAATTGATGAGGCGCGAAATACAAATTACTTCTGATGGCTCTACAACAATTCATTTGCCGGATTGGGACGAAAATTATCATTCAAAACATGGCGCCATTCAGGAAGCAAAACATGTCTTTATAAAAAACGGTTTGTATTTGTATGAAAACTATCCTATAGTTGACATCCTAGAAATTGGTTTTGGGACTGGTTTGAACACGTTTATTACTTATTTGGAATCGAAGAAACGTCAACAGGCAATTAACTATGTTGGTGTTGAAGCTTATCCAATTTCTGCGGAAGAAGTGTCGGCAATGAATTATGCAAAAGAACTGCATGCCATGGACGATTTTTCAGTTTTTCAAATGATGCATTCTTGTGCCTGGGAGGAAAATAAAAAATTGTCAGACTTTTTTAATCTAACCAAAAGAAAGCAATTCTTCGAAACCATCGATGATCAGTCAGCATTTGATTTAATTTATTTTGATGCTTTTGGATACCGTGTTCAACCCGAATTATGGAGTGTTGCAGTATTTTCAAACATGTTTGCAGCGCTGAAACAGAATGGCATATTGGTAACCTATGCAGCACGCGGCGTTGTAAAGCGCAATATGATTGAAGCTGGATTTACGGTTGAAAAACTCGAAGGCCCACCAGGCAAAAGAGAAATGTTTAGAGCAAGAAAGTCATAATACTTTTTGATCGATTGCAATATTCCCAATTAACATTTCGTTTGTATAATAGATTCATTTTTTAAGTAAATTTGATTTTGAATTAACCAACCCGTTCTTTAAATCCGTTATCCATTTATGAAAAGAACCATGTTTGCTTACACCCAAAACATACTCGAAAGAGTGAGTTTCGATCCATTACTATTCTGTAAGGAATTGGAAAAAGCGCTGAAAGTCCTTCTTCCTTACGAAATAGAACAACTTACAGAATGGCTTTTGAATTATACTATCGAAAGACCAGAATTAAGGCAATGTCTAATTTACGTCAACAAATAAAACTAAAAGAGCTTAAACGGCTCTTTTTTTTTTGTGATACATTCACTAGCATATTTCACTTTTGTAAGTTTATACTTTATTTATTTTAACAAATAATGTATTTCATCGGATTTTTATGTATTTAAACGGTATAATTTAGATTAAATTTTACATTTACCTCACGTTCTTATTAAGATAACCCCTAAATCTTACAATTATGCCTAGAATGATCTACGACTACACTAAATCGGTGCTTGAGAGAGTGAGCTTCGATCCAGTACTTTTTTGCAAAGAATTGCGTAAAGCAATCAAGAACTTGTTGCCATATGAGCTAGAGCAATTAAGGAAATGGTTACAGAATTTCACCAGTGAAAAGCCAGAACTTCAGCAATATATTACTATTGTGAATTGATATCGAAAAAGGAACTATTTGGTTCCTTTTTTATTTTTTAGGCATGGGGCTAATGATCTCGATATTTTGAAAAACGATGGCACCTTTGATAACGCCTGCGATGGTGCTCCGCAATGCATCTATAATTTGAATTTTTAATTCTGTCTTTGGAAAAATCAAACTGACTTCTCTTGCCGGTTTTGGTTCGACAAAGTGTTTCAATTTTAGTTTGTCGCTTTCTTTCAAATCTAAAGTATGCAAATAGGGCAATAAGGTAATTCCTAGACCTTCATCTGCCAATTTGATTAAAGTTTCAAAACTGCCACTCTCCAATTGAAAATGAGAGAAATCAGATTTACTAACATTTTTACATAAATTCAAAATTCCATCACGAAAACAATGTCCATCTTGCAAAAGCAGAATTTCGTCTACGTCTAAATCACTGACTTCAATTTCATTTTTAGAATAGTACTTATGAGATTGCGGAATGTATGCCATGAACGGTTCGAAATATAGAACAACTTCCTTGATTTTTTCTTCCATTAAAGGCGTTGCAGCAATGGCCGCATCAAGATGACCATTCTTGAGTTTTAGAATAATCTCATCGGTATTCAACTCTTCTATAATCAGTTTTACTTTTGGATATTTCTTAATGAAATTATTCAAAAACATCGGAAGTAATGTAGGCATGATAGTCGGAATAATTCCCAATCGAAACTCACCTCCAATAAATCCTTTTTGCTGTTCAACGATGTCTTGCATGCGATCTGCTTCGTTGACAATATTCTTGGCTTGATTGACAATCTTTTGGCCAATTTCCGTTAGCTGAATTGGTTTTTTGCTTCTATCAAAAATCTGAATATTGAGTTCTTCTTCTACTTTTTGAATTTGCATACTCAAGGTAGGCTGGGTGACGAAGCATTTTTCAGCGGCCAAGGTAAAATTCTTGTGCTCTGCAACTGCTAGTACATATTGTAGTTGAGTGATGGTCATTTCAAATAGTTTTTTATGATGCAAATATAATTACTATAAGCTAAAACTATATAAATTTACTTTTCTTTTAATATTGTTATGGCTTGTCATATTGTTTCTACTTGTTAATTGTTTAAGAATTAATAAGGATTTATTTTGATTACAATAAGGAACTCTTATTTTTGTTGAATGAAATTAGTAGTAGGATTTCTTTTAGTACTTTTTGTAACATATATAGCAACGCCGACTTTTGTTATCTTGATAGAGAATGGTGCTGATATTTCATTAGATTATGATTTATCTGAAGAAGAAAATCAAAAAGAAAATAAAGAAATTAAATCTGATTTTACGCTTAAAACTCATTTAGAACATATTACTTTCAATACCGTTTTACGTAAAGCAATTATTCTAGAAAATGTATTAAAACACAATACTATTTCTGAAGAAATTATCATTCCTCCCCCAAAATTAATTTAGCACATCCGTATTTTGCTATGAACAATAGCGAAATAATATATTTGTATAAATTTAATTTAGGACATGACAAAAAAAATTAATCTTTTTGCCAACCTCAAATCTGATTTTTCATCAGGTTTAGTGGTTTTTTTAGTGGCTTTGCCATTATGTTTGGGAATTGCGCTTGCGAGTGGAGCGCCATTATTTTCAGGTATTATTTCGGGTGTTGTTGGAGGAATTGTAGTTGGACTTTTAAGTAAGTCACATCTCAGTGTTTCCGGTCCAGCAGCAGGATTAACAGCTATTGTTCTAAGCGCAATATCTGACCTTGGAGCATTTGATGTATTTTTGACAGCAGTTCTTATAGCTGGCTTGATACAATTAGCCTTAGGTTTTTTAAAAGCAGGTGGTATTTCTAATTTTTTTCCTAATAACGTAATTGAAGGAATGCTAGCCGGAATTGGTGTAATTATATTTTTAAAACAAATCCCAAAGGCTCTAGGATCAGATGTTTCTGTAGGTTCAGGACTGAAAATTTTTAGTGATGTGGCTGCGTCGTTTAGCGATATCAAACTTGGAGTTGTAATTGTGACAGCCATCTCTTTATCTATCCTTCTGATATGGAACAAAATACCTGTCCTAAATGCGATAAAGTTACTGCCTGCGGCTCTAATCGCTGTTACCGTCGGAATTTTTGTCAATGAGTTTCTTTTCAAAGGAACATCATATGAAATTACGAGTAAATATTTAGTTTCATTGCCAGTTCCCAAAAGTATCGAAGAGTTGAAAGCCATAATAATTCTTCCAAATTTAACTTCAATTGCAAATCCAGCAGTTTGGATTGTTGCCATGACTATTGCAGTTGTAGCATCAATTGAAACCTTATTGTGTATCGAAGCTTCGGATAGAATGGATGCTCAAAAAAGATATACGGATACGAATACTGAACTCAAAGCGCAAGGAATAGGTAACATCATCAGTGCTCTTTTGGGAGGTTTACCTATGACATCAGTAGTGGTGCGTACTTCCGCCAATAATAATGCAGGAGCAAAATCGAAAATGTCAGCGATAATCCATGGCGTTTTATTACTAATTAGCGTTTTGACAATTCCTGTTTTGTTAAATAAAATTCCCTTTGCCACTTTAGCCGCAGTCTTACTATTGATAGGATATAAATTGGCAAAACCATCTATTTTTAAGCATTTCTGGGAGCAAGGGAAATATCAATTTGTTCCATTTATTGCAACTTTCGGCGCGGTGGTGTTTTTAGACTTATTAAAAGGTGTTGCTTTGGGATGATTATAAGTGTACTGGCGATTCTAAGAGGAAATATGAAAAGAGCATACGATTTCAGAAAAGTAGAATACATGGAAGGCGATGTGATTCATATTGATTTGGCACAGGAAGTTTCTTTTTTGAACAAAGCAGCAATCAAAGCAACTTTGGCTTCAATACCAGAAGATTCGAAAGTAATTATTAATGCAGCTGAAACGGTCTATATTGCTCATGATGTTTTAGATTTAATCAAAGAGTTTAGAAAAATTATAGCAAAAGAAAAAAATATAAAAGTCAATTTGATTGGATTCAAGAAAGAATACCAACTGGAAAATACGGGAGAAGAAGAGAAGCACGTTTTTGTTCAGCATACAAACTAATCCGTGAGATGACGCTTTTTCTTCAATGACAACGCTAATTTTTGACAGCTTTTCCTTTTCGTAAAAGTCAGCTATTGAAAATTGGTTTATTTAATTGGAAATCAAAAAAAAAAATGAGAAGTGGAATTGGCATAATGAAGTTCAATATCGAAATTTCGACTTCATTGAAGATACCAATCAACTACAATTGAGGACAGGTATTGGACATAATCTTACTGAGGATAATTACAATCTTTTATTAGGATATGCATTATTGAGATGTAATAAAAAAAAAATAATTTACTTAATATAAAATGAAAGCACATACCAGAGAAACGCAAGAAAAAATGACGCCGAGAAGGGCATTGCAGTTCTTGCAAGAAGGAAATAAGAGATTTGTAAATAATCTTAAAGCCCATAGAGACTTATTAGAACAAGCAAACGCAACGATTGATGGTCAATGGCCATTTGCAATCATATTAAGTTGCATTGATAGTAGAACATCCGCAGAATTAATTTTTGACCAAGGACTTGGGGATATTTTTTCTGTGAGAATAGCGGGAAACATCGTCAATACTGATATTCTAGGAAGTATGGAGTTTGCTTGTAAAGTTGCAGGCTCTAAATTAATAGTGGTGCTTGGTCATAGCAAATGTGGCGCCGTAAAAGGAGCTTGTGATCATGTTGAAATGGGTAATCTAACAGAGTTATTGTCCAAAATTCAACCTGCAGTTTACCAAGAAAATACAACAAAACAGAATAGAAATTCTAGTAATAGTCCATTTGTTGAAAGTGTTGCAGAAATAAACGTAAAAAGAAGTGTCAAGAATATTATTGAGCGTAGCAATATTTTAGAACGTATGATTGAAAATCGTGAAATTGGAATTGTTGGAGCCATGCATAACATAGAAACTGGGAAAGTTACTTTTTATGATGACGTGATGTACATCAAGGATGATGAGAATCCAAATTTTTCGGTCGCGGATATTCAATATTAAATCAGAAGAATGACTACTACACGATTTGACGAAAAGCATGTCTTACATGAATTGAAGCATTATCTTCCAACACAAACACCGTTGAAGGATTTTATTCATCACAATTCGCTGCACGCTTTTCAAAGCATGAAGTTTTATGACGCGATTTTTAAATCTTCAAAAATTTTTGGACATCAAGCGACTATGCCACTTTCTGATTTTAGAAAGCTATATGCAATCGGTCGTATTCGTGCTGAAATTGTTGAAAAAATTACTGCGTCTAGAAAGCCTAATGACACCATTGAAGTGTGGATGAACAATTTGATTTCAAAAGAATATGATGAACATATCGACTATAGAATAGGTAAACTTAGAAACAATTGGAAGTTGAATTATCATATTGATTTAGATAATTCGGTGCAACCTTTTCTTTTTAGATTTTTATGCAGTTATCTCGATCAAGGGATTTCTATTTGGAATTTTCCTATTGGGAATAAAGGCTTTTTGGCGTCGATTAAAGAATTGGAAAGAACAAGTTTTACAAGTTTTTTTAAAACAAAACGCGCTAAAGAATTGCTTCTAGATGACAATACTTCTATTGAAAGTTTATTAAATATTGTTGTTGGAAATGAAGATTATTATGCGCAATATCTCTTTGATCAACAATTTAGTCACAGAGGCTGGAGTGGTCTAGTAGCTTCTGTTGAGGCAAATCCTGAAACACTTTTGAGCCCGAAACCCATTTCATTAAGTGACTTAATCTTCTTTGAATTGCTATTGGAAATTGATCATTTAGAACATCAATTAGGAAAAAATTGGAAAACTATTTCTGAAATTACATCTCAAAAACCCATTGACTTATTTCAAGATATTGAAAACACGGAGTATCACGAGGTCATGAAAATATGGCAAGATGCTTTTGAATGGAGTTACTATGACGAAGTTTTAGCAGGAATTCAACAATTAAGCAAATCTAAAAAAGAAAAAGAGGCTGTCAAAGGAGCTCCAAAATCATTTCAAGCTTTATTTTGTATTGATGAAAGAGAAGACAGCATCCGAAGACATGTTGAAAGTATCGATTTGAATTCTGAGACTTTTGGAACACCAGGTTTTTTTAGTGTAGAATTTTACTTTCAAGCATTTGGAGCGAAGTTCTACGACAAATTATGCCCAGCTCCAGTGACTCCCAAATATCTTATCAAGGAGTACAATGTTACGAAAGAAAGAGCGCATGACTTGTTATATACCAATAAGACACATCAACTAACAACAGGCTTTTTAAGTACTTTTATTTTTGGGTTTTGGGCTGCTTTTAGATTAGTCAAAAATTTGTTTTTTCCGCAAGAAAGTCCTGCAATATCTAATGCGTTTCTACACATGAATGCTGAAGGAAAATTAACCGTTGAGAATACAAGTCCGGAAGACACCGAAAATAATCTTCAAATAGGTTTCACAGCCGAAGAAATGGCAACACGAGTGGCTAGTCTATTAAACGGAATTGCATTAACAAAAAATTTTGCTCCAATTGTATACGTTGTAGGTCACGGCAGCAGCAGTGCCAATAATCCGCATCATGGAGCGCATGATTGTGGTGCTTGCAGTGGTCGTCCAGGTTCTGTTAATGCCCGCGTTTTTGCTTTGATGGCAAATATTTCTAAAGTGCGAGAATTGTTAGAAGAAAAAGGAATTTTTATTCCAGTTACAACACAATTTATTGGAGCATTGCACGATACTGCTGCTGATGAAATTGAGTTTTATGATGTGTTAACTTTGAGTGAGGAAAATGCGGCAAATCACAGCAAAAACATTCAGACTTTTGAAGATGCTTTAGACCTAAACGCTAAAGAACGTTCCCGACGTTTTGCTTCCATCGATACAAAAAATAGCATAAAAAAAGTGCGAAAAGCGATTAAAGAACGGTCCGTTTCTTTGTTTGAACCTCGTCCTGAATTAGGACACGGAACCAATACACTTTGCATCGTCGGCAAACGAAACTTGACCAAAGGCATTTTCTTAGACAGAAGAGCATTTCTAAATTCGTACGATTATGCAACTGACTTGGATGGTACTTTTTTGACGGGTATAATGAAGCCACTCGGTCCTGTTTGCGGTGGAATTAATTTGGAATATTATTTTTCACGGGTGGACAATTATAAATTAGGAGCTGGTACGAAATTACCACATAATGTTATGGGACTTTTTGGCGTCGCAAATAGTAGTGATGGCGATTTGCGGCCAGGATTACCCTGGCAAATGATTGAAGTGCATGATCCTGTTCGATTGATGATTATTGTAGAACATTTTCCTGAGGTTGTTTTAAAAGTAATTCAATCGGTGCCTGAAATGTATGAATGGTTCATTAATGAATGGGTGCATTTGTCAGTAATCAACCCAGAATCAGATGAAATATTTTATTTTAAGGAAGGTCGTTTTGAATCTTATCAACCGCTGACCAACAAAATACATTTCTTTAAAGATGTGCACTCACTATTGGAAGATGCTAAAGAAATGAAAACCAATCACATTACTCATGCGACTCAAGAAAATTTACCAATTTATTTTTATAACGAAAACTAATGGAGCACTTACTACAGTTCTTTCTACTTATTCCATTATCGGGGTTTATATTAGCGTCACTATTACGTCGTAAAGACGAGAATGCAATTGCGACAACCGCAGTTTTTGCAGTTGGAGCACAGTTAATTGGCTTGATCTTATTTATCATAAATTGGATTGCTAAAGGTTCACCAGTATTAGATATCAAACATTTTACTTTTTACAAAGAAGATAATGTTGAAATATTTATTGATCTATATTTTGATAAGATAACCGCTGTTTTTGCCTTAGTAGGTTCATTAATTACTTTCTTAGTTGCGATTTTTAGCCGTTTTTACTTGCATAGAGATAGCGGATTTAAACGATTTTTCAGTACTTTATTGTTGTTTTTCTTTGCCTATTCATTAATCATTTTTTCAGGAAATTTTGAAACGATGTTTATTGGATGGGAATTCTTGGGAATCACTTCCTTTCTATTAATTATCTTCTACAGAGATCGTTACTTACCAGTGAAAAATGGTTTAAAGACGATTTCATTATACCGTTTAAGTGATGTTTGTTTGATGTTAGCTTTGTGGATGAGTCATCACTTATGGCATGAAAACATAACTTTTGTTAAGCTAAATGATTTAGATTTGGTAATTTCACATATTGATGAGCATCAGTATTATGCTTCGTTTATTGTTTTAATGATTGTGATAGCGGCTGCTATTAAATCAGCTCAATTTCCTTTTTCATCGTGGTTAACAAGAGCTATGGAAGGTCCAACAACTTCTAGCGCTATTTTTTATGGATCGCTTTCGGTTCACATTGGTGTTTTTCTTTTGATGCGAACGTATCCATATTGGGAAAGTATTTTTAGCATAAAATTATTAATCATCATTGTTGGATTAGTCACTTCTATTGTGGCGACATGCATCGCAAGTGTACAATCATCAGTCAAAACTCAAATTGCTTATGGCTCAATCGCACAAATTGGGATCATGTTTGTTGAATTAGCGA
The DNA here is from genome assembly GCA_016714905.1 of Flavobacterium sp. Classification (GTDB taxonomy): domain Bacteria; phylum Bacteroidota; class Bacteroidia; order Flavobacteriales; family Flavobacteriaceae; genus Flavobacterium. The sequence goes on from JADKBW010000005.1 coordinate 137,110, forward strand.
TGGGTTGGCATACGTTGGTTTTGATTCATTTTGCGGGTAATGCTTTTCTACGAACCTATCAACTTTTAGTTTCACCTTCTGTTCTAGGTTACTTAATTCACGATCAGTTCTTTAGTTATATTCCAAAAAGATATGGTGCTAATAATACTTTTGTCAATAAGGTTACCAATACTATTTACCTTTTGAGTGTAAAAGAATGGAACTTAGACGCTTTTCAGTATAAAATCATGTGGTCACCATTCAAATGGATTGGCAGAAAACTCAATTTCTTAAGTAACAAAACCGTGCTATTTTCCTTGGTTTTGATTTATACGATTGGCATTTTTTTGTTTCTAAATCAAGACAAACTACCTACAGAATTGGATGAAGTTTTGCATATTTTCTTTGCACTTATTGGAATGCTACTCATATTGAAATCATTTTCAAAAAGAACTGATGCAATTGTAGTCTGGTTTATGATTATTGCAAGCCAGTTTTATATTTTATTGGCTATTGCTTTTTTAAATGATCAATATGAATATGTCGAAATCTTAATATATGTAAGTGGATTATTATTTGCTGCATGCGGAGGTTTTTATAGTTTATATAAACTAAAAGCTATTGAAAAAAATATCGATTTGAATGATTTCTATGGGTATAATCACGATCATCCACGTTATGGTTATTGGTTTTTGATTTCGTGCTTAGCGTTTGTTGGATTGCCATTTACGCCAACATTTATTGGTGTTGATCTAATGTTTAGTCATATTGACAAAAATGAATATGTCTTAATCGTTATTACAGCTATTAGTTTCTTATTTATCGAAATTTCAGTGTTGCGAATTTATGCAAGATTATTTTTAGGTCCGAATAAAAAACAAAATCATCCGATTGCCTATCGATCTTCCTAGAATATTATAATGCTGATATATTTCAAAGTAAATCGGTCATAAAATAGTGTCAAAGGCATGATAACTTTTTAAGTTTATTCATCCCCCAGATTTTCATTAAACGACGAAGGCAATAGTTGAGGAATAAACTTAATCAATATAGGCAACAGCAAACTTCCCCCAGGAATCAAAAAAATGGTCAATGAAGGAATGGTTTTACAAATATCTAAGATTTGTTTTTTTACTTTCTTTTTTTCCTCTTTGTCGAGATCGCGTTGTGTAGAATAGGCGAGGAGCACCATCAACTCCTTACTTTGTGAAATTTCTTTCGACAAACGTTTTTTATTTCTATTGATTAACGTGATCACCAATTGTGTGGTTTGATCGTAAAAGTGTTTAACAGGATTAGAATAGTTAAAGTACGGAATTTCTTTTTTGTGTTTTGTAATAAAAGCATCGGTTGCTTGCATGCTATCAACTACGAAAATATCTTGGACTTTCATTGTTTCTGCTAAAGTGTGAAGAAAATAAGCTTCATCTTTTTCAACTACGCCGTCACTCCATAAAGCTAAACCGGCGATGTCAATGAGATAATATTTCTCTAAATTGTTGGCAAAATAATCAAGTTCGAGTGTTTCAAGATTCTGGTTGCTGATTTTAGAAAATTTACTATAACGAACCGACGCTTCAAATAGCTTAATCAATAAATCATCATGTTGTGATTTATTGGATTTCGTTCGTAAAGATAAGGTCACAATACTGACGATGGTTTCCTCAATCTTCTTGAGATACTTTTCAGGAATTTGACCTTCAGTCAGATAATGTTGAAAGGCTAAAACATCTACAAAAAGCAATGCATTAGTCACAATATGAGAAAAATTCTTGCTGATGATATTATCATTGGTTTGCACTCGCTCGTCAATAATCTTCTCTAATGTTAACGAAGCAGAGGAATGCGGCAGTACTTTCTTAAAAAAATTAAATCCTTGCGGGTTCATTTCGTTATAGAACGCCACCGATTTTTCTATAAACAAATCAGGATTGTTATCCGTTGAATTTAATTTGAATACACCATAAAGCGCACTTAGCAAGGCTACTTTTGAAATTTCATCATCGAGCCAACCGTCTGGAATTTTTCCGTTTTTATTAGCGAAAGCGATGATGTGACCGTAGATGAAACCCGTTTTTCGAATTTCACTGTAAAATGAATCATTATTATCAAACGCGTCAAGTTTTACAACTTTCTGTTCGATAAAAAATTTGTCAATCCAACCGTGTACTGAAGGGTTAATCATTGCTTTGTCTTAAAGCTACAAAGCTATACTTTTTTGAGAATTTAAGTAGAATTCAATATTATTTTATGATGGCAGAACAAGCTACTCTTCCTCCAGCATTTCCAGTGGGTTGTGTCGTAAAATCATCAGCTCCTGCATGAACGATGAGCCCTTTTCCGAGAATGTCTTTGGCAGGATCACCACAGCCAATACACCATTCATCAGTGGTCAAGGTAATGGTTCCATTTCCTTTTTCATCTGCGGTAAAGTTGCCAATATCACCTTTATGATATTCACCAACGCCCCATTTGCCATGTTTTTTGAAAGTAGGATTCCAATGTCCACCTGCTGAACTACCATCTGCAGCGGAGCAATCTGATTTTTCATGAATGTGAATAGCGTGTTCTCCAGGTTTTAGTCCAGCGATTTTAGCAACAAAAGTGACTTGGCCGTTTTTTTCTATAAATGAAGCTGTTCCAGTTACGGAACTATTACTTTTGGATTCAAAGGCAATGTCTAATTTTTTGGTGTCGGTGGCATTGCTGTTGGATTTGCAATTGATGAGCAAAGCTGTAATGGCAATCATTGACAACGCTATTTTTTTCATGAGAGTGGAATTTAAAATGAAGTCTAAAGTTACCGCTTAATAACGGACTTTAAATTAAATTTAACTTAAACTTATTTTGTTTTTTCACCCACAAAATAATCATTTTGAGATTTGAATAGGACGTTGAAAGTAGTTAAGCTTCCGTAAATTCTCGTGATGTATTGTTGTAATTCTACTTTTTCAATTTCTTCTAAATTACTGGCGTTGATTTTTTGTTCCATTACGCGCAATCGGTCGCGCAACATCACAATTTTATGGAAGAAAACATCAATGGGAACATCTTTCGACGCTAATCCCGCTTGTCCAGGTTCGAGAGTCATTTTACCACCTTTCCATTTATCACCAATAGCAACGGGTTCGCCAAGTCCATTCCATTTTTTTAATATCGACAAAAGGCTTTGCTCTACATCGTAAAAGCTAACGGTATCGACCTCGTTTTCGGCCGTGGCAATCACCTCGAATTCACTATCGATGTCGATGGTTTCTAATCCATTTTCGATAAAGGTTACCCAATATTCTGTTGAGGAAACATTCGTGATAACTCCTTTTCCGTATTCTGAGTGATTTATTCTAGATCCAATTCCAAGTAATTTCATATTGTATTATTTTTTACTAAAATACTCGTTTAGGTCAAATAAAAAAACCGTTCTGTATTAAAACAAGAACGGTTTTTCAACATTCATTTCAACAGTTTTCTTAAAAACAATATTCGTTTTCAGCCACCAATTTCGTTGTAATCGTTTCGCGTAATCCAACTATATTGGGCATGTTAGTGTATTTGGTAAATCGACGTAATCCCATCAACATCATGCGTTGTTCGTCTCCTTCTGCAAATGAAATTATGCTTTCTTTTCCTTTTTGAGTTACGATATCGACTGCTTTATATAAATACAATTTAGCCATGGCAATTTGTTCTTTGACATTGGCTTCCCCTTTATTTTTGGCTAGTTTTTCGGTTCGAAGTAGCGTAGATTCTGCCATATAGATTTCAATCAATATATCAGCCGCTGCCATTAGAAGTTGTTGGTGTCCGTCTAATTCTGGTCCGTATTTTTGAACTGCACCGCCAGCCACCATCAAAAACGCTTTTTTCAATTTGCCAATCATTTCTTTTTCTTCGGCAAATAATTCAGAATAGTCGGGCGTATCAAAAGAGGGAATTCCCATTAGTTCTTCCTGCACTTTTGTGGCCGGACCTAATAAATCGACGTGACCTTTGAAGGCTTTTTTAATTAGCATACCAACCGATAACATCCGATTGATTTCGTTCGTGCCTTCGTAAATTCTTGAAATTCGCGCATCACGCCAAGCACTTTCCATCGGTGTGTCTTCAGAGAATCCCATGCCACCAAAAATTTGAATGCCTTCATCAGCACAATTTTGAACATCTTCGGATACCGCAACTTTCAAAATAGAACATTCGATAGCGTATTCTTCAACCCCTTTTAATTCTGCTTCTTGATGTGAACTTCCTTCGCTTTCACGAATTTGAATGCGATCTTCAATGTCTTTAGCCGCGCGATACGTGGCACTTTCTCCTGCATAACAACTTGTTGCCATTTCTGCCAATTTGTATCGGATGGCGCCAAATTGTGCGATGGCAGTATTAAATTGCATTCTTTCATTAGCATATTTTACAGCTCCAGAAGTCACTCTGCGTTGCGCATCTAAACATGCAGCCGCCAATTTGATTCGACCTACATTCAAGGCATTCATCGCGATTTTGAATCCATTACCACGTTCGGAAAGCATATTTTCAACTGGAACTTTAGTATCGGCAAAGAAAACCTGACGAGTGGAAGAAGCTCGAATTCCGAGTTTATGTTCTTCTTCGTTCATGGTAATTCCGTTACTTGGATCGTTTTCGACTATAAATCCAGTGATGTTTTTGTCGTCTTCTATTCTGGCAAATACAATAAATAGCGAGCAAAATCCGGCATTCGAAATCCACATTTTTTGTCCTGTGATTTTATAATGCGTGCCATCATCGGACAGAACAGCTTTTGTTTTTCCGGAATTGGCATCTGATCCAGCGCCCGGTTCTGTCAAACAATACGCGCCAAACCATTCTCCTGTGGCTAATTTAGGAACGTATTTTTGTTTTTGGGCTTCAGTTCCGTAGAGCGTTATTGGCATGGTTCCGATTCCAGTATGTGCACCAAAAGCGGTGGAAAATGAACCAGTAGCACCTGAAATATAATCGCACACCAAACACGTATTGACGAATCCCATTCCCATTCCGCCATAGGCTTCAGGAACTGCAACACTTAGAAATCCCAAATCGCCCGCTTTCTTCATGCATTCTTCTGTAAAGGCGTAATCTTTCTTTTCGAAACGATCTTTGTTGGGCCAAATTTCTTTGTCGACGAACTCTTTTACCGAGTCGCGCATCATCAATTGTTCTTCATTAAAATCTTCCGGTGTGAAAATGTCTTCACATTGGGTTTCTTTTACGAGGAATTGTCCACCTCTTGTTTTATCGTTCATTTTTTTTCGGTTTTTAAGATGATAGATAATAGACGAATAGATAATAGACGTCTGATTAATTATTTATTTAATGTATTTTGAAAAGACATTGTTGCCCTTTGGAATTCTTCAACTTTTAGTTCAATGCAATTTGTATGTTCGTCAGAAATGTATTTTCTGTGATTGGCTAACAGTAATTGAGTTTGTAATTCAAATGATGACCCTAATGATACATCTAGAAAATGACTAAAAGATTTATTGGTTCTACTGGAACCTTCTGCGATATTTGATGGAATTGAAATTGAACATTTATCCATTTGGCTTTTCAAACCGAACTTTTCGGAACTTGGAAAAGTATCAGTTACGTTTAATATCTCTTTTGATAATTCCATTCCCATTTGCCAAATTTTCAATTTCTTAAAATTATGTCTCTTAAAATCTTCCATCTATCCATCTATTATCAATTCGTCTATCATCTATCCGTCTATTATCTCTTTGTCTTTTCTACATCAACTCATAAATTCCCGCGCTTCCTTGTCCAGTTCCCACACACATCGAGACGATTCCATATTTATTCCCTCTTCGTTTCATTTCATCAAATAATTGAACGGAAAGTTTTGCGCCGGTACAACCTAATGGATGGCCTAGCGCTATAGCACCGCCGTTGACGTTTACGATATCCGGATTCAATCCTAATTCTCGAATTACTGCCAAAGATTGTGAGGCAAATGCTTCGTTGAGTTCGATCAAATCGATGTCTTTCAATTGCAATCCAGCTTGCTTTAATGCTTTTGGAATCGCTTGCACAGGACCTATTCCCATAATTCTCGGTTCAACGCCTGCAGAAGCAAAATTGACTAAGCGAGCAATAGGAGTGAGGTTGAGTTCTTTCATCATTTCCTCGCTCATAATCAATACGAAAGCCGCACCATCACTCATTTGAGATGAATTTCCAGCCGTAACACTTCCGTCCGCTGCAAACACGGGTTTTAGATTTCCAAGCGCCGCGATATTGGTGTCGGCTCTTGGACCTTCGTCTTTATTGACCGTGTATGATTTGGTTTCTTTTTTTCCGTTTTCGTTGATAAAGGTTTGCTCGACAGTTATGGGCACAACTTGCTTATCGAATTTTCCTTCTGCTTGGGCTTTTAGTGCTTTTTGATGCGAGTTGAAAGCAAAAGCATCTTGATCTTCTCGCGAAATATTGAATTGTTTAGCAACAGCTTCTGCGGTTAATCCCATTCCCCAGTAGTAATCTTCATGACCGTCTTTCGCAACGGCATAATCAGGAGTTGGTTTGTAACCGCCCATTGGAATAAAACTCATGCTTTCGGCGCCACCGGCAATGATGCAATCTGCCATTCCAGACTGAATTTTTGCTGTCGCCATTCCGATGGTTTCCAGTCCAGACGCGCAATATCGGTTGACTGTTACACCAGGCACGTCGGTCACTTTTAATCCCATCAAGGAAATTAATCGCCCAACATTTAATCCTTGTTCCGCTTCAGGCATGGCATTTCCAACCATCACATCGTCAATTCTTTTCTTATCGAAATCCGGCAATTCATTCATCATAAACTGAATAGTTTCTGCGGCTAATTCATCAGGTCGTTTGAAGCGAAAAACTCCTTTTGGCGCTTTTCCGACGGCGGTTCTGTATGCTTTTACTATATATGCTGTTTTCATTTTTTTATTTTTTGAGAATATAGACAGAGAGATGATAGATGATAGACTTTTCAACTCTGTCTATTATCTCTTCGTCTATTATCTATTATCTAATTTCTCAACGGTTTTCCCTTTGTTAACATAAATTGAATTCGCTCCAATGTTTTTCTTTCCGTACATAGTGACAAGAAAGCTTCTCGTTCGATATCTAATAAATATTGTTCAGATACGAAAGTGGGCTCGGATAAATCGCCGCCTGCCATGACATATGCCAGTTTATTGGCAATTTTCAAGTCGTGATCAGAGATGTATTTTCCCGCAACCATTTGATTGGTTCCTACTAAGAACATTCCTAATGCTTGTTTTCCTAAGACTTTTACATCCGTTCTACGAATAGGTTGGGTATAACCCGCTTCAGCCATGAGTAGCGCTTGTTTCTTAGCTTCCGCAATTTGTCGATCTTTATTGACCACGACGATATCTTTTCCGTGTTGTAAGATACCTAAATCGAATGCTTCATAGGCGGAAGTCGAAACTTTTGCCATGGCGACAGTCAAGAAATATTCTTGCAATACATTCAATTCGACATCGTTTTTTCTAAACAAATCGGATGCTCGGAGCGCCATTTCTTTGGATCCACCGCCACCTGGAATTACACCTACGCCAAATTCAACTAAACCAATATAAGATTCCGCAGCGGCAACCACTTTGTCAGCGTGCATACTCATTTCACATCCGCCACCCAAAGTCATTCCGTGTGGAGCAACAATAACAGGTATGCTAGAATATCTTACGCGCATCATGGTGTCTTGAAACATTTTGATGGCCATATTCAATTCGTCATATTCTTGTTCAACTGCCATCATGAAGATCATTCCGATGTTGGCACCAACAGTAAAATTGGCTGCTTGATTTCCGATGACCAATCCTTGATGTTCTTTTTCTGCGAGATCAATGGCTTTGTTGATGCCTTGTAGAACATCGCCACCGATGGTATTCATTTTTGATCGGAATTCAAGATTCAAAATGCCATCGCCCAAGTCTTGAATTATTGCGCCGCTATTGCTCCATACTTTTTTGCTGTCACGGATATTATCCAAAATGATAAAGGCATCTTGACCAGGGACTTTTACTTGTGATTTCGATGGAATTGAATAGCAAAAAGTCGCACCTTCTTTGATTGTGTAAAAACTTGAATTTCCAGAAGCTAACATGTCAGTCACCCAAGAGGCAGGTTCTAGTTTTTCAGCTTTCATAATTTCTATTCCTTTCGTGACGCCAATAGCGTCCCAGATTTCGAATGGACCATTTTCCCAGCCGAAACCAGCTTTCATGGCATCGTCAATTTTGTATAAGTCGTCTGCTATTTCTGGAATTCTATTCGACACATAGGCAAACATTCCAGCAAAACTTTTTCTGTAAAAATCGCCCGCTTTATCTTTTCCTTTTACAAGTACTTTGAAGCGATCGATTGGTTTGTCGATGGTTTTGGTTAATTCTAAAGTGGCAAATGCTGCTTTTTTTGCAGGTCTATACTCGAGTGTATTTAAATCTAATGACAAGATATCTTTATCAACTTTTTTATAAAATCCTTGGTTGGTTTTGCTTCCCAGCCAATTGTTTTCCATCATTTTGGTGATGAAATCGGGCATTTTGAAAAGTTCATGTGCTTCATCATTTGGGCAGTTATCATAAATTCCGTTCGCCACATGAACTAAAGTATCCAACCCAACGACATCCACAGTTCGAAAGGTTGCTGACTTTGGTCTGCCAATAACTGGTCCTGTGAGTTTGTCGACTTCCTCAATCGTTAGGTCCATCTCTTTCACCAAATGAAAGAGGCTTTGAATGCCGTAAATTCCGATTCGATTGCCAATAAAAGCAGGTGTGTCTTTGGCAACCACCGAAGTTTTACCCAAGAACTGAGATCCATAGTTGGTTAGAAATTCAAGTACTTCACTTGAAGTTTGCGGTCCAGGTATAATTTCAAATAATTTCAAGTAGCGCGCTGGATTGAAAAAGTGCGTTCCGCAAAAGTGTTTTTGAAAATCGTCACCGCGTCCTTCGCTCATATAATGAATCGGAATTCCAGAAGTGTTTGAGGTTACTAACGTTCCTGGTTTACGGTATTTTTCAATTTGTTCAAAAACAGATTTTTTGATGTCTAGTCGTTCAACCACAACTTCGATGATCCAATCGGCAGTAGCAATTTGAGCGAGATCATCTGTGGTGTTGCCAGTCTTAATTCGACTTGCAAATTTTTGATGATAAATAGGAGAGGGTTTTGATTTTAGTGCGTTGGCTAGATGATCGTTGACAATACGATTGCGTACCATTTTATCCTCTAAAGTCAATCCTTTTTTAGTTTCGGTTTCGGTAAGTTCTCGTGGAATAATATCGAGGAGAAGTACTTCAATACCAATATTAGCAAAATGGCAGGCGATTCCAGAACCCATGATTCCAGAACCAATTACTGCAACTTTTTTAATAGTTCTTTTCATTTCTTATTTGTCAATTTGCTGCGCTAGGTCTTTAGCGCTCGGGTGATTAAATATGTTTTTTTCTTGAATTAGTTCGTTGATGGATTCCGCTACTTCCATAAAATGTTGTAGTTTTTCTTGGGATATATTTTTACGTATCGATTCATTAAATTTTAAAACTGTATTGCGTGATAATTCTCTTTTTTCCTTTCCAAATTCCGTCAAATAGATGAGCATGCCACGACCGTCGTTGGGGTTTTTCTTTCGAATTATCAAACCGCGATCCTCCATCGATTTTAAGGTTCGTGTCAAACTTGTCGCTTCCATTCCCATTTTTGGAGCTAAGGCGGTAGATGGCGTTCCGTCTTCTCGGTCTAAACTTAAAAGTGCAAAACCAGTTGCCATTGTTGCGTCGTATTTCGTCGCTTCTTCATTGTACATTCTAGCGACCGCTTGCCAGGTTGCCCTAAGGACATAATCAATAGTTTTGTCTTTCATAAACTGCGAATTGAAAGTCAAATATAATGAAAAATACTATGCACGCATAATAAATTTGCATTTTTTTTCTGTTAAGTAATTGAAAAAAAAAAACTCCTCAATTTGAGGAGCTTGGTTCTTTTGTTTACTTTTTTCTATTTCAATTTACTTGTAGTCAAAGCAACAGCGGCTCCCATTATGGCGCCAATAAAAGTTGATATTGCGATATCGAGTGCCATATTTTGATAATTAACTTCCATTCCGGAATACATAAAAAAATTCATGGACAAGCTACTGAATATTCCGATTGTTGCGCCTGCTTTCATTCCCGTAACCGGATTTGTAATATGCGCCCACTTATTAAATATATACGCGATAAACAAACCAAAAGTCATACAGCCAAGAAAAATGAACATTAAATTCATATTCTCATTTTGAGGATATAAATCTTTAAATAACATGCCATACAAAACCCAACCTAAGAGGAAATCAACTAGTCCTCCTACAATTCCTGAAATTAAAAAGTTTTTTACATTCATAATTTTAATAATTAAAAAGTTAGTATTATAAAAGTATTAAAATTGAATGCGTCCTTATTTTGATAATAATTTAATTATCAACCTTTTAATTACTAATTTGTTAATAAGTGAAATTTGTTGTCACCGAAAAATGGACTCAAAATCGATCTTATCCGCTAGGAATTCGGGTATATTTTCTTGTATAAGTCTTTGTATTTTTCCAGTACTATTTTCCGCTTTAATTTCATTGTTGGCGTTAAATGCCCACCATCAATAGACCATACGTCTGGTGTCAATTCAAATCGCTTGATTTTTTCCCAACTTCCAAATTTTTCATTAAGCCGCTCAATTTCTTCTTGTATGCGATCTATTACTTTCGGATTCGAGATAATAGCTTCATTGGTTTTTCCCACTTCGATTTCATGAATTTTTTCCCATTCACGGATAAAATCAAAGCTAGGTTGAATCAACGCCGCCGGCATTTTTTCTCCGTCACCAATGACCATAATTTGTTCGATGAATCTAGATTGTTTCATCACATTCTCAATAATTTGAGGAGCAATGTATTTTCCACCTGAAGTCTTAAACATTTCTTTTTTGCGATCGGTTATTTTTAGAAATCCGTCGCTATCTATTTCTCCAATATCTCCTGTTAAGAAATAACCATCTTTCAATACTTCATTAGTCAAAACTTCGTCTTTGTAATAGCCCAACATGACATTTGGACCTTTACACAGTATTTCACCGTCGGGCGCTATTTTTACTTCAACATTTTGTATCACTCTTCCTACCGTACCTATTCTGAAGCCGCCATCTTTTTGACAGTTTACCGATATGACTGGTGAGGTTTCAGTCAAACCATAACCTTCCATAACAGGCATTTCTGCAGCAGCAAAAACTCGAGTCAGACGCGCTTGTAATGCTGCACTTCCGGACACCATCACATTCAAATTACCACCTAATCCTTCTTTCCACTTACTAAAAATAAGTTTTCGAGCAATTTTCAATTGGGTTTCGTACCAGAATCCATTGGCGCCGTATGGTTCATATCTTAATCCTAAATCGACAGCCCAAAAGAAAAGTTTCTTTTTGATTCCCGTTAACTCTGATCCTTTTGCATAGATTTTATCATATACTTTTTCCAGAAGTCTCGGCACAACTGAAAACACAGTAGGTTTCACTTCTTTTATATTTTCAGATAGTTTTTCGAGGGATTCGGCAAAGTAGATGGAAACCGAATAATATTGGTAGATATATAAAATTACTCTTTCAAAAATATGGCAAATGGGTAGAAAGCTCAGCGCAACACTCGTTCCTTCATCAAAAGGAATCCTTGGCGAACTGTCCAGTACGTTCGAAACGATATTGTGGTGGGACAGCATGACGCCTTTTGGTCTGCCAGTGGTTCCAGAAGTGTAAATGATGGTGGCTAAATCTTCAGGTTTGACGTGATTTTTTCGGTCTTCTACGACATCTTGATTAGAGACATCTTCTCCTAATTGTAATAATTCTTTCCAATTTTTGCATCCTTCAATCTCGTTGAATGAATAAACGTCTATAAGATGATTCAAGTTTTGCTTAATCAAATTTACTTTTCGAAGTACCTCGTCATCTGATACAAAACAATACTTAGCTTCACAGTGGTTTAAAATATATTCGTAATCCTCTTCGGAGATGGTTGGGTAAATAGGCACATTTTGAGCTCCAACCTGAAGAACACCAATGTCCATAATATTCCATTCTGTCCTATTACTAGAGGAAATGACTGCGATTTTATCGTCTTTTTGAATACCCAAACGCAGCAAAGCTCTTGAAATCTTATTGGATTGATCAACATATTCCTGTGTAGAAGTTTTTATCCATTTTCCATCATACTTCGTGACCAAAGCAGCTGGAACATTATTTTTTTCTAATTGGTAATATGGAAAATCAAAAAGACGTGTTATTGGAGCCATTTTCATTCATTTTGGACATGCAAAATAATCAATTTATTTAATATTTTGTGTTATTTTCTTTCGCTCGAAAAAAGGGACCAGCTGTGACCATTAATTTTATCTTAAATTTTCCAATGATGCAGCACTTAAGATTAAACGAATATAAAGTACTGGCTTATCGAATTTTATTAGCCTATTTTTTCTATTTTACTGCTCGAGTTTTATTCTATCTTTTTAATGCAAAGCTTCTAAAAGTGCATTCGATTAGTGATTTTTTTGAGCTTTGTTATTATGGTTTGGCATTCGACACAACTGCCATTTTGTATGTCAACCTCCTGTTTATTGTTTTAACAATCTTACCGTTCAAGAGTAATACGTCTCGAGGATATCAGAAGTTCTTGTTCTTTACTTATTTTGGAATGAACTTATTGGCTTATGCAACTAATTTTGTTGATTTAATTTATTATAAATTTACTTACGCTCGAACGACAACAGCCATCATTAATGTAATTGAACATGAAGTCAATTTGACCAAACTTTTTCTCAGTTTTGTCGTTGATTTTTGGTATGTTTTTGTTCTCTATTTTCTATGCGCTTGGTTGTGGATTTATTTGTACAAAAAAGTTAAGGTAAAGCAAGTAGCGTCGGTCAAAATATGCCCTATTTTACTTTTTCCATTTTGATGTTTTTAGTTATTTCAACGCTTATTGTTGGCGGAATTCGCGGAGGTGACTTTAAGAAATCTACGCGCCCAATAAACTTGCTAGATGCAAACCGGCATGTGAAAAATATTGTTCACGCCGATATTGTTTTGAACACGCCTTTTGCTATTATCCGAACTTTGAAAAGTAATAGCTTCATAAAAACGAAGTACGAAGGAATAACATCACAGTTGATTTTAGAAAAAATTCAGCCGATTAAGCAATACCATAATAATCCACCGACAAGGTCTAATATCGTTGTAATGATTTTGGAGAGTAACGGTCGCGAATATTACGGCGCTTTCAATAAGAAATCGAACATTGTAGATTTTAAGTCGTATACGCCGTTTTTAGATTCTTTGTCGCAGCATAGTATGATTTACACAAATGCTTATACCAACGGACGTCAATCCATACATGGAATGTCTTCAATTTTAGCCGGAATTCCGTCTTTTAAAGATGCTTTTACATCTTCACCTTTTCCGAAACAAAAAATAGAATCGCTAGTTTCAACTTTGGAAAGTGAAGGTTATCGCACTTCATTTTTTCATGGAGCAGCAAACGGTTCGATGGGATTTTTAGGGTTTTCCAATATACTTGGAATCGATAAATACTACGGTAGAACCGAATTTAATGATGATTCTGAATTTGATGGCTTCTGGGGTATTTGGGATGAGCCTTTTTTACAATTCATGAAAAACACCTTAGATAAAGAAAAAGCACCTTTCTTTTCTACTATTTTTACGGTTTCTTCTCATGAGCCGTACAATATTCCTGCAAAGTACAAAAGCAAAATGCCGAAAGGTGATATTCCTATTCACAAGTGTATTGCGTACACAGATTATTCATTAAAAAGATTTTTCACCGAAGCCAAAAAATCCCCATGGTTTAATAACACCATTTTCGTTTTGGTTGCAGATCATGGTAATTCAACGTTCTACAGTGAATATAGAAGGCCTATAGAACGTTTCGCAATTCCAATAATTGTATACAAACCGGGCAGTGAATATGTTGGCGTTGATGAAGATTTAGCCCAACAAATAGACATTTATCCTACAATCCTAGATATGATAGGCTATCAAAAGCCCTTTAGAAGTTGGGGTAGAAGCTTGTTGGATAAGAAATCATCTTCACCTTTTGTAATAAACTCAACTGGTAGCCTGTACCAGTTTTCTCGTGGCAATTACATTTGCATTTTTGATGGTACGAAATCACTTGGTTTTTATGACAAAAATGATAAGGCGCTTGCCAATAACTTGATTAGTAGCAGGAATAAGGAAATGAATGACTTGGAATTGAGTTGCAAAGCATTTATACAAGACTATATGGAACGTGTTGTAGATCAAAAATTAACTACGAAATAACATGAAGAAAAGCACAAAGAGAATTAGTTTAGTAGTATTAGTTGTTATCATTGTTTTTGTTGGTAAGTATGTTTACGACATGAACATCAATCACAATTTTGAGACAATTACAGAAGGGAAGGTTTATAAATCTGGAGTAATTCCGCCTAATGAAATTGAAAGTTACGTCAAGAAACACCACATCAAATCTATTGTAGATCTCCGATTTCCGGGAACTGCAGACTTGGTCAACAATCCAGAAATACCACAAGAATTAACCGCCGAAAAAGAAGCTGTTGCAAAGATCAAAGGAGTGAACTACTTCAATAATGGTTCTGATCAGGTTCCGCAACCAGAAAACTTAGCATCGTTTTTTAAAATCATGGACAATCCGTCTAATTATCCTGTCTTGATTCATTGCTATCATGGCGTTGGTCGTGCTGAAATGTATTCCGCACTGTATCGCATTGAATATGAAAATTGGACCAATGAACAAGCCCGTCAAGGTGTTAGAACGATTGTAAAATTTAGTTCATTCGATGATGGAACTCCAAAAGGAGAATACTTAAAAGCTTATAAAAGCAGGAAGCAATTGTCTTCCGAAAAGTAGTATTGAATTAATTCTTATAGAATTTTTGCGTTTCGGTGATGCTATTAGAACGCATTTCAATAAAGTACATTCCTGTGGTAAGTTCACTGACATTTATTTTCTGAATGCCATCATTTGATTCTGTCGAAAACAGCTGTTGTCCCATCAAATTATATATTCTAACGCTATAATCACTTAAATTAGAATTGATATTTAGAATTGAATTGGTTGGGTTTGGATAAATCCTAAATTGCTGAACTGTTGAACTAACAGCAGAAAGTGTTGTAGTTAGAGGAATGTTTAACTTCAAGTCGTCAAAATAGAAACCGTCGAAATTATTTGCTTCATCAGAATTTAGAATAAATCGTATCCTAACACTTTGCCCTAAGTAATCGTCTAAGTTGATTTGCTCTTGAATCCATGTGTCTTGAACACCATCATAAAGTGGACCTTCGGGTTGACCATTATTGACAGTTCCAGCATTTGTGTATTTTCCACACTGTGATTCCCAATTATTACCCGAAGCCAGTCTGATCTGAAATCGCACGAAATCAAAATTGTCTTCAATCGCCCATTTAGCAGAGAATGTTAGATTGACTCCAGGCGTATTTGGTATCGCTAAAGCTTCAGTCAAAAGAATTACTTTTTGCTGTGAATCCGCATAATTATTATTTGGTGAATCAGTGATTGAAGTGGATGGCGAAACAAAATCTTCGGTAGTTGTTAACCAACCATTACCATTAAAACCAACCGTACTTGAACATTCATTACTGTATATCGCTTGCATTCCTCCAAACTTTTTGCTGATTAATTGCGTCTGCAAGAATGTTCCATTATCAACTACAATCTCATAAACAATGTCGTCTCCAGTTGTCGTGCCATTAGCCAATTCTAATTCGATCGAGGAATTAACTGGTTCAAATAAGTTGAGATTACTAGCGACAAAAGGAACGCCAACATTGACGATATTCGACGAGATTGGATTGATAGAAACGGTGTAATTATTATTTGCTGCTAAGCCAATTTTTGTCAATTCAAAACTAGCGGAAACTACAGATGTACTGCCAAGATAGTTGGGTGAAGTATCTTTCAATTCCGTGTAATCCCCAACAAATTTAGCAGCGGTCAAATTGGTAAACATCATCTCTTTACAAAGTGGAAGAATATCAGTTTCAGGTGGCCAAAATGAATCTCCAATTTCTGGAGTAAACGCATAAATTTTAGCATGATTCATTGTTTGTCCATACATAAAATCATCCGAATTTCCTGATGCAGCGTAGAGCAGAGAAGAAATGATATTAGAATATTTATTTTTAGAAACCATGATTTCACCAAGCTTCGTAAATAATTCTTCCTCGATGCTAGGTGAATTCAAATCATATCCAAAAGGATGCAATAGTAAATTGCTATACGTATGCGCATTCAATGCCACTTTAAAATTGTGGGTGTCTACAAAATATTGAATGGCTAAGTTTTCAGGCTCAGAGAAAGCTGCTGTCCCGGGATAGAGTTCTCCTGTGGGATCGAAAGACACGCCATAAGTGTTCCAAGTACTTTGAATTTGATTATTTTCTATCCAATAATCGTAATTTCGATTGTTGTCAACACCGAATTGTTCGTCTGCAAAAGGTCTTCTGTTTTTCCGCCACATTCCGCCACCACTAGGAGAAGTTACATTATTGTAAACATATCCATCTGGATTAACAACAGGAATAAAATACAATTCTGTATTGTCTACAATTCTTCGGATTTCTTCGTTGCTTTCATAATTTTCCAATAAATACCACATATAAAAAATGGTTTGCGACAGCGAAATAGGTTCTCTCGCATGATGTACAGCAGTGTATAAAACTTGTGGTTTTGCAGAAGGAACATTCGGATTACTAGTGATCTTTACAGATTGCAAAAACGACCTTCTTGCGTCGTAAATGTCCCAACGTTTTCTCGTGCAGTAATCAAATTTAGGAAAGGCTGAATGCATCGCGTCCAGTTGAAATAGCATTTCTTCATAGGTCAAGTAACCGGCCATCGAACCTAATGTAAAATTAAATGGCACAACGTAATCTTCTTGAATTTCGTTACATGAAACATTCTGCGGAGCGACAATTCTTTTCGCTTTTCCTTTGTTTTGCTCGATGTAGAATTTTTGAATATCTTCTATTTCAATGTCAACATGCAGTCCTAAGTTTTTTGCTTTTTGAATTTCTGAATCAGAAAAATCGGAAGTCAATGAATAGCCCATTTTATGAATTCCATGGTCCATAGGCACTCCTAGTTTTTCTAATTTTTTAAAATTTTCACTGGAGTTATAAATGATTTTTGCACGATGGTATTTCTCTACTTTGGTTGTGCAAAGGAACAAAAAAGGAATAAATAGTTGAAAATTAAGAGGGTTCAATTCATTGTTCGTTTGAATCTTCGTCTGTTAAAGTGAAATGGGTCAAAATAAACAATAAAATAGAAAGCATCAATATGGCGAACGATAGAAGACGTTTCCAAAAAAATGAAAATCCTGTTGCATTATAGTAAGTGAAATTGGAATCAAAAATAGCCAAAAGGAAGAAGTTCAAATTTATTGTAAAATCGAAAAAAATTCACTTCGATGATTAACATTTGTTTCAAAGGTTTGAATCTTATAGATTATTAGTTTATTGTAGTTTTTTTCAATTTGCTTATCACAATTTGGATATCTATTTCCAATCATGGATTTAGGTGCGCCAATCTTTCGTGTCAGGGGGGGGGGGGGCGGGGGGGAAAAACCCCCCCAAAAAACCCGGCCCCCCTTGGTCGCGTGGTTAGTTCGGGGCGTTTTCTTGTAGCTTTTAACGCGTTCTCCTTGAATATACATTTTCAACGTATTAAAATGGATGGTAAATGGAACAAGATTCCACTCGAGATTTGTGTCCTCTTCAAAAGTAGTCAGGAACTGATACCAGAACGAATAAGCTGCCGTGTTGAACCCTTTTTTATAAAGCGTTTCTCCCGTTTTCTCACATTCAATACCCCAATTGATAGGTCGTTTCGGTTGACCGTGAAGTTGATAAAAACCGGTTCCATTTTCGTTCAATTCGACAATCGGTTCTCCATTGTTAAAGAGATAAGTTCCCGCTATTGGATAATTAATATTGGTTCTGATGTAGTGAACTCCTGATTTCGTTTCTATTTCATTGACTGTATTTTGCCCGAAGCTTTTCATCATGAAGAACATCATTGCAAGTACGAATATGCTTTTTGATTTCATTATTGTTGTCATTTATTTGGCGTTCTTATTTACATTTTCGATCCATTGTCGTGCATTTACAAAAGCTTCTAACCACGGCGAAACTTCATCGTTTCGATCTTTTGGATAATGCGCCCAATTCCATGAAAAAGTCGATCTTTCAATATGCGGCATCATCACCAAATGTCTTCCCGTTTTATCGCACAACATCGCGGTATTATAATCAGAACCGTTTGGATTGGCTGGGTAATTTTCATATCCATATTTTGCTACGATGTGATATTGGTTTTCTTCATATGGTAGATCAAATTTTCCTTCACCGTGAGAAACCCAAACGCCTAAAGTACTTCCAGCAAGCGAACTTAGCATGATCGAATTGTTTTCTTGAACCGTTACCGACGTAAAAATACTTTCGTGTTTGTGACTGTCGTTATGTTTCATTTTACCGTGAATTTCATGTTCAGGATAAATCACTTCTAGTTCCATAAACAATTGGCAACCGTTGCAGATTCCTACAGACAAAGTATCTTCTCGCTTGAAGAAACGCTCTAAAACGTTTTTGGCTTTTTCGTTGTATAAAAATGCTCCCGCCCAACCTTTGGCAGAACCCAATACATCTGAATTGGAAAAACCTCCAACGGCACCTATAAACTGAATGTCAGTCAAGTCTTCTCGACCTGAAATCAAATCGGTCATGTGCACATCTTTTACGTCAAACCCAGCAAGATACATCGCATTGGCCATTTCACGTTCGGAATTACTTCCTTTTTCACGAATAATTGCGGCTTTTGGACGTGGCTGGGTTGAATCAATAATTGGCTTTTTCCCTTTAAAATGAGTTGGAAAAGTATAGTTTAACGGTTGATTTTTATAATTATCAAAACGCTCTTTTGCCTTGTTATTTTTGCTTTGATGCTGATCGAGTAGGAAAGAGGTTTCGAACCAAATGTCTCGGTAGGTTGAGAGTTGTAGGTTGTAAGTTGTAAGTTGATGGTTGTTGCTTGATAGTTGTAAATATTCTCCATCGATGACATTTCCAATTTTGAAAAATTCAATCTGGTTTGAATCTAAAGTACTTTCCAATTTAACGTCATCTTTCGCTTGAATCACAATTCCAATATTTTCAGCAAAAAGGATTTTGATTAGGTCTTTTTCTTTAAAAGCATCAAAATGAATGGTTGCGCCTAGATTATTATCGGCAAAGCACATTTCCAAAAGTGTGGTAATCAATCCACCGCTGCCAATGTCATGTCCCGCAACGATTTGATTATCTAGGATTAGATTTTGAATGATATTGAAGGCGCGCTTGAAAAATGCGGAGTCCTTGATTGTTGGTGCTTCATGTCCAATTTGATTCAAAATCTGAGCAAATGAACTGCCACCTAATTTGAAATCATCTTGCGATAAATTGATATAATATATTGAACCACCATTTCTTTGCAAAACAGGTTCTACCACTTTAGTTATATCGGTACAGTTTCCACCAGCAGAAATGATGACCGTTCCCGGCGCAATCACTTCTTCATTAGGATATTTTTGTTTCATCGAAAGCGAATCTTTCCCCGTTGGAATATTGATCCCCAATTCGATAGCAAAGTCCGAACAGCCTTTTACTGCAGCGTATAATCGAGCGTCTTCTCCTTCGTTTTTGCAAGCCCACATCCAATTGGCAGACAGAGAAATTCCTTTGATTCCGTCTTTAATAGGCGCCCAAATGATATTCGACAACGCTTCTCCGATGGCGTTTCGACTACCTGCAACGGGGTCAATTAGAGCAGCAATCGGCGCGTGCCCGATGGAAGTGGCGACACCTTCTTTTCCTTGAAAATCTAACGCCATCACACCAACATTGTTCAATGGCAGTTGCAATGGACCGACGCATTGTTGTTTGGCTACTTTTCCGCCGACACAACGATCGACTTTGTTGGTCAACCAATCTTTGCAAGCCACTGCCTCAAGCTGTAAAACTTGATGAAGGTATTCTTTTATTTTTTCTGGTGAATATGCTAAAGTTTCGTATTTTCTATCAATAGTGACATCATTCATAATCACTTTTGGTGAACTTCCAAACATATCCTCGATAGCGAAATCCATAGGTTTGGCACCGGTGGTTTTCGATTCGAAAGTAAAACGATGATTGCCCGTTATATCGCCCACTTGATACATTGGCGAACGTTCGCGATCTGCAATTTTTTGAAGTAAATCGATATCTTTCTGACCAATCACCAAGCCCATGCGTTCCTGCGATTCGTTGCCAATAATTTCTTTGGCAGACAAAGTTGGATCGCCAATAGGTAATTTGTCTAGGTCGATCAAACCGCCCGTTTCTTCCACCAATTCAGAAAGACAATTGAGATGACCACAAGCGCCATGATCGTGAATGGAAACAATCGGATTGATTTCACTTTCCACCAAACCTCGAATGGCATTGGCTGCTCGTTTTTGCATTTCAGGATTCGAACGTTGGATGGCATTTAATTCAATTCCGGAACTAAATTCACCAGTATCAGCAGACGAAACCGCTGCTCCACCCATTCCAATTCTGTAATTTTCTCCACCTAAAATCACGACTTTGTCGCCAATTTTTGGTTTGTGCTTGAGCGATTGTTCTAATTTTCCATAGCCAATCCCACCGGCTTGCATGATGACTTTATCGTAGCCTAAAGTTCTATTATTTTCTTTATTTTCGAAAGTCAATAATGAACCCGTAATCAGTGGTTGTCCAAATTTATTTCCAAAATCGGAAGCGCCATTTGAAGCTTTGATTAAAATATCTAAAGGCGTTTGATATAGCCATTTTCTTTCTGGAAGGTTTTCATCCCAAGTTCTATTTTGTTGCAATCGGGAATAGGATGTCATATAAACGGCAGTTCCGGCCAATGGCAATGAACCCTGTCCGCCAGCCAATCGATCTCGAATTTCTCCTCCGGAACCTGTGGCTGCGCCGTTGAATGGCTCGACAGTTGTGGGAAAATTATGGGTTTCTGCTTTTAGTGAAATAACAGAATCGAATTCCTTTACAGCATAATAATCTGGTTTTTCTGGAGACATAGGTGCAAATTGTTGCACTCTTGGACCTTTAACAAAAGCGACATTGTCTTTATAGGCCGAAACAATATCGTTCGGATTTTCCGCAGAAGTTTTCTTAATCATCTTAAACAAAGACGATTCTTGTTCAATGCCGTCAATCACAAAAGTGCCGTTAAAAATCTTGTGTCGACAATGTTCCGAATTGACTTGAGAAAAACCAAATACTTCAGAGTCAGTCAGTTTTCTACCAATTTTGACGGATAATTTATTCAAATAATCAACCTCTTCGGTACTCAAAGACAAGCCTTCTTTTTGATTGTATTCGGCGATATTATCAATTTCTAGTATCGGTTCAGGTTGAATATGAATGGTAAAAATATCTTGATTTAATTCTGAATATTTTTGTGAAAGCATCGGATCGAAATCAGAGAAATCAGCAGTTGCCTTTTGAAATTCTTCAATACGAATGATTCCTGAAATTCCCATGTTTTGAGTAATCTCAACCGCATTGGTGCTCCAAGGTGTAATCATGGTGGCGCGTGGACCAACAAAAAAATCCGCGAGTACGGATTTAGGTTTGTTAGTTTGCAAATCTGAAACGAGTTCAGATTGAAAAAGCCAGTTTAATTTTGAAATGGTTTCTGCCGAAAGTTCGTTTTGCGTCTGAACGGCAAAAACAATTGTACTTTCGTTTCCGAAGAAATGAATCATTGTGGTGTTGTTGTAGTTGTTGTGGCAAATTTAGGTTAAAAAGCACAATCTACAATCAACAGTTATCACGACTTTTGAACATTTATTCTGGAAAAGGAGCACTTTGATAGGCTCCCATATCAGGTGGATTGGAAGTCCGTTGCTGTCCTAAAATGTCTAAAGTAACAAGATAATTCTCGCTTCCTTTTGTAAAAGCAGCCGAAGTATCATCTATGTTCAACTTATTAAAATTTACATCAAAGAATTTCGGATCTTTATTTTTGATGTTGCCATTTTCAGCAGTTGGGGTTCTAATAAAACCATAAAGTGGATTAGAAGCCAATGAAGTTCCACTATCTCTAAATTTGATTAAACAGTATTTTACATCAAATAAGAAAGGGATTGCATCATCATTTATTTTGTCTAAGAAAAGTCCTATATTGTTGGAGCTATAAATGATACAGTTGTAGAAATTGGCTTGCGTCAACGCTCCCGTAATGTTAGTTCCATCTGGCTGCTCTTCATAATTACTCATCAACACCGCTACTTGATTAGAACTTACCCAATTGTTATTGAAAGTGCAATGTTTGAATTGATAGCTACCACCAATAGTACACGCTAACGACGCTTGACCTGCTAGATTAATAACCAGATTTTCACATTCATTCATACTTGCTTTTCGCGCCAAAACCCCATAATTAGCTGAATTGTAGATTTGGGAATTTTGCAACTTCAACACACAATTTTCAACCAATAATCCAACGGTAGCATTTTTTAAAGTCAAATGATTAATCTCATTATTAATACTTCCCTCACGCAACCAAATCGTTCCCCATTGTCCAGGGACATCTTCAAATAACGGTTCGAGTCGATCACCTTCAAAAGTGACTTCGTTTTGTTGCGGATTAGTTGGATCTGGAGAAACGGCACCATTAATCTTTAGGGTTGCTCCAGGTTGAACTACAATTCCAGATTCCGCGTGAAAATAGACTTTCGCTCCTGGATTGATTGTTAATGTTTTTCCACTTGGCACACCGGCATAGCCATAAACCACGTAGGGTTTGGTATTATTGAAAATGTATTCATTGCCATTAACTGGATCATTTTCATCCAATTCAAAACCATTGATGCGGACTTCTTCACCATTATCATCGGTACCCAAAAGCAAGTTTTCCTTGATACCATCCACATCTCTTTTTGGAAATAAGAAATAAGCATCGCGAATTAAAGTCACTAAATTGACTTTCTGTGGGCCGTTCGAAGAATCAAAAACGATATCATCTGTGTAGAGAAAATCGGTTGGATTGGCATCAGCAATATTCGCCGTGGTTTCAATAAAAACATACATACTATCTTTGGCGAGCAATTCGACATTGTTGAAAATTCGCCCGTCGCCAACACCGTTGTTATCTTCATCTTCACCAGTCATTCCGTCAATCATCATACGATATTTGGAACCTGTTTTTCCTAATCGAATTTTTGGAATTTTAATATCTTCATTACTGCGATTGTAGACTTTTAAGGTGTAAGTACTAGAACCTATATTACTGAAAACAGTATCTAAGTAAACCGTATCTTTTGAAAAACCGAGGTTACCTGAACTAGGAACAGTTTCGAAATCCTTACGGCAAGAACTTAATGAGATCATAAAACCGACGAGGAGAAGACAAATGATGTTGCGCATTAGCATAGATTTTTGGTAAAAATAGTAAAAAATGTATTGGTGTTTTAACCGAATCGTTTTTTAAAACGTCGAAAGTTCATTTTTATTCTGAGATCGAGGAAACTTATGAGATATGGTGTTTGCAAACCTATTAAATCTTAATTTTGCACAAAAAAAGATATGGACTTTGATAAAGAAAAGATGCTCGACCTATGTAACACAATTTCAAAGAACACTTTAATGGAGACTTTAGAAATCAAATACATCGATGCCGGAGAAGATTTTTTGGTGGCTCAAATGCCTGTCAACCCAAGAATTCATCAACCGATGGGTTTATTGCATGGAGGCGCCAGTGTGGCTTTGGCGGAAAGTGTAGGAAGTGCTGCATCGATGTTGCTCGTCAATAATGAACTCAGTGAAATTCGAGGCATTGAAATTTCCGCGAACCATCTCAGAGCAAAAAGAACTGGAATGGTGACTGGAACTGCAAGAATTGTACATCAAGGCAAAAGCATTCACTTGTGGGAAATAAAAATTACAGACGAAAACGGAAAGTTGATTTCGATTTGTAAATTGACCAATATGGTTTTACCCAAAAGGAAACTGTAATGTCCGATATGTTTCAAAAATGCCAAGATCAATACGACCGTAAATTGCCTTTTGTGCTTTATAGAAAGCCAAATGCGAAGAAGGTAATGGCCATGCTTCAAAGCGATGAAACACTTTACAAGGTTATTACTTATAAAGAAGAAGGTTTTGTTTTTGCTCCATTTATCGGAGAAGATCGCATCATTTTTCCAGTTGATAAATGCGAAGTAACAATTAGTCCTTTCGAACCAATTGATATGGTGTTACCCGCAGTTTCAGATGTCGAAGGTAAAAATCCAACGGCTGAGCAGAAACATATTGATCTAGTAAATAAAGCGATCAAGAATATTAAGAACGGAGAATTTAGTAAAGTGGTTCTGTCTCGACAAGAGACACTTGCAATTTCTGATTTTGATTTAATTGAAACTTTTCAAAAACTAGCGTCTACTTATCAAAGTGCTTTTGCCTATTGCTTTTATCATCCGAAAGTAGGGTTGTGGTTAGGTGCCTTTTCCGAGCAATTAATCTTTGCAAAAGATAAAAACTTTCGAACGATGGCGGTAGCAGGCAGCCAATTGTATCAAGAAAATACGTTTGCAATTTGGGGAGATAAAGAAATAAATGAACAGCAGTTGGTTACTGATTTTATTGTTTCAAATTTAAATGAAGTATCCGCGGAGATTGTTGTTTCCTCGCCATATACATGGCGCGCTGGCAATTTAATACATATAAAGACTGATATAGAAGGCAAGTTCAGAGAAGAAATACAATTGAAGGAGTTGCTTTCAATTTTGCACCCAACACCGGCGGTTTGTGGGTTTCCGAAAGTTGCTGCAATGGATTTTATTGTTAAAAATGAAGGATACGATCGTAGTTTTTATGCTGGATTTTTGGGTGAACTTAATTTTGATTTTGAAACCAAAGACAAGGCAACCAATTTATACGTTAATTTGCGATGTGTGCAAATTCAAGATAATCTCGCACACCTTTATGTTGGAGGAGGAATCACCATCGATAGTCATGCGGAAGACGAATGGCTGGAGACCGTAAATAAATCCCAAACTATTAAGAAGATTTTAAATTAAACAATTTTCAATTATGAAATTAGACATATTAGCCTTTGGTGCACATCCGGATGACGTTGAATTGGGTTGTGGCGGCACAATAGCGAAAGAAGTGGCATTGGGCAAGAAAGTTGGTATTGTTGATTTGACACGTGGGGAATTAGGAACTCGTGGCACCGCTGCTACCCGAGATCAGGAATCTGCTAAAGCAGCGGAAATACTAGGCGTCACGGTTAGAGAAAACTTAAATATGAGAGATGGCTTTTTTGTCAATGATGAAGAACACCAATTGGCTGTCATTAGAATGATACGCAAATACCAACCAGAAATTGTGTTGTGTAACGCCGTTGATGATAGACATATCGACCACGGAAAAGGAAGTAAATTGGTTTCGGACGCTTGTTTCTTATCTGGTTTGGTAAAGATTGAAACGGACTATGATGGACAGAAACAAGGAGCTTGGCGACCAAAATCAGTATATCATTATTTGCAATGGAAGAACTTGCAACCGGATTTCGTAGTAGATATTTCTGGTTTTAATGAAAAGAGGATAGAAGCAATTTTGGCTTATGGGTCGCAATTTTACGACCCAAATAGTACAGAGCCAGAAACACCAATCGCAACGAAAAATTTCTTAGAAAGTTTGAACTATCGGCCACAAGATTTCGGCAGACTAATCGGAAAAGACTATGCGGAAGGATTCAACGTTGAAAGGTATTTGGGCGTCAATAGCTTAGGAGATTTGATTTAATTTTTTAAATTATTTCTTTGTATAATAAAACTTTTGCAATACATTTGCACTCGTTAAAAATGGTGGTTGTAGCTCAGCTGGTTAGAGTATTGGTTTGTGGTGCCGAGGGTCGCCGGTTCGAACCCGGTCAGCCACCCAAAAGCAAAAGCTTCGAGGAAACTCGAGGCTTTTTTTGTTGATTTTGTTTTGAGTTTACTTGGAATTTAATTTTAGAAACTCAATAAATCGTTTTTGTTGATCGATGAAAACACTATGGGAACAATCATCAATATAATCGACTTTATCATTTCCTAATAATTCTTGTAATTGATTTACCTGTTCAGGAGAATACAAACCATCGTCTTTTCCATACAATCCATAGATTTTGAATTTACTGGAAACTAGCGATTTGAGATCATTCGTTAAGTTGATGGATGTGTAGTTTTCGTTTTTTAAAAAGCCTTGTGGTGCTTCGTAGGTCATTTTGGATGCATACATAAATGCCGGGTCTTTTGAGGCGTTTCCGTAGATCGCTTTCGCTTCATCACTCATTTTCTTGGTAGTATAAAAGCCATTTTGCATCGCATGACCAAACGAATAGGCATAATATTCTGCCGATGTTGGATCCATTTTTTCGATCATGTCGATATAATTCAAGTTGGTCTTATCATTGTTACTTTCATAAATTTTTCTTGACGATTTTAATATCGTTTTGAAGGTTTCCTGTAACGAAACTGGCGCGCCAACTAAATAGAGTGCATTTACTTTTTCGGGAAATTGTTTCATAAAAAGGGTTCCTACAATTCCGCCAAAACTATGTCCAATAAGTGTTGTTTTTTTGATATTATATTTATTGAGAATCAAATTAATATCTGCAAAAGTTTCTTTAAAATTAAATTGCGCTTTTGCGTCTGTTGATCGTCCTTCGCCACGACGATCGTATACGATAACATAAAATCCACTATCGGCTAGAGCTTGCGCTGCAGTAACTTCAAATCCAGCACAATTGTAACCTGGCCCGCCATGGAGGAAAATAATAGAACTGTCTTTTGGATTTCCAAAGGCTTTACTGTAAAGCTCTTGAGCGTTTGCATTCCATTGAATAAAAACGATAAAGACTAAAATTGCATATTTTTTCATATCAAAGAATTGCTGTTAGTTAACTGCATGAAATTTGAATGCTACAATTACTTCCCGTCTTTATCTACCACCAATCGCTTGTCTCTATTGGCAATTTCCCATGCGATGGCAAAAGCGTATTTTGTTCGTTTTGTTAAGGCATCAAATTCAATTTTATCTACGTCATCACCAGGTTGATGATAATCAGGATGTGTTCCCGTAAAAAGAAAAACCGACGGGATTCCATTTTTTGCAAAATTGTAGTGATCCGAGCGATAGTAGAAACGGTTTGGATCAGCGCGATCATTGTATTTATAATCTAATGCAAGATTTCCATATTTTTTATTGGTTTCTTCACACACGTTGAACAAATCAGTCGATAGATAATCAGAACCAATCAGATAAATATAATCGCTGCTATTAGGATGAAATTCGTCATGCCGTCCAATCATGTCAATATTGACGTCGGCAACGGTATTAGCTAATGGGAATAGCGGATTTTCAGAATAAAATCGCGAGCCATGCAAACCATGTTCTTCGCCCGTGACATGCAGAATAAGAATTGACCGTTTCGGACCATGTCCTTCGTTTTTCGCTTTTTGAAACGCTCTGGCAATTTCAATTAGCGCAACAGTTCCAGAACCATCGTCGTCTGCACCGTTATACACTTCGCCATTTTTGACACCTACGTGATCGTAATGTGCCGACACAACTACAATTTCATTTGGCTTTTCTGAACCTTCGATGTATGTCCATATATTTTCCGAATCTGGAAGGTTTTCTTTGTATTTGGCATTCAGAAAGGCAGCTGGAATCGGTTGGTAAAAACTAGTAGCCCCTTTTGGATATGTAAGTCCATTTGCTTGGTGTTGTTCTATGAGATATCGTCCCGCTTTTTTTTGTCCTTCAGAACCCGTTTCTCGGCCCTCCATTTCGTCAGAGGCAATGACTGTAAGATTCTTTTTAAGGTTGTCAGAAGAAATCGAGTTGATGTAATTAGCAATATAATCAGGAGTGTTTTTATTTGTGGTGGCACAGCTGATTGTGAGAAGAGAACAGATTATGGGAAATAGAATTTTTTTCATTGTTATTTAATATTAATAAAGGTGTAAAGTGCAAATAAAGTTATGATGATGATAATGAAGATTATATTAATCACAAATAAGGCGATACTTTTGATAAAAGACACCCATCTGGTTTCGCCATAAAATCGATGATGGGCTGGAAAAAAGTAGTAAAACATCCATAGTATAGAAACAAAATCAACTATTCCTTTTACAGCATCAGCTATTACTGAACTACCAAACAGTGACAAGAATTTACTAAACAAGAATACAACTAATGTTACAAGCAACAAAAACGAAAAATAATGCAAAGTGAAGATGCCGTGATCGAAGTAATACCATCGCTTCTTGCTATGGAATAGCCACAGGAAAAAGGCAAAAAGCGGCATGTATACGAACAATGTTTTAGAGAAGTTATGTACAAAAGATTCTTTAAATTTTTCAACTAGTTCTTCAGTAGTATTGTTCTTTTTGACTTCAAGGGATTTCTTGACAAACCAATAGGCAACTGCATCCAATCGATCTTCTTCCGGACCGAATTTTTGTAACGAGTCGAGCTCTTTCTTAGATTTAAATCCGAAATCAAATGCATCATCAAAATTTTTAATTTTCTCGTGTTTTTTTCGAGCAATACTTGCTTGAATTGAATCTTCAACGTGTTTTTGTAATTTTTTAGATTCAAGCAACTCATCAATAGTGACATTCTCTGTCGTGGTAATTTTTGCATTAGAACCAGACTTCGTCGTTGTCGTTGTTTTTTTAATTTTGATTAAATTATAATCCGTGTTCGGAAGTGACGTCATTAAGAAAAAGGTGATGAAGCTGATAAAAATGTACAGTCTTACCGGCGCCAAATATGACAAACGTTTTCCTGACAGGTATTCTTTAGTTAAAGCAGCAGGCTTGAATAGTAAATTTTTGATAGTTCTCCAAAAAGCATTCTCGTAGTGGGTTAGATCTTCAAAAAAATGAATGAATAATTGATGAAATGACTTTCGACTTTCGATATTTTCTTGTCCGCAATTTGGACAGAAGCGATCTTGAACAACGTGCCGACAATTCAAACAAGTTTTGTCTTTACGGATAACATTATGACTCATATGCTACTATTGATTGGCTAAAAGTAAGTAAATTTATTTAGAATATATTTCTAACTTGCAATTCCAAAATAGAAAACATTATGCAATCAATCGCAAAAAAACCTCTTGAGTATATTGAAAGTTTATCCGAAGATCGAAAAGAAGCGATTCTGAAAATTCGAAGCGCCATCTTCCAAAATCTTCCCAAAGGATTTGAAGAAGTGATGAATTATGGCATGTTAGGTTATGTTGTTCCGCATTCCATTTATCCCAACGGTTATCATTGTGACCCAAAACTGCCGTTGCCATTCATGGGACTTGCTTCACAAAAAAATAATATCTCGTTCTATCATATGGGAATTTATGCGGAACCACAATTGTTAGATTGGTTTATTTCGGAATATCCAAAGCATGTAAAATCCAAGTTAGATATGGGAAAGAGTTGCATTCGTTTTAAGAAGATGAACGAAATTCCGTTTGCGCTTATTGGCGAATTGGTTGGTAAATTAACTCCAGAAAAGTGGATTGAATTATACGAATCTACCTTCCGAAAATAGATTTATGCAATTGAATCAGGACTATAGAACTGAATTGTGTTCGCTATTTTTGCCAATCGCATTTGGGCTACTTTTTCTTCATTGAGAGACTTTTCAAATAATTCAAACAATTTACTTTCTTTTAAGTTCTCCGCATATACTGTCAATATGCTGTACGACGCAATTTCGTAGTGCTCTATCTTGTGCAAGGAAAGAATGATTCCAGCGTCTCGAATCATGCCGAACTTCGTAATTTCTATCATGCTATCGAGTTCAGCGACCATGGCGTCGATGGCATCACACTGTGCAAGAACCGCATTTTCTTTCAGCAAATCAAATGATTCTTCGATCCGCAGCACTTGTTTTTGAGTGTCTTCTTGATGGATGTGGATGGCTTCAATTAATTCAAAATTACAAGAGTTTTTGATGATTTTAGGGAAAGACTTTGCTACGACTTTTTCGACGTAATACATCGATTTGAGTTCTTGTATAAATAGGTCACGAAGTCCGGCTTCGCCCTGAAACTTTGGTTTAATCAATTTGATTTCACTTTCCTTTTTCCTAGGAAAATTCTCGTCTGATTTTCTAGCATGCTCCATAACAATTCAATTTAGTAATTAAAAAAAAGACTCAAAAGTAAATTTTGGGGTTAAAATTGACTCAATCACCATGTACAAACAATCAGCCAAATTAGTCGTTAATACTTACTGAAAAAAAAATATCCGACGAACAGCGTCAAACTTTAACAGATTGAAGAGTTTTATCGATAGTTTCCATTGAATAACAATACTTTACGTATTTAATCGTCAAAGTACAACAGCTCATCTATTTTATTAGCTATTTGATAAAGTTTTTCGTAACTTTAAAGTACCCAAGTCGTAAGTGATTAATTAATTTAAGTAAACATATTATGTACACTCGGGTTAGATTACTTCAGGTCATTTTATTTTTTCTCATTCAGTCCTCTTTTGCTCAAATTCAATTAGAAACGGTTTATGTTTCTCGGAATAAAACCACTAAAGCTATTCCTGCTGTGCGGTATTATTATTATCCGAACTTACAAGCATATTATGATATCTGTACCGCGCGCTACCTTTATATGAAAGATGGTGAGTGGATTACAGCAGAGCACATCGCTCCAAATTATAGAGGATATAGTTTGTATAATAGTAATTACATCTTATTGGAGGGTTTTACCAATGATGAACCGTATTTGCTGATTAATGAGCATAAGAAAAAATATCCCGCTAATTATTCTAGCAAGAGAAGAAAGGACAATGCTTTGGTCCAAAAATAATTGCTATTTTATTGAGGCTTCGATGTCGCCCAAAGAGAGCAATATTTTGAAGCGACTGCAATGTGATGGTGTTCTTTCTCAACGAATTTTCGCGCCCTCTTTCCAATTTCAATAATTTCATTGGGATTTTCAATTAATCGGCTAAGTTGGTCTACCAAATAATTTACATCTGGACGGGCATTAATATTAACAAGCTCGCGGAGTCCGTAGTAGTCGTAAAATTCTTTTTCGGCGCAGGTAAATACAACTTTTCCTTTGGCCATGGCTTCAAGCGCGTGAAATCCTTGATCGTAGCCATACACCATATCTAATAGAATGTGCGCCTTATCGTACATTTCGATGTATTGAATGTAAGGTACGCTTCGGGTTGTGATAATTTCAACTTGAGTGGGGTATTTTTTTTCAATAACGGCAAGCGCTTTTTCAAAATAATCATTCCCTTTTTTATAATAACTTTCAGTATTAATGCCGTGAAAAATTACAATTTTACTGCTAATTTCATTTTCGACGTAGCTTATTTTGTCCGTATTTATCGGATTTGGAATCATACCCAAATATTGAACTTGCTTTTGCATAGGAATATGATAATCGATGTCAGAAGCAATGACGCCTTGAATATTTTGATAAATATAATCATGGGTCTTTTTAAACGATTTCTTACGAAATTTCAATACACCATCGAAATTTTCAGGACTAATCTTTCCTTCCAAATAGGGTGGAAGCAGTGACATAAAAGATGGGTTGTCGAAATAGTATTTTACCGTCGTATAATCCGTCCCACAGCACATGAGAAATACTTTTTTATTGTTTTCGAAAAGAAATTGCAACATTTTCTTTTCATAAAAATAACCACAATAAAAGCTATTTTCATTGATCAGTTGAACCACATCAAAGTTCGATAATTGATTGCTGTATGATTTGAACTGCCGATAAGTAAACCATGACGTGATATTAAAGCCCGTGAGCTTATAGAGCAACATTTTGATTTTTTTTAGAAACCCAGAATTCCATTTTTGATGGAGTGGTAAATCGACAGGAAATTTTTTAAAACCGTCGTTAAATCCCATGATGACAACCCGGTGACCCAATTGCTCTAGTCCTTCTTTTAAGGAATTGTGAAGTCGACTATATTCTCCGACGAGTAGAATGTTCATATATTGTTATATTTGACAAATATATTTACTATTTGACAATTAATGGATAACGCCAAAATTAAAATTGCTATTGTTTCCTTTTCATTAGGAACCGGTGGAGCTGAGCGTTTTGCCGTAGCACTGAGTACCATGCTCGAAAGTATTGATTATGAAGTGCACCATATTATTGTAAATAATGTAGTTGATTATTCATTTTCGGGTAAACTATACAACCTCGGAGCACTTTGTGAACATAGTTCTTGGATGCCTAAAAAAATTAAGAAGGGATTGTTGTTAAAAAAGTACTTAGAGCGCGAAGGAATTGGTATTGTCATCGACAATAGAACGCGTAATAGCTTTTTGAGAGATTGGTTTGCAAATTTGATTTATGGAAAAAGGAAAGTGTATTTTATGATCCACAGTTTTTATTTGCAAAATTACCTTCCTAAATCTGTATTTCTTGCCACTAAATTATACCAAAAAGCAGTTCGAATCGTATGTGTTTCGAAAAGTATCGAGGAGCAAGTGAATCAACAATATGGACTAAAAAACACGATTACGATTTACAATCCGATTAAGTCGATTACAGTTGAAGCACCAATAGAGATCGCTGTTCCAGAAAATTACATTTTGTTTTATGGCAGGTTAGAGGATGCGGTTAAGAACTTTAGCTTGTTATTCAATGCATTTTTCCAATCAAAAATCTATGAACAAGGGATTCATTTAGTCATTATGGGTGATGGAAGTTCGGAAGCACGCATTCATGAATTGATTGCCGAACTCGAATTGGAAAATTACGTCACCATGATCCCATTTCAAAAAGATCCGTTTGCAATTGTAAAGCTGGCAAAGTTTACAGTCTTAACTAGTTACTACGAAGGATTTCCGATGTCTGTAATCGAATCACTTGCCTTGGGTACTCCAGTTGTTTCAGTCGACTGCAACTCTGGTCCGAGAGAGGTTATTGTCAACGAAAAAAACGGCTTGCTCGTCGAAAATCACAATGTATCAAAATTGAGTGATGCGATGAGTAGATTTGTTCATGACGAAGTATTGTATCGTGTTTGTAAAGAAAATGCCGCCGCAAGTGTCGCTCATTTGTCGCTTGAAAAAATTGCAGCACAGTGGAAAGAAATACTAGAAGAATAATTAAAATGCGGAATTTCGGAGTTTAAGACTGACCAAAAGGAGATCAAATTGAATCAGGAATTGCAGAACAATTTTGGGTAATTCTAATAAGATGCGTTTTTTTAGCGTAAGGTTTTTTCGATCAATTTTCTCGTAGAAAACTGCAAAATTCTTTTGGTCATCGATCAATTTCGCTCTAATTGCAAAGGAGAATACATTCAGATCTATAAATTTCTTCAGCTTTGGATTTGTTTTTTCAGCAGTTTCAAATTTCGAGAAATTCATTTTCTGGTTAAGATATTCTCTCTTTTTTGAAAGGCTTTTCGGATCATAAACATATCGCGCAAGAATCTTCCACGAAAACACCACCGGATATTCCAATCCCATTCGGATCCACATGTCGGTGTCTTGTCCACTTTTGATTGCAGTATCAAAATTGCCAACTTTTTCAAAGACACTACGATGAAAAGCGGCACATGAAGTGCAAATTACCGTTGTTTTCATACTGGCATCAAAGTAATTGACGATTTCAAGATCACCTGATTTTTCTATTGAATATTGTGCAGGAAAGACCACTTTTTGTGTTTCTACTTCGATAGCAGCAGAAAAAATTCGATGATTGGGAAACCTACCGATAGCCGACGCCATTTCTTCCAGAAAATTGGGATACCAAAAATCATCAGCATCAATAAAAGTAATAAAATTTGCCGTCGCCTTTGTTATCCCGAAGTTTCGTGCACTCGATGCGCCTCCATTTTCTTTCGAAAAATACTTGATGCGTTCGTCCGAAAACTTTTTGATTTTTGATTCACTTTGGTCCGTTGAACCGTCATTAACCAATATCAATTCGAAATCTGAAAAACTTTGATTCAGCACGCTTTTTAGGGTACTTTCGATGAAGTTCTCTTTATTGTAAACGGGTATGATGACAGAAAAATAAGGCATCTAAAATTTCTTTATGCTACAAAAATAGCCTAATTTGTATAAGTCAAATAGCAAAAGCGAGGGATTGTCTGAAATAAGATTCTTGCGAAGTTTTGGTTCTAGTAATTTAAACACAAACGCAACAGCGCCTCCTAACTTGAGTTGTAGTATGTTTTCTCTTAATCTGCTTAAAGCCGTTTGATACGGAGAGATTACTTGCTGTTCGATCAACTTGTTTAAGTTGTTTAGCGCTTTAAGATGTTTTTCTAGGAAGACCGCTGACTTTTCTAAATTGAGATGATACACAGAATTGTCAAGATGAAAGATTGTAATGTGATTTCTTTCTAATTCAGCAATAAAAACAAAATCTTCAAAGCCATAATCATAAATGGCGGAATTGAACGGATAATCTAGCATTACTTGCTTTTTCATCAGAATATTAGATACAAGCGTTGTCTCGTAGCTTTTTTTCGTCTTTTGTGAACGGGAATTGCTTCTCTGGTTCTGCCGTAAATCCACCGCAGTAATTCGTCTTTTTCAGGTCGTGCTTTTGTGTAGGCGATTCCTCCAAAAAAAACAGCGCCGTCATTCCGTTGAATACAATCTATATAGTTTTTTATAAATGCGGAAGTAGTCGGTATCGTGTCGCAGTCTAGAAATAGAATCCATGGATAGTTTGCCTTTTTACACAATGCATTTCTGTTTGCTCCTCGACCTAGATTGACATCATTTACTTGAAGAATACAGTGGGAAAGCGAAGTAATTTGTTGATTTAGTATACTAATTTCGACGTCTGTAGATGAATCATCGCCTACAATAATTTCAAATGCAATTTTTTCATCTACTAACTGATGATGCAGTTCCTGTATTAGGGGAAATGTATTGTAATTGAAACTGGGAATTAAAATTGAGAGCATTAAACTGTTCTTTGCACTACTTCAAACATTTTGTTATTCTCACATTTTAATGTCTTTGAAGGATATTTCATCAACAAGGCATAATCATGTGTCGCCATAATTACAGTTTTACCATTCGAATTAATTTTACGCAACACTTCCATCACTTCAACACTCGTTTGTGGGTCTAAATTTCCAGTCGGCTCATCCGCCAGAATCAGTTCAGGATCGTTTAATAGTGCTCGAGCAATCGCGACACGTTGTTGTTCCCCACCAGATAATTGATGTGGCATCTTATCGGCAATCGATTTCAAATCCACTTTATCCAAAACTTCATCAATTTTTTGTTGCATTTCAGCTTCGTCTGTCCATCCAGTTGCTTTCAAAACAAAAAGCATATTTTCTTTGACGCTTCGATCTGGTAACAACTGAAAATCTTGAAAAACGATGCCTATTTTTCTTCGTAAATATGGAATCTTGTCGTCTTTTAATGCGGCTAAATCAAAATCAACGACACTGCCTTGGCCTTCTGTCAATGGCAAGTCTGCATATAAGGTTCTCATGAAACTACTTTTTCCCGAACCTGTTTTTCCAATGATGTAAATAAATTCACCATGATTGACCTCTAGATTAATATTCGAAAGAATAACTCTATTTCCTTGGTAAATGCATACATCTCTTAAAAATAATACGGGTGTTGACATGGTAAAATTGGTTTATGGCGTAAAAGTAATAAGATAACGTTGGCATTCAAAATTAATTTGAGAAGAATGCGAGTTAATTCTTATTTGTTAAAAAAGATGTTCATAATAAACACTTCTGGCATTCCGTTATAGCGTGGAGAATGAAATACATTTGAACATCTTAAAATCTGCGGTAATGCATAAAAAAATCTGGCTTTTTATTGGAATTCTCTGTCTTGGATTTACGCCAATCGTGGCTCAAAAATCAGCAGTCTATACACACGAATTGGAAGAATATGATCGGGCTTTAGGATTGTATAAAGAATCGCAGTACCAATCAGCACAAATTCTTTTTGACAAGATTATTTCTGAAAATAACGATGCCGAATTGCAATCGGATTGCGCCTACTATAGCGCCTACTGCGCGATTCGACTCAATCAAGCGAACGCCGACGAACAAATGGAAAATTTTGTAAAAAATTATCCAACAAGTCCAAAGCAGAATCAGGCTTACGTAGAAGTGGCTCATTATTATTTTGAAGAAGGAAAGTTTCCTCAAGCGTTAGATTGGTTTGATAAAACAGACGAGAGTGCTTTGAGTTACCATGAATTAGACAAGTACAAATTCCAAAAAGGCTATTGCTATTTTAGTGCGGGAAAGAAAAAAGAAGCCACGCCTTATTTTAATTCTGTTTTAAATTCAAAAGAATACGGTTCTCAAGCCAAGTATTATATGGGTTTTATGGCGTATGAAGGTGATAATTATAAAGAAGCAGCGAAGTATTTTGATGAGGTTTCAGGTGAAGAAAAATATAAGGAAAAGCTGTCTTATTTTCAGGCGGACATGAACTTCAAAGCGGGTAATTTTCAGAAAGCCATCGACTTAGGAATCGCTGCCATGCCAAAATCTTCAGCACAAGAAAAGTCAGAATTGAATAAGATTATTGGTGAAAGCTATTTCAATCTCAAGCAATATGACAATGCAATTCCGTATTTGAAAGAATATAAAGGCAAAAAAGGAAAATGGAATAACACCGATTTCTATCAATTGGGTTTTGCATATTATCAGAAAAAAGACTACGAAAAGGCGATTCCACAATTTAATAAAATCATCGATGGTAAAGATGCTGTAGCGCAAAATGCTTATTATCACTTGGGTGAAAGCTACTTTAAAAGCGATTTGAAACAACAAGCTTTGAATGCTTTTAAGAACGCGTCTGAAATGACTTTTGATTTAAAAATTCAAGAAGATGCGAGTCTCAATTACGCGAAATTGAGTTATGATATCGGAAATTCGTACCAACCCGTTCCGGATGTGCTTTATGCATTTTTAGAGAAATATCCCAATTCTCCGAGTAAACAGGAGGTCGAGACTTTATTAATTAATTCCTATATCACGGCGAAGAATTACAAAGGCGCATTAGAGGTTTTAGAGAAAAATAAAAACTTTGCCAATAAAGAAGCGTATCAAAAAGTCACGTTTTATCGTGGATTAGAATTGTATACTGATGGCAGTTATACCGAAGCGTTGGCTTTATTCAAAAAATCGATTGGGGAACCAAAGAATGCAAAATTCCTAGCTCGAGCCACTTTTTGGAAAGGAGAAACCGAATTTGTTTTGGATAATTTCAGTGAATCCTTGAGCAGTTATAAGCAATTTATGGCGATGGGCGAGGCCAAGTCAACGCCGGAAAACAAAAATATCAACTATAATGTCGCTTACGATTATTTCAAATTGAAAGACTACGATCAAGCGGGTAACTATTTTCAAAATTATATTGATGTAGTAAAAGATGATAAGGTTCGTCTGAATGATGCTTATTTACGTTTGGCGGATAGCCGATTTGTAATGACGAAGTATTGGCCAGCGATGGATGCTTATAATAAAGTCATCGAATTGAAAAGTGTCGATGCTGATTATGCTGCTTTCCAAAAAGGAATCAGCTATGGATTTGTAGGAAAGAATGATCGGAAGATCGAGGATTTAAGCAAGTTTGTGACGACCTATCCAAAGTCGCAATACAAGGATGATGCGTTATTTGAGTTGGCAAACACTTACGTTGCGCAAAAGAAAGACGACTTAGCAATTAAGACTTATGATCAATTGTTAACCGAATTTAAAAATGGTTCTTATTCATCGAAAGCAATCTTGCGTCAGGGCTTGGTGTATTACAACGCTCAAAATGACACACAAGCGTTGCTGAAGTTAAAAAAGATTGCTGCTGAATATCCAAAAAGTCCGAGGCAATCGAAGCGGTTGCCACTGCGCGTTTGATTTATATGGATAATGGAAAAGTTGATGAATACGCGACTTGGGTAAAAACACTAGATTTCGTTTCGGTTTCAGATGCTGATTTGGACAATGATACTTATGAAGCGGCAGAAAAGCAATATCAGCAAGGGAACACCAAACAAGCCATTGCCAATTTGAGCGGATATGTTTCGAAATTTCCAAACGGAATTCACGCTTTGAAAGCTAATTTTTATTTAGCGCAATCGTATTTTGCTGATGGAAACGCCAACAGTTCGATTCCCAATTATGAGTATGTCATTGCTAAATCGAGAAACGAGTTTACTGAACAAGCGCTTGCTCGTTTGGCGGAAATTTATTTGAAAAAAGAAGATGCTGGCAAAACAATCACCGTCTTAAAGCGATTGGAAACCGAAGCGGATTTTCCTCAAAACATCACGTTTGCACAATCCAATTTGATGAAAACGTATTACGAAGAAAAGGATTATGCCAATGCAGTTGTTTATGCCGAAAAAGTCCTGACCAATCCAAAGATGGATGATAAAGTCAAGTCAGATGCGCAAATTATTATTGCACGGTCGGCAATTCAGACCAATGATGAAGTCAAAGCCCGCGCGGCTTATGCAAAATTATTGACCATCGCCAAAGGAGAATTGGCGGCAGAAGCACTGTATTATGATGCGTATTTTAAAAATAAAGATGGCAAGTTTGACGCTTCAAACACGGTGATTCAGAAATTATCGAAAGATTATTCTGGTTACAAGTATTTCGGTGCCAAAGGATTGATTGTGATGGCGAAAAACTTTTATGCCTTGAAAGATAGTTTTCAGGCGACCTTTATCTTAGAGAGCGTCATCAAGAACTTTGGCAGTTTTCCGGATGTTGTTGAAGACGCACAACTTGAATTAGATAGTATTAAAACAAAAGAAGCCCAAACGAATTCATCGATACAAAACTAGATAAGATAAAAGAACCAATAAGCTAGAACCAAGAGTGCTGTGAAATAAGGGTTTAGTCTTGACTCTTGCTTCTTGACTCTTTTCTCTAAAAAATACAAACTATGAAAATCAAAATAAAATATTTACTGCTCATAACACTGTTTACCGCGTTTCAACTTTCCGCCCAAAAGAAAGACGAGAACATCGGAACCGAAGTGGTGAATGTGGTGAAAGCCTATACGCCCACGATTTCAGATGCTTTTAAAGTAAAAGAAACGCCTAGTTTAGAAGACGAAGACAACACTAAAAAAGAAACGATTCAATATTCGATTTTTTCCTTTCCTGTGGCTTCAACTTTTTCGCCTTCAAAAGGAAAAGCAGCTAATGTAGATAAGACCGAACAAGAGCGTTTGTTCAAGAATTATGCGACGCTTGGAGTAGGCAGTTATGCCAATATTCTAGGCGAATTGTATGTCACAGAAAATATTGGAGATACTGATTTTATTGCCGGAAATATCAAACATTTAGCTTCTTTTTCAGACATCAAAGAATCGGAGTTGCCGAGCAAATTCTTAAATTCATCGATTGGATTAACCTACGGAAGTAAGATGGAAAAATACGCTTGGACAGGTGATTTAGGCTATCAAATTCAGAAATATTTTTGGTACGGATTGCCAGATAATTTTGGGGCAACACTTACGCCAGAGAATCGGTCTTCGGTGATTGATCGCATCGACGAAGGGCAAACGTACAACAACTTTAATTTGGGCGGAAGAATTAGTTTTAAAGAGACGATTTTCAATGGATTGAATGTAAAGTTTAATCGTTTTTGGGATGCGTATGGTTCAGCGGAGAATCGCTTTATTGTGCGTCCAACGTTGGGTTTTGAAATGTTTCGAAAAGACATCAAAACTATCGTAACAGTTGATCATTTGAGTGGTTCATTTAATGATACTTTCGATTTTAAATACGGCTACACCAATATTGGTGTTCATCCTAGTTTTGGCATGAGAAAAGACGATTGGTCATTTGATATTGGTGCTGAGGTAGTATTCGGAATGGATAATGAAAATAGCAAAAACAAAGTTTTCTTTTATCCAAAAGTCAATGCATCCTTGAAAGTAGTGGGCGATTTTATGATTTTCTTCTTAGGTGTTGATGGTGAATTGCAACAGAACTCTTACCGTGAATTCACAAACGAAAATCCGTTCTTATCTCCAACATTGGTTATTGCCCCGACGGATAGACAATTTGATGTCTTTGCAGGATTAAAAGGGAAATTAGCCAATAGTGTGAGCTATACGGTTCGTGGTTCCGTAATTAATGAAAAGAATAGAGCACTTATTGTTGCTAATAATTATGATGATTCTGTCTTGGTGCAAGAAATGTATCAATACGGAAATTCGTTTGGTTTGACGTACGACACCCTTCGAACGTTTCGATTGTTTGGTGAATTGAAAGCTGATTTTTCGAAGAATGTTGCGGTTGGAGTTAACGGTACATTCAATACCTATTCACAAGAAAATGAAGAAGAAGCGTGGAATTTACCGCAATTTCAACTCGGAGCGAATATCGACGCGAATATCACGGCTAAATGGTATGCGGGCGCGAATTTGTTCTTTGTTGGCGATCGTAAAGATTTTCAAAGAAATGACAATGGACCATCAACAGATAATATTAAAACCGTGAAAAGTTATTTCGATGCCAATGCCCATTTGGGTTACAAATACAACCAACGGTTTACGGCCTTTCTGCGATTGAATAATATCGGTAATCAAGCTTATGAAAGATGGTTGAATTTTCCGGTGCAATCTTTTCAGGTTTTGTTAGGCGCGAATTATAAATTTGATTTTTAAATTTAGGAACTGCAATTTCCGCCTTTTTTGATTTTCATTCGTAAATCTTAGATCAAACTTATTATATTGCAGTATTATTATTTTTCGTAGTTGCAATCGGTCTTAGTTGCCGTATGTTACTTATAAAATTTTGGTAATAAGACGTCGTACGAAAATTGCGATTAATCTTAATGTGTATTAAAATTAGGCCATCAATAAATTAATTCGGTAGAAATAAATATGCTTTTTAATTCACTAAGCTTCGCCCTATTTCTGCCGATTGTATTTTTTCTCTATTGGTTTGTTGCGAAGCGAGAAGTGCGATTTCAAAATATCATTTTATTAGTTTCGAGTTACTTTTTTTACGCTTGTTGGGATTGGAGGTTTTTATTTTTACTTATCGCTTCGACTTCGTTAGATTATTACACCGGTCTCAAAATCGCTGATGCGTCCACAAAAGAAAACAAAAGGTTTTGGTTGTGGCTCAGTATCACCATTAATTTGGGATTTCTCGGTTTATTTAAATATTATAATTTTTTCGCGTCTTCTTTTATTGATGCTCTTTCGGCAGTGGGGTGGAAAGCGGATTTAGGATCAATTAATATCATACTTCCAGTTGGAATTTCTTTTTACACTTTTCACGGCTTGTCTTATGTTATTGATTTGTATAAGGACAAAATTAAACCAGAAAAAGACATCATCAATTACTCTGTTTTTGTATGCTTTTTTCCACTTTTGGTTGCAGGTCCGATAGAGCGAGCCACGCATCTTTTGCCCCAAATAATTAAGAAAAGAGAATTTGATTATTCGCAAGCACTCGATGGCTTGAAGCAAATTTTATGGGGATTGTTTAAAAAAATGGTCATTGCAGATCATTGCGCTACCTATGTCAACTTGATCTTTAAAGACGCTTCAGATTATTCAGGTAGCACACTGGTTTTAGGGGCATTGTTCTTTTCATTTCAAATCTATTGCGATTTTTCAGGATATTCTGATATTGCACTTGGAACAGCTAGGCTTTTCGGAATAGAGCTACTGCGAAATTTTGCTTTTCCTTATTTTTCAAGAGATATAGCGGAGTTTTGGAGGCGATGGCATATTTCGTTGTCGTCATGGTTTCGGGATTATCTATATATTCCGCTTGGTGGGAGCCGTGGTGGCAAGTGGATTAGCGTACGAAATATGTTTATCATTTTTCTAGTCAGCGGATTTTGGCATGGAGCCAATTGGACATTTCTCGCGTGGGGAGCGCTACACGCACTTTATTTCATGCCACTTTTGTTGTTGAATAAAAATAGAAACCACATAGATATTGTTGCAAAAGGAAAGCACTTTCCAACCATTAATGAATTATTTTCAATGTTATCTACTTTTGGTTTAGTTGTTTTTGGATGGATATTTTTTAGAGCAGAAAGCCTTGAGCATGCCATAGATTATATTTCGGGAATATTTTCGTTTGATTTATTTAGCTGGCCTTATTTCATGGGAATAAAAGAGGCAGTAATAACAATACTATTTATTGTTTTGTTAATAGTTATGGAATGGATGGGCCGAGAACAAGAGTATGCCATCAAAACCATGGCTTTACGATGGAGAAAGCCATTTCGATGGTGCTTTTACTATGTGATCGTGATGCTCATTTTCTTATTCGGATCGAAAAGTCAGGAGTTTATTTATTTTCAATTTTAGTCTCATGAGGAAATTTATAACTTACATATCACTTTTCGGGATTCTATGTGTCATTTCTATCTGTATAGTACTTTCGAGCGCTGATGGTT
Source organism: Flavobacterium sp. (assembly GCA_016714905.1). Lineage (GTDB taxonomy): Bacteria > Bacteroidota > Bacteroidia > Flavobacteriales > Flavobacteriaceae > Flavobacterium. The sequence goes on from JADKBW010000005.1 coordinate 179,679, forward strand.
ATTCAGATCCATACTACCTTAGGTTTACTACTCCAAAACAAAACAGTTTAATCATTGGAACTTCTAAAGCTGCGCAAGGGTTAAATCCAGACGTTATCAATAAAACATTAAATTCAAACCTCTATAACTATTCATTTGATATCAGTAAAAGTCCATTTGGTCCTGCCTATTTAGAAAGCATAAATCGGAAACTTGACAAGAAGAAAAAAAACGGAATTTTTATTGTTACGGTCGACTGTTGAGCATTTATAGTAGAGGCAAAAATCCAAATGATAGTTCTAGTTTTGGGGAAAACAGTTCCTGTGTTGGTGAGATTGAGTTCGTAGATCATAATCCAAATTTTCAATACTTAACAACATACATGTTGGGCAATTATTACAAAATAATTATTAAAGCCGACGGTCGCTCGGTTACACGAAAATGGATGGCTTGAAGTCTCTTTAGCCATGGATTCAATTTCGGTGGCAAGAAGAAGCAAAAGCACTTTAGTCGAATACCAAAATTATTTGTCGTTGTATCAATTTTCAAAAGTGAGACTTGATTACCTCCTAAAGACGGTAGATTTCCTAAAACAATATGGTTCGTATTTATTTGGTGAGACTGCCTGTGTCTCCAAAATTGATGGATATTGAAAACCAACTAGCACCCAAATTTCAGCGATTGATGCGACTTCCGACCGAAAAATCTTCCGGTTTTCTTGACTTGACCTCAAAGAATAACGCGTTCACTTATACTGACGGCGTTCATCTTAGTGCAAAATCTAGTAAATTGGTCTCTGAAGAAATTGCGCTTTGGATTAATGGTCGAGAACGAGATGAAGAGGTAAACCATCCCAAAAAATAATCACGAAAAGGTTTTTCAAAAATTTGACTTTCCTTTTTGAATCATGCAACTAATTTCCGAAGTAAAAATATGACGCTTAAACAAAAAATTCATCAGCATTATTCCATGTTATTACAAGACAAAATCGATGTTTTTCGAGATATGATTATTGCTTTAACCGAAGATTCAAAAAACGACGCTAAAGGTTCTGCGGGAGACAAGCACGAAACTGCTTTGTCGATGATGCATATTGAGCAAGAAAAACTCAATAGAAAATTGCAGGAGTTTTTAGATCAAAAAGCATTACTAGACAAGATTGATGTTCATCATAATTTCCAGAAAATTGGATTAGGTAGTTTAGTCCAAGCCAACGGGATGTGGCTATTTGTTTCTACAGCTTTACCAAAAATTATGATGGAAGACAAAACTATTATCGCCGTTTCCCAGCAATCACCATTGGGAACTCACTTGTTAGGAAAAGAAGTTGGTTTTTCCTTTAAAATTAATGAAACGCAATATCTCATAGAAAAAGTCGAGTAACTACGGTTTGATTTTTGAAAATATCGATGAAGACTTGCTGGCTTTCAAAATGTTTGATGCATTTGTAGTTAGCTGGATTGTGGATTTCATCATATTCTTGATCGGCGACATTGAAAACATTAGAATAGAATATATACTTTCTTTGGCCATCGTAATATTGGAAACTCCTACCATCACCATTTAAGTCTATTCTATCAATACGGGCGAGGTTTGGGAAAAAAGATTGGACTTGTTTATAATCGATATGTTCTTGGTCTAAATATTCAATCGCTTGATGTCTTAATTCATAATACGGTAAATGCGCTAAAGTGCTGTCCCAACCTTTGGCAATTTTGTCGGGATAAACGATAAAATTACCACCGACCAAACACAGAAGCCATAAGATACTTAAGGTGTATTTTAGTTTTTGATGGACAAAATCGGAGAAAAGTATTGTTACCGTAAAAAGTGAAAACGTCAAGTATATTGGGATAAGATACCGATAACCCATCAAGTTTTTTGCCCAAAGCATATTTAACGGAAGTACAATCATACAAAATATCGTAAAGAAAAGTAAAAGTCGAAAAGGCTTGGTTTGAAGAGCTGTTTTTGTGTCAACATCAATAGTGGTAAAGCAATCAGCCACGCGCCAAATCTGCCAAAATCCAATATCCGCCATGCGTACAATGCAATATTGAAAAGAAAGTCTTTGAAATGGTCTACGCGCTCAAAACTTTTTGCCCATGGTGAATCTTCATGAAATCCAATCCATCCTTTTTCTATGTAATGAAAGGAATTGTAACTCAGAAATAAGACAACAGCGGGAAGATACAACAAGCTTCTAGTAAAGAGTTGCTGCGCAATTTTTCGGGAAGTAGTTTTAAAATCGATATGGCTAAAGATATCTAAACTCAGTAGACATAACGATACCATCATGCCACGCATACTTGTTAGAAACAAGCAAAAAACAGCAATCATAATCCATTGCTTTTTGTTTTCTAGTACTGAATTCAATCCCAATAAAAAGAAAAAAAGCAAACATACATCTGGAGAAACTAAAGTCATCTGACTCAAAAGAGAAGGATCAGCTAAGACTAAAATTGAAGCCAATCCAACAAATTGTTCTGGTACGAATTTCCGACAGACTTGGAAAGTTTGAAACACAATGCCAAGGGCAAAAGGCAACATTCCAAAATGGCTTACTTCGAGTGTTCTTCCAAATATTTCCCAAAGTAGGGCAATGTAAATTCCGAAAGTGGGTATATGCCCGCTATCCATGTCGGTAGGCAAAAGCAACGAAGTAAAATGAGTATAGTAATAATATTCAGCGTGTTTTGAACCCAATTGAACCGTATCCCAAAAAAAACTATTGTGACTGGTACAAACAACAATGAGAAGTACCAAAAAGCAGCAAAATAGGAAGGCGATTATATTTTGCGTTTTTGTACTTATCATTTTCCAGTCCATTTTGATTTGGAGAATAATGGACTTTCCAATATTTTGTTTTTTGCCAGAAAATATAGCAATGAGGTTTTCAAAACGCCAAAGCCATAAGTTGTACTTCTTTTGAAATTGATAGAAGAGGCGTCGTCAAAATACTTGGTGGGACAGGTAATTTCTGCAATTTCAAATCCATGATAGAATATTTGTGCTAGAAATTGATTGTCAAAAATAAAATCATCAGAATTAGCATTATAATCGATGCATTCTAACACTTGCCGATTGTAGGCTCGGTAACCAGTATGGTATTCCGACAATTTTTGATTCATTAGCAGATTTTGACTAAATGTTAGAAATCTGTTGGCAACATATTTATAAATTGGCATGCCACCTTTCAAAGCACCTTTACCTAAAATTCTTGAACCAATCACCACTGGATAAACTTCATTGGCAATCAAGTAACTCATGGAATGAATCAGTTTTGGAGTATATTGATAATCAGGATGCAACATGATGATGATATCTCCACCTAATTCTAATGCTTTGTTGTAACAAGTTTTTTGATTGCCACCGTAACCCAAATTGATGTCATGTTTGATAACATGTTTAATTCCAAGTTCTTTTGCGACTGTAATCGTTGCATCCGGACTATTATCATCGACTAGAACGACCTCATCTACAGTATCGAAAGGAATTTCATTGTAGGTTTTGATAAGCGTCAGTTCGGCCTTGTATGCCGGAAGAACAACTATGATTTTTTTAGAACCGATCATTGCAGGAATTAATGTGTAGCAAATATAAAATTCAAAATCAAAACTTTGCGTTTTTTAATGAATTAAAACTTAGACATAGGTGTTTTGACCTATTTAGTTACAATATTGATGTATTTATTGTAATTTGGTTATAATTTATAGTTAAATATTTTATTTGTGTTTATGTTTCGTATCTAAAGATTCATATTTGCAACACAATTAAAATTTGATCTTAAAAAAAGAATTGATATGTGCGGAATAGTATGTGCCTTTGATTTAAAACAAAAAGCGGAGTCCTTACGACCACAAGTATTAGAAATGGCGAAAATCATTCGTCATCGCGGTCCAGATTGGAGTGGGATTTTCAGCAACGAAAAAGCAATATTAGCACACGAGCGTTTGGCTATTGTTGATCCAGCTTCAGGGAAACAACCTTTGTTTAGCCCCGATAAGCAATTGATTTTGGCAGCCAACGGAGAAATCTACAACCACCGAGATTTGCGCAAACAATTCGAAGGGAAATACCACTTTCAAACGGAAAGCGATGGTGAAGTAATCTTGGCGCTATACCAAGAAAAAGGTGTTCATTTTATTGATGAAATGAATGGGATTTTTGGATTTGCGATTTATGATGTAGCGAAAGACGAGTATTTCATCGCTCGAGATCATATGGGTATCATCCCTCTTTATATCGGTTGGGACCAATACGGAACTTTTTATGTTGCTTCTGAATTGAAAGCGCTTGAAGGATATTGCACTAAAATTCAGTTGTTTCCTCCTGGTCATTATATGTCGAGTAAAGACGGTGAGTTTGTGCAATGGTATAAACGAGAATGGACGGAATATGACGCTGTAAAAGACAACGAGACTAGTATCGCAGAAATCAAAAAAGCATTGGAAGCTGCTGTTCATCGTCAATTGATGAGCGACGTTCCTTATGGAGTTTTGCTTTCGGGAGGACTAGATTCTTCCATTACTTCGGCGATAGCAAAAAAATATGCACAAAAAAGGATTGAATCGGGAGATACCGTCGATGCTTGGTATCCGCAATTGCACTCGTTTGCGGTTGGTTTAGAAGGCTCACCTGATTTGGCGGCTGCTAAGAAAGTAGCGGATCATTTGGGTACGATTCATCATGAAATCAAATTCACCATTCAAGAAGGACTAGATGCCATTCGGGATGTCATTTATAATATCGAAACCTATGATGTGACTACAATTCGCGCGTCGACTCCCATGTATTTGATGGCGCGTGTAATCAAATCGATGGGGATTAAGATGGTGCTGTCTGGTGAAGGTTCAGACGAATTGTTTGGTGGTTATTTGTACTTCCACAAAGCACCAAATGCTAGAGAATTTCATGAAGAAACCGTTCGTAAATTAAGCAAATTACATATGTATGATTGCCTCCGAGCTAACAAAAGTTTAGCGGCTTGGGGAATCGAAGGACGTGTGCCGTTCCTAGATAAAGAATTTATGGATGTGGCGATGCGCATTAATCCAAAAGACAAAATGATTAACGGCGAGCGTATGGAAAAATGGGTACTGAGAAAAGCTTTCGAAGATATGTTGCCAGCAAGCGTGGCGTGGAGACAGAAAGAGCAATTTAGCGATGGTGTCGGCTACAGTTGGATTGATACATTGAAAGCGATGGTAGCTAAAGAAATTACAGATGAACAATTGGCTAATGCGAAATATAAGTTTCCGATTCAAACACCTACTTCAAAAGAGGAATATTATTACCGTTCCATCTTTCACGAACATTTTCCAAGTGATGCCGCGGCTTTAAGTGTTCCTCAAGAAGCAAGTGTCGCTTGCAGCACCAAAATTGCATTAGAATGGGATGAAGCGTTCAAAAATATGAATGATCCTTCAGGTAGAGCGGTGGCGAACGTTCATGATGATGCCTATATAAAATCGTAAATAAATAAAAAGTTGGTTATAGTTTAGTTTGTATTTTTAAGGCGTTGATTTCGGTCAACGCTTTTTTTTATTTAATATGCTTCTTCATGGGACTTACTTTATCTTTTCAATTTTTCGATTTGCCGTTGCAGCATCCATTTACCATTTCTCGTTACACCGTTAATATTCAAAAACGGTAGTCGTTCTTTCAGATGGACTACATTCAGGATACGGTGAAGCGACTGTCAATCCTTATTATCATAGTACAACAGAGCGATTAACGGCAAGTTTATTAAAAGTAAAGCCGATAGTTGACGGCGCTTTTGAATTACATCCAAATGAACTATGGCAACAATTGTCTACGATGATTCCTGACGATTATTTTGCCTTGTGTGCCATTGATATAGCCTATTGGGATTACTACTCCAGAAAGCAATCCAAAACGCTTAGAAGTTTTTGGTCGAAAGAAGAAGATCCGACACCTTTAACTTCCTACACCATCGGAATTGATTCCTTAGAAATGATGCAACAAAAAATTATTGAAAAGCCGTGGCCCATATATAAAATCAAACTAGGAACAGCAGATGATATTTTCATTGTTGAAAGTTTGCGCAAAATTACGGATGCTATTTTTCGAATTGATGCGAATTGTGCATGGACTGCCCAGGAAACGATAGACAACGCTAAGATTTTGAAAGAACTAAATGTCGAATTCATCGAACAGCCGTTAAAAGCAGACGATATTGAGGGAATGAAACGCGTTAGAATGCATGCTGTTTTGCCTATTATCGCAGATGAAAGTTGTCAACGAGAGACTGATGTTGAGACTTGCTCCGAAATTTTTCATGGCATCAATATTAAGCTGATGAAGTGTGGTGGCATTACGCCTGCTTTACGAATGATTTTAAATGCAAAAGAAAAGGGATTATTGATTATGGCAGGTTGCATGACAGAATCGACTGTGGGTATCTCTGGATTGTGTCAAATTGCACCACTTTTGACCTATTTAGATGCTGACGGTGCTTTACTTTTGAAGGAAGATATAGCAAGTGGAGTTGATTTCAATTTTGGTCAAATTGTGTATTCAAAAGACTTTGGAACAGGTGTAAAAATGTTGGAGAAATAAATCAACATAATGTTAATAACTTCATCCCTAAATACCGCATTTTTACTATGAAATCGTTACTGTTTTAATATATTTGCGTGTTATCAAAAAAACACATTTTTTAGAGAAAATTTTTATGAGCGAAGAAATCAAGAAGCACAATTATTCAGCAGATAGTATTCAGGCATTAGAAGGAATGGAGCACGTAAGAATGCGTCCATCGATGTACATTGGAGATGTAGGTGTAAGAGGGTTACACCATTTGGTTTACGAAGTAGTAGACAATTCGATAGATGAGGCTATGGGCGGACATTGCGACACAATTGGCGTTGCAATTAATGAAGATGGTTCCGTAACTGTAGAGGACAATGGTCGTGGAATTCCAGTCGATTTGCACAAAAAAGAAGGCGTTTCTGCACTCGAAGTTGTTATGACTAAAATCGGTGCTGGAGGAAAATTCGATAAAGATTCTTATAAAGTTTCTGGAGGATTGCACGGCGTTGGAGTTTCAGTAGTAAATGCATTGTCCAAACACATGCGTTCTACAGTATTCAGAGACGGTAAAATTTACGAGCAAGAGTACGAAAGAGGTAAAGCATTATATCCGGTAAAGCAAATTGGCGAAACAACCAAACGCGGAACGATGCAAACGTTTTATCCAGACGAACAAATCTTTACGCAAACCACGGAATTTACTTATGAGACATTATCTGCGCGTATGCGTGAATTGTCGTTTTTAAATAAAGGAATCACCATCACTTTTACGGATAAAAGAGAAAAAGATAAAGACGGAAATTTTATTCAAGAAGTGTTTCATTCTGATGAAGGATTGAAAGAATATATCCGCTATTTGGATGGGAATCGCGAGCCGATTATTTCCCACGTTATCTCGATGGATAATGAAAAAGGCGAAATTCCAGTTGAGGTGGCGTTGATTTATAACACGAGTTATACAGAGAATATTTTCTCTTACGTAAACAATATTAATACGCACGAAGGAGGAACGCATTTGCAAGGATTTAGAACGGGTTTAACGCGTTCGTTAAAGAAATATGCCGATGCTTCTGGAATGTTAGACAAATTGAAGTTCGAAATTGCGGGAGACGACTTCCGTGAGGGTTTGACTGCGATCATTTCGGTGAAAGTAGCTGAACCTCAATTTGAAGGTCAAACGAAAACCAAATTAGGAAATAGAGAAGTTGTTTCTCCAGTGAGTCAAGCGGTGAGCGAAATGATCGAGAATTATTTGGAAGAAAATCCAAATGACGCTCGTATCATCGTGCAGAAAGTAATCTTGGCAGCTCAAGCCCGTCACGCAGCGAAGAAAGCGCGTGAAATGGTGCAACGTAAAACTGTTTTAGGTGGCGGTGGATTACCAGGAAAGTTGTCGGATTGCTCAGAACAAGATCCAGCGAAATGCGAAGTATACTTGGTCGAGGGAGATTCCGCAGGTGGAACGGCAAAACAAGGTCGCGACCGAAATTTTCAAGCGATTTTACCTTTGCGTGGAAAAATCTTAAATGTGGAAAAAGCCATGCATCACAAAGTATTTGAAAATGAAGAGATTCGAAATATTTTTACTGCATTGGGTGTAACGATAGGAACCGAGGAAGATAGTAAAGCTTTAAACCTTGAAAAGTTGCGTTACCATAAAGTGATTATTATGTGTGATGCCGATGTCGATGGAAGTCACATTTCTACCTTAATATTAACGTTCTTCTTCCGATTCATGAAAGAATTAATAGAGCAAGGACACGTTTATATTGCAGCGCCACCTTTGTATTTGGTGAAGAAAGGAAATAAGAAAGAATACGCTTGGAATGACGATCAAAGGGATATTGCGAACGAAAAGATGGGCGGAAGCGCAGCAATTCAACGTTATAAAGGTTTGGGTGAAATGAACGCGGAACAATTGTGGGAAACGACCATGGATCCGAATTTTAGAACTTTGCGTCAAGTGAATATCGATAGTTTAGCCGAGGCAGACCAAGTGTTCTCGATGTTGATGGGTGATGAGGTACCACCACGTAGAGAATTTATTGAGAAGAATGCAGTGTATGCCAATATTGACGCATAAAGAAAGTTAGATGGGCGATTTGAAGATTAAAGTACTAAATTATTTTACGGTCTTAATCGCCTTATCGCTATATTCTTGTTCTGATTCCCAAGATCAAACTTTCCAAAAAGATTTAGAATCTAGAATTTCTAACAATGAGCCTAGCGTTCCATGTAATGTTGCGAGTTTTTCGATTGTCAATTTGTATTTTGACGAGATGATAAACATGCCGTTTCCTTTAATCCTAATTTTACTGGGGGGTGGTTTAAGTTATACTATACAGAATTGTCGGGTGCAAGGCGGATTAAAGCAAACCCGCCTGGAAGCAGTTCATTAGGGTTTTACTGGACGAAGACTTCATTCAAGATATAAGCTACTCTGGTAATACAATCACGGTAAACAGTCCGGGCATGTATTCAAAGCAATTCATAATAGTCAACAATAGGTTAGTGTCTCAACAGACAACCTATTGGCTTGACTCTGATTACATAGTTAATTATTGTTCAGAATTAGTTGATTATCAGTATAGCGGAAATACAATTGTTGAAAAAAAGAATAATCTTATTCGGCGTGTTTTTTATATGGAAAACAGAAACTTGTCGAAGGTCGAATTGTTCTTTAGAAATGGAAATGGTGACATTTTGAAGAAAAAGGAGTATTTGTTCTCAAATTTTGATAGCAATTTGAATTTGCTGAAGGGTAAATTTTTTATTAATGGTAACTTTTTCAATGCATTTTCTAGAAATAACTTTAGGAGAATAGAAATGAATACCTATGACTTGATTGATGGAGTATATCAACTTGATACAAGTCAATATGCCTATTTTCAGCATAATATTCCAAATGATATGTTTATTCAAGATTGTAATTTGTAGAAATTATAAAATTAAAAGGTGAGATCGTACGATTTCACCTTCTTTATTTCAAATGGTTTCAAAATTTAGTACTTCTGAATTATTATGCTATTTTTGAAAATCTATCATCCAAGTAGGTTCTTGCAATTTAATGCCTGAATAAAAAATCAAAGTGTGAAAAAAACAATCCTGAGTTTCCTAGTTATCTTTTCCTTTTCCTGCTATGCTCAAACGGAAGTCGATACCATCAATCCCATCAAACTCGATGAGATTTTAGTCAGTCCATTACGGCATGTGCAAACAAAAAGAAAAATCGCACAGCAAGTCGAAAGTATTTCAAAAAAGGAAATAGAATTCCTAAATAATCCAAATGCAGCTGATTTACTTGCGAATACAGGTAAACTAACCATTCAAAATCACAGCAAGGAGGTGGAAGTCCAGTGATTAGAGGTTTTGAAGCCAGTCGAATTCTACTTCTCGTTGATGGTATTCGGATGAACAACCTGATTTATCGTGCGGGTCATTTGCAAAATATCATCACGGTTGACAAATATATGCTAGAAAAAGTCGATGTATTGTTCGGTCCATCTTCAACTATTTATGGTAGTGATGCGCTTGGAGGAGCTATTTACTTGAAAACCAAGGAGGCCAAACTTTTTTTAGAAAATAATGAAAAGAAAATTTCTGGTAATGTTTTGTCAAATTACAGCTCAGTGAATAAAGGAAAGTCATTCCACTTTGATTTGAACTATGGGAGCGAACGATGGGCGTCGCTTACTTCAGCATCATACAACGAATTTGGAGATTTAAAGATGGGCAGAAAACGCAATGGATCTAATGACTTTTTTGGTGAAAGACCTTTTTATGTAGAAACCACCAATGGCGTTGATCAAATTGTTGCCAATGATAACAAATACGTTCAAAAGTTTTCAGGATACAAGCAGTATGACGTGATGCAAAAAGTGGTTTTTCAACAAAATGCTAATGCAAAGCACAGTTTAAATCTGCAATACTCAACGACTTCGGATATTCCAAGATACGATCGTTTGACCGATATTTCTTCTAGTGGGTCGCTGAGATCTTCCGAATGGAAATACGGACCACAAAAGCGATTTCTTTCGATTTATAAGTTTTCAAAGAAAAATCTATTTAACAACACATTGTTGAATGTTAACTTGAGTTATCAGAATGTGGAAGAAAGCAGAATCAACAGAAACTTCGGAAGTCCAAAGCAAAATTCAAGAATTGAAAAAGTCAATGTTTTTGCCTTCACTTCAGATTTCAATACCAAAATTGGAAAGGGAAATTTAGTGTATGGGATTGATATCTATCACGACCAATTGAATTCAACTGCTTTTCAGAAAAATATATTAACTGGAGCTGAAACTGGTCTTGACACACGCTATCCTGACGGCGATAATGCTACAATGCGATCGGAAGGATTTCTTTCGTACAGTAACGATTTTAATGATGAATTGTCCTATAGCATTAGCGCTAGAGCTGGCTATACTTCCTTAAAAAGTAAAATCGAAACAAACACATTAAATTTGCCATTCACTTCTGTCGAGCAAAAGAACTTTACGTATAGCGGTGCGATTGGTTTGGTAAACAATCCATTCAAAAGTCTGAAGATTGCCTTAAATTTAGCCTCTGCGTTTAGAGTTCCCAATATTGATGATTTATCCAAGATTTTCGAATCGACTCCCGGAATTTTAATTGTTCCAAACGAAAACCTTAAACCTGAAAAATCAGTTACCGCAGATTTGAGCGTCACGCTTTGGGAAGGCAATCGTTTTCAATTTGAAAATGTGTTCTTCGTCACTAAGTTGTACGATCCGATTCAAACCGGTACGTATACTTTCAACGGTCAAACTACCATCGATTTTGAAGGGGAAAATAGTGTGATTTATGCCAATCAGAATCAAGGAATCGCTCACTTGGCAGGATTCTCTTCCGTTTTGAAAGCTACAATTATAAAATCGCTTGTTTTTGAAGGGACATTCAATTTTACACGAGGAACTATTCACAGCAGCGACGGCACTTTTCCATTAGATCACATCGCGCCAATGAACGGTAAAGTAGGCATCAACTATGAATCAAAAGGAATAAATATCGAATGTTATATGCTCTATAACGGCAGAAAAGATTTGGATGATTATTCTCCTAGTGGTGAAGATAATTTGCAATATGCCCCACCAGGCGGAACACCATCATGGCAAACGTACAATCTAAAAGGTGCTTTTTCAATATTTGAGAATGCTACTATTTTTTCTGGAGTCGAGAATATTTTTGACATACAATACCGCACTTTCGCCTCCGGAATTAACGCCGCTGGAAGAAATATTTATTTAGGCGCGAAGTATAAATTCTAGAAAACAGTTCAAAATGGAGTATTTCATTGTTTGTTTTGCGGCTTTAGTAGGTTCTGGACTTACCCTCTTTTCTGGCTTTGGACTCGGAACAATTTTGGTTCCCGTTTTTGCTTTATTTTTTCCAATCGAAATCGCAATTGCCTTAACAGCTATAGTTCATTTTCTGAATAACTTATTTAAGTTAATTTTGGTCGGACGAAATGCAGACAAAAGCATCGTACTTCGTTTTGGGATTCCAGCGGTTTTTTCGGCCTTGCTTGGAGCGTATCTGCTCACTTTACTGACATATCTTAAACCATTGTGGCAATATTCTATTGGTCTGCGTCAACTGGAAATTATGCCCATTAAATTGGTTATTGCAATTTTGATTATTGCATTTGTTCTATTTGACTACATTCCGAGATTTGCAAACCTGCAATTCGATAAAAAATATTTAGTTCTTGGTGGTTTTTTGAGTGGTTTTTTTGGCGGTATTTCTGGAAATCAGGGCGCTTTACGAAGTGCATTTTTGATAAAAGCCAATCTGAAAAAAGAGGTCTTTATTGCAACTGGAGTGGTGATTGCCTGCTTGATTGATGTTTTTCGACTTACAATCTATTCTAAGCAAATCCTTAAACTGGGTTCTAATTTAGATTTCCCTTTACTTCTTTCGGCTACCATTTCGTTTTTATGTACAGTTTTAATTATCAGTATATTTGCTTTTTTATTTTTTGAAAGTATTAAATTAAATTTATAAACCAATGCCCAATTCACTTAAGCTTTTCATTACAATTCTTCTTCTTTTTGTCACGATTTCACAAGCGCAGAATAAGTCTAAAGAGGGAAGATCCGAAAAAAAACCCGATTGGATTCTCATGATGGATGATCCCAATGCTAATTTCTTTGAGACTGTAAAAGCATTTCGCAACTACTATAAAGATCGACCGCTACCAAAAGAACCCAATGAAGTAGAAGGCGAAGACGATTTTGAAAAACAAGTAGGCCTAGAAGAAGCCAGCGGAAAGAAAAAAAGTAAAAGAGAATTGGAACGCGAAGCAAGAAAATCTGGTCCAAATGATATCATTTATTCCGCAATTACGTGCGTTTCGGGCTGGTTTTATAGTATCCAACCATGGGTGCAGACCGGCGGCAGCATTATTAACAAAGAAGAGCAACAAGCTATCATCGACCGACAACAGGAGGAATTGAAAGCTGTTGAGAATTCAAACGGTAAGAAATAAACGAATATGATCTCTATGAATCAGAAAATATACACGCTACTTTCCATATTGCTTTTTGGAATTAATGTTTCAGCGCAATTGGCCAATTGGTCTCCTGGTACAAACACTTCTTATACCAATTTTCCAGTCAACGTTTCGGGACAAATTAACGGTGCGTGCCGAATTGTAGAAATGAAATTTCACGCTACTGATCCCAATAAATTGTATGCCGTTACTTCGGAAGGTGGGTTTTTTACCAGTACAAATGCAGGAACAAACTGGACTGCAAAAGCGGGTACAGAAAATCTTACAGGAAGTTGTGCATCTTTGTGTATCGATTATACCAACGACCAAGTCATTTATTTAGGTTCGGGAGATCCGAGTTACTACGGCAATGGTTCAGGAGTTTATAAATCGACTAATGGCGGGGCGACTTTTACAGCTACTACTTTAACGGGTTGTTTGGTGGTAGAAATACTGCAAGACCCAAATAATCCCGGAACTTTTATTGCAGCAACCAATAAAGGAATTTACAAATCAACGAATAATGGAACCACATGGACTGCTTCTACGGCGACAAATATTCCGTTTTGTGATTTGAAACGAAATGCGGCACCCAATTCTTCTATATTGTATGCTTGCACCAGAGAAAATTCTTGTCGGTATTATAGATCAACAGACTTTGGTGCAACATGGACACAGATTACTTCAGGAATCGTTACTTCAGCGACTTTTATTCAATCTGGAGGAAGAATTGGAGTTACACCTGCTGACCCAAATGTAGTTTATTTTGAAGCTATTGGAGGTGGCGGTATCATTCATAAATCGACTGATGGCGGTTTGACCTTTACCGTAATGAAAGGTGAAGGGAATGGAACGGCAGCTAACCCTTACCTTACTTTTTATGATTTCGATAATGCCAACGGACTAGCAGGTCAGGGCAATTATAATAATTGTATTACCGTTGATGTTGCCAATCCAGCTAAAATATGGTTGCAATCGCATAATACATGGGTTTCTGTTGATAGCGGTGTCACTTGGACTCGATTGACGTATTGGGCCTATGAACTTCATACCGATATGCATCAAATTCAGCAAAGTCCATTTGATTCTTCCAAGTTATATAGCTGTAATGATGGTGGTATTTGGTTGAGCACCAACGGAGGAACCAATTGGGTTCCCAAAAGTGATGGATTGTATGCCTATGAAACTTATGCCAATTGTGGTCGCGCTAGCAATACGGATAAAAATGCCATCTCACTTGGTACACAGGACAACGGACGATTATACAGAAATGCAACGGGTTGGTTTACCCGGATAGAGGCGGCGATGATACCCGTCAAAAGAAATTTGATTATCTTCTAACGGTGGAAATTATTATGAAAAAGACACAAATCAATAGAAAAGCAATCAATGGGAACTACTTCAACAGCTGGATTTCCCACAAGTGGAAATTATTGGGAGTATTTATCTTTTAATAGGGCTAATATCAATTTAGGATTTATGTGGTTTTCAAATAATATATTGTATAGAACGACTAATTTGTCAGCTGCAACGCCAACTTGGGCGAATGTGTTTACATTTACAGCACCTGTAACAGCCATTCACAGTAGTATTGCTGATCCCAATCGATTGTATGTGATTACTAATGATGCTAAAATTCATGTGTCATCCAATGCCTTGAGTGCTACACCAACTTTTACAATTAATACATTGCCAACCGGCTCTAATTCTATAGCAAGTATTGCGGCCATTGCTAATAATGCCAATACAGTTTATATTTCTATTAATAATAAGGTATACGTATCGGTAAATTCTGGTGCCACTTGGACCGATATTACTTATAATCTGCCTAACGTAAATCATCGTAAGATTTTGGCGGAAGAATTCGGTGGAACACAAGAGTTAGTTTTCATAGCCACTAATAATGCAGTGTATTATAAGAAAGCGGGGCAAGTTACTTGGACAAATTATAGTACCAATTTACCGGGCAGGCGTTCGCCAACAAATTTTACGATGTTCGACGACGGAACCAGTCAAGCAGTCTTGAGATATTACACCTACGGGCGTGGTGTTTGGGAAACACCATTTACTAATCTAAGAAAGCTTACAGCTGATTTTGTGGCCAGTGCTACTGCTATTTGTCCTGGCAGCACAGTCAATTTTACAGACTTGTCTATTGGAAATGCAACAACGCGAACCTGGACGTTCCCTGGCGGAACACCGTCCACATCAACCGCAGTTTCTCCTTCAGTAGTTTATAATACTCCAGGTGTTTATGATGTCATCCTTCAAATTAGTGATGGGACAACGTCGAACACCATGACAAAATCGGCGTATATCAATTTGAATGGAACCAATTTACCTTTATCGGAAAGTTTTGAGGGCGCAACGAATCCTCCAACAGGATGGATGAATTTAGACAATGCCACGCAAGGAAGAGCTTGGGTAAAGAGCACTGCAGCTGGAGGATTTGGATTAACAACTAGTGCTATGATGTATGATAATTATAGCTTTAATAATGTTGGAGATAAGGATGAATTGCAAGTAAAGAACCTGAATTTCGTTGGTTTGTCGTCCGCCTCATTGAGTTTTGATGTGGCTTATCAAGTATATACGGGTTACTCAGATACCTTGTCTGTCCTTGTATCTACTGATTGTGGTTTGACTTTCACTTCTGTTTTTTTCTAAGTGGCGGCACTTTGTCAACGGCAGGAAGCGGAACCAATGATTTTGTTCCATTAGCCAATCAATGGCGAACAGAAACCATTAATCTCAATAGTTATATTGGAATTCCCAATGTCATTATTCGTTTTCAAAATACGAATGGATATGGAAACAAATTATATCTCGATAATATTTCAGTTTCTGGTGTTTATAGTTCTAATGTAAATTTGAAATTATTCATTGAAGGCTATTATGATACAAGTATTCATGCTATGACAACTGTAAAAGCCAATCAAGGAGTCGGAGCAAGTACGACAGATGTAGAAGATTTGATTGTAGAATTACACGATGCAAGTACTTACACGCTTATCACTACTGCAATAGGAACTTTACAAAGAATGGAACTTTGGCAGTTTCATTTTCAAGCGCTCCGGTAGGTTCTTTTTATGTTGTAGTTAGAGGAGCAAATTCTGTTACGACTTGGAGTGCTTCTCCACAGATAGTGGGTGCAATGCAATTGAATTATGATTTTACAACAGTGTCAACAAAGGCCTATGGAAATAATATGGTTGAGGTTGAATCAGGTGTGTGGGCAATATATTCCGGAGAATTATCTAGTGACGATATTATAGATTTACAAGATTTTACTTTCTGGGAAGGTAAATATCTTGAATTTGCTTTTGGTGTAGAACCTTCCGACTTAAATGGTGATGGACTGGTTGATACCCAAGATTACACTATTTGGGAAGGTAATTACTTAAATTTTGTTTTTGAAGCAAGGCCATAGTGATTTTTGAAGGATTCTGGTGCCAGCTATTCAACAATTGTTTCATTGTAATTCATATAAAATAAGATGAAAAAAATAGAGGCAATTATTAGAAAATTATGGCTGTCAAAAACATTTAAAGTAATAAATTTGCAAAAAATAATAATCTAATAATTTATATACAATGAAAGTTACCATAGTAGGAGCAGGAAACGTTGGAGCCACTTGCGCAGATGTAATTGCTTACAGAGGAATCGCAAGTGAAGTCGTAGTTTTGGATAT
>JADKBW010000006.1 GCA_016714905.1 Flavobacterium sp.
GAAAGCTTTACCAAAAACTTACCTGACTTTATTGGTGGACGACATCTCAGCGTTGAAATGGGGAACAAATTGTATGTAACAAAATTAGTTGCAGACAACTACAAATTATTGCACCCAGAAAACACTGTGGTAGCGCAAGTGAGAATCTCACGTGCTGCAATGAAAGCCGCTCAAGAAGCAGCAAAAGCAGCAAAAGCACCTACAAAAAAGAAATAAGACTCGTTCTTTTTCATACCAAAGCATCAGTCGAAAGGCTGGTGCTTTTTTTTATGCCCCAATTTTTCAGGAGCCGGGAACCTGCTCTTCACTAAATCTTTTGTTCTGAACGCCAGAACAAAAGGATACCGTTGCGATCAGGGCTAGGGCAGCTATTTGCCAAGAACGAAACCGACAACTGACAACAAATTTTGCTACATTTACGACATGAAATGGCTTTCCCATCTATTCAAATCACAAAAACCAATCGATACTGACAACCTTATGAAGAAGTTTTTAATCGTTGGCCTCGGCAACATCGGCGCAGAATATGTTAACACCCGCCACAACATCGGATTCAAAATCCTTGATTTTTTAGCACAAAAAGAAGCGCTCTCTTTCGAAACTGTAAATTGGGTTCATTAGCAGAATATAAATTTAAAGGCAGAACATTTCTATTACTCAAACCCAATACCTATATGAACCTCAGCGGGAAAGCCGTTCAATACTGGATGGAAAAAGAAAAAATTCCACTCGAGAATATTTTAGTAATTACCGACGACTTAAATTTAGCCTTCGGAACGATTCGCATTCGATTGAAAGGAAGCGACGGTGGGCACAACGGCTTAAAAAACATCAGTGTTATTTTAAATACACAAAACTATACGCGCTTTCGTTTTGGTATCAGTGATGAATTTAAAAAAGGGCAACAAGTCAATTACGTTTTAGGAGAATGGGGAGATGATGAAAAAGCCAAGCTTCCTGAACGATTAGAACTTGCTTCGGAAATCATCAAATCATTTGGTACAGCAGGAATAGAAAACACCATGTCTAATTTTAACGGAAAATAATATGAAATCGAAGATTGACAACCCGAGCACTAGCGAACTGGCGGGGCAATACCAAAAAAAATATGCTCGCATGAGTAAAAAAGCAGGCGTATTCATCATACTTTTAATTTTAGCATCATGTGGCTCTAAGAAAAGCACCGCGGTATTAAGCGCCTCGCTCACTTCCGCATGCCCAAAAGACGGTGACTGTAAAGTCGAGGTTTTTGATAAGAAAAGTATGGTAGTTAAAACAACAGAAACAGGGGGTTTGCACTATGAATTAGAAGAAAGCACTTCTAAAAAAGTTGTGAAATACACCTACAACAGAAAGGTCAAAGGCGATCTTCAAGACGCATCCTATCGTGAAGAAATTGTGTTTGAAATCAACTCCAATCTCGAAGAATCAGCCTTTGTCGACGAATCATTGCAAGATATACAACTTCTTTTCGGAAGATTCTGCTACTGTAAAGGGCAGACAGGATATTATAAAATAGATAGTGGTTCACTTCGCATTTCAAAAAATAAAGAAATGGAAATGACACAAATTAATTTGACTTTTAAAACAAATAAAGTTCCGCAGATCATAGAAGCAATTGCAATTGCATTAAAATAAGAAGAGCCACCAGTAAAACTGGCGGCTCTTCGCTTATATTAATAAAGTAGTTACTGAACTACGATACGTCTAACCATTTTCTTATCGCCATCTGTAACTGTAACAAGATAAATTCCAGCTTGAGCATTTTCTAGTTTTATCTTCTCATTGAAAAGTCCAGAATTAGTATAAGTCTTATTTAATATCACTCTTCCGCTAATATCATGAACAACGATTCCTATTTTACCACTTGAATTGGAACTAAATTGAATGGTAAAATTGCTATCATTTGGATTTGGATATAAAGCAAAATCTTCAAATTCAAAACTATCATTTGCCAATACTAATGTTTGAGAACATACTTCTAAAGCAATTGAATTAATAGTTCCTGTACTTCCTGCAACAGCATCTCTAAATCCAAACTGCCAGTTCCCTTGTGGGTTGAAACCATTAAAAGAATCTAAATTTAATGGTGCTGGTTTATAGGTACCAGTTGTTGGACTAGCGCAAGTTAGCACGCTTCCTTGAGAATCGAATGTTACATTCATATCAGCGCTGCCTGTGCATTGTTGACTAAAATATGTTGAAATACTACCGCCCGGTCTAATAACCGCCATAATCAAGTTTTGAAGATTTGGGTGCGTCGCATTAATGGTAAAATTAACATCACTAATCGTCCCCGCTGCTGGAACATTTATTTGCTTAACTGTGTAACCGCTAGCGCCATCTGGCAAACTAAATGGTGTTGAAAAGTTATAAGTCTCACAGTTATTTACTATTTGATAGCCAATATTAAACGTTAGCGAGTTTACCGCATAAAAAATATTTCCAACTGCTTCAATAAGAATTCTACAATTTTGCGAAGTGACATCCGGAGCTATGATATTTTCACTTCCGTCATTAGCTGTATTTTCTGCAAGTACATAAGGAAAAGTTACACCACCATCGATAGACAATTTAATATTTACAAGCGAAGTGTTTATATTATTAGCTGTAGTTCCAGCAACATCCCAAGTTACTGTTTGTGATGAATTTCGCAACCAAGCAGTTGGTGTACTTTGGGACGTCACTTTGAATGGTCCAACATTAGCATAAGTTACATTCATTGTTGAGCGACCTGTTTGTCCTCCCAATGGACTTCTATTATCTCGAACAGTAAGTGAAAAAATCATAGTTCTCGCCACATTCGGTACAACTTCCCAAGTCGGCGTCAAATTATTTGCCAATACACTTGAAAATGCTGGGAAAAATCTTTGAGGAACAGTTGAAGGGTTTCGGGACCTAAAATTTGGTCCAGTAGTGCTGGTCGGAACTGGCGGTTGTGCCGACAATTGATTATTAAATTGCTCCCAGCAATACGTTAGTGCATCGTTATCGACGTCAGATGCAATTCCAGTCAAAACAAAAGCAGTTCCAAAAGGAATTGTATAATCAAGACCAGCATCTGTAACTGGCGGAGTATTTCCATTGGCTACTGCTGCAGCGCAATTGGCTGATCCATTAATCAAATTAAACATTTGAATCATACTTCTTGTATGAAAATACGCGTCAGAGTTGTTTTGAACGTCGTCAGGTGAGCACAAACCTGCATACGCCATTATTGTGCTTCCGCTTCCTGGTTCGTAAGCAGAGCTAGCAGATTGATTTCCGCTACATCCTCCTTGATCACTGTTGAACGTGTGATTTGCTCCAAACTGGTGTCCCATCTCGTGCGCAACAAAGTCAATATCATAAGGATCACCCACTGGAGCAAATGAACCAGTTACGCCTCGGGCTTTCGTACTATTGTTACATACACAACCTAGAGTTGCCACTCCACCGCCGCCTGTGCTACAAACGTGCCCTATATCGTAGTTTGCCGTTCCAATAATGTTATCAACTTGTGTTTGGTTTTGATCTAATAAAATGAAACCTGGATTACTATTATCATAACTATCCGTTGTGATATTTATTAAAAGATCATTATTTGGAATAATCTGCATTGTCAATGACATATCTTTTTCAAATACTCCATTAACCCTAGTCATGGTAACATTCATAGCGGCAAGAACTGCAGCTTTTTTCTGCGCTAATGTTCAGCTTCCGACTCCAGCTGCTGTAACATGAAATGCGGCATATTCTGTAGTACAAGCGAGCGCCAAACGATAGGTTTTAAATAAACTGTTGTCTGCTCTAAATAAGGGTAAGTTTGAAGGTTCTTCCTCAGAAATATCAAGCGCTTCACCTGTCGTACCGCATTCAAACTGTCTGTTTCTTGTTAAACTTGATTTACTGTAAACCATATAATTCTTTAAGTCCTGTGAATATGGATCAATATATGAAGTTCCATTTCTGCCTGAAAATGTCATAGTATGCAATCCAAAAATAGTAGTGCTAAATCTAATCATAGCTGTCTTATCCTCCATTCCTAATCCTATATAAGATTGTATTTCCGGATGTCTAGCCGCTAATTCTGGATGCATTATTGAGGCTTCGTAAATCCTAAAGTTTTGCATTTCTCCCTGCGGATTTGGAAATGGGAGTATAACACTAGATTCTTGACCAACTACATTTCTGGAAGGAGCAGTAGCCAGTTTTTCTCTTAAAACCTCCATATTAAGAGTATACAACAAAAATTCGGAAGGATGTGATTCTCTAGGTAAGACCTGCGATGTCACTTCAGCATTAGTAATTTTTTTCCAAATAGAATTCTGAGAAAATGACATGCTACTGGTCAAAAGAACTACCATTAAAAGTAGAGTTTTTTTCATGGTTATTTTTAATAATTAAGTTAATAGTTATCAAATATAAGATTTTCCTAAAAAAAAACGCTCCATATTGGAGCGTTTTTTTATTTAGTTTACGTTAATTTTCCTAACCATTCTCTTACTTCCATCGGTTATTCTAACCAAATAAAGCCCTGATTGTACACCTTTCAAATCTATATTTTCACTAAAGACACCGTTGTTCTCGTATTCTTTGTCAAAAATCATTCTGCCTTCGATATCAAAAACTTCAACCTTTACATTTGAGGAAGAATTTGAATTAAATTGAATTGCAAACGTACCGTTGTTCGGATTTGGATACAATGCAAAATCTTCAAATGAAAAAGATTCATTTGCCAGTAATACTAATGTTTGCGTGCATACTTCTAAATCTATTGAATTTATGGTTCCTGTATTCCCGGCCACAACATCTTTAAATCCAAACTGCCAGTTGCCTTGTTGGTTAAAGCTTGCAAATGTATCTAGGTTCAAACTTGCTGGCTTATACACCCCAACAGTAGGGCTTGCGCATGTTAGAACACTTCCCTGCGCATCAAAGGTCACATTCATATCCGCACTTCCTGTACACTGCTGATTAAAATAAGTGGACAAAGACCCACCAGGTCTAATTACAGCCATAACTAAATTTTGAAGATTAGGATGTGTCGCATTAATTGTAAAATTAACATCACTAATTGTCCCAGCAGTTGGAACATTTATTTGTTTTACAGTATAACTATTCGATCCATCTGGCAAATTAAATGGTGTTGAAAAGCTATAAGTGTTGCATGTATTAACTATTTGATATCCGACATAAAAAGATTTTGAATTAATCGCAAAATAACGATTACCAGTAGGCTCAACCAACACTCGACAGGTTTGAGATGCGGGAGTACTTGGAACAGTTATAGTTTCATTCCCGTCATTTGGTGTGTCGGCTGCCAAAGTATAAGGGAATGTTACTCCTCCATCTAAAGAGAGTTTAATATTTACGTTTGTCGAACCCGGCAAGCTAGTCGTATTATTAACGTCCCAAGATATGGTTTGGGTAGAACCTTGAGACCAAGCAATACCATTGGTGCTCTGAGAAGTAACAACAAATGGTCCCGCCCCAGTAGGCGCTGTCGACGCATTGTACGTAGCTTTTGAAGTGACGTTAACTTCGTCCGTTTTAGTTTGTGCGCCAACAACATTGTTATCCCTAACCGTCACAGAAAATTTCAGTGTACGAGCGACTGTCGAAACAGATTCCCACATCGTGCTTAATGTTCCTGCTAATACCTTCGAAGAATCTGGCATACTTCTAACTCCAGTTGATTTTGGAATGAAAGATCTGAAATTAGGACCGCTCGTTTTTGTCGGAGAAGCCACCGAATTTGCACCAGTGGCACCAGAACCAGCACTGTTATTTTGCTCCCAACAATACGAAAGTGTATCACCTTCGGCATCTGACGCAATTGCGGTTAAGAAATAGGGAGTTCCTGAAGGAACAATAAAGTCTTCTCCTGCATCAACAACGGGAGGAGTATTGACAATTGGTGTACTCACCGGACAGGTTTTACTGCTTAAATTTGTTTGAATTTGTAAAATACTTCTGTAGGTAAAGTAAGCGTCCGAATTACTCTGAACATCATAATTTGTTATACCCGCATAACCCATGATTGTTGAGCCGCTTCCTGGTTCTACATTTGTTCCAGAACCCTCAGAATTATGTGAAAAAGTATGCGTCGCTCCAAGTTGATGTCCCATTTCATGAATTACATAATCAATGTCAAAAGTATCTCCTTCCGGCATATTATTAGAGGGCGCTGTGTAAGCGCTTCCTTTTCCCGTTCCGCAAACACAACCAATGCAACCCGCATTTCCGCCACCGCCTGTTGCACCAAACAAATGACCAATATCATAATTTGCCTCTCCAATAACACTGGTCAGTGTTGATTGTAATTGATCGTTCCAATTATTAATACCTGAAGCAGGTGAATATGGGTCTGTACTCGCATTCGTATAAACTACTAAATTATTATTCGCTATGATATTCAAATGTAACGCCATGTCCTTTTCAAAAATGCCATTTACTCGCGTCATTGTGGCATTCATCCCTGCTAATGCGCCAGCGATAGTACCTCCAAAATAAGCGCCATATTCTCCCGTACAAGACAAAGCCAATCGCATCGTTTTATAGGTTTGATTATCTGCCCGATTGGCAATCGCGCTCTCATTTAGCAAATCGTCACTTAAACGCTGTTCTATGGTTCCGCAATTAAAAGGAAGCCTCGTTGTATTTCTTGTTCGAGAATCAAAAAATACATAAACAGCATGATCTTTCGTGAATGGCTCTATAAACTCCGTTCCGCTATCAGCTCTAAAAACTACCGTTTGAATTCCATCAGGGGACAAACTAAAGTTAATCCTTGCCGTTTTGTCTTCGATACCAATTCCGATATAGGCTCTAATTTCAGGAAATTGAGCTTGTAATTCTGGTGCAAAATTTGAATTTTCCCATACTGAGAATTTTTCCAATTCGCCTAAGCTATTTGGAAATTCTATCTCAACGCCTGGGTTTCCAGATATTTTGTCTGAAACATCTCTTAATGAATGCTTTAGCGACGAAAGGTCAACGCTATATAACGCTTGATTATCTGAATAAGAAGCACTTCTTATTTTGTTCGTTTCTTCGATGTTATCTATGTTAGACTTCATCCAAATTTGTTTCTTTTGTCCGTAGAATTGAACTGCTGAAAGCAGAACTACGAATAGCAATAGTGATTTTTTCATTTTCTTGGTTTATTTATAGCGGACTAAAATACTACTTGTTTTTAACTTTATTGTATCAACAATTGATATTTAACAATTTTGCCTATCGTTTTTTCTAATCTCTTTAAATTTTCTCCTATTACCTTGCATTTTTGAAATAATTGTCAATCTCAAAAATCATTCTATCAAATATCCATTCGAAAGTTTAAATTTGTCTCAACAAAAAATTATCCCCTTGAAGATTTATAATTCTATCAATTCATTTCAAGCTTCCTCTAAAACCATTGTTACTCTTGGAACTTTTGACGGAGTGCATATAGGTCATCAAAAGATTATTGAAAAACTGATTGAAAATGCCAAAAAAAGCTATTTCGAAAGTACGGTTCTAACATTTTTTCCACATCCTAGAATGGTCTTACAAGATCAAGCTGAAATCAAATTGCTCAACACCATTGATGAACGTACTGCCTTACTAGAGAAAACAGGGTTGCAAAACCTAATTATTCATCCCTTTGACAGAATTTTTTCAAGATTAACAGCAGAGGAATTTGTTAAGAATATCCTAGTCGAAAGACTAAATGTGGGGAAAATTGTCATCGGCTACGACCATCGATTTGGCAGAAACCGAACTGCAAATATTGATGACTTAATTGAATTTGGAGCAAAATACAATTTTGAAGTAGAACAAATTTCAGCGCAAGAAATTCAAGAAGCATCGGTAAGTTCCACCAAAATCAGAACTGCACTGGAGGTAGGAAACATCTCACTGGCTAATCAATATTTGGGTTATTCGTATTTTCTCACTGGCGTTGTCAAAAAAGGGAAGCAACTGGGACGCACCATTGGATTCCCAACAGCCAATTTGAAAATCGAAGAAAACTACAAACTCATTCCTAAAGAGGGTGTATATATTGTTGAAAGTAACTTAGATGGCAAAAAAGTTTACGGCATGATGAATATTGGAACGAATCCAACTTTTGACGAACGCTTGCTATCTATAGAGATTCACTTTCTCGATTTTAATGCAGACTTATACAATCAAAAAATTCAAATTTCACTTCTTAAATATCTTCGTCCAGAACAAAAATTTGAGTCTGTTGCTTTATTAAAAACGCAGTTGGACATCGACAAGAATCTGACTTTACAATATGTAGCGAAACTCTAAGCGCATGATACGCGTTTGTAGTAATGGGCTTTATCATTTCCTTTTTTAGCAATACCAACGTTGTGAATTAAGAACTATTTCCCTACTTTTGAAGTCCACTTAAAATCGAAGTATGAGCATCATTAAGCACAATTGGACCAAAGAAGAAATCATCGCCATTTATAATAAACCACTAATGAATTTGCTTTACGAAGCAGCAACAATTCACAGAGAAAATCATGATCCAAATGTGGTTCAGGTTTCTACATTACTTTCCATAAAAACGGGTGGATGTCCAGAAGATTGCGGGTATTGCCCACAAGCGGCTCGTTATCATACTGAAATTGAAGGAAACGATTTGATGTCGGTTCAACAGGTAAAAGCTCAAGCGTTGCGCGCCAAATCAAGTGGTTCCTCAAGAGTTTGTATGGGTGCTGCGTGGCGTAATGTAAAAGATGGTCCGGAATTCGACCAAGTGCTTGAAATGGTTCGAACCATCAACAAATTGGAAATGGAAGTTTGCTGTACTTTGGGTATGATTACTGAAAATCAAGCGCAACGACTCGCTGAGGCAGGTTTGTACGCCTACAATCACAATTTAGACACCTCGGAAGATTACTATAAAGAAGTTATTTCTACTCGTGGATTTGAAGACCGAATTCAAACCATTGAAAACGTTCGTAAGACCAATGTCACGGTTTGCAGCGGGGGTATTATTGGAATGGGAGAATCTATTGAGGATCGTGCTGGTATGTTAGTGGCGCTTTCTACTTTGAGTCCACAACCAGAATCTGTCCCAATCAATGCACTAGTCGCAGTTGAAGGCACACCACTAGAAGATGAAAAACCAGTTGAGATCTGGGAAATGATACGCATGGTTGCAACCACTAGGATTGTTATGCCAGAGACCCAAGTTCGACTTTCTGCAGGAAGAATGAATATGAGTCGAGAAGGACAAGCATTGTGCTTCTTTGCAGGTGCGAATTCTATTTTCGCGGGAGATAAGTTACTTACAACACCTAATCCGGATGTAAACGAAGACATGAAAATGTTCGAACTATTGGGATTAGAACCTCAAAAACCTTTTATCAAAATCATGCAGCCAACAACCGTTGAAGCGGAAGATTCTCAATTTACACCTTTGGGAGAAAAACCAAAATGGTCAAGACCTGGACATGTGATTGAAAGAAATTTGGAAGCTTCCACAAAAGGAAAATAACATACTTTTCATAAAATAAAAAAATCCCGTTTAGAATGTTAAACGGGATTTTTTTGTTTTATCAAAAAACTCAATGCACTACTTTGGTAGTTTCTGCTATTCCATTCGCTAATACAACTTTCACGATCAGCGTTTGTTGCGATGCGTTCAAATTTGAAACGGTATGGAAAGCAGCATTAATGTCTTTAATCGCATATAATTCCCTACCTAATAAATCGTAAATCAGTATAGCATTTATATTTTCTGAGGTAGAATCAATTGAAATCTCATCAGCATTTGATGACACAATTATTGAGCTCATTGGTTCGTCTGAATCCCTTTGGCTAAGGGAGTTGTTTTTATATCGTAAAACAAATCTGTTGTCAAACCTACCCACTGAAGTTGAAAAAGTATATGGTTCTAGCTTTAAATTATGAATGATATGCAGTTCTTTATCCTCTAGGTAAATAGGAAAATTGCTATTTTGAAATAACCCATCAACAGATGCAATAGCAATTTTGTACGTGTTCGCCACGGCCACTTTCAGTCCTAACGAAACTTTATCACTTCTGTCAAATGGAATTGGTCTTCCGTGGATATTCATTGGTTCCCCATCTATTAAAGAATAAAAATCTTGATTGCCTCCCAACTTTAGCGAAGCATCATATAATCGGTCTTTACGAGTCGTTGCCCCATCAACATAACCTACTAATGTACGAGACACCGTTTCGTTCGGCCCGACTAAATCTAACCAAATTCGATTTTTATCAGATGTACTATTGGCATGAGAATTACCATTCAGTCTGAAGAACTGACTATTGTCAAAAGTCTTGCTTCTCATGGCATTATTAAAATACACTTTCTGTGTTGCATCCGCTGGCCCATCTAACATTGCCACAAAAAAACCTTGCCCTGATGGAACATAGCCGTTGTAACCGTTTTGAACACTCGGGCCAGTTAAATTATAAAGAATAAAATCAGACCCAGTGTAATTGTAAGCAAAAGAACCATAAAATGGATTCGTAACTGCAGCACTTGGCAAATTTCCATGTGTCCAAATTCGTATTACACCTTCAATATTGGTATTGTACGTCATAAAGGCTTTGGCATCAATAGCAGATGGGTATGGATTTCCGACAAGATTCCAATTGTCGTCATATCGGGTTACAGGAGCAGTAATTGCTGGGTTTGGATTGGGATAATCTGGACCAGTATAACCGCCTCTTTCGACATCTACTGCTACTACACCATTGTTTGGGATGTTGCGGTAAGGCACGGTATAATCAGCTGCCACTGTGTTGCTAAATCCACTTGGTCCACGTACAATATAACCTTTGCCAGTAATCATATTTTCGGTTGTATTTACCCAATTGCCAAAGAATCCGCCAATGGTTGGAATCCATTTCCACAAATGAGCGGTAGATGTTGTAGGCGAAACACTGGTCAGGGGAAAATTATTTACTGGTGACGCTAAATAAACGTAATCAAATTTCTTTACGGTATGAATACGATTTACGGATATTGAACCTGTATTGACTCCAGTATCACTAACCTGAACCAAGCTACCGTTATCGTTTACGATAAGATTTCCTGTTCCGACCATTGTTATATTGTTTTGAACATTAATGTAGGTATTCGCTGCAATTGTTGCGGTAAATCCATTGTTTACAATTAAGCTACAGCAATCAAAACTGCCATTTGTAAGCGTATTATAAGTGCCATTTATCGTAGCAATCTTAGTTATTGATGGCGCCCCGACAACATTGTTTGTGTCTCTCCAATCCGTTCCGTTCCATACCAAAGTGCCATTATTAATCTTTACCGCGTTAGTGGCTGTATAACAAGTGTTGTCATTTTCTTTCACTCGACAATAATATTGGTATCCATTTAATCCTGTCAACGAGGCAATATTTAAAGTAGAAGGATTAGCATCCGTGTCTGCATAATTCCCAGTAATTGAAATTAAAGACCATGCTACTGCAGTAGGTGCCACAACATACCACTCGTAGGCTAATTCTTTTAAATCCCCAACCAAATTAAATCCTTCCGTTGCAGTAACCGATAGTGTAGCGGACGAACTAGTACACGACACCGCTAAAGTTGGTTGTGTTACAATATTTGGAACTGCACCTGAACCTGCTATGACTGGAGCGCCTGATGCAAGTCCAGGAGCACAAACTCCTGCGGCCAATGTAATAGTCGCCCAATCGGCCGCTACATAAGACGTTCTCGCCGTGTAAGCACCAACATTCCTTTTCATGTAATAACCTTTGAGGGTAACGTATGCATCTACATCATCGACAACAGTGACGCCATCGCTCATTCTCAATTGCAATCCGTCATTTTCATTAAAACCGTTGTCTATCGTACCATTGGTTGATGCTGGACCGCAACTTCCTGCTGAAACTTTGATGATCCCAAGTGCACCAGGAGCAATACTTCCCGTCAGATTCCCGTAATCAATTTCATTACCGTCATTTTGATTTCCTGTTCGATAAAACCTATAGTCAGACATGTTTTTAGTAGAAGCCGTTCCATTAAAAATAGTTATTGTTCCGCCGTCTAGAGAAAACTCATCATGAACTTCGTAAATGATTAAATCATTAGAAACAACACCCTGACAACCAGAGGAAACTGAACTTACTACTGTAAATGTAATCGGCAAACTCGGACATAAGGTTGCGTTACTTACGACTAAATTTCCAGTCGTTGCTCCCGCAGGTACAGTTACAAATAATTGTGTGGCCGAGCTTGAAACAACAAGCGCTGAAATCCCACTAAACTTGGCGGTGGCGCCAAGTAAAGACCCTGAACTTGCTGTTATGGCAACGACGGTTCCTGCTGGGCCTGAAAGTGGAAATACGGTTGAAATGACCGCGCTAGCGCATGCTGTTCCCGTTCCTTGTATATTGAAATTATATGGATTTTCATTATTATCATTGTTAGGAATAGTCAAAGAAGCACTCCGCACGCCCGCCGCTGATGGTGTAAAAGTAATTTGAAAAGTAGTTGACGCTCCAACAATAGTTGTTGGTGCTGGATTTTGGGTTACCACAAAATCAGCTGCGTTTGCTCCGCTTATTGCCACTACAGCTGGCGCGCCTGTCAAATTCAAGTCTCCTGTAGCACCAGCAACATTTTGAATTGTAAATGTTCTTGCAAAAGAAACCCCCACCAGACTTGCTCCGAAATCTGTATGGTCGGCACCAGACGGCAAAAGATCATTGTCTAAAATATTACTTCCATTTCCCACAACATTCATCTCGGGTTGCGCTGTTGAGGCAGTTGTCCCGTTTAAAATTACGTTATATGCACTGAGACCACAATCGAAACCACCGGTTCCTGTGGCGCCAGTTGCTCCGTAACCATAAAGTCTAAAAGTTGTTGCTGTTGTGAGGTTTGATAATCCAGTAATTGTAATAGTGTACCCTGTAGTTAATGCAGCTGCAACGGCAACTGTTCCCAAGTTTGCCGCATAGCTATCAACAGATGAACGCAATGCAACATTTGATGGACCACTTGCTGATCGATCCCAACTAAAAACAAAAGACGTTGGAGTAAAAGAAAAACCGCTGTTTGGCGTTACTGTAAATTGAATATAATTTGAAGTAGATAAAGCTCCAATTGCCCAATTATTGCCACCAAATCGATTCAAATTACCTGCTGGATTCACTGAACTTCCAACATAGTTCAACGTTGCTGCTGCAATATTTGCATTATTTGTTGCGCTTGGTTCTGTGGTTTCAGTTCCGGCGTTTCCAAACGTATTCCATTGCAACAATTGACCGAAAGCATTACAACTAAAAAAAAGAATAAAAAGCGCCAATTTAATTTTCATTTCGAATGAATTTTAATTTTACAGAAAACAACATGCAAATTTACACCTAAATATCAGTATTTGAATACTTTTGTGTTATCTTAATATTACTTTTATCAACAAAAATTAGCGTTTATAGATGATTCAAACCAATAATAATGAAGCAATTACCAAGAAAATAGAACATTTTTGCGCTTATCAGGAACGTTGTCACCAGGAAGTAGTTCAGAAATTAAGAGGTATGTCAATCGATTCGCATACCATTGACGAAATCGTAGTCTATTTGATCCAAAATCAATTTCTTAACGAAGAACGTTTTGCTTGCAGTTTTGCGCGTGGAAAACACCGAATTAAACATTGGGGAAACATTCGAATAATTAACGAATTAAAAGCGCGAAATATCTCACAAACGATAATTAAGATGGCATTGACTGAGATTTCAACCGAAGAGTATTTCAGCAATTTTGAAAGCCTATCTAATCGAATTTGGGAAAATATCACTGAAAAAAATGAACTCAAAAAACGAAAAAAGTTTTGCGACTATTTGCTTCGTAAAGGTTTTGAAAGTCAATTGGTGTATGAAAAAGTAAAAGAGTTGGAAAAAGCCGCCAGTTAAAGCGAAACCAAAATACTTACTGCATTTCCTCCAAATCCAACCGCATTGACCAAAATCTTACGAATTTCTCTTTGCTCATTTTGAACTTCAGCAAAAGGAACCGAGATAAACTGCTGATGTTGCAACATCAATATCGCCATTTCAATGCCCAACATTCCTGAAGCGCCGAGTGTATGTCCAATTTTCCACTTATTCGTTGTGAGTAACGGAATATTATTTCCAAAAACATTTTGAATAGCGTTATATTCTGACAAATCTCCTTTGATGGTGCCCGGAGCGTGCATCACAATCACGTCAACATCAGTTTTAGCGGTACTTTCTAGCGCCATTTGCATCGACTTTTGAAAGCATGTCGCTTCAGCAGAAATCGATGTGTTGTGTTCTAATAATTCAGTGGCATAGCCGATGCCTTCGATGTAAGCCAACGCATTCTCTTTTTTGCCAAGTTCTAAACAACAAACAGCTGCGCCTTCTCCTAATATCATGGTGTTTTGCTTCTTCTCTAAATCGAGTGCTCGACAAGGATATTGCTGATTTTCTTTCGCATAGATTTTCATCGCTTGCATTTGCGCAACAGTAAAATCTGTTAATGGCGCTTCACTTCCACCCACCAAAAATTTATCTGCCATGCCTGAACGCAGCCACGCCACGCCATTGAGCATCGCATGCAAAGCTGTTGAACAGGTAATGGAATGCGAAATTTCAGGTCCATCCGATTGTAAATCATGTGCAACCCAGGATGAAATGTTGCCTAACGTTGTGGTTGGAGAAGCCAAAGTTGGCGCTTTACCCGTTTTAAGAAATTCAATATGGTGTTTTTCGAATAAGGAAGTAGCGCCGCGAGAAGAACCGATATTAATTCCGAATTCATCGCCTTTTTTCCAACCCGCTTGTGCAATCGCTAATCGCGAAGCCGCTATTGCCATGAGAACTGAATCGTCTAGAAACTTGTATTTGTTGTCCGATTTTCTTAATGCTATTAACAACTCTTTAGAATCTTGATCAAGCGGCGCCGTCAACGCTACCGAATTCCCAAAGTCTTGTTGAACAAAACAATGGTTTGTATTGCAATAATGCTCCCAAATCGACTTTGGATTGTTCACAAGTGGAGACAATGATGCAATAGCGGTAATGGAAATCGGTTGCAACAAAATAGTTCTATGTTAATTCTGTATTGGATTGAAATGCAAGTGTCTAGCCCTGATAGTAGTGAAAATCCTTTTGCAGCATTTTTTTGCGCAAAAGATTGCAACGAATAGCAGGAAACAGCTCCCAAAATTACACTATTTCTAGAGCATTTTCGACGACTTGATAGACTTTTTCTAGTTGATTTTGTGATATAATATAAGGCGGAAGAATGTAGACAATATTGCCTACTGGTCGCAAAATAATTCCGTTCTCAATAAAGAAGTTGTAGAGTTTGTTACGCATCGTTCCGTAATAACTCTCCTGGTTTTCGGTAACGATTTCTAATGCGAAAATGACACCAAGAACGCGAGTCGTTTTTACTTTGGGATGGGATTCTATTTTGGATTGAAAGTCTAAATGGCTTTTGTGGACACGCTTCATGTCAGCTTGAATGCTTTCTGACTGCAACAATTGCAAACTCGCTAAAGCAGCCGCACAGCCAGTCGGATTGGCCGTAAACGTATGTCCATGGAACAATGCTTTGTTCGTATCATCATCGTAAAATCCGGCAAAGATTGCTGCCGTGAATGTCGTAATTGCCATTGGAATTGTTCCTCCAGTCAGTGCTTTTGAAAGACACATCATGTCGGGTTGTTGCGTCAAAAAATCGCAGGCAAATGTCTTTCCTGTTTTTCCGAAACCCGTCATGACTTCATCGGCGATTGTGAACACATGATTTTCTTTACAAATTGCAATGAGTTCATCAAGGATTTCAGCAGCATACATCACCATTCCAGCTGCACCTTGCACAAGTGGTTCAAATAAAAAGGCTGCGCACGCATTGGATTGAATGGCTTTTTGTAGGGCTACTTTACTTTTGTTTTCATTTCCTTCGGTAGGGACTGGAATCCGAATCACATCGATTAATGACCCTTGAAATGCCTCGGTAAAAAAAGTAATTCCGCTAGACGCCATGGCTCCGAAAGTGTCGCCGTGAAAAGCATCTTCGAATGCAATTACTGTAGTGCGTTTTTCGCCTTTATTGTAAAAGTACTGCAGGGCGGCTTTAAGCGCCACTTCAACAGCAGTGGAACCATTGTCAGAAAAGAAAATTTTCTTCTGATTGGATGGCAGGATTTTCATCAATTGCTCCGATAGCAAAACGGCTGGTTTGTTGGTAAATCCACCGAACAAAACATGTTCTAAAGTCGTGAGTTGCTCGTAGATGGCATCGGCTATAAATTTGTTGCTATGTCCGTAAGGATTGACCCACCAAGAAGCAATTGCATCGATATATTCTTTGCCGTTTTCATCCCAAAGTAACGCACCTTCACCTCTGACAATTGCGGGAAGCAAGCCAGTTGTTTTGTGCTGCGTGTAGGGATGCCAATGGTATAACTGGTCTTTTTCGGATAGGTTCATTTTTAATAGATAAAAGAGGCAAGATGAAAGAGGCAAGAAAGTTCTTAATCATCAACTTCTTCCCCTTGTTTCTTGGCTCTTGGTTCTTTTTGCTCTTACAATTTCTCTAATACCTCACGAAACGCGTCGGCATATTCTGCGATGACATTCTTGTCGAAATACGGTTCATTTCCGATTCGTCCTAAATTCTTGATTCCTGTTTTGGAGAGAATAATCGACTCGGTCGCGGGATTCTCGTCGCCATTGAATAGAATTCCAGCGATGGCAATTTTTCTGCTTTTGAGTGCTTCAATAGTCATCAAGGTGTGGTTGATACTCCCAAATAGTGACGTGAAACGACAATGACTTTATAGTCGGGTTGAATGAGATCGGCGATGGTATTTTTATCATTTAGCGGAACTAAGATTCCTCCGGCTCCTTCGACGACAAGATGATTTTGGGTTTTTGGCTCTTTTATTTTCTTGACATCGATGACAAGATTATCCAAACTTGCAGCGAAATGTGGACTTGCCGGCGTATTTAGTGCGTAACCGTTTGGATGAACAATGGTCTTTGTATTTGAAATATAATTGGATATTTTATGACTATCGGACTGGTTCAAATCACCCGCTTGGATTGGTTTCCAATAGTCGGCTTGGAGTGCTTCGGTGATGATGGCGGAGGCGATGGTTTTACCGACATCTGTTCCGATTCCTGTTATAAATAGTTTCATGGATTGTGTTTGGCTCAAAGGTAAAAAAACCCATCATAAAGATGGGCATATATTATTCTTCTTTGAGTTCATCAATTACTTTTCTAATTTCTTTGGCATATTTCCCAAAAAAATGATGCACCCACCATTCTAATGCAAATCCCATGTAAAGAATTGAAAAAATAACAATTGAAAAAGTAGCGATCAAAAACCCGGTGCTATTCAGTCCGTTGTTGAAGAACTCTGGAATTTCGAAATAGAGAACACCAAAAAGAAATAAGATTAAAAACGGAACTAAAGCAAATCCAAATGTTTTATAAAGTTCCATATTCAGGCGGATCTCGTAATAGGTTTCGTATAAACTGTCTTTGGTGTTTAAAGAGGTTTTACCCAATCTCAAATAAAAGCGATAGAGTTTGACCAAATAATAGCTGCAAACACCGACAAATAAGGAAAACATTAAATAGAAGACTGCCATTCCTTTAGAAGGAAAACTCAAAATAAAAGGAATAAATCCCAAAAAACAATCGATAAAATTTGATAGACAAACTCATTTTTTCAAATTCTTTTTGATGATTTCCAGCGGCATATTGGCCGAGTTTAATTTTTCTAAATGGTTGGGAAGTTTTACGTTTTCGGTATTTTCGTTCTTCCAAGTTGATTGTAAATCGTTAAAATCCATATCCTTGTTTTTTTATAATTTCTTTTAATTTTTCTTTGGCACGGTTGAGTTTCACGCGTGCGTTTCCCTCTGAAATTCCGAGGTTGCTTCCAATTTCTTTATGCGAATAACCTTCGAGTTGATAAAAGATGATTGCTTTGTCTATTTTATCCAATTGCTGCACGGCTTTGTAAAAATGCTGCAACTTGATTTCTTGCTCGTCGGCATCGCTTTCTTCTTCTTTAATATTGTCGGATGCCAAGATGTACTTATCAACTTTGCGTTTTTCTTTTTTCAAAAAAACGATAGAAGTATTTATAGCCACGCGATACATCCAAGTCGAAAACTGACTTTCACCCCGGAAACTATCATACGCTTTCCACAACTGTAGCACAATTTCCTGAAACAGATCTTGTTGATCGTCGGGATTGTCCATATACATTTTCGAAACCTTATAAAGAATTCCTTTATGGTTCTCGATGCGGCTTAAAAATTCTTGCTCTTTGGTTTTCAAATCACTAGTTCATTATCGGTTTTACTGAATACCCGGCTTGTCTTAGTAAATTAATAACGCCCTTTTCTCCCGGCAAATGAGCCGCTCCAAAGGCAAAGAAAGTACTTTCTTTCTGCATCATTTCGGGGATGGCTTTGACCCATTTCAAATTTCGATTGTCCAACAATATTTTCTGGGTGCTTGCCGACATCGATTTGTCCGCAATCATCATTTGATACAAACCTTCAATATCTTGATTGGTGTATAGCTTTACCATTTCTGAACACATCTTGGTATCGATTTCTTGTAAATAGGAAATCAATTCATCATCTGTAAAGGATTGATTTAAGAATTCAACTTGTTCAGTCACTTTCTCCAAGCCTACAATGGGTTTATTGCTTTCCTTGGCTTTGGCGAGGAACTCCATTTCATAAAATTTCAGATCTTGACAGCCGAAAGATTTCATAAAAAGCAAACTCATTACCGTTTCCAGTGTGAAGGCGTCTAATTGTGCCAATGTTCCGATACCATTTTTTTTCAGAATGGCCTCAAGATCTGCTTTTTGCTTTGCTGTTAATGTTTTACTTAAAGGCTCTTTACCCATCGCCAATTGCTGCGCCATCAGCGTTTCGTTGGCATCGACCATATTGATTTCCAAAGCCAATTTAGATGTCTTTGCGAACGCCTCGGTTGCTTGTAGCACATGACAAAATCTTTTCCGCAAATCATGTGAATGGTTCCAAAAAGGTACGATGGTTTTTTTAGGCCGTTGCCGGAAACTTCCCAAAGCACAGTATTTTTGTCAATTGACGATTGAGCATTTGAAGAGAAACTACATCCTAATGCGATAACTACTAAAATGGATTTGAATAGATTTTTCATAATTCGTTTTTTGATTTTTTCCGCTGCGCTATTATTTTGATTCCGAATGTCTGCTAGACATTCTCCTCTTAATATCAAATGCCTCGGGCGATGATTTATTTTTTAGATTACGGGTCGTAAGTAATCAAAGTTTTCAAACGTTACAAAAAACCTTAAACTTTTTTAGAGAAGCGACTGAATGCATGCCATCAGCGAGGAAATTTCATCAGAAGTATTGTAGCTGTGAATGCAAATCCGAAGTCGCTCTTGTCCTTCAGGAACGGTTGGAGACAAAATAGCTTTGACATCGAACCCTTTTTGTTGGAGTTGGGACGCAATGGATTTTACTTTCTCATTTCCAGGAATAATGGCGCTTTGAATCGCTGATTTACTTCGCACAAACAGTGGCTTTAATCCCAATAATTGCTTTTGTTGATTAAAGAAATTGATGTTTTCTCGAAGTGCCTGTTGTGCTGCTTTTTCAGCGCTCAATTCATGATACGCGCAATAGATGGTAGCAATGGCGTGTGGTGATAGTCCAGTGGTGTAAATAAAACTACGGGCAAAGTTGACGAGATAATTCTTGAGTTCATCACTTCCTAAAATCGCCGCTCCGTGGCAACCTAAACCTTTTCCGAACGTCATTATTCTGGCAAAGATTTTATTTTGAACTTGTAATTGTTGCAACAATCCACAGCCATTCTCGCCAAAGACACCGAGCGCGTGTGCCTCGTCGACAACGATTAGTGCCTGGTGTTTTTCAGCGATTTCGATAATTGCGTCAAAGTCTGGGCAATCTCCATCCATAGAAAAAACAGATTCGGTGACGATGTAGATGGTTGACTGTTGTTGGTTATCGGCTGTCGGTTGGACTTTAGTAATAAGTCGTTCTAAATCCTCGTAGTCGTTGTGCTGGTATTTGTAGGCTTTGGCGTTTGATAACTGAATTCCATCTCGGATGGAGGCATGACAGAGCTCATCATAGAGAATAAAGTCGCCTTTTTGCGGCACGCTGCTAAAAAAACCAACATTAGCGTCATAGCCAGAGTTGAAGATGAGTGCCGTTTCTGCTTGGTGAAATTCTGCGATGTAATTTTCGGCAAGTTCATAAAGCGGATGATTTCCTGATAAGAGTCGAGAGCCTGTTGCGCCGTTTTGACAATAATTATTATCGATTAAGAACTGATGCGTTTGATTGAAAATGGTTTTTGATTTGGCAAAGGCGAGGTAATCGTTGGAGGCAAAATCGATTGAATTTGATGCTGAAGGCAATTGGCGCAGTGCGTTGTTTTGCTTTCGGGTTTCAAGTTTGGCGGA
Organism: Flavobacterium sp.; assembly: GCA_016714905.1. Taxonomy (GTDB): domain Bacteria; phylum Bacteroidota; class Bacteroidia; order Flavobacteriales; family Flavobacteriaceae; genus Flavobacterium. The sequence goes on from JADKBW010000006.1 coordinate 20,464, forward strand.
AAGATTCTTGGGAAACTTCATTGGGTAAAGTTATCTCTTTTTGAAAAACAAACTAGATTTTGAATCCGGATTTTTAGCCCAGATGGCAGCGGTTATCCTTTTTGTTTTTCTTTAAAACAAAAAGATAGTAGCGAACAGCTGGAATAGCTTCTAATAAAAAACGCCTAACAAAAGCTAGGCGTTTCTTTATAATTTGAATCGAATTAGTCGACTAATACAATTACTTTATTATCTTTCATCTCAATGGTACCAGAGGCAATCTTTAGTGAATAAAGTTGCTCGTTTACTTTGGTGAATTTCTCTGCTACTTCTTTATCGAATTTGAAAGAAGTTGCTCCAATTTTGATGACACCTTCTTTTAAAGTTGAAACGATTGGCGCGTGGTGATTCAATACTTGAAAACTACCGGCAACACCTGGAAGAGAAACCGAAGTCACTTCTCCTTGGAACAATTTAGATTCTGGTGATACTATTTCTAAAATCATAATTTGATTAATTACGAATTTTTAAATTACGAATTACGAATGATGTTTCGTAATTCATAATTCGTAATTCTTATTAAGCTTCTGCTAACATTTTTTGACCTGCTTCTACCACATCTTCGATAGTTCCTTTCAAGTTGAAAGCTGCTTCTGGAAGGTGATCTAGTTCTCCGTCGATGATCATGTTAAACCCTTTGATGGTATCTTTGATATCAACCAAAACTCCAGGAATACCTGTAAATTGCTCCGCTACGTGGAAAGGTTGAGATAAGAAACGTTGTACACGACGTGCTCTTGATACGGCTAATTTGTCGTCTTCTGACAACTCTTCCATACCTAGAATCGCGATGATATCTTGCAATTGTTTGTATTTTTGAAGAATCTCTTTTACTCTTTGTGCGCAATCGTAGTGCTCATCACCTAAGATTTGTGGCGTTAAGATTCTTGAAGTAGAATCTAGTGGATCTACCGCTGGATAAATTCCAAGCTCCGCAATTTTACGAGACAATACGGTTGTTGCATCTAAGTGCGCAAACGTTGTTGCTGGTGCTGGATCCGTTAAGTCATCCGCAGGTACGTAAACCGCTTGTACAGATGTAATAGAACCTTTATTGGTAGATGTGATACGTTCTTGCATCGCACCCATTTCTGTTGCTAATGTTGGTTGGTAACCTACCGCAGATGGCATACGACCTAAAAGTGCCGATACCTCAGAACCTGCTTGTGTAAAACGGAAGATGTTATCAACGAAGAACAATACGTCTTTTCCTTGATCTGAACCTGCTCCGTCACGGAAGTATTCTGCAATCGTTAATCCTGAAAGTGCCACACGAGCACGAGCTCCAGGTGGCTCATTCATTTGACCGAAAACGAAAGTCGCTTTTGATTCTCTCATTCCTGGCATATCTACTTTAGATAAATCCCATCCGCCTTCTTCCATAGAGTGCATGAACGCATCTCCGTATTTTATAATTCCTGACTCTAACATCTCACGAAGTAAGTCATTTCCTTCACGTGTTCTTTCTCCTACTCCTGCGAATACTGAAAGTCCACCGTGACCTTTTGCGATATTGTTGATCAATTCCTGAATCAAAACTGTTTTACCAACTCCAGCTCCACCGAACAAACCAATTTTTCCTCCTTTTGCGTAAGGCTCGATAAGGTCGATTACTTTGATTCCTGTGAATAAAACTTCAGAAGATGTTGAAAGATCTTCGAATTTTGGCGCTGGTCTGTGGATTGATAGTCCGTTATCACCAGTTTTAGGCAATTCTCCTAAACCGTCGATAGCGTCGCCGATTACGTTGAACAAACGTCCGTAAACATCCGCTCCGATTGGCATTTTGATTGGGTTTCCTGTACCTACTACTTCATAACCTCTGCTCAAACCGTCGGTAGAGTCCATCGAAATGGTACGAACGGTATTTTCACCGATGTGTGATTGTACTTCAAGTACTAATAAAGTACCGTCTTTTTTAGTGATTTCTAGTGAATCATAAATTTTTGGAAGTTCAACATCTTTACCGTTGAAAACTACGTCCACTACTGGACCAATGATTTGTGCAACTTTTCCTATTACTTTTGACATTGCTTATGTATTTATTAAATAGCTATTTAGGTTAATGAAAACAGTGTGCAAAAACACCTCTTTTTCGAGTGCAAATATAATTTTTTAAAATATAAAATCAAGATTATTTTTAGAAAAAAATATTGATTTTTTGAAGTATTCTCAGTTCTGAGGTTTAAATGAAAACGAGTCGCGCAAAACCAATAAAAAAAGCCATCAACTAAGTTGATGGCTTTTAAAATAATTCCGTGATTCGTTTACGGCAAAAACGAAGGATAGCTCAAAGGGAAATCTTGCGGTTTGTACTTCTTAAATGATGAACCATAGGTTCTTTCAATTGCTTCTAAGAACTGATTAGCGATATAGGCATTTGCTCTTGCAGTAAGGTGAACGCCATCAAGACCGAAAGTCCCTCCTTGCACGAATTGACTAGTAAAATGGTACGTCCCGAAAAGAATTCCTCCATTACTTACCTTATTTAAAACTGCATTGGCATCAACAAAAGCAAGACCTTTACTCTCAGCAATAGAACGAATGGAGCTGTTATAAGCATCCGTTGCCGTTTTAATTTCAGCAACTTCGGCAGCTGTAAGTACGCGATTATCTTGCATTGGATTTGAAATTCCAATTACATTAAAGGGAGAAGGTGCATCCGCCTGGTTAGTTCCAATTATTGAACTTGAAGTTAACAAAATGTAATCTCTGTCATTACTCGGCGCATTTCTAGCATGCCTTGCCTGACCGTATAAATTCCCTAAAAAACCTGCCGTAGTTTCACCAAAGAGCGGTTCTAATTCCGCTGCAATTTGAACAGATAAATTGGGTAATGCTTGGTCAACTATTAGTAGTGGATTATTAGGTTCAACCGTCGCAATATTAGCATCGTCAGATAATAAAGTCACGAAACGATTGGGTTGACCTATTGCAGTTGTTATTTGGTTTATTGCACCAAATAGTTGGTTTAATTGCGCAGAACTTGATGCCGGTAAAGAAAGAGCAGTTATTGGGTTTGTTGGCACTGTTGTAAAAAACGGCACTGCATTGACATAAGGAAGATTGGCCACAACGCCTTTTGCTCCACCCGCAGTCATAGCATCTACAATTCCCGAATAGGTATTTGCGAAAACTGTAGGGTCGGTAATATCGTTCCCTCCATACGTGGCTGGGTCGAAATTTCCTGTTTGGTTTGTGCCAATTCCGCCAGATGTAGCATAGCTCAACACATCGTTATTTCCGATCCATAGGGAAAAGAATGTAGGATTTTGAGCGACTGCATCGGCAACTATAGTCGTACCTGTAGAAGATGCAAATCTAACAAAATATGGATTTGAAGCTCCGCTAGCAACGCCAGCAACATTGCCATAGCCTGGTGCTAATAAGTGAAAACTCTTAGCTCCAGGAACTCCCATATTATTGAACGGTCCTGTTAAGACATTTAAAATATCTGTTGATGGAGATGCACCTGGCAAAGGTACTGGTGATGCACCATTAAAAATTAATCTTACTCCTTGAATTGGAAAACCACCTAGTAACAAACCACCAGCATTGTCATTCATTAAAGGCGTAGTAAAACTACCACCACCAACTAATGCAAATTGGTCAGATAATAGTTTTGGATAAGCATTCATTTGTCCTGCTTTAAACAAAGCACCATCGCTGTAACCTGCTGTCAGTGAGTTGCCCAGCGCCACATATTTACTAAAGTCAGCAGTCCCTGCTGAAACTACTACTTCTGGTTCAATTCCAGAGGTGTCTTCTACTTCTTGTGAACAGGATACCATTCCCAAAGAAGCAATTAATATCCATTTTATATTTTTTATCATGATTCTTAAATTTTTAATTGTAATTAGGGATTGATTGTCCATGAAACTAAATACTGCTGTCCTATGCGACCAGCTCCAATAACTTGCAAGTAATCGTCACCGCCGATGTTAGACGCACTTAATTTTAGTACTGATTTCAGTACTGGAATACCGTAGGTAATTTGTGCGTCAAAAACAGTTACTTCCGGAATTGTACCATCAGCAAAAGAAGATTGCCATAGATATTCGCTACTCCATCTCGCATTAACATTAAATCCGAAATTTTTAAATAATTTTTCGTTTCCAAAAGACCCTTTGACTCTGTGTTTTGGTGTATTGAATCCAGCGATAAAAGATGGATCTCTTTCTTGATCGAATTCAAATTGCGCATGATTATAATTCACTCCTAATTCGAAATCTTTGTATACTTTTTTGGATGCTCCAGCTCCGAATCCCAATGAAGTAATTTGTGTAGCTGAATTCGAATAAATTTGGAAAGTTCTAATATCTCTGTTTCGAATCGCTTGAATCGCAATATCAGTTAGTGGCAGTCCAACTTGAGCTACACCATAATAAGGAATTACCAATCTACTAGTACTTAAGAAGTCATTGTAAATATTATAATATCCATTAATGTCGAATGATAAACCATTGTTTAATACCGTCTTGTATCCTAATTCAAATGCTTTTACCTGTTCTGGCTTAACCAAATTAGGTGTTGCGGCCAATTGCAAGACAGAAGTATCTTGTGTAATATTAAATTGTTTTACAGAAGGATCTGTGAATGCAGGCATTGTATAAGCATCAACACCCGTAAAAGTGACCGTTGACGCTTGCCCTAATGCCACACCTGCCGCGCTTGTGTTGAGCGTTTCTGAGTAACGAAGTAAATTGTCCTCTTGAGAACCAATTAAAGCAAATGGTCCCAAATCTAAACCAATAAATAAATCTTGAGTAGTTGGATTTCTAAAACCAGTTTGGAATGAAGTTCTAAACACGTGGTTTTTCTTTTCTCCTGCTGCATAAACTAACGAAATTCTAGGAGAAACGAATCCGTTGAAAAATTCCGATTTATCATAACGAACAGAACCTGTTAATTTCAATCTATCATTTAAAACTTTTTTCTGCGCTTGAACGTAGGCTCCAAACTCTGTGTAGTTAATTGGACCGTCATAATCTGTAAAAATTGATCCTTGCGAATCTAGCACGTACTGTCTAAATGAACCCCCAACTTGGAACTCAGCAACCTTAATTATATCTTTAAAGTTATAGTTGGCATCAGAGTGATAAATTTTTGATTGATCTATAAATTTAGCCCCTTGAGTAAAATCAGGATTTTGAACTATTCTCGCTAAGGCATTATTGTATTCTGCAGTTCCCACTTGAAAACGAGGCAATCCGTTTGGCGTTAAATTTAGCGGATTCAACCCTAATTGTGGGAGTCCTGGTACTTGTGTTACATTATTATCTGCATAATTTCTTGCAAAAGAGGATGCTTGCTCGCCTGTTAATCCAAGACCTATTTGCGATTGCAAATAAGCCGTTACATAGTCTCTAAACCAACCTGCATCTGATTTAGCGGCTCTATTGACGTTCCACGCTGCAAAACGCATATCGTATGAATCACCAGCATCTTCGGCAGTCACATAACCTCTAACGAAAAAGTTTTTCCCTTTTAACTCTAATTTACCTTGTTGCATAATAAAGTTTTCCAGGCGATATCTATTTGCACCTTGGTAAACTGTATTTCCTATACCTACTTTATGTTGCAAGATGATTTCGAAATCATTTTTCCAAGGTTTAAAATGGAGTGAAAAATCAGCTTTAACGCTTTCAATCTTGTTATCGTTTAAGTCTTGCTCTCGATAACCTGTTCTGCTAACCAATCCTACATTTGGAATAAAATTAGTCACCTCATCTCCGTACAAATTCAATCCGTCATAATTTGGATTATTTTCATGACCAATTGTACCACCGGAAATACTGCGCTCATCGGCGGGAATCCATTCAGTGGCTTTCATTAAAGTAATATTTGCTTTCCCGGCAATATATTCATTAAATTTATGAGCTGCTCTCATTCCGAAATCCCAATAGTCGTTTGTACCGGCTATATCTTGCGTGGTTTGTCCGTATTTACCATAAACGCTGATTCCTTGGTGAGTGAAAGGACTCTTACTATTCATAAATAAAATTCCGTTGAAAGCATTGGCTCCGTACAAAGCGGAAGAAGCTCCTGGCAGTAGTTCAACATTTGCAACGTCCAATTCAGAGAGACCAATTAAATTACCTAACACAGAATTCAGCGCTGGAGAGGAATTATCCATTCCGTCTACCAACTGCAAAAAACGAGTGTTCGCTACAGTAGCAAAACCTCTTGTGTTAATTGATTTAAAATTAAGGCTGCTCGTGTTAAAATGTACTTCCTTTAAATTCTCTAAACCGTCATAATAACTAGGCGAAGTAGTGTTCTTAATATCCTTTAACCCCATTCTTTCAATGGTTACAGGAGATTCTAAAAGGCGCTCAGGCGTTCTAGATGCTGAAACAACAATTTCATTTAATTTTGTTTCTTCATCGATTAGAGTCACCATCACTTTTTGATTGTTCGAAGTAATGCTGAGGTTCATTTTTTCGTATCCGACGCTGGTAACCTCCAGTTTAAATGGTAGACTAGCTTGGGAAGTCAATTTGAAATTACCTTCGCTATCAGCAGTTGTACCTGCAGAATCTCCGACAACTTTAACATTAGCCCCAGGAATGGGTTGCTTCTTACTGTCCATGACTGAACCTGTTACTATATTTTGCGCTTGAAGTACGCTACAAAATAAAAGTGACATAATAAATAGATAAAATTTCATTGGGTTTATATTTTGTTGGTTTATGAAGCCAATGTACAAATATTTTGAATATTCGTAAAAAAAACGAAGCGATAATTTCACTATTCTCAACCGCCATTGGGTCTTACTAACAATATGGCGAAAAACACCGCTTTTTAAGTTTTTCTTAACGCTCAAGCAAAAAATGTAAAAAAAATATTATGCGTGCCTACAAAAGCGACGCATCTTTGAATTAATCACAATATAAATGAGATTATTATCCATAAAAAAAGCGAGATTGACTCCCGCTTTTTTTTAATTTGTTGATAACTTTTACTCTACTGTTACCGATTTTGCAAGATTTCTTGGCTGATCTACGTTACAACCTCTCATTACTGCAATGTGATACGACAACAATTGCAGTGGAATTGTTGTCAAAAGAGGCGATAATGCATCTGACGTTTCCGGAACTTCAATAACATAATCAGCTAAGTCACGAACTTGAATGTCTCCTTTGGTTACTACTGCGATTATCTTACCACTTCTTGATTTAATTTCCTGAATATTACTAACGACTTTGTCATAATGCCCTTGTTTTGGAGCAATCACGATTACAGGCATATGTTCGTCAATCAAGGCAATCGGTCCGTGCTTCATTTCTGCAGCAGGATAACCCTCGGCATGAATATAAGAAATCTCTTTAAGTTTCAATGCTCCTTCTAAGGCAACAGGGAAATTATAACCTCTCCCTAAGTACAAACAATTAGTTGCATCTTTAAACTTAGCTGCTATTTCTTTTGCTTTATCATTAGTTTCTAAAGCTTCTTTTACTTTTTCTGGAATTAACTCTAATTCTTGTAAATATCTATGGAAATCAGAATTTGACAATGTTCCCTTAGCTTTTGCAAGACGCAAAGCAATCATAGTCAACACTGTAATTTGCGTAGTAAACGCTTTTGTAGAAGCCACACCAATTTCCGGTCCCGCATGCGTATAGGCACCTGCGTGAGTTTCTCGAGAAATAGAGGATCCCACAACATTACATACTCCAAACACGAATGCACCTCTTTCTTTTGCAAGTTTGATCGCCGCTAAAGAATCTGCAGTTTCGCCAGATTGCGAAATAGCGATGACCACATCACCTTTATTAATAATCGGATTTCTATATCTGAACTCTGATGCATATTCGACCTCAACAGGAATTCGAGCAAACTCTTCAATAATATACTCTGCAACTAAACCAGCATGCCAAGAGGTTCCACACGCAATAATAAGAATCCTTTGTGCATTGAGAAATTTCTCCAAATTGTCTTCAACTCCTGCCATTTGAATTACGCCTTGATTGGCGTGCAAACGGCCTCTGTAGGTATCCTTGATTACACTTGGCTGCTCGTAAATTTCCTTTAGCATAAAATGATCGTACCCGCCTTTTTCAATTTGTTCCAGATTCATTTGTAATTCCTGAACATAAGGATCTACAATTGTATCGTCTTTAATTTTCCTAATTTTTAATGGCTTATTCAAACGAACAATAGCCATTTCTTCATCCTCTAGATAAATGGCGTTTGAAGTATACTCAATAAATGGTGAAGCATCTGAAGCAATAAAAAATTCATCATTCCCTACACCAATTGCTAATGGACTCCCTAGTCTGGCAACAATAATTTCGTCTGGATTATTTTTGTCAAAAACGCAAATTGCATAGGCGCCTACCACTTGATTAAGCGCAACTTGAACTGCTTTCCCAAGTTTAAGATTTTCCTTAATTTGAACTTCCTCAATAAGATTTACCAATACTTCCGTGTCGGTGTCAGATTTAAAAGTATATCCCCTTTTGATCAACTCCTTCTTAAGCGGTTCGTAATTCTCAATAATACCATTATGGATTATTGCAAGATTTCCAGAATTCGATAAATGTGGGTGAGAATTCACATCATTAGGCACACCATGAGTTGCCCATCGTGTATGACCCATTCCGATATTTCCTAACGTAACTCCGTCTTTCAATGACTTTTCTTCCAAGTCAGAAACTTTGCCTTTTGTTTTTGACACTTTCAGATTAGCTCCATCATAAAGCATAATCCCAGCGCTGTCATAGCCTCTGTATTCTAATCTTTTTAATCCTTTAATAATAATAGGATAGGCTTCTCTAAATCCGATATAACCGACAATTCCACACATAAATTAGTTTTGTTTAGGTTTAGTAAAATAAATTTTTAGTCGTATTCTTTTATCTATTGGCACATTTTCGCCACTACCATATAAAATCGTCCCTAAAGGATTTACAATGGAAGCAGATGGTATTTCATTTATATTATAAGTTGGGATGGCTGATTTTAATTTTTTGTTTAAAAAATCACCGATGTTTTCAGTTACAACTAATCCCAATTTCACGTTTGTAGAATCTGCGTTTTGAATCAGTCCTCTAATATGATTTGTGATATTTAATTTGTAGTAAGCCCCTCTTGAATTCGTCTTTTTAATAATTCCTCCAAAAACAGACTTAGAAAATTTAGGTTTTGATGAAGGAGAGTTTTGGTCTGAGTAATAATCTACCAAATGTCTTTTGTTATTGATATCATACAAATAAATCCTATTTGGCTCATTTGCCGTACTACCCATCGCAGCATTATCTATAAAAAACGTCAAACTAGCGTCATTAACCAGCCATTTATTGGCACGTAATTCCTCAAGTTTATCCGCAATCCCATTGTTATCAGCGTCAGGCCCAAAAAGATCAACTACTGCCATTGCTCCTTCTCCACCGCGCAAAACCAATCGGTCTGGATCAACTGGTGCAGCAGTCTCGTTCTGAAAAAACCCAACTGACTTGCCTTTCATATTTAAGACAAAAGTCTTGTATTCAATACCAGGAACGGGAACCTCATCAGTCGGAGCGGTCTTAAATTGTTTATATCTGATGGTGATTTTCCCATCTTTAATATTGAGCATTGCCAAATTTCCATCATCAGCCCCTGAGCTCTCTACTTGAAAATAAAGACCTCGGAAGTACTCTTTGAAAACGTTGTTATTAAGGAGTTTTTCTGTATCCGCATCAAAAATTTTAGATTTAAAGAAATTAATATCTAAATCTAGTTTTATCCCAGGTCCAGACCGCACATCGGCTGGCTTTGGAATCTCATCAGTTGGTATTCCTGGTTGGACAATTTCAGACGCACTAAAAACAAACTCATCATTTTGACTCACATCTTCAGCAACATTGAGTTGCACGCCCTTGACTAAATCAAACGCATCATTTTGATTGCTATAATATCTTTGGATGTCTTGAGTTGGACTTGATGGATCGATATCTCGTATGTAGTATTTTGACTCATAAACTTTTAATTTAATCTTCGAATTCGAAGGCCCATAAATGGAATCTAATCGATATGTACTCTCGCCATCCGTATTGGTTGATAGTTTTGTACTAAAGTAAGGCACTGTCAAAACTACACTTTCTATTTCTGGCTCTAATGCATCATCAAAAGTTGGATTTATACTTGTGCCATCCATTACCAATTGGACTGCCAAACTCGCTTTTGTTGTCCCAAAAACTGGATTTTTATAAATCCCAAGTGCGTTAACTGCGAGATCAAGCGTTTCAACTGGACCAGTGTTTGTAGTAATTGCCTCTAAGTCATAAAATTCAGGTGTTCCTGTTTCAAAATTATCATTGCCAATAATGTCCGCCCCAATTTCATTTGAATCATCATCGCAAGAGATAAAAAGAACAACTAAAAGGGTAGAGAAAATTAATTTTATAAAAAACTTAATATGCATAATTTTTCGGTGGTTTTTATTGTAGAACCGTATTTTTATAAAAATTAGTATACGCTTCCCCAAATTGCTCTTTCGGCATGAAAGGTAAGAAAGGTTTTCCTGAGGATTCAATAAACTTTGTTAAACTGAGAGAAAGCGACTCTGACGCAATAATAACAGCATCTGAATGAAGAATCGAAGTCATTAATATGTTTTCATAATTGGGTGTTGCTAAACGTGAAATTGATTCTTCAGGAATTCCGTCAAATTTCACTTTATTAATCATTTCGATATCCAAAACACCTTCAAAAGATTGGCTGTAAACTGACGTTACTATTTTGGTGTCTGCAAATAGTGCTTCATCTTTATAGTAGTGCTTCATATATATCGGAAGCATTGAAGCCATCCAACCATGAACATGGATAATATCAGGTACCCAATTCAATTTTTTTACCGTTTCAACAACACCTTTCGCAAAAAATATGGCGCGCTCATCATTGTCAGCATAAAGCGCTCCTTCTTCGTCAGTAAAAGTAGCTTTTCTCTTAAAATACTCATCATTATCAATAAAGTAAACCTGGATTCTTTCTTTTGGAATTGAGGCCACTTTAATAATCAAGGGCATGTCCAAATCGTTGACAACCAAATTCATTCCAGATAAGCGAATTACTTCATGCAACTGATGTCTTCTTTCATTGATGTTGCCGTATCGCGGCATAAAAATTCGAATCTGTCCGCCTTGATCATTAATCATTTTGGGAACATCATAAGACATCAAAGAAACTTCATTCTCTGCCAAATAGGGCACCACTTCAGATGATACGTATAATATCCTCTTATCCTCCATATTGTATTTTACATTTAGTAATTGTCAACAAAAAACAGGCAAAATTACAAAATTTTACGCAGGTTTAAACTAAAATCTTAAGTTTGCAATCTATTTCAAGAATACTTTCATGAAAATTTTCGAGAAACAAGCCGAATTGAAGTCTTTTTTAAAGTCCATTTCTACCAAAAATTCCACGCTCGGCTTCGTTCCTACCATGGGCGCCTTGCATGATGGCCACTTGTCTTTACTTCGACAATCTATTGAAAATAATACGATTTCAGTCATTAGTATTTTCGTCAATCCAACACAATTTAATAATATTGAGGATCTTGAAAAATATCCAAGAACTTTAGAGAACGATGTCGCGAAAGTCAAAACGGTTTCTGATTCAATTATTATTTATGCGCCAACCGTAGATGACATCTATGAGGGTAAAACAATTTCAGAGCATTTTGATTTTGATGGGTTAGAAAAACAAATGGAAGGTGAATTTCGCCCCGGACACTATGATGGCGTGGGCACCGTGGTAAAAAGACTTTTTGAAATAATTCAGCCCACGAACGCTTACTTTGGGGAAAAGGATTTCCAACAATTGCAAATAGTGAAAAAGCTCGTAGAGAAGCTTAAGCTAAATGTAAACATTGTAGAATGCCCTATTTACAGAGAGAAAAACGGACTGGCAATGAGTTCAAGAAACGAACGTTTGACTGAAAATGAAAAAAAGGAAGCGGCATTGATTTACAAAATTTTGAAAGCTTCACGCTCTAAATTTAAAAACAGTAGTGCAGCCTCAATCTCCAATTGGGTCGAAAAAACTTTGCAAAACCATAAGCTCATTCAATTGGAGTATTTTCAAATTGCGGAAGAAAGCAATTTACTTCCATGTCTTCGAAAAAATAAGAACAGAAAATATCGCGCTTTTATAGCGGTATTCATCAATAATATTCGATTAATCGATACCATTTCCTTATAATTATCCTATGTTGATAGAAGTTGTTAAGTCAAAAATACATCGTGTTACAGTAACTGGAGCAGATTTGAATTATATCGGGAGTATTACAATAGACGAAGTTTTATTGGAAGCATCCAACATTATTGAAGGCGAAAAAGTTTCTATTGTAAATATTAACAATGGCGAAAGATTCGATACTTATGCCATAAAAGGAAACCGAAATTCAGGCGATATCATTCTCAACGGCCCTGCAGCAAGAAAAGTTCAAAAAGGCGACGTAATTATTATCATGTCGTACGGTTTATTTGAATTTGAAGAAGCAAAAAAATTCAAACCTTCTTTGGTTTTTCCAAACGAAAGTAACAACACGCTCACCTAGTTTTTTATGGCATTTAAAAAGAAATAATTCAAAAAAAACACTGACTTTATTGCTGATGAAGAATCTGATTACATTTCATTTTCTCAGTACATCAAAAGTCAAATCGCAAAATGGCTGTCAATTGTACTGCCCATTGCATTGGGTTTCTTTCTGATTTTCTACACCTACAACAAGTTTACTGCCGAACAAATTCTTGAAATTCAAAGCTATTTTAAAAATGCCGATTATACTTATTTATTTATTGCCGCTGGAATTGCAGTTCTAGGCAATGCATCGCGCGCCTATCGTTGGAAGTTTTCACTAGAGCACATGGGATATGCCTCTTCCTTTCAAAATAATTTTATGGCAATTAGTATCGGTTACGTATTGAATTTAACTGTCCCAAAATCAGGAGAAGTTTCAAGAGCACTTATTGTGAAAAAGTATAATAATATTCCTTTCGACAAAGGATTTGGAAGTGTTGTCGCAGAAAGAATTGTAGATTTTCTAGTTTTACTTTTATTTATGTTGATTGCTGTTTTCTTGCAGTTCAATATCGTGAAGTCTTTTATTTTAGATAAAATTCCCATAGATAAGTTGTTATTCTTTTCTGTGGCAAGTGCGCTTCTTTTTGTCGTTTCAGTTTTGATTTATTGCTACTCGAAATTGAAGTTTGTTCTCGCAATAAAGGAAAAAATATCTGGACTAAAAGAAGGAGTGTTTAGCATTTTACACATGCAAAAAAAAGGCGCGTATCTTTTTCACACAGCACTTATTTGGCTATCATATTTGCTGATGTTCAGAGTCGTTTTTTATGTTTTTCCAGAAACTAGCTCACTAAGCATTAGTGCGATAATTACATCTTTCGTTGTTGGCAGTATCGCCGTAGCATTTACGAATAGCGGCTTTGGTGCTTATCCATTTATGATTTCAAAAATACTTTTGGTTTATTCTATTTCAGAAACTACAGGAAATGCTTTTGGATGGATTGTTTGGACCTCGCAAATGTTGGTAGTGCTAGCATTAGGTTTATTTTCGTTTTTATATTTACCTGTTTTTAATAGAAAGAATTAAATTCTTATCTTGCTACAAGTTTTGTAGAAGCGTAATCCTTACACTAATGAAAAAAATCAGTTTCTTGCTATGCCTTTTTAGCACATTGTTCATTTATTCACAAAAAATTACAGAAGAGGTTTTTTCTCCTAAATTAAATGAAAATAGAGAAATAACAATTGGACTCCCTGCCTCCTATTTGACAAATACAGATAGGAAATACCCACTCTTGATTGTTCTCGATGGGGACTACTTATTTGATCCGTTTCAAGGTGCTTTAAATTATGGCGCTTATTGGGACGATTTGCCAGAAGTAATCATTGTTGGAATAAATCAAAATAAGAATAACGAACGAGAATCAGACTGCGCTGTAGACGCAACTACAGGATTGCCAGACGAAAAAGGAAACAAATTTTTTGAATTTATCGGAATGGAGCTCGTTACCTATATGGAAAAAAAATACCGAATTGCTCCTTTTAAAATCATTGCAGGTCACGACTTTACTGCTGGATTTTTAAATTTCTTTCTATATAAAGAACGTCCACTGTTCGATGCGTACATTTCAATGAGCCCGGAATTGCCTGTCGCGATGGAAAAAAACATTCCCGATCGTTTTGCGATTTTAGACCAATCATTATATTATTATCAATCTACTGCCGATGGTGATGTCAAAAAAATGCAAACAAGAATTAAAGAATTAGATGCCGGATTAAAAACGGTGAACAAACCAACCTTTAACTACCGTTTCGACGAATTTAAGGGCGCCTCACATTACTCGCTGGTTTTACATTCAATTCCTAATGCGTTGTATCAATTTTTTGCCGTTTATCAACCCATATCAACCGCTGAATTCAGTGAGAAAATTGTAGTCTTACCCTCAGGTTACGTCGATTATCTCTTAAATAAATACGAGGTCCTAGAAAAGTCATTGAACATAAAAATGCCAATCAGAATCAATGATTTCAAAGCTATTGAAGCAGCAATACTAAAAAACAATGCGTTTGACGAATTCGATAAATTGTCAGATGTTTCAAAAAAACAATATCCAAAATCGATGCTAAGTGATTATCATAAGGCCATGTTTTATGAAAAAACAGGAGATCTTAAGAAAGCGGTAAAAGCGTATCAAAGTGCCTTTCAGAAAGAAGAAATTGGAGACTTAACCAAAGACATGATGCTAGATAAAGCTGATGAATTAAAGAATCAGTAATCGACATGGCTAAAGTGAAAACTTCTTTTTTTTGTCAAAATTGTGGCGCTCAATATTCCAAATGGCAAGGCCAATGTAACGCTTGTAAAGAATGGAATACCATTGCAGAAGAAATAATCCAGAAAGAAGAAAAACCCGATTGGAAATCGACCGCTACAACAGTAAAAAAAGTTTCCAAACCACTTAAAATCAAAAAAATTGATTCCACTCAAGAGGTTCGCATGAACACCCTTGACGGGGAATTGAATCGTGTCTAGGCGGTGGCATAGTGCCTGGCTCTTTAATCCTTCTTGGCGGTGAACCCGGCATAGGAAAAAGCACTTTACTACTTCAGATTTCACTAAAATTACCCTACAAAACTTTATATGTTTCTGGTGAAGAAAGTCAAAAGCAAATTAAAATGCGCGCCGAGCGAATCACGCCAAACGGTGATAATTGCTATATTCTTACAGAAACAAAGACACAAAACATTTTTCGTCAAATAGAAGAAATCGAACCCGAAATTGTCATCATCGATTCCATTCAAACTTTACATACTGAATATATTGAGGCGTCCCCAGGAAGTATTTCTCAAATTCGAGAAACCACTGCCGAGCTCATTAAGTTTGCTAAAGAAACCAATATCCCGGTCATTCTAATTGGGCACATCACCAAAGACGGGACCATTGCGGGACCAAAAATTCTGGAGCATATGGTCGATACAGTACTACAATTTGAAGGTGATCGAAATCATGTGTACCGTATTCTTCGCGCGCTTAAAAATCGCTTTGGTTCCACTTCTGAACTGGGAATCTATGAAATGTTGGGAAGCGGTTTGCGTGAAGTATCCAATCCATCCGAAATATTAATCTCTCACAAAGACATCACGCTTTCCGGTACAGCCATCGCAGCAACACTCGAAGGTATGCGTCCGTTGATGATCGAAATACAAGCTTTAGTGAGCACGGCTGTCTATGGTACGCCACAACGAAGTACAACAGGCTATAATGCCAAGAGACTCAATATGATTCTTGCTGTTTTAGAAAAACGAGCCGGCTTCCGTTTGGGAACCAAAGATGTTTTTTTGAATATTACCGGTGGAATTTCTATTGATGATCCCGCCATCGATTTGGCTGTGGTTGCAGCCATACTGTCATCTAATGAAGATATTCCTATTGGTGAAGGATATTGTTTCGCCGGGGAAGTGGGTCTTTCTGGAGAAATTCGCCCTGTTAACAGAGTTGATCAACGGATTCAAGAAGCTGAAAAGTTAGGCTTCTCCACAATTTTTGTTTCAAAGTACAATAAGATTTCCTTGAAAAATACGTTAATTCAAATCCGACTGGTATCAAAAATTGAAGATATTGCCAGTGAATTATTCGGTTAAGCATACATCAGACGCCCAAAAATGAGAACTAGAAAACAAAAAATAGTGTTAAGCGCAAAAATTATAAGTGCTGTTTTTGTCCTGGTTTTTATCGTAATGATTGTTTTTCGTGATGCCTTACTCCAAAAAGCAATTTCGGTTATTACCAATAAATTAGATCGCGAATACGATAGTTCTTTTTCTATTAAAAAAGCGGAATTTAAAGGACTGACAGCGGTCGAAATTGAAGATATTATCCTTGTCCCGCATCAGAAAGATACCTTATTCCGAATCCAAAACATTAAAACAAGTGTGAGTTTTTGGCCATTGCTGATGGGAACCATTCGCCTAGAAAGTCTAAAAATTGACAACGGCTTTGTTCAATTGGTGAAGGCAGATTACGGTCGGAATTTTGATGCCTTTCTTCGGAAAAAAGACACGGTTGATACTGGCGAAAAACCCAACTACGCCAAATTAGCCTATCGCTTGCTGAACCGAGGATTAAATTTGGTTCCTACTGATATGCATCTCCAAAATCTAACTTTGCGAATGAACGACATGGGTAAGAAAGCAACCATGCGTTTGAATACATTGGTCTTGCAAGACAAACAAATGGAGTCTTCCATCGTGGTTCAAACAAATACTTTCACACAACGATGGAAAATTAAAGGATTTGCTGATCCAAGAAACAAGCAAACAGATCTTCGCTTTTTCAATATTGACACTGGCAAAATAAAAGTTCCCTATTTTGATGAACGTTATGGCATCAAATCGAGCTTCGATTCCATCAGGCTCAATGTTTCTAATATCGATATGGATGGCGACGAATTGCACATTGATGGATTTACTTCCGTTTCAAATTTTACCATCAACCATCCTAAAATAGCAAGTAAAGATGTGGTCATTCAGAAAGCACGTTTTGATTACAACTTCCTTTTTGGAGAAAATTTTGTAGCGATAGATAGTAGTTCAACCGTTCAACTCAATCAAATTAAATGTCATCCTTATGTTTCTTACAACAACGAAAACGGACAAGATTTACACGCTCAAGGTGGATATTCCAAAAATGAACGCGCAGAATTATATTAACTCACTGCCAGCGGGCTTGTTCACGCACTTTGTCGGAATGGAAGCGACGGGAAGTTTCGACTACCATCTGAATCTTATATTCAATAAAAACAAACCAAACTCCGTCGTTTTTGATAGCAACCTCAACAAAGAGAATCTTGTAATTACTAAATATGGCGAGGCGAACCTCAGCAAACTAAACGGTGAATTTACGTATCGCGCCATCATCAATAACACGCCTCAACGGGGAATTTTGGTGGGTGCCAGCAATCCGAATTATACGCCCTTAAACCAAATTTCTCCATATCTGCGGAAATGTGTGTTAACCACTGAAGATCCTTCCTTCTTTTCCCACCGTGGATTTATTAAGGAAGCGTTCAAACAATCCATCGTTAAAAATATTCGGACGCGAAAATTCTCGCGCGGTGGCAGTACCATAAGTATGCAACTTATCAAAAATGCATTTCTAACTCGTGAAAAAACCTTGTCAAGAAAACTTGAAGAAATCCTATTAGTCTATATTCTCGAAAACAATAGAATTGTGAGTAAAGAAAGAATGCTTGAAGTTTACTTTAATATCATCGAATGGGGACCAAACGTATATGGAATTGGTGAAGCGGCTGCCTTTTATTTTCAAAAAAGTCCGTCGGAATTAACTTTAAATGAGTGTTTGTATCTGGCGAATATTATCCCGAGTCCAAAGAAATTTATGTATCAATTTAATACCGAAGGAAATTTAAAACCCTTCGCCAATTCGCGCGACAAGCAACTCAAAAACATTATGATGCGCAGGGGTTTGATTACGCCTGAAGACACGATCAATCAACTTCCGATACATATTTCCGGAAATGCGCGGTCGTTTATCAAAATTGTGGGAGAAAATCCGACGGCGATAGACTCCACCAGCATTGAAGAATTTGAATTCTAAGATACCAAATTCGAGAAAAAAGTAGTTCTTTTATTTGTTGCATATGCGACAGAAAATGGTAATTATCATCATTATTTATTTAATATTCAAAATCGATATTATGAAACATCTTATCTTAATTGGTTTTCTGTTTTTTACTGGCTTTTTACTTGCTCAAAAGCCAATTTTCACAACGGCAAAAGTCAAAGCAGCGACGGTCTATTTTAATTCTGTTGAGTTAGCACAAACTACCACCGCAACTCTTCCGAAAGGCACAAGTGAAATTGTAGTGAAAAATGTCGCTGATTATTTGAACGAAAACACCTTGCAAATTGGAGCGCCATCATATGTTACGGTTCTTTCTGTTCAGTTTACCAACAACTACATTTCTGAATATGAAATTGATGAGAAATCGCCATTGATAAAAACCGTTCGCGACAGTATTCGGTTGGTCGAAAAAGAAATTCAAAAAGTGAATAATGCCAAAGAAACGGAAGTAAAAACCATTGAATTGTTAGACAAAAATCAACAAGTTTCTGGTTTAAATTCAGGCTTAAACGTAGCAGAATTAATGAAAATGATGGCATTTTATAAAGCCAAACGAAGTGAAAGTCGCAATGCGATTGATGGATTGGAAGATCGCAGAATCAAATTGAATGAAGCGCTTTTACGACTGAAAAGCAAATTGGAAATCAATACCAAAAAAGAGGAAAAAACCTCACAAGGGAAATTGGTTATTCAAGTGATGAATGATGTTGCAGGCATTGTAGATTTTGACATCAATTATATCAGCAATAGTGCTTCGTGGTCGCCATTTTATGATTTAAGAGCAGATAATATTGCCTCACCAATCAATATGATGTACAAAGCGCAAGTGGTTCAAAATACTGGAATCGATTGGAAGAAAGTGAAACTTACTTTGTCTAGTGGCAATCCAAATCAAAATAATCAAGCACCCATTTTGAATGCTTGGTGGTTGCAGTACGGGAATCAATATGCTTATCGTAAAGACACGAATCAAGCGATGCGAAACCAAATTCAAAGTGTCTCGCAAGGTGTCGCAGTAGAAGCGGCAAAAGAAATGGATGCAACTTCTATTTCAGATTTTACAACTGTATCCGAAAACCAACTCAACATTTCTTTTGATATCGACATTCCGTATGATATTTTATCCAACGGAAAAGCGCACAGTGTCGCTTTAAAAGAATTGCAATTGCCATCCACTTATAAATACTATGCAGCGCCTCGGGTAGAAAAGGAAGCTTTTTTGTTGGCTGAAATTAGCGACTATTCGAAGTACAACTTATTGCCTGGTGAAGCCAATATTATTTTTGAAGGATTGTATGTCGGAAAGACTTATATCAATGCCAATCAAACTTCAGACACCTTGAATTTAAGCATGGGAAGAGATAAAAAAATCTCTATAAAACGAGAAAAAGTAGTCGACAAATCAGGAACAAAATTTTTGTCTTCTAAGAAAGAACAAACTTTTACGTACGATATTACAGTAAGAAATAACAAAAAAGAAGCGGTACAACTTTTATTGAAAGACCAATATCCATTGAGTCCAGATAAAGAAATTGAAGTGATTTTAGCCGAAAGTGACGGTGCTAAAGTCAATGTAGAAACTGGAATACTCACTTGGGAATTGAACTTGAAAGCCAATGAAACTAGAAAAATTCGACTTAGCTATAAAGTGAAGTATCCCAAAGATAAAATCATTGGAAATTTATAAGGAAATCTGACATTACCATTTTTAAGTAATTAACAATTATAAAGTTAGGTTTTCAAATCATTTATTTATATTTACGGTCAAAACAAAAAAACTAATGCTATGAAACAAATTATTACTTTTTTAATTGTGCTTTTGAGCTCATTTTCGTTCGCTCAAAATATCAATATTACCTCCTTTGCAAACGGATTTAGTAGTATTACTGCTATTGAACATCCTGCCAATGATGCTCGATTATTCGTCCTACAGCAAAGTGGCGCTATCCGAATTTTGAACCCAAATGGGACTGTAAACGCTACTAACTTTCTTACCCTAACTTCTGCAACTATTACTTCGGGCGGAGAACGAGGACTGTTAGGATTGGCTTTTCATCCGAATTACGCGACGAACGGATATTTCTACATCAATTACACGAACACAGCTGGAAATACTGTAATTGCGCGATATTCGGTTTCTAATGATCCTGATATCGCAGTTGCCTCAAGCGGTACAATCTTGTTAACAATAACGCAACCTTTCTCCAACCATAACGGCGGTAGCTTACGATTTGGTCCTGACGGTTACCTTTATATTGGAATGGGCGACGGAGGAAGTGGCGGTGATCCAGGAAACAGAGCGCAGAACATCAATGAAAACTTAGGAAAAATGCTTCGTATAGATGTTGATTCTGCTTCGCCTTACGGAATTCCAGCGGACAATCCCTATGTTGGCGTACCAGGAAATGATGAAATTTGGGCCATTGGTTTGCGAAATCCATGGAAATTCAATTTCGATCGTTTGAACGGTGATTTATGGATTGCTGACGTGGGGCAAAATCAGGCGGAAGAAATTAATAGAACTGCTGCACCACTTACAGCCGGATTAAACTACGGTTGGAAATGTTATGAAGGAAATAATGTTTACTCTACATGCTCAGGTTCATTAGTATTTACATTTCCGGTAGCGACATATCCTCACGGTGGTTCAGACCCATGCAATTCGATTACAGGAGGCTATGTTTATCGAGGAGCTCAATTTCCAAATTTGTATGGTAAATATGTATTTGCTGAATATTGCACTGATAAAATTGGTTACACTGATACTAGTGGAACGATTGTTTGGTCGAATGCCTTTTCAAATTTAGGTCCAACCACTTTTGGAGAGGATATTAATGGAGAGCTTTATGTTGCAGGAGGAAATACAGTTTATAAAATTGTAGACACTTCACTAGCGACCAACAGCTTTGACAAAGATACATTTGAGTTGTATCCTAATCCAGCGCAAAATGAAGTATCCTTAAAAACAAAGGGGTTGCAATTTCCTGCAACTTTGACTGTAGTGGATATGACCGGAAAAACAGTAATGACGCAAGGTGTAAACGCTGAGACCAACACCGTTTCGATTGCAAGTTTGCAAACGGGATTATATATTGTTTCGATTAAAGACCAAGCCGGATTGAGTATCAGTTCGAAGTTGACTGTGAAATAAAAGGTTTGCCACAAATACACGAAGCCACAAAGGATTTATCTTTCTTTGTGGCTTCGTGCCTTTGTGGCATTTTTTACAACTGGTTCAACATCTTAGAAATCTCATCCAACTTTGGTGTCAAAATGATTTCGATTCTTCTGTTTTTTGCTTTGCCATCTGCTGAAGAATTACTGGCAACTGGAGCGTATTCACTTCTTCCTGCTGCTGTCAAATTCTGTTGATTGATGCCTTTGTTTTCTCCGAGAATATTGACAATTACCGTGGCTCTTTTGGTGGATAAATCCCAGTTATCTGCTATGGGTCCAGAACCATTGAATTCGTCATCGTCGGTGTGCCCCTCAATCAAAACAGCAATATCAGGATTGGCTGCTAAAACTTTTCCGACTTCTACTACTGCGCGTCTTCCTTCAGCACCTACTGCCCAACTTCCGGAGCTAAACAATAGTTTGTTTTCCATAGAAACATAAACTTTTCCGTTCTTTTGTTGCACGGTTAGTCCCTTTCCTTCAAAGCTATTGAGCGCACTAGACAAGGTTTCTTTCAGCTTCCTCATGTTGGCATCTTTGGCTGCCATTAGACTTTCTAACTCCGCCAATCGTGCTGAACTTTCCTGTAAATCATTCTTTACTTTATTTAAACGATTTTGTTCAGCTGTTAAAGCTTTTTCTTTGGCATCTAGCTGTTCCAAAAGTTCTCTATTTTTATTCATATTGGATTGCAGTGCGTCGTTGCTGTTTTTCTCTAAGGCAGCATATGAGGCTTGCATAGCTTTGTAATTATTGTTCGCGGCATTATAATCGGCTAGATTCTTATCGCGTTCTAGTCGCGTATCATTGAGCTCACTTTTGATGGCTTCGTACGCCATTTCCATATCTGCTTTCGATTTAATGCAGTCATCCGTTTCGTCTTGAATGCGGCGATTTTCTTTTTTGAGATCGGCGTATTTGTTTTCGAGATCTTGGTAGACTTTCTTGGTAACGCAAGACGATGTCAACAAGAGTAAACTAAGAAAAAATGCAAGCGTATGTTTCATAATTAATAATTGATTTGTTATTGTATTCTGGTGCCTAGCCCTGATGGCAGCGGCATCCTTTTTATGCTGAACTTGTTTCAGTATCTTTTTGTATTACTTCGCTTCAGTATGTTGAGATGCTGAAACGAGTTCAGCATAAAAAGATAGAGCGAACAGCAGGTTCCCGGCTCCTATTAATCTATCTCAACCATGGTCGGGCAATGATCGGAATGTTTTGCATCTGCAAGAATTACGGCTCTTTTTATTCTATCTTTTAAAGGCTCGCTCACCAAGCAATAATCGATGCGCCAACCTTTGTTATTGCCTCTTGCGCCGGCGCGGTAACTCCACCATGTGTAATTATGTGGCTCTTTATTGAAAAATCTAAAGCTATCTACGAAGCCGCTTTTCATAAAATTATCGAGCCAGGCGCGTTCTTCGGGCAAAAATCCAGATACGGTTCTGTTGCGAATCGGGTCGTGAATGTCGATGGCTTCGTGGCAAATATTATAATCGCCGCAGATGATTAAATTGGGGATTTCTTTCTTAAGTTCATTGATATAGTTTTGAAAATCATCCATATACATAAACTTATGATCGAGGCGATCGATGTTGGTTCCAGAGGGCAAATACAAACTCATCACGGAAAAATCATCAAAATCGATGCGAAGATTTCTTCCTTCAAAATCCATGTGGGCAATGCCAGTTCCGAATTGAATATTATTGGGTTTTACTTTAGATAAAATAGCAACGCCGCTATATCCTTTTTTGTCGGCTGGAAACCAAAAATGATAGGGATAACCTGCCAACTCGAAATCGAGTAAAGGGATTTGTTCTGGTGTTGCTTTGATTTCTTGAAGGCATATCACATCTGGATTGGCCTGCTGCAGCCATGGGATAAATCCTTTTGAGATCGCGGCACGAATACCATTTACATTATAGGAAATAATTTTCATTGTAGGCGTTTATTTTTTGTCATTCAAATGTAATAAAAAAGGATAAAGTAAAATGGAGTTTTTTGCTATCTTTGTTTCTGTCTCGATAAACACAAACAAACATGGGTTTAGTTACCGCAAAGGAAGTTGCCAAAGCAATACACGCCGATAAATATGGGGTTTTAGGAACTTTTGCTGGTTGGTTGATGATGAAGATCCTGAAAATTTCTACCCTAAATAAAATTTACGACAGGAATAAGCACTTGCAAGATGTGCCGTTTCTGAACGCCATTTTAGATGAGTTTCAAATCAAATTTGAGATCCCTGAAGACGATTTAAAACGACTGCCAAAAGATGGTGCTTATATCACCATTTCAAATCATCCTTTGGGTGGAATTGATGGGATTTTGTTGTTGAAATTGATGTTGGAGCGTGAGCCTAATTTTAAGATTATTGCCAACTTCTTGTTGCATCGCATCGACCCGTTGAAGCCTTATATTATGCCGGTGAATCCGTTTGAGAACTTGAAAACGCAAAATCAAGTGTCATTGGAATCAAAGAGACTTTGCGTCATTTAAGCGATGGAAAGCCTTTAGGTATGTTTCCCGCTGGTGAAGTTTTCTACTTACAAAGACGGAAAATTGATGGTGGACAAAGCATGGGAAGAAGGCGCAATTAAAGTCATTCGTAAGGCACAAGTGCCGGTGGTTCCAATTTATTTTCATGCGAAAAACAGTCGGTTATTTTATTTGTTATCTAGTTTAAATCCAACGTTAAGAACAGCAAAACTACCCTCTGAATTGCTGACTCAAAAAGACCGTGTGATTAAAGTTCGTATAGGAAAACCCATTTCTGTAGCTGAGCAAAATGAGCATAAAACTATTGAAGAGTATTCGGAATTTTTGAGAAAGAAAACCTATATGTTGGCCAATTCTTTTGAAAAGGACGTGCCGTTTTTGTCAGCGCCGAATCTAAACAATTTAAAACTACCTAGAAGTCCAAAAGAAATTGCTACGCCAGCCAATCACGAAAAAATGGTGGCTGAAGTTGCGAGTTTGAGAAATTCAGATTCGAGGTTGACACACAGTAAAAACTACGAAGTGTTTTTTACCGAAGCGACGAATATTCCTAATATTTTGCATGAAATTGGACGTTTGCGTGAAGTGACTTTCAGAGAAATTGGAGAAGGAACTAACAATTCTATCGATTTAGACAAGTATGATCAATATTATCACCATTTGTTTTTGTGGGACGAAGAAGCGCAGCAAATTGCCGGTGCTTACCGTATGGGCTTGGGTTCTGAGATTTTTCCGAAGTATGGTATAGACGGATTTTATTTGCAAGAATTGTTTCGGTTTGAACCAGAATTGCACGACATGATGAGCAAGTCGATTGAAATGGGTCGCGCATTTATTTCTAAAGACTACCAATTAAAACCAATGCCCTTGTTTTTATTATGGAAAGGAATTGTTCACACTACGTTGCATTATCCAGAACATAAGTTTCTAATTGGCGGCGTGAGTATTAGTAATCAGTTTACGGATTTTTCTAAATCGTTGATGATTGAGTTTATGAAATCACATTATTACGATCCATACATTGCGCAATATATTACGCCTAAAAAAGAATTTCGAGTGAAGTTGAAAGATGCGGATAAGGATTTTATTTTTGATGAAGCGGAAGCCGACTTGGTAAAATTCGATAAGATTATTGATGAAATCGAACCAGGAACTTTGCGTCTTCCGGTATTGATTAAGAAATATATCAAGCAAAATGCGCGCGTGGTCGCTTTCAATGTAGATCCGCTATTCAACAATGCGATTGATGGATTGATGTATATTCGAATAGCCGACTTGCCTGAAAGTACGATGAAACCGGTGATGGAAGAATTTCAAGCGGAACTAGAGCGGAAATTGGCAGAAAAAGGAGAGAAAATCTAAATCTAAAAATTTCTTTTAGATTCTCCAAGGCGGGTTTTTCCTATTTACACCTGCGTAATACAATATCAATTGATTGTTATCAAGATCTTTTAGTCGCGCTTCCCGCCACAACCAAGGTTTGTCGTTGGGCAATTCATCAAATTCAAAACCTAGACCGAGAAGTTCATTGACTTTTGCATCGAGATTGTCGACTTCAAAATAAATCCAAGTGGAGTCATTGATTTGCTGATCGGATTGATGCAATGAAAAAGTTGCATCTCCCATCGGACATTGAAATCGTGCATAGGTTGGAAGTGATTTCACAATTAGTTCCAAGCCTAAATGTTCGTAAAACACCATTGATTTTGCTACATCACGAACCGAAATTGTAATTTGATTGAGGTTCATTAGAACCAGCCTTTCTTATTCTCCTGATATATATGATAAAATTCCTCATCGGTTTTAGTTAGATAGATGATTCCTTCAATCAGTCCAATAAAACTTCCCACTATTCCGCAGGTAATAACAGAAAGAAGAATTTGAATAATCCCTTCGGTGGTGTAACCTAGAATAAATTTATGAATGCCTAATCCTCCGAACAAGATTCCTAAAATTCCAGCGACCACTTTCTTATTTTCAGGTTTAAATTGTGGCTCATGAGCTCTATTCCACTCTTCATTTTTAACTTCCTCCATACTATTTATTTGTTAGGTTGATTCTATAAAAATATAAAAATTATTGAAACGCAACATCGATAGGTTCCCAAAGTTCAATTTTGT
The DNA here is from genome assembly GCA_016714905.1 of Flavobacterium sp. GTDB lineage: Bacteria > Bacteroidota > Bacteroidia > Flavobacteriales > Flavobacteriaceae > Flavobacterium. The sequence continues at coordinate 46,456 of JADKBW010000006.1, forward strand.
TGCCTTCCGGATCGAGTATCCAACCGAATTTTCCGTAGTCGTACGTTTCCATTTCACCAACGATTGTTATGCCTTCTGCTGCTAGATTTCGCAATAATACTTCGAGGTTGGCTACTCTGAAATTTTGCATAAACTGTTTTTCACTGGGCTGGAAATAAGTCGTGTCGTCTTTAAAAGGTGACCATTGGGTGGAACAATCGTTTCCGTATTTGTCGTTCCACCAAAAAGTAGAACCATAATCATCGGTTTTGAATCCAAGATGTTTGCCATACCAAGCGACCAATTCCTTTGGGTTTGCAGCTTTAAAAAAGACGCCGCCAATTCCGGTTACACGAACTTTTTCGGCAATTACCTTTTCGCTTTCCAAATATTTTTCCTTGATTTTGTCGACGATTACCTGTGCTAAGCGTTGTTGACTTTCGACTGTCCAGCCAGCAATATGTGGTGTTAGTAAAACACTTTTAGATTGTAATAAGTACTGATAAGCCTCTGGTAATTCAGCGGCATGGAGTGTTTCAAAAGATAGATTTTCATATTCAATAACATCCAAACCGGCGCCTAGAATCTTACCGGTTTTCAAAGCTTCTGCCAAGTCTGCTGTTACTACATTTTTTCCTCTTGAAGTGTTGAGTAGCCAAAACGGTTTTTGAAAAGCGTTGATAAAAGTCCGATTGACAAGCCCGTTGGTTTCTGGCGTCCACGGAATATGCAAACTCAAAACATCCGCTTTTTGCTGCACTTCTGCTAAAGAAACTTGCTTGGCATTTACATCTCCAACGCCATCAAGGATATCATAACAAATAACATTTACTTCAAAACCACGCAACTTCTTAGCGAAGGATTTGCCCATATTCCCGTAACCGATGATGCCGATTGTTTTTCCGTCTAGTTCATGACCACGATTGCTTTCTCGGTTTCGTTGTCCGCTCCGAACTTCGGCATCCGCAACATTAAGATTGTTAAAAAGTGACAAAAGCATAGCCAAAGTATGTTCTCCGACTGCATTCCGATTGCCTTCCGGTGCTGCAATGAGTGTGATATTTTTGGAAGTTGCGTAGTCGCAATCGATGCTTTCTAGACCGGCGCCAACACGCGCAATAAATTGTAAGTTGGTCGCTTTGTCTATAAAAGTTTTATCGATTTGAAATCGACTGCGAATGATAATTCCATGATAATCTTGGATTTTAGACTCGATAACTTCCTTGGATGACGTAAAATCTTCATCATTGGTGAAACCAAGTAATTCTAGTTGTTCTTTGAGAATTGGGTGATTACTATCGAGATGTAGGATTTTGATGTTTTTGAGCACAGCGATTTCATTATTAAAAACTCAAAGTTATTAAAAAGCCATCTAGAAATTACTTCGGAATTACAAGAATATTAAAGTTATTTTATACATTCGTCGTGCTTACTCCTAAAAAATACCGTCCTTAAGAAAGTCAACCCATTGATTTAAGAAAACGATGCTTTTTAACTCTATTGATTTTGCAGTTTTTTTACCAATTGTTTTTTTATTCTTTATTGGTTCGTCACTGCAAAGAACCTGAAATTGCAAAATGCACTAATTGTAGTTTCCAGTTTGGTTTTTTACGGCTGGTGGGATTGGCGATTTTTGTCTTTACTGCTCTTTAGTGCATTAGTGGACTTTTTTGTTGGCTTGGCACTGCAAAAAGAAAATGACCGCCGAAAAAGGAAACTTTTGCTCGCTGTTAGCATATTTTTCAATTTAGGATTACTGGGTTTTTTCAAATATTTCAATTTTTTTATTGTCAATTTCAAAAGTGCCTTTACCTTTTTTGGATATCCGTTGGATATTTCTTCCTTAGACATTATTCTCCCAGTAGGTATTAGTTTTTATACTTTTCAATCTTTAAGTTACGGTATCGACGTTTATCGGAGGAAACTTGAACCAACCAAAGACGTCGTTGCCTTTATGGCATTTGTTAGCTTCTTTCCACAGTTAGTTGCCGGTCCAATCGAGCGAGCGACCCATTTGTTACCACAGTTTAGTTCGAAAAGGTATTTTAATTACGAAAAAGCGGTCGATGGAATGCGTCTCATACTGTGGGGCTTTTTTAAAAAAATTGTCATTGCGGATAACGCTGCTGTGTATGTGAATGATATTTTTGCTCATTACACTAATTACTCTGGTGGCACTCTAATTCTCGGAGCCGTCCTATTTTCTTTTCAAATTTATTGTGATTTTAGCGGTTATTCTGATATCGCAATTGGACTTTCTCGTCTTTTTGGTTTCGATTTAATGCGAAATTTCAAATACCCATATTTTTCACGGAATGTCGCTGAATTTTGGCAAAAATGGCATATTTCTTTGACCTCCTGGTTTCGCGATTATCTGTATTTGCCTTTAGGAGGAAATAAAGGAAACTTGCTTTTTAAGATCAGAAATGTGATGATTGTCTTCCTAATTAGTGGCTTTTGGCATGGCGCCAATTTGACTTTCTTGCTTTGGGGGTTTGTGAATGCGTTGTTTTTTATTCCGTTAGTCATTATCAAAGAAAATAGATTAAAATTGAAAGTTCTCGAAAAAGAAACTTTACTACCAAGTATTCGTGAAGTGTTTGAAATGTGTTCGACTTTCCTAATAATCACTTTTTCCTGGATTTTTTTCAGAGCAGAAAATGTAAAACATGCTTTTTTATATATCAGCGGTATTCTCAACCCAACAAATTTTTTTGAAATCCATTCTCAGTCTACTTTTTCTGATTCTATTATTCCTCTTGCGTGCTCCTTACTCTTTTTTATAACTGTCGAATGGATTTCACGACATAACGAACATGTCATTCATCCGTACTTATTTCAAGACAAATGGTATTTGAAGCTGACAAGATTTGCCTTGTACTTTATTATTTTGTTAATGATTATTTTGAATATTAAAAACGAGGCGAGTGATTTTATTTATTTCCAATTTTAGATAAAGGAAGATGAAAGTTTTTTTAATCAAATTATTGTTAGTTTTTCTACTTTTCTACGGGATGCTGTTCCTGTTTCAAACCTTTATTGACAGCAAGCTGCAAAATTCTACTAGCAGCACCTATTTAGATTGGAATCTGCTCATGAATGGCAAAATCAATGCACCATTGGTCTTTCTTGGCAACTCTAGAACTGAAGCCCATTTTGATCCAGAAATTATTGAAAAAAACACTGGTATAAAATCCTATAACCTTGGCGTTGCAGGTTCTTCTTTGGCGATTGAGCAAATTCGCTGGAATTCCTATCTTGTCCAAAATAAACCGCCCAAAATAGTGGTGCAAAATATTGACCTCTATGCCTTAACAGACAAACCCATCGCCGAAAAGAACCAGTATTTGCCTTATTATCACAATGCAGTCCTTTTTCATGAACTGCAAAAAATAGACAACTCGGTTCTCTATGAAAAATATGTTCCCATGAGCAAATATCGCGGCTATATTGTAAAATTATACGAAGAATTATCTGGTTCAAAAAGTGGGAAAACACCTGTAATTAAGAAGAAAGGTTATCAGAAACATCATTCAACATGGAATTCTGATTTTGCAAAAATGAAAAAAGAAATAGGGGGAAAAAGAGAAAAGTACAGTGTTAGTGAACTTAATAATCAGCTTAGCCTTCTAAAAAAAATAATAGCTGACTGTAATAGAATTCATGCCAAACTCATTTTGGTTTGGGCGCCTCAGTATTTTGAACTCAATGCTTTTCAAGAACCAACTTTACGGGAAATGAAAAACAAGATGAAACAAATTGCTCTTGAAAACAAAAATGTGGTTTTTTGGGATTTTACAAATAATCCTCTCAATTTTGATAAAAAGTATTTCTACAACTCATTCCATATGAATGACGTTGGGGTAGCGCAATTTTGCCAGCAATTTTCAGATTCGCTTAACCTGAATCTCAAGAAACCTATTCCTTAATTTTCTGAAGCGACGTTTTTATTCCTTTAATCAACGACGAACTAAAACCTTGATGTTCCATTTCGTTGAGTCCAACGATGGTACAACCTTGTGGTGTCGTTACGCGATCGATGAGTTGTTCTGGGTGAATTTTTTCTTCCAACAACATTTTCGCGGCACCTTTTGCGGTTTGAGCTGCGATAGCAAGTGCAGTCTGCGAGTCGAAACCAATTTCGATTCCGGCTTGCATTGAAGCGCGAATATAGCGCAAGGCATAAGCGGTTCCGCAGGCACCTAAAACAGTTGCGGCGTCCATTAATTTTTCTTCAATAACTGGCGATGTTCCTAATTGTTGGAACAATTCAATGACCGGTTGTGCGGCTTTTTTATCTTTTTCGGTAAATGAAATGCAAGTTGCTGATTCGCCAAATTGAATCGCAATATTGGGCATAATTCGAACCACACTACATGAGTCTTGGGTAATTTGTTGAATCGTATCGATGGCAAAACCACTTACGGCTGAAGCGATTACTTTATGCGCAATAAAAGGTAATATTTCAACTAGAACGCTTGTAATTTGATAGGGTTTTACGGTTAGAATAACCAAATCCGCTTTTTCAAGTTCTTGCGTATTTGAGGTAGTCACTTTGATTCCTTTTTGTTCCAAGAACTGAATACTTTGCGTATTTCTGCGGCTAATGCTTACTGAATTGTTGCTTGTATAGCTTGTAATTCCAAGTGCGATGGCAACCCCTAAGTTCCCACCACCTATAATGTGTATGTTCATCCTTTATGTTTTTAAAAGCCTAAAATCAATTTAGCAATCGAGAAGTAAATCAGAATTCCACAGATATCATTGCTGGTTGTGATGAATGGACCTGTTGCTAATGCGGGGTCGATGCCAAATTTATCTAATAAAAGCGGAATAAATGTACCAATCAGCGATGCGATGATAATCACAGAAACGAGTGCAATGGTAACAATAATGCCAATTATAAATTCTACGTTGAGAAGGAAATGGCTTCCGAGAAAAAGAATGGATGCTAAAATGACCCCATTGAGTAAACTTAACGATACTTCTTTAATCAACCGGTTGAACAAGGAGCCGCTCAACGTATCATTGGCCAAACCTTGCACAATGATTGCAGAAGATTGTACCCCTACATTTCCTGCCATCGCGGCAATTAGTGGTGTAAAAAAGAACAAGTTCCCGTGCTGCAACATAGCTCCTTCAAACAAACCTAAAACACGCACGGTAATAAATCCGCCTAAAAGCGCCAAGACGAGCCAAGGCAAACGGGCTTTGGTCAGTTCTAAAATACTATCATCTGCTTCAACGTCTTGTGAGATACCCGCTGCCAATTGGTAATCCTTGTCGGCTTCATCCTTGATAACGTCTACGATATCATCGATAGTGATTCGACCGACTAATCGTCCTAATTCATCAACAACAGGAATGGCTTCAAGGTCATATTTCTGCATGATTCGCGCCACTTCTACGTCTTCGGTATCAACTTTTACGTAATTTAGTTTACTAATATAAATGTCGCGAATTGGTGTTTTTGTTGAAGTAGTGAGGAGATCTTTCAAAGACAAACGCCCTTTCAATCGATCTTCATCATCCACAACATAAATGGAATGCACACGAGAAATATTCTCTGCTTGAATTCGCATTTCCTTCACACAAGTTAGTACATTCCAATTCTCATTGACTTTTACCAACTCTTTGTGCATGATTCCACCCGCTGTGTCTTCATCAAAACGGAGTAATTCGACAATGTCTTTAGCGTGTTCAACGTCTTGAAGTTCAGAAATTACTTCCTCTTTTTTCTCCTGAGACAACTCTGCGATAATATCAGCAGCATCGTTGGTTTCTAGTTCATCTAGTTCTTCCGCGATCTCTTTTGGAGACAATCTGCTTAGAATGTTTTCTCTTAAGTCATCTTCCAGTTCGAGTAGAATTTCAGCTGTTTTTTCGCTGTCGAGGACTTTAAAGATATAGGTCGCTTCATCAAAATCGAGCTCATCTAGAATTTCGGCAATATCAGCATGGTGCAAATCATTCAATAAGATTTCGAGTTGCACATCGTTCTTAGATTGAATAAGTTGCTCTAATTGTTGAATTAGTTCTTTGCTGATTTTAAACTCCATCGGCTTCTATTTTTGCGTTAAATCTATAAACTGCATATAGGACAGTTGCTCTGGTCGGAGGTCAAAGATAGTATCTTCTCTTAAATTATCCGACAAATTTAAAGTTTTTAGACTGTTTCGCAATGTCTTACGGCGCTGTTGAAAGGCTGTTTTCACAACTGTAAAAAACAATTTTTCACTACAAGGTAAAGTAAAATTTTCCTTTCTTCGCAAACGCAATACACCAGATTTTACTTTTGGTGGTGGATCAAAAACCGTTTCGCTGACCGTAAACAAATATTCTGCATCGTAAAAAGCTTGGACTAAAACAGAGAGAATCCCGTAGGCTTTCGTCCCTTTCTTTTCACAAATACGTTCGGCGACTTCTTTTTGAAACATGCCCGAAAACTCCGGAATTTGGTTTCGAAGTTCGAGCATTTTAAATACAATCTGTGTTGAAATATTGTAAGGAAAATTGCCAATGATTGCAAACGGTTTGCCTTCAAAAACCTCGTTGATGTTGTACTTTAGAAAATCTTTTGAAATAATTTTGCCGTGTAATTTTGGGTAATTGTTTTCTAGGTAAGTAACTGACTCGCGATCAATTTCGATGACGTAGGTCGTCACTGGTTTTTCTAATAGATATTTGGTCAGCACGCCCATGCCTGGTCCAATCTCTAGAATGTCTTGATAGCCTTCAAAATTTAGAGTGTCTGCAATCGCTTTTGCAATACTTTCGTCTTTGAGGAAATGTTGTCCGAGGTGTTTTTTTGGGGTTACTTTTTCCATGATTTTTTGCTCGCAAAGACGCGAAGGCGCAAAGATTTTTAGCTAATTTTTGAGGACGAAACTGAATCCTATCATTACAGAATCTTTATTCTAATTGTTATTCGGCCAGAATTCAGAAATTACTTCCAACTCAGTTCGAAATACCATCATTTTATCTGCAAAAAGGCGTTGGCCTTCTTCGCGTAGTCGTGGCGCGTCTTCCTGATAATACTTGTCGAGTGTGGCTTTACTATCCGTTGTATATTGCGTGGCGTACGTAGTTCCTCCCATTTCCTCCTCAACAAGCACTTTGACCATTCGGGCTGCTGAAAATTTGCCTGTAGCTAGCACTTCGGGAATATGTTTTTCTTGCATCCAATGCAGCCATTGGTCGTGAACGGTATCGTCTATGTTGATGGTGACGTTGTATAGAATCATAGTTTAGATTTAAAGATTTTAAGACTGTTGGATTTTAAGATTTCTTGTCTTACTATCTTAAAATCTTGTAAGCTTGAATTGAATTATAAAGTTGTATCGCCCCGCAATTGCCTATACTTCTTCCTAGCATCGGTAAAATAAATACTGTCTTCGTGGTGAAAAATAATTTGCTCGTAATACGTTTTTGCTTTATCGAAGTCTTTCACTTGGTTGCTGTAGATCTCTGCCGCAAAATAGTACGCTTCATCCACATAAATGCATTCTTTGTGTTGATCTATAATGGTTTGATATTGCACTAAAGCAGCAGTAAAATCCCCTAATTTTTCATGCATTTTGCCCAAACGATATAAGGTAACGGCTTCAATTTCTTGCCCTTTGAACTGTTTCAGCATTTCCTGGTATTTGGCCAGCGCTTCTTGATTTTTATTTTGATAGACCAAATAATCGGCTTTGGCTAATACTTTCAAAGCGGTTAAGGTAGAATCTGCGGCAGTGTTGTCATTAATTAATAAAAAATACTCCAACGCATCATTGGCAATCAGTTGTGTCGAGGCAGATTTGAGCTCTTTGAATTGCTTCTGTGCCCAAGTAAAATCGGCTTTGAAATAACTGGTTTTTGCCACTTTAAGACTGGCTTCGTGACCCACCACATCGTTTTTTAAATCTTCCTCTATTTGCGAATAAAAAATCAACGCTTGATTGAATTTTTCTTCAAACAGCAAAATATCTCCCAATTCCATTTTTACTTCCGCTTTCTGATATTGGTTGAGTGGCAAATTCAAAGCGTTTTTCAAAATTGTTTTTCCAAGTTCTGGGTTCTTCAAATTGAAAGCGATGAAGTGTGCTTGCAATATTTGAAGTGGCAAGGAATATGGACTTATTCCAAATTCCTTAAGTAAATTGTCTATTTCTGTGGCGATTGTCGGATAGTCTTTTTCTACCGACGTGTCGATACGAATATTCATCAAATAAGTGTGTGCCTGGATCAGTAACTCGAGGTCTTTAGTATTATCGAGAACGAAGGTGTAAATGGCAATCGCGGTTTCTTTGTCGCCGTCTTCTTTAGCTAATTGGGCCAAATTTAGGATGTTGAAAAAAGTCTCTGGATTTCTTTTATAAATCGCTTTCTGCTGAATAAATGCCTTTCCGAATTCTTTTTGCTGCACGTAGTACCAACTCAAATAGTCATTCCAGAAAATATCTTGACTTTGTTGTGTTCGTAAAATCAGTGCTTTCTTTAGCGCATCATTAAATTTGACATCGGCATCTTCCGTCATAAATCGTGTCAATTGATTTTGAATCACAACATTGTTTTGCGGATTGGTGTAAGCTTCCAAAAGATATTTTTCAATCATCAAATCTGTACGACCTATTTGTCCATACAACTGCGCCATTTGAAAATTAAAATTGAATTTAGGCTCAAGTGTTAGCGCTAATTCGTAGGATTGAATCGCCATCTCTATTTGGGATTTCCTTTCGAAAGTGCTGGCCACATTATAGACTTCATTTGGATTTTTTTTGATCTTGTCCAAAGCTTCATCGAAATACTTTTTGGCGTTCTTGTCGTCTTTTTTCAAGAGATAATTGCATCCTAACTCTACCAATAAATTGGATTGCTGGAACTGTTTGTATCGTTCTTGAATGCTCTTTTCTGCAACATCAAAAAGTTGAAGTTGCTGATTGCATTCGATAATTCTCTGGAAATAATACCCGTTATAAGGTTGGGTTTTGAGCAATTCTTCAAAACTAATCTTGGCTTTTTCGAAATCACCTTTGTCAAAATAGTTTTGTGCCAATTGTTCATTTTGCGAAAAAATGAAACCTGAACAAAGAAGCAATAAAAGGAAAACTATTTTCTTCATGAAGCCTGTTTAAAAAAACAATGTACTAAAGTAACACAATTGTGCTGAAATTAGTACATCGCTTGAGAAAGATTAACTTTTAGTTGATGATATCAAATCCGGTATACTTGCGCAATACTTCTGGAACTACAATTCCTTCCGGCGTTTGGTAGTTTTCTAAAATTCCAGCTAAAACTCGAGGCAATGCCAATGAGCTTCCATTTAACGTATGTGCCAATTGATTTTTACCATGAGCATCTTTGTAACGCAATTTCAATCGGTTGGCTTGAAAAGTCTCGAAATTAGACACTGAACTGATTTCCAACCAACGATCTTGTGCCGTTGAAAACACTTCAAAATCATAGGTCAATGCCGATGTAAATCCCATATCGCCGCCGCACAAACGAAGAATTCGATACGGTAATTTCAATTCCTGCAATAAAGTTTTTACATGCTCCACCATGCCATCAAGTGCTTCGTAAGATTTGTCGGGATGTTCGATGCGTACAATTTCGACTTTATCAAATTGATGCAATCGATTCAAACCACGAACGTGTGCGCCGTAGGAACCAGCTTCTCTTCGGAAACATGGTGTATAACCCGTGCATAAAACCGGCAATTCATTTTTCGTTGAGAATGACATCACGGAACAAATTCGTTACCGGAACTTCAGCGGTTGGAATCAAATATAAATCATCAATGCCCACATGGTACATTTGCCCTTCTTTATCAGGCAATTGACCCGTTCCGTAACCTGACGCTTCATTGACGAGATGTGGCACTTGCACTTCGTTGTAACCCGCTGCAGTATTTTTATCTAGAAAATAATTAATTAAGGCACGTTGCAACTTGGCTCCTTTTCCTTTGTATACAGGAAACCCTGCACCTGCAATCTTCACTCCAAGTTCAAAATCGATGATGTCGTATTTTTTTACCAATTCCCAGTGCGGTTGCGCACCTTCGTGCAACACTGGAATAGCTCCTTCTTGAAAAACAGTGACATTTTCTTCCGGAGTTTTTCCTTCAGGTACGATATCGGCAGGAAGATTGGGAAGTGTGTATAATTTATGAGTAAGGTCATTTGCAAGTAGCTCTGCTTTTTCAGAAAGTTCTTTGCTTTTTTCTTTCAAAAGAACTGTTTTCTCCTTAAGAATTGCTGCTTTAGATTTTTCGCCACTTTTCATTAATTCGCCGATAGAAGCAGCTAATTTGTTGGCTTCAGAAAGCACATTGTCTAGTTCAACTTGAGTGGCACGGCGCTTCTCATCTAATTGAACCACTTCTTCCACGACGGCTTTTACATCTAAATTTCTTTTTGCCAAAGCTTTGATGACTTTCTCCTGATTTTCTCTAATAAATCCTATTTGTAACATGTTCTACTTTTTATTGTTGGAAGTTGCATTTCTATTAACGACGGCAAATTTAATCAAATGTTTTGGATATGACCGAGCAATCATAAAAACTTGAAAGCATTGCGTTTCCTACACTTTTATATAAAGAATAGCATTTGTAGTAAAATTAACATTCGATTGTTGAAGAATTAATTAAATTCGCTCAAATATTTTAAACATAATGAAAAATCTATCACTACTATTATTGTTGATTTCTTGCAGTTCTTTATTTGGACAAACATTAGATCGTGAGTTTGAAGATCTCGTGCAAGCCGGAAGAAAAGGTGCACAAAGAAGAATGGCATTTGTGACGAATGCCAACACTTATAACTACGATGTCACCTATCATAGATTGCGTTTGACTGTAGACCCAACCGAGCTTCTTGTTAGTGGAGAAGTAACGACAAAGTATATTGCAAAAGAAAACCTCAATTCGGTCACTTTCGATTTGTCCGATGCCTTAGATGTTAGCACAGTAAAACAAAGAGGAATCGATTTGACTTTTACTAGAAGTGGAAATAATGAGCTGATTGTCAACTTGCCCGTAACGCAAAACATCAACGTATTGGATTCCTTAAGCATCAATTATTCTGGCACACCACCAGCAAGTGGTTTTGGTTCCTTTTTAATCGATGAGCACAACGGATCTCCAATTTTGTGGACCTTGTCAGAACCCTTCGGAGCCATGGAATGGTGGCCTTGCAAACAAGATTTGGTAGATAAAGTAAATAATATTGATGTTTATATTACGGCGCCGTCACAATATATGTCAGTATCCAATGGACTTGAACAATCAAGAATTAGCAATGGCAATGGGACAACTACCACACATTTTAAACACAATTATCCGATACCCGCTTACTTGATCGCAATTGCTGTTTCGAACTACCAAGTTTATGATCAGCAAGGAGGTTTAGGCACTGCGGCAAGTCCATTTTTCCCTATTGTAAATTATATGTATCCTGAAACTGCGGCTGCAAATATCGCCAGCTTGCAAGTAACTCCGGGCATAATTAATTTTTTTGAATCTGCTTTCGTCCCGTATCCTTTTAGAAATGAAAAATACGGTCACTGCCAATTTGGTTGGGGCGGCGGGATGGAACACACCACAGTTTCTTTTATGACCGCAGGAAATTCGGGAGGATATACAAGAAGTTTAATTGCTCATGAAATGGGACACCAGTGGTTTGGTGATAAAGTGACTTGTGGTTCCTGGAAAGACATTTGGTTAAACGAAGGTTTTGCTACTTATTTAGCCTCAATGGTTATTCAAAATTTTGATGGCGAAGCTGCTTTTGTAAGTGATAAAAGCGCAATGATTACTAGTATTACATCTAATACCGGCGGGGCTGTTTATCTAACGGATACTGAAGCAACCGACGTGAATCGAATTTTTAGTAGCAGATTGAGTTATAAAAAAGGAGCGATGGTTTTGAATATGCTTCGATTCAAACTTGGTGACACGAACTTTTTTCAAGGGCTTCGTAATTATCTAAATGATCCGGAATTAGCCTATGGTTATGCCATAACTTCTGACTTGCAAGGACACTTAGAGACTACTTCAGGTATGAATTTGACTGAATTCTTTAATGATTGGGTATACAATCAAGGATATCCTATTTACAACATTACTGCTAACAATCTTGGTGATGAACAAGCCAAAATAACAATCAATCAGTCGCAATCTAATGCTTCGGTGAATTTCTTTGAAATGCCTGTTCCTATTCGTTTAACTGGTAATGGAGGACAAGAATTGGATTTGGTTTTAGAAAACACAACGAACGCACAACAATTTATTGTCAATGTTCCTTTTACAGTAACAGGTGTTGTTTTTGATCCTAAGAAAGATATTATTTCTAAAAATAATTCAGCGACATTAAGCGCAACTACTTTTGAATTGGAAAGTAAAGTTGTTATCTATCCAAATCCTACCACATCAATAGTTACTGTTGCAATGCCGCGTTCGATCATACTTGAAAAATGTACTGTTTTTAATGCTTTAGGACAAAAAGTGGAAGAATTTAAAACGAACATCCTATCCGTAGATGAACTAGCTGCGGGCATGTACACTCTTGAAGTGATTACTTCTGAAGGTCGTATCCTTAAAAAATTCATAAAAAAATAATCCACGCGAGATATATGCTATAAAGTAAGGTGAAAACCTTACTTTTGTGCGTTTAAAAAGAACTAAAATCGAACAATGGAAATAGTTATCAAGCTTTCACAATTCTTATTGAGCTTATCTTTACTCATCATACTGCATGAATTAGGGCATTTTATTCCCGCCAAATTATTTAAGACTAGAGTAGAAAAATTCTACTTGTTTTTCGACATCAAGTATTCTTTGCTAAAGAAAAAAATTGGAGAAACCGAATACGGAATTGGTTGGTTGCCCTTAGGAGGTTACGTGAAAATATCAGGAATGATTGATGAAAGCATGGACAAAGAGCAAATGGCTTTGCCGCCACAACCATGGGAATTCCGTTCTAAACCAGCGTGGCAACGTTTAATTATCATGCTCGGTGGCGTTACAGTGAATTTCATTTTAGCATTTATCATTTATATTGGGATGGCTTTCTATTATGGTGATTTGTATTTAAACAATAGCGAATTGAAGGATGGGATTGCCGTAACTTCGCCCGTTGGAGAAGAAATGGGTTTTAAGACAGGTGATAAAATTCTTGAAATTGACGGGGAAAAAGTAGTCAAATTTAATGATGTCCAAAACAAAATCTTATTTGCGAAAACCGTACTTATTGAACGCAATGGCGCAACCCAAAAAATTGATTTGCCAATTGATTTGATTGACAAAGTATTGAACGGTGAAAAACGACCTTTTATAGATTGGAGAGAGCCTTTCATGGTAGGAAAAGTTGGGGATTCTTCTGCAAACGTCGATTTAAAACCGAAAGATATCCTAAAATCATTGGACGGTGTTTCAACAAAATATGCAGATCAAGTAATTGCAATTGCACAAACAAAAAAGAATCAAACCCTGGATGGAATTGTCCTTAGAGACGAAAAAGAAATCCCGATGAAGATTCACATTAATAAAGATGGTAAACTCGGTGTTTTTGCAGCTTCTTTTGGAGTTTCTAGTTTGGAAAAACTGGGCTTATATAAATTTAGCAAGCAAGAATATGGTTTTTTCGAATCCTTTCCAGTGGGAATTGAAAAAGGTAAAAATCAATTGCTGGGATACGGAAAACAGTTGAAAGCTATTTTTACTCCAAGTACAGGTGCCTATAAAGGCGTGGGTGGATTCAAAGCGATTTTCGATATTTTTCCTAAAACATGGAGTTGGGAAATTTTCTGGAATATCACCGCGCTTTTGTCAATTATGTTGGGCGTGATGAATTTACTTCCTATTCCGGCGCTAGATGGAGGTCATGTCATGTTCTTATTGTACGAGATGATTACAAGAAAAAAACCTAGCGATAAATTTATGGAAAACGCTCAAATGGTGGGGTTTGTATTACTAATTACGCTATTATTATTTGCAAACGGAAATGATATTTACAAAGCAATTTTTCATAAATAATATTTTTTTTAATTTTTGCTTGATTTTATTTGTGTAAAATAATTTTCGCGTTATATTTGCACCGCTTTAAAAGTGAAATACACTTTCCTTCTTAGCTCAGTTGGTTAGAGCATCTGACTGTTAATCAGAGGGTCCTTGGTTCGAGCCCAAGAGAGGGAGCAAAAGCAGAAAGGCTGTCAGCAATGATGGCCTTTTTTTATTCTATTCATTATTCATTCTAAAACTTAAAAAAATGAGAACAATTAAATTAATTTCAGGTATTGCACTAATGGTGATTTTGTCCATAGCCTGCAGTAGTTCCAGTGATTCTTCTGACTCGGCTCCAAGTTGCGAAAGTTTATCCAATGCAACCGATGCGGCGGAGGCAGCATACTATACAGCTACAGCCGCTAATCTGGCAGAAAGATGCGCTGCGTATAAAACAGCCTTGCAAAATGAAATTAACAGCTGTGGAGATGCTTCGGGTGATCTACAAGACACCTTTAATGATTTGAGCGATTGTAATATTGGACCTGTAAATTCTAGCGTGATAAGCGTTAAGGTTGGTTCTGTAATAAAAACATATGAAACAAACGTTACTGTTACTACAGTAGGCCCTAATCTAGAAATTCGAGCTTATGACAATGCAACAGCTACAGATAATATTTTTTTCAAAATTCCCGTAGGAACAACTGGAGCAAATAAAATTTCAAACTTCAACCTTCGCTTATTATCATCTGATTACAATCCACTATCGGAAGCCGAAGGCGGAAACTGGACGTCGAATATCAGCGTAAATTCTGCTACTACTATCACTGGAACCTTTTTTGGAATTGTTACTTCGCCTACAACAGGCGCAGATCTTGATTTGACGCAAGGGACTATTAATATCAGTTTGTAAAATTTTATTGATTTTACTCAGAAAAAATCTAAAGCAGAAAGCCTTTACAGCAATGTAGAGGCTTTTTTATACAAAAGTTTTTCTATCCTATTTTACAGCGATTAGTTTTTACTTTAAATCAAAAATTAATCAATGATAAATAAGATTTGGCAATTAATCTCAAAAGCGCTTGAGGATCTAATTAAAAGCAATACAGCGACTTAATCTAAAAAATAGCTTTGGATGTTAAATCTTTTTTTTTAGATTTGGTTTTTATTAACAATTTAATTAGATCATATTGAATAGTTTTAAATTTTGTTTTGCTGCTGTTCTTATTTAATGTAAGCCTATTTTCACAAGAAGTTTATTTGTCTGTCGGCAGAAATTCTACTGCATATGATTATAAGAACTCAAGCGGCGAGTCCATAGACGGCCTAAAAACTGGGGTGGGATTGTCATTGACCGCTGGAGTACTTTATTATTTTGATGACGAGGCCATTTTTCATTATCAAGGCGGCGTTACTTTGAACCAATTTAATGCCAGTGCAATTATAAGTGAAAGGCGTTACAGTTGGAATACTAATTATCTTGGTCTTCAAAATTTGGTAGGGATTAGGTTGTTTGAAACGCACTCAACCTTTAGCACACAGGTAAATTTAGGTGCGAATATTTCTCATATTATTTCGGGAAAACAATTTAGCGACGATCAGTCCTTCGACATAAAAAGTAATCCAGAATTTAAAGGTGTTTTTATACAGCCTTTGGCAGGTCTAATACTGACCTACGAAATTAGTGACTTTGTATATATAACAGGTGGTTACAATTATTCTTTTGCCTTTAATACGAGTTCTTCGGATGAAAAATTATCATTTACTAATAATCAACTTCAAGTAGGATTTCATTTTAAACCCAGATAAAGTACTATGCTAAAATCAAGACTTACATTACTACTTTTGCTCCTATCGTATGTTATTGGCTCTTCCCAAACAAATCCAAATGGGCTGCTTTTAAGGTCGACTCTCGGGAAATCTTGCCCAACTAAATCAACATTATCTAACGCATTTTACGTTCAACAATCTATCGGTCAAGCGAGCGTGATTGGTACAACGGTGGCTGAAAATGGTATGGTGTTGAGACAAGGCTACTTGCAACCGAATGTCAAGGGACCATTTCGAAATCAATCTTCGAATTTATTTTCTGCAACAACGCTAATTTATCCGAATCCCTTTAATCAAAAGATTCATATTAATTTCGAAGAAAAGATTACAACCAATATCGATGTCAAAATCTTTGACGTATTCGGGAAGCAAGTTTTTGAAAGAGAATATGAAGCGCAGCAAGAACTTGAGCTTGCGGCATCAAATGTTCCAGAGGCTGCTTATTTCTTGTACATAACTGCAAATAAGAAGGCTATTTCTAAAAAACTATTAAAAAAAGAATAACTACAATACTTTAGAACTATGAGAAAATTTTTACTATTAATATTAATGATAATTGGCCTAAATGTTTATGGGCAAACCGACGGGATGAGTTACCAAGCCGTAATCCTCAACCCGAACCTTGAAATTCCTGGGGTAAATGACACTCAAAATATCTATCCAAACAAACCATTAAAGGTAAAATTTACAATAACCAAAGAGGATGATAGCATTGAATATCAAGAAATTCAAAGCACTACTACGGACGCCTACGGCATGATCAACTTAATTATTGGAAATGGTACTCCCACTGTAGGCGTTTATAAGGAAATCTTATGGTATGGTACTCCAAAAGACCTACGCGTAGATATTGACGTAGATGGCAGTTTCAAAGAATTAAGTACGCAAGCCATTCTTTTTACTCCCGTTGCTTTCCATCGCGATATTATCGGCACAGGTTTTCTAACGATTGATGGTGTGACTAATTTGAATGACTCTCTCACCGTCAATAACGCTGCTCCCACGCTTTTGACAGGAACATTAGAAGTTCTTGGCGAGACTACATTTCAGGGCAATTTGACTGTTAACGGAATTACAAATTTGAATAACACATTAAACGTTAATCTTGGTGCAGAAACTAATTTGTCTGGCCCGTTGAATGTTGATGGGGCTACCACTTTAAACAACAGCTTAACTGTTACAAATGCAAGCCCTACTAGTTTATCTGGAAACTTAGTAGTAGATGGAACTACCAACTTAAACAATTCGTTGTCGGTTAATAATTCTACTCCCACTATTTTAACTGGGACATTAAATGTAAATGGTGCAACAACACTAAATAACAATTTTACCGTTACCAACGCAAGCCCATCCAATCTAACGGGAATATTAAATGTAGACGGTGCAACGACTATAAATAACAATTTTACAGTAACTGGAGCTAGTCCCACTTATTTAACGGGAGACTTGACTGTTGATGGAAATACGAATCTAAATAGTTCCTTGACTGTTAATAACGGAGCACCGACTATTTTGAGTGGCACAATGACTGTCGTCGGTGCTACTAATCTAGAATCGACTCTAAACGTTGATGGTGTTACTACAATAAACAACAATTTCTCTGTGACCAACGGCAGCACAACTAACTTAAGCGGAAATTTAGTTGTTGATGGAACTACCAATTTAAATAGTTCATTAACTATTAACAACGGAGCACCTACAATCTTGAGCGGTTCATTAAATGTTGCTGGACCAACAAACATTAATAACGATCTTACTGTTAATAATAACGTTACTATTAATGGAGGCTTGACGGTACCTAATTCCACTCCGACAGTCTTAAACGGACCTACGACAATAAATAATAACTTAACTGTGAATAGTGCACTTGCTGCTAATGGGCAAGTTACAATAACCGCTGCATTGCCTCTTGATGGCGGAAACTACGGTAATTACCCATTGAGAGTGCAGGGAAGTGGACAAGGCATCGCAGTTAGACTAGAGGATAGCACGCCAAATAATTCTAATAACTTCATAACTTTTTTCGACAGTAATAATAATGCTGTCGGACGGATTGAAGGCGAATCTGAAAACTCTGAAGTTTATTTAGACCCAGACTTTATTCTTGAAAATACTAATTTGATAGTAACTGAAGGAACAGCAATCGCAAACGTTGGAACATCATTTGTACCAATTACCGTAGGAGGCCTAGGTGTTTCTGCAGGACCTTGCACTCCGTGTATTATCGGGAATGCACTTAATCTTGTTTTAGCTACTATTAATCTTGCCGCTTTTAACGTATTTGCTTTTGAAAATTTAGGTGTAACCTACCAATCCGGTTCCGCTGACTATGCAGAATGGCTTGAACGTAGTAATCCAAATGAAATATTGGTACCGGGTGACATTGTTGGCGTAACCGCGGGTAAAATTTCAAAAAATACAGCAAATTCGCATAAATTGCTTGCTATATCAACTAAGCCTGCCGTTTTGGGAAATATGCCAGCGGCTGGCCAAGAGTTTCTGAACAATAAGGTGGCATTTATGGGGCAAATACCTGTAAAAGTGAAAGGTCGCGTTTTGCCTGGCGACTATATATTACCTTCAGGCAATAATGACGGAATTGGAATTGTATTTCGCCCAATGAAATTACTGCTAAACAATACAAAGATATCGTTGGTGTGGCATGGTCTTCATCATATGTAGACAATCTCCCTTATACTATGATTAATATGGCCATTGGGCTTAATGCTAATGATGTTGCTGCATTAACCGAACAGAATGAAAAAAGAATACTTGAATTAGAGAAAAAAAACAAAACATTTGAAGAACGACTTTTGGCTTTAGAAAAAGGAGAGAAATATATCCCAAAAACAGCCTTAAATGAGGAGAAAGATTATATTGATGCGAAGCCATCGAGGAAATTATCTAAAGACGAAATCATACTTTCCTCAATGCCCGCTGAATTTACTGATGAGTTGTTTGAAGAAACCTTTGCTTATTTGAAAAGTGGATTCGAAACCAGAAACATTGATATTAACAAGCATACTGGCCTAAAAAAACTGTTTAATGATCCTGTGACAAAAAACGAAATTAAAGAAAAAGTGCAAAAAACCTACAAAGAAAATTATCTGTACTTAAAAGACAAAATAGAGAAGTCTCGTAACTGATCATTAAAAAAAGATAACCTAAATTGATTGCCTGTGCATTAAATGAAACAAAGAAGACTATCACTCAGATAGTCTTCTTTGTTTTAGGTCTGAACGAATTATTTTGTGATAGTCTATTTCAAGTGAGAAAAAGTGAATAATTTCAATTGGTAATCGGCAACAAATTGCAGATTGAAAAAAATTCTAACCCATCGAAATTCACATTTTCTACTCGTTAATAAATTGCATAAAATAATTGGCTTCACGCTGGCCTAAAGTATCATAAGAGAGAGTCGTATAATGCACGGTATCTGACATTGGTAAATCTTCTGTTGACTGCGACAGTGTTCCAAGAACATTTGCCGTTCTTGCCGGATTATCGCTAAGAAAACTACTTCCGATTCTTTGTTGTCCTGCCAAGACACTATTATATGAATTTGCATCGAATATTGTTGCACCCGAACGAGTCTCAGGTATAAAAATTCGCATCTTATTTACCGTATAACCTGAACCACCCGTAATTTGATTTTTTATGTTATTGGTCAAATAATCAATTGTTCCGTTGATAACTGCCGCCAAATTTTCTTCATAAACAGAACCAGCGGAATACGAAACAGTTCCTATTGTCGGGCCAGAATCCACTCCCTGCATACTGAAAGTATTGTTGTCAATTCTAGTAATTTCATATATTCCAAGTGGAATTGTGGCTAAATTGCTGGCGTTCGTTATCGGCACTTTATATCCTGTTCTCAATCCGTGAGAGTTTTCAGTCACCGTTATCGTTGTGCCTATTCTAGTCCATGCCACATTAGAACCTCCAACTACCGCATCGTTCGCACCATGAGTCCAAATTAGACCCCTAAAAACAGGGGTTCTTCTGTAAATGTGAACAAGATCATTTAGGGCTTGGGGTATAACCGAAGTCGTAAATTTCTTGAAGTATGAATTTGTGCTAGCAGCATTCCAATCACCAAAAGCGCTTTGGAACAATGGAATACTACCTATACCATACTTAATTATATAGGTGTCTGCAATTGTACCCATTGCTTTTCCGAATCTCATTTCGGCACCATGCTGTGTAGACGGACTCTCAAAAGTAATGGTTTGGTTCGTTCCTAAAAGTAATTTTCCAGGATAGCTCGTAAAATCAATTGATGTGCTCAACAAAGGTGTGTAGGCTCTCCCAATATTCCCAGTCAAGTCTGATGCAATTGTAGAATTTAAACCTCGACCGGCACAATTTGAATCTCCAGCCAACAAATATACATTCATTGGAGTTGGCGTGATTGAAGCAAAAGTCCTTGAATTCATCGACGACGCTTCATTTGCAGTCAATGCTCTATTAAAAATCATTACGTCTTTGAGATAGACATTAACCGATGCCGAAGTATTACTTACTAATGTCATTGGCGCCGCAGCATCTGCCGTTCCAGCAGGTAAGATAATTGTCTGCGAAGCTACTTGCACATCATTCACAAAAAGTTTTGCAGAATTACCCGACTTTGTGATTCTAATCTTATTTGTCGAATTGGGAATAAGCGAATTGAACCCTGAAAGGCTAATAAATGCATTAGTGCCATTCCCTACTCGAACCTCTAAATTATTGTTTCCATTTACGGAGTTGATTCTTACCAAAATTCCTTTTGCAGTGTCCGAAATTCCATTTGTGTTAATTAATGCGCGATAATAAGTCCCCGTTGCAGGTGGACATATAAAAACGGTGCACCAAATATCAAAATTACCTCCATTATGCAAAAAGTTGTATGTCGAACTGGTTCCGGTAGTAAGTTTAGATCCTTGTTCAAAATACCATCCTTCTCCGTTATATATAGGTTTGCTTCCAAGCGTGCCGGTGGTAACCATGGCTTGACCAGTTCTTGCTATTGCACTGTCTATAATATTCCCTTTTCGACGTGTTCCGTTGTTGTCAATTGTTGACACATAGGCATCACGGTAAGGATTAACCCAAAGTGTAGGTGAAAGACTGGAAGGATCAAAAGCTTCCCTCATTTGAAGCAATGTCGGCCAAATAGACTGTGCATCTGTCTGAAAAGTCACAAAAAACAGTATAATAACAATTCTAATTCTCATTTCTATTAATTTATGTGTCAAGCAAGTTTGAACTTTTCTTCAAACAACAAAAGTACTTCAAATACTAATTTCTGCCTGTGAGATATTGTGTTAATTCTATTTAAGAACAATGCAAATCACGAGATGATCTTGGTGCTAGAAATCGTCCGTGAAATTTACAACTTTAGTTAAAAAAAAATTTGCTTAAAAATATAAAAATTCTAACAAGTTAAAGCACGTTCTTATTTTATAATTTCCTAAAAATATTAAAATGAAGATTGCTAACTTTACTAGCGACATCTAATCATCGATATTGAACAAACTCAAATAATTTCATATCCCTATTTCAAATTGTTTCCATTCACTTTTTTCTCAACATTAAAGATTTTATTTAATTCAAAAATTTATACAATTTGTCAAGATATACTGTAAATAAACTAAAATTTAAGTGCGAAATTCTGTCGTTTTTAATATTTTTTATCTACTTTTAGCATCCCTCTATTTCTACATCGCAAGCATTTCATTATGGTGCTAATTTTATTTCTGCATAGACAATAAGATTAGCTGTTTTTCTGATTAAATACTATTTGTGGTCACTAATGAAATTTTGATATACGTTGTATGTTACGAGAGCTATTATCCCTTATTTTAATTTTTATTGCATCTAATAGTGCTTTATCTCAAACGTTTTCTCAAAATAGGGGCGCTGTTGAGGACAGATTATTATCAGAAAAAAATAATGATTCTTTGGTCATCGATTCAAAAACCAATATACAAATTCAAAAAAAAGTTTTTGATTCTAATCAAAAGGTTTCTCCAGAGGTTTTTTATATTGTCAATGACAAACCTGTCAGCAGAGAAGAATACCTTAAACATAGCAAAAAGCAACAATAAGATATAGGAAGTATGAAGTTCACCTTTCCTTTTTTATGCGCTGTTTTTATGTTCGTGATATTCATACAGCGCAGTTATGGGCAACCACCAAATGACACTTGTGTTACGGCGCAAACATTAGTGGTAGGTGTGGGCAGCTGTACTTCAATATTATATACCAATGTTGCCGCTACTACTATTGGCAATCCTGCAACTCCAAGCTGTTGGTCACCTAATACGATGAGCAATACTGTTTGGTTTTCGTTTGTAGCAACAACTGCTGACGTTGAAATTTCGACTAATTTTGCAGGTACTTTGGGAAATACGCAAATTGCCGTCTACAGTGGCGCCTGTGGCAGTTTAGTTCAAATTGGCTGCCAAGAAGATGTCAATACAATTGGAGGACTTTTGCATACCGACGTCATACTGCATGGTTTGACTGTTAATAACACATACTACATAGCAGTTGACGGTAATGGAAATACTACAGGAACTTTTGGAGTGTGTGTGCAGCAATCACTCCCAATTGGCCCTCCGTTGCCAATTCAAGACTGCGCTGGAGCTCAAACATTATGCAGTCCCAGTGCATTATCAGTACCTGATGGTGTTGGAGGAGTGGGTTCAACCCAAGAGGCGCCGACATGTTTTGGCGCTCCAGGCGAAAGGTCTTCTAACTGGTATACTTTTACGGCTGCAACTTCTGGTAATTTAGCATTCACCATTACTCCAACAGTTGCTGTTGACTATGATTTTGCAATATTTGATACTACAACTGCGTGCTTAGGTACAGAACTCTCGTGTAATTGGAGCCCTGCCCTCGGAGCAAACGGAACAACGGGATTAGGCTGTCCGGGTGGACAATGTGAACCAGTTTTGGCAGTTACGGCCGGACAAACGTACACGATCTTGGTCGATCGTTTTACCGCTGCTTCCAACGCTGGATTTGCATTAGATTTTACTGGAACAACTGCCACATTTGCTAGTCCAAATCCCACTTTTACTGCTACAACTGCTTGTATAGGAACAGCAACGCAATTTACTAACACAACAAATGGTAACTTTACATATAGCTGGAATTTTGGAGACGGATTTACTTCCAACTTAGAAAATCCATCGCATGTTTTCGCCACGGCGGGACCTCAATCAGTAACTTTACTTGTTACTGCTGTGCCGGGAGGTTGCCAAAATTCAATTACGCAAACGGTTACTGTAAACCCTCTTCCAACTGTAAATGCCGGTGCCGGTGGTTCCGTTTGTCCTGGCGCTTGCATTAATCTGAGTGGATCTACCAATGCTGTTGGTTCTGTAGGACCTTTAAGCTTTTCAAATAATACATTATTCCCCATTCCGGATGGAAATATTGTCGGTGTTAATTCACCTATTATTGTCTCGGGAATTGTGCCGACAACGGTAGCGAACACTTCTATTGCGTCTGTTTGCATTAATTTGACACATACGTGGGATTCTGATTTGGATATTTTTCTTCAATGTCCAAACGGCACTATAATTCAATTATCAACAGATAATGGTGGGCTTGGTGAAAATTATACCAACACTTGCTTTACTCCAACAGCAATTAGTCCAATAACCGCCGGAACAGCCCCTTTTACAGGGACCTACGCACCAGAAGATTCTTTTGCATTATTAAATGGATGCAATTCAAATGGCACCTGGAATTTGTTTGTTCAAGATGATATAGGGGGTGATTTAGGAAGCATAAATAATTGGACAATTACATTTAATAATAATTTACCTCCATTTACATGGTCTCCAACAACTGCAATGACCAATGCAACCACCTTAACTCCAACGGTGTGTCCACTTGTTCCAACGACTTATACACTAACGGCAAATAATGGAGTAGGCTGCACTACCACTAGTCAAGTCACAATTGGAACTACTGCCGGACCGACCGCAACGATAAGTTATCCCTCTGCTTCTGTTTGTACAACGAGTGGCACACAAGCGGCAACATTAGCTGGTACAGGCTCGTATACTGGAGGAACGTATAGTTCTACATTGGGCTTAACAATAAATTCAAGCAGTGGTTTGATAACTCCAAGTTCAAGCACTCCAGGTCCCTACACGATTACGTATACAATTCCAGCCAGCGGCAGCTGCCCAGCAACTACTACAACTACTACATTAACGATTAATGCACCACCTAATGCAGGTGTTGATGGTAGTGTAGCTGTTTGCGATTCTTCTGTGGCTTCCATTGATTTGTTTTCTCTCATTACTGGAGAACAAGCCAGTGGTGTGTGGACACAATCTTCTGGTTCGGGCGGAACTTTTAATGCCGGTGTAGGAACTTTTGTGCCAGCGCTAGGAGCGTCTACTTCTACTTTTACCTATACTGTAGCTGGTGCTGGACCTTGTCCGCCTGATTCTTCTGTTGTTACGATTACAATTAATCCACAAGCTAATGCAGGTGCCGATGGTAGTGTGACTTTATGTGATTCTTCAGTGGCTTCAATTGATTTGTTTTCACTTATCACTGGAGAACAAGCCGGTGGTGTGTGGACACAATCTTCTGGTTCGGGTGGAACTTTTAATGCCGGCGCGGGAACTTTTGTGCCAGCTCTAGGAGCGTCTACTTCCACTTTTGCCTATACTGTAGCTGGTGCTGGACCTTGTCCACCTGATTCTTCTGTTGTTACGATTACAATTAATCCGCAAGCTAATGCAGGTGTTGATGGAAGTGTAACTGTTTGCGATTCTTCTGTGACTTCCATTGATTTGTTTTCTCTCATTGCTGGCGAGCAAGCCGGTGGTGTGTGGACACAATCTTCTGGTTCGGGCGGAACTTTTAATGCCGGTGTAGGAACTTTTGTGCCAGCTCTAGGAGCGTCTACTTCCACTTTTACCTATACTGTAGCTGGTGCTGGACCTTGTCCGCCTGATTCTTCTGTTGTTACGATTACAATTAATCCGCAAGCTAATGCAGGTGTTGATGGAAGTGTAACTGTTTGCGATTCTTCTGTGGCTTCCATTGATTTGTTTTCACTCATTACTGGCGAGCAAGCCGGTGGGGTGTGGACACAATCTTCTGGTTCGGGCGGAACTTTTAATGCCGGTGTAGGAACTTTTGTGCCAGCGCTAGGAGCGTCTACTTCTACTTTTACCTATACTGTAGCTGGTGCTGGACCTTGTCCGCCTGATTCTTCTGTTGTTACGATTACAATTAATCCGCAAGCTAATGCAGGTGTTGATGGTAGTGTGACTGTTTGCGATTCTTCTGTGGCTTCCATTGATTTGTTTTCACTCATTACTGGCGAGCAAGCCGGTGGTGTGTGGACACAATCTTCTGGTTCGGGTGGAACTTTTAATGCCGGCGCGGGAACTTTTGTGCCAGCGCTAGGAGCGTCTACTTCCACTTTTACCTATACTGTAGCTGGTGCTGGACCTTGTCCGCCTGATTCTTCTGTTGTTACGATTACAATTAATCCACAACCTAATGCAGGTGTTGATGGAAGTGTAACTGTTTGCGATTCTTCTGTGGCTTCCATTGATTTGTTTTCTCTCATTGCTGGCGAGCAAGCCGGTGGTGTGTGGACACAATCTTCTGGTTCGGGTGGAACTTTTAATGCCGGCGCGGGAACTTTTTGCCAGCGCTTAGGAGCGTCTACTTCCACTTTTACCCCATACAGCTGGTGCTGGACCTTGTCCGCCTGATTCTTCTGTTGTTACGATTACAATTAATCCACAACCTAATGCAGGTGTTGATGGAAGTGTGACTGTTTGCGATTCTTCTGTGGCTTCCATTGATTTGTTTTCTCTCATTGCTGGCGAGCAAGCCGGTGGGGTGTGGACAAGAACTTCTGGTTCGGGTGGAACTTTTAATGCCGGCGCGGGTACATTTGTACCAGCCGTTGGCGCTTCTACTTCGATTTTTACTTACACTGTTAGCGGCGTTGCCCCTTGTGTTTCGGATAGTTCTGTAGCTAGCGTAACCATTAATCCTGTCCTTACCCCAACCATTAATTGTGGGGCTTCAACAACTACTTCTGTGGTCTTTAACTGGGCAAGTGTGACTGGTGCTACTGGATATACCGTGTCTTATCAAATCAATGCCAATCCAATTGTGGTAATTGGACCTATTGGAAATCTGCTTACTTACTCCGTCTCTGGACTAACGCCAGGGGATAATGTGACTATTACGCTAACTCCAACTGGTGGTGCTGGAACTTGTTTTGATTTGGCTTCTGCTACTTGTACTGCTAATAATTGTAATCCGCCAACGGCTTCTATTTCATATGCTGGTAATCCGTTTTGTTCTTCTGATGCAACGGTGCAACCTGTCACTCTAGTGGGTACTGGAATCTTTACCGGAGGTATTTATTCTTCAACTGTCGGTTTGTCCTTGAATGCTACTAGCGGTGAGATCATCGCAAGTACAAGTACGCCTGGTCCTTACACCATTACCTACACCATTGCTGCAACTGCCGGTTGTAGCCCTGTTGTGGCAACAACTGCTATTGTGATTAATGCACCGCCTGTAGCGGGTGTGGATGGAAGTACTGCTGTTTGTGAGTCGTCTTTGTCTTCTATTGATTTGTTTTCTTTAATATCTGGTGAGCAAGCTGGCGGAGTTTGGACTAGAACTTCTGGTTCGGGTGGAACTTTTAATAGCGCTTTGGGGACTTTTGTGCCGGCGGTGGGTGCTTCGTCTTCAACTTTTACTTATACCCTCAGTGGTGTGGCACCTTGTGCTTCGGATAGTTCTGTAGCCAGCGTTACCATTAATCCTGTCCTTACCCCAACCATTAATTGTGGGGCTTCAACAACTACTTCTGTAATCTTTAACTGGGCAAGTGTGACTGGTGCTTCTGGATATACCGTGTCTTATCAAATTAATGCCAATCCTATTGTAGTAGTTGGACCTATTGGAAATCTGCTTACTTACTCCGTCTCTGGTTTAACGCCAGGGGACAATGTGACTATTACGCTAACTCCAACTGGTGGTGCTGGAACTTGTTTTGATTTGGCTTCTGCTACTTGTACTGCCAACAATTGTAATCCGCCAACGGCTTCTATTTCATATGCTGGTAATCCTTTTTGTTCTTCTGATGCGTCGGTGCAACCTGTCACTCTAGTGGGTACTGGACTCTTTACCGGTGGCGTTTATTCTTCAACTCTTGGTTTGTCCTTGAATGCTACTAGCGGGGAGATCATCGCCAGTACAAGTACTCCGGGACCTTACACCATTACCTACACCATTGCTGCAACTGCCGGTTGTAGCCCTGTTGTGGCAACAACTGCTATTGTGATTAATGCGCCGCCTGTAGCAGGTGTGGATGGAAGTACTGCTGTTTGTGAGTCTTCTATCACTTCGATTGATTTGTTTTCACTCATTACTGGCGAGCAAGCCGGTGGTGTGTGGACACAATCTTCTGGTTCGGGTGGAACTTTTAATGCCGGCGCGGGTACATTTGTACCAGCCGTTGGCGCTTCTACTTCGATTTTTACTTACACTGTTAGCGGCGTTGCCCCTTGTGTTTCGGATAGTTCTGTAGCCAGCGTAACCATAAATCCTGTCCTTACCCCAACCATTAATTGTGGGGCTTCAACAACTACTTCTGTGGTCTTTAACTGGGCAGGTGTCACTGGTGCTACTGGGTATACCGTGTCTTATCAAATTAATGCCAATCCCGTGGTAGTAGTTGGACCTATTGGAAATCTGCTTACTTACTCCGTCTCTGGACTAACGCCAGGGGATAATGTGACTATTACGCTAACTCCAACTGGTGGTGCTGGAACTTGTTTTGATTTGGCTTCTGCTACTTGTACTGCCAACAATTGTAATCCGCCAACGGCTTCTATTTCATACAGTGGTAATCCGTTTTGTTCTTCTGATGCAACGGTACAAAGCGTCACTTTAGCGGGAACTGGAATCTTTACCGGAGGTATTTATTCTTCAACTATTGGTTTGTCCTTGAATGCTACTAGCGGGGAGATCATCGCAAGTACAAGTACTCCCGGGCCTTACACCATTACATACACCATTGCTGCCACTGCCGGTTGTAGTCCTGTTGTGGCAACAACTGCTATTGTGATTAATGCACCGCCTGTAGCAGGTGTGGATGGAAGTACTGCTGTTTGTGAATCTTCTCTGGCTTCGATTGATTTGTTTTCACTAATTTCTGGCGAACAAGTTGGCGGAGTTTGGACTAGAACTTCTGGTTCGGGTGGAACTTTTAATAGTGCTTTGGGGACTTTTGTGCCGGCGGTGGGTGCTTCTTCTTCAACTTTTTCTTATACCCTCAGCGGTGTGGCACCTTGTGCTTCGGATAGTTCTGCAGCCAGCGTTACCATTAATCCTGTCCTTACCCCAACCATTAATTGTGGGGCTTCAACAACTACTTCTGTAATCTTTAACTGGGCAAGGTGACTGGTGCTTCTGGATATACCGTGTCTTATCAAATTAATGCCAATCCTATTGTAGTAGTTGGACCTATTGGAAATCTGCTTACTTACTCCGTCTCTGGTTTAACGCCAGGGGACAATGTGACTATTACGCTAACTCCAACTGGTGGTGCTGGAACTTGTTTTGATTTGGCTTCTGCTACTTGTACTGCTAATAATTGTAATCCGCCAACGGCTTCTATTTCATATGCTGGTAATCCGTTTTGTTCTTCTGATGCATCTGTGCAAAGTGTAACACTAGTAGGAACTGGACTATTTACCGGTGGTGTGTATTCTTCAACTCTTGGTTTGTCCTTGAATACTGCCAGCGGGGAGATCATCGCCAGTACAAGTACTCCGGGACCTTACACCATTACCTACACCATTGCCGCAACTGCCGGTTGTAGCCCTGTTGTGGCAACAACTGCTATTGTGATTAATGCGCCTTAGCAGGTGTGGATAAAGTACTGCTGTTTGTGAGTCCTCTATGACTTCGATTGATTTGTTTTCACTCATTACTGGCGAACAAGCTGGCGGTGTGTGGACACAATCTTCTGGTTCGGGTGGAACTTTTAATAGCGCTTTGGGGACTTTTGTGCCGGCGGTGGGGCTTCGTCTTCAACTTTTACTTATACCCTCAGTGGTGTGGCACCTTGTGCGTCGGATAGTTCTGTAGCCAGCGTTACCATTTATCTTGTCCTTACCCCAACCATTAATTGTGGGGCTTCAACAACTACTTCTGTAATCTTTAACTGGTCAAGTGTGACTGGTGCTTCTGGGTATTCCGTTTCTTATCAAATTAATGCCAATCCTGTTGTAGTAGTTGGACCTATTGGAAATCTGCTTACTTACTCCGTCTCTGGACTAACGCCAGGGGATAATGTGACTATTACGCTAACTCCAACTGGTGGTGCTGGAACTTGTTTTGATTTGGCTTCTGCTACTTGCACTGCCAACAATTGTAATCCACCAACGGCTTCTATTTCATATGCTGGTAATCCTTTTTGTTCTTCTGATGCGTCGGTGCAACCTGTTACTCTAGTGGGTACTGGACTTTTACCGGTGGCGTTTATTCTTCAACCTTGGGCTGTCTTTAAATGCTGCCAACGGTGAGATCATCGCAAGTACAAGTACCCGGGTCCTTACACCATTACCTACACCATTGCCGCAACTGCCGGTTGTAGCCCTGTTGTGGCAACAACTGCTATTGTGATTAATGCACCGCCTGTAGCGGTGTGGATGGAAGTACTGCTGTTTGTGAGTCGTCTTTGTCTTCTATTGATTTGTATTCACTAATTTCTGGCGAACAAGCTGGCGGAGTTTGGACTAGATCTTCTGGTGCGGGTGGAACTTTTAATAGCGCTTTGGGGACTTTTGTGCCGGCGGTGGGGGCTTCGTCTTCAACTTTTACTTATACCCTCAGTGGTGTGGCACCTTGTGCGTCGGATAGTTCTGTAGCCAGCGTTACCATTTATCTTGTCCTTACCCCAACCATTAATTGTGGGGCTTCAACAACTACTTCTGTAATCTTTAACTGGTCAAGTGTGACTGGTGCTACTGGGTATTCCGTTTCTTATCAAATCAATGCCAATCCTGTTGTAGTAGTTGGACCTATTGGAAATCTGCTTACTTACTCCGTCTCTGGTTTAACGCCAGGGGATAATGTGACTATTACGCTAACTCCAACTGGTGGTGCTGGAACTTGTTTTGATTTGGCTTCTGCTACTTGTACTGCCAACAATTGTAATCCGCCAACGGCTTCTATTTCATACAGTGGTAATCCGTTTTGTTCTTCTGATGCGTCGGTGCAACCTGTCACTCTAGTGGGAACTGGACTCTTTACCGGTGGTGTTTATTCTTCAACTGCTGGGCTATCTTTAAATGCTGCTAGCGGTGAGATCATCGCAAGTACAAGTACGCCTGGTCCTTACACCATTACCTACACCATTGCTGCAACTGCCGGTTGTAGCCCTGTTGTGGCAACCACTGCTATTGTGATTAATGCACCGCCTGTAGCGGGTGTGGATGGAAGTACTGCTGTTTGTGAGTCGTCTTTGTCTTCTATTGATTTGTATTCACTAATTTCTGGCGAACAAGCTGGCGGAGTTTGGACTAGATCTTCTGGTGCGGGTGGAACTTTTAATAGCGCTTTGGGGACTTTTGTGCCGGCGGTGGGGGCTTCGTCTTCAACTTTTACTTATACCCTCAGTGGTGTGGCACCTTGTGCGTCGGATAGTTCTGTAGCCAGCGTAACCATAAATCCTGTCCTTACCCCAACCATTAATTGTGGGGCTTCAACAACTACTTCTGTAATCTTTAACTGGTCAAGTGTGACTGGTGCTTCTGGATATTCCGTTTCTTATCAAATTAATGCCAATCCTGTTGTAGTAGTTGGACCTATTGGAAATCTGCTTACTTACTCCGTCTCTGGTTTAACACCTGGAGATAATGTATCGATTACAGTGATTCCAACTGGTGGTGCTGGAACTTGTTTTGATTTGGCTTCTGCTACTTGTACTGCTAATAATTGTAATCCACCAACGGCTTCTATTTCATACAGTGGTAATCCGTTTTGTTCTTCTGATGCGTCGGTGCAACCTGTCACTCTAGTGGGAACTGGACTCTTTACCGGTGGCGTTTATTCTTCAACTCTTGGTTTGTCCTTGAATACTGCCAACGGTGAGATCATCGCCAGTACAAGTACTCTGGTCCTTACTCCATTACCTACACCATTGCTGCAACTGCCGGTTGTAGCCCTGTTGTGGCAACAACTGCTATTGTGATTAATGCGCCGCCTGTAGCAGGTGTGGATGGTAGTACTGCTGTTTGTGAGTCTTCTATCACTTCGATTGATTTGTATTCACTAATTTCTGGCGAACAAGCTGGCGGAGTTTGGACTAGATCTTCTGGTTCGGGCGGAACATTTAATAGCGCTTTGGGGACTTTTGTGCCGGCGGTGGGGGCTTCGTCTTCAACTTTTACTTATACCCTCAGTGGTGTGGCACCTTGTGCGTCGGATAGTTCTGTAGCCAGCGTAACCATAAATCCTGTCCTTACCCCAACCATTAATTGTGGGGCTTCAACAACTACTTCTGTAATCTTTAACTGGGCAAGTGTGACTGGTGCTAGTGGGTATACCGTGTCTTATCAAATCAATGCCAATCCTGTTGTAGTAGTTGGACCTATTGGAAATCTGCTTACTTACTCCGTCTCTGGTTTAACACCTGGAGATAATGTATCGATTACGCTAACTCCAACTGGTGGTGCTGGAACTTGTTTTGATTTGGCTTCTGCTACTTGTACTGCTAATAATTGTAATCCACCAACGGCTTCTATTTCATACAGTGGTAATCCGTTTTGTTCTTCTGATGCGTCGGTGCAACCTGTCACTCTAGTGGGAACTGGACTCTTTACCGGTGGCGTTTATTCTTCAACTCTTGGTTTGTCCTTGAATACTGCCAACGGTGAGATCATCGCCAGTACAAGTACTCCGGGACCTTACTCCATTACCTACACCATTGCTGCAACTGCCGGTTGTAGCCCTGTTGTGGCAACAACTGCTATTGTGATTAATGCACCGCCTGTAGCAGGTGTGGATGGTAGTACTGCTGTTTGTGAGTCGTCTTTGTCTTCTATTGATTTGTTTTCTTTAATATCTGGTGAGCAAGCTGGCGGAGTTTGGACTAGATCTTCTGGACTTGGTGGAACTTTTAATAGTGCTCTTGGGACTTTTGTGCCAGCCGTGGGCGCCTCCTCTTCGACTTTTTCTTATACTGTAAGTGGTGTGGCGCCTTGTGCAAATGATACTTCTCTTGCCACCATTACAATTAATCCGCAAGCTAATGCAGGTGTTGATGGTAGTGTGACTGTTTGTGATTCTTCTATCGCTTCGATTGATTTGTTTTCTTTAATTACGGGAGAGCAAGTTGGTGGTGTGTGGACTAGAACTTCTGGTTCGGGTGGAACTTTTAATGCCGGGGCGGGAACTTTTGTGCCGGCTATAGGGGCTTCCTCTTCGACTTTTACTTATATACTCACAAGTGTGGCGCCTTGCGTAAATGATACATCGTTAGCAACTATCTTCATAATTGCTCAACCCAATGCAGGCTCAGATGGCAGCACTATAATTTGCGAATCTTCAATCGCCATTGTTGATTTATTTTCTTTGATTTCAGGGGAACAAGCTGGCGGTGTCTGGACACGCACGTCCGGAGCTGGCGGAACTTTCAATGCCTCTACGGGAACTTTTGTGCCTGCGGTTGGGGCTTCCTCTTCTACTTTTACTTATACAGTGGCTGGTGTAGCGCCTTGTACAAATGATACTTCTCTTGCCACTATTACAATTAATCCGCAAGCTAATGCAGGTGTTGATGGTAGTGTGACTATTTGCGATTCATCTATTGCCTCAATCGATTTGTTTTCTTTAATCACTGGTGAACAAGCCGGTGGTGTATGGACTAGAACTTCTGGCGCGGGTGGAACTTTCAATGCTGCTTCTGGAACTTTTGTGCCGGCGGTGGGCGCTTCCTCTTCTACTTTTACTTATACCGTGAGTGGTGTGTTGCCTTGCGTAAATGATACGTCGTTAGCAACTATCTCCATAATTGCACAGCCCAATGCAGGCGTAGATGGTAGCACTATAATTTGCGAATCTTCAATCGCCATTGTTGATTTATTTTCTTTGATTTCAGGGGAACAAGCTGGCGGTGTCTGGACACGCACGTCCGGAGCTGGCGGAACTTTCAATGCCTCTACGGGAACTTTTGTGCCTGCGGTTGGGGCTTCCTCTTCTACTTTTACTTATACCGTGAGTGGTGTAGCGCCTTGTTTAAATGATACTTCACTCGCTTCTATTACTATTAATCCACAACCTAATGCAGGTGTGGATGGCAATGTGACTGTTTGTGATTCGTCTGTCGCTTCCCTCAATTTGTTTTCTTTAATAACTGGCGAGCAAACTGGAGGAGTTTGGACTAGAACTTCCGGTTCGGGTGGAACTTTCAATGCCACAGCAGGTACTTTTGTGCCAGCTTTGGGCGCTTCCTCTTCTACTTTTACTTATACGCTCACAGGTGCAGTGCCTTGTGTGAATGATACTTCACTTGCCGCTATTACTATCAATCCGCAACCTAATGCAGGTACCGATGGTAGTACTTCTGTCTGCGAAACGAATAATGCTTCCATTAATTTGTTTTCTTTAATTACAGGTGAGCAAGTTGGTGGTGTATGGACTAGAACTTCTGGAACTGGTGGAACTTTTAATGCAACTTCGGGAACTTTTATTCCCGCCGTGGGTGCTACGACAAGTACTTTTATTTATATACTCAACGGAGTAGCGCCTTGTATTGTTGATAGTTCGATGGCTACTGTAACAATAACTGCTCAACCTATCGCTGGAACTTTAAGTGGAATTCAAACCGTTTGTCAAGGCAATACTAGAAATTTTTCGCCAACTGTTACAGGCGGCACGTGGACTTCCTCTAATCCAACTGTTGCGACAGTCACTCCACTAACAGGAATTGTTACTGGAATTTTGCCGGGAATTGCGAACATCACCTATACTATACTCGGAACGGGAGGTTGTCCTAATGCGACGGTCGATCGACAAATTACCGTTACTCCAACACCACAATTAACCAACTCGGGCATCAACATCATTTGTAGTAATGAAACTTCAAATGTGCTTTTAACGGCAACAGCTTCTGGCACAAATTTCACATGGACCGTAAGTCAGAGTGGTGTTACCGGTGCCAATAACGGATCTGGAAGCAGCATCAATCAAACACTAAGTTCTACTAATGGTGGCACTGCTATTTATACGGTAACGCCATCATTGAACGGCTGTATTGGAAACGCAGCTTATGTCGTAATCAATGTTAAACCGCTTCCTAAACCTACCTTGAGCAACGGTGCTATTTGTATTGAATTAGCAACAGGCACAGCGGCTCAGCCATACGTTTTCAATACAGGATTGGGTGATTCGTCTCATGATTTTCAATGGTTTTTTGAAGGAACGACCATTCTCGATGAAACCGGCACAACGCTAGCTGCTTCAGAAGCAGGCGAATACTCAGTAATTGCGACCAATACTGCAACAGGCTGTATTTCAAATGAAGTATTTGGAACAATAACTTATTCAATAATTGCCGATTCATTTACTACTACTGTCACGGATGCTTTTGAAGATTATCCTTATATCATTGTGAATACTCCTTCAGGGACAGGGCCATTTCAGTATCAGTTGGATTCGGGTGCCTTTCAAAATTCAAACGTGTTCTACAATGTTCCTAGTGGATTGCATACAATAAACGTCAAGGACAATGAAGGATGTACCGACCTCAACGGAGTAGTTTATATTCTCAATTATCCGCATTTCTTTACCCCAAATGGAGATACCTATAATGACACATGGAATATTTGGGATCTTAAAGACCAAGATGCCGTTAGTATTTTCATATTTGATCGATATGGTAAATTTATCAAAGAAATTAGTCCACGAGGAACGGGTTGGGACGGAACAATGAATGGGTACGAATTGCCTGCTACCGACTATTGGTTCACGGTTGATTATTTTGATCCGAATACCAAATCTTCAAGTACTTTTAAATCGCATTTTTCTTTGAAACGATAGTTTGATTAGATGCAGATTTGCGAGAGTGATTGCTTCGCCAATTCGCTATCGCTCGTGTGTAGTGAAAAGCCCACAGTGGAGCTTGCGCAACGAGGACTTGCAACGCATAGCCCGACAGCACTGGAGCGCGCGGAAGTGGTGACACGCCCAAAAAAGGGTATGACTTTTATTTCTTTAGGATACCAACAACAGTTCCCAACATCACATTAGCACCCAAAGCCAAATCTTCATACGAAGAAAACTCTAGTGGATTGTGGCTGATGCCGTCTTTGCAACGCACGAAAATCATCCCGTAGTCGCAGGCATAAGACAAGGCTAAGGCATCGTGAAATGGACCGCTCATGAGTTCAGGCGCATCCAATTGTAAGGTCTCACATTCTTGAAGAATGATTTCTTTGATCCAATCGGCACAATAACGCGGATCGCTTTTGGTGTCTTCTGAAATGGAATACGTGAGTTGGTGTTTTTGGGTAATGAGTTTCAATTCGATCTCGAAGTTGTTTCTCATAACGGTTTCTTCTTTCGAGATCGATGTCGCGCAAATCGACGGTAAATATCACTTCTTCCGGAATGATGTTTCTAGAAGCTGGAAAAACTTGAATGGTTCCAACTGTTCCTACTGTTGGTGCGCCCGGAATTTGTGTCGCAATTTCATTGACGGCTACAATAATTTCAGCAGCGCCCATTAGCGCATCTTTTCTGATGGGCATCGGAACAGAACCCGTGTGACCTGCCATTCCTTTGAGTTTGACTGTCCACCAAAGCGGTCCTGAAATTCCAGATACGACGCCAATGGGTTTGTTGGCTATATCGAGCACTGGACCTTGTTCTATATGTAATTCTAGAAAGCAAAAAATGCTTCCCGGTTGGTACTCAGAATCTTTGAATTTGGTAATATCGCAACCAAAATCTTTAAGTGCTTGTTCGCGCGTGATGCCATCTTTATCGGCCCGTTGCAATTCGCCTTCTTCGAGTTTTCCAAGTATGCCACGGGATCCGAAAAGTCCTTTGTTGAACCGCCAGCCTTCTTCGTCGGCAAAGGAGATAACTTCAATCGGTCGTTCTGGAGCAATGCCGTTATCATGTAAGGTTTTGACCACTTCGATGGCGCAAAGAACACCTGCTACACCATCAAATCTTCCGCCGTAGGGTTGTGAATCAAGGTGCGAGCCCATCATGAGCACCGGAAGCGTTGGGTTTTTTCCTTCGAGTCGTCCGATGAGATTTCCGAAGTTATCGATTCTGGTGTTCATTCCCGCTTCTTGCATCCACGAGGCTGCGATTTCGAATCCTTGTTTTTCCAATTCCGTATGCGCTGGTCTGCAGGTTCCGGTTTCGCCAATTTTACCGATGAGGCTCATGGCTTCGAAGTGCTGTTGTAATCTTTGAGAATTTATCTTCATGTTGCTTTGAGTAAAGTGGGAAGAATCAAGAGCCAAGAATCAAGACTAGAAATAGTAGGCTTCTTGGTTCTTGACTCTTGGTTCTTTTTTCTATTTATTCATTTATAGCGTAGACTTTCTTTTTTAGCAGCAGTCCGCGTTAGGAATTGAGCGATTGTTTGAGCTCTTTTTGTGGAGTTTACGCAGCAAAAAAGCGAGTGCGAAAGTCCGACCCAAAGGGGAACGCCAGAAAATTAATGGTCATTTAACGGTAAACCGCGCGCCTGCCAATCTTTCCAATTGACATATTCTGGGGCAACACGATGCACTTCCATGGTGATACAATTGTCGACTGGGCACACCAATTTGCACAAATTACAACCCACACATTCTTCTTCTTTGATGGTGTAATTGTTATATGGATTTCCTCTTTCGACGTTGATGGATTGGTGCGAAGTGTCTTCACAAGCGATGAAACACAAGCCACAGTGGATGCATTTGTCTTGATCGATGTTGGCAATGTGATGGTAATTGATATCGAGATCTTCCCAATGCGTGATTTTCTCAACGGATTTTCCGATGAAGTCGGTGGTTTTTTGATAGCCTTTTTCGTCCATCCAATTGTTGAGTCCTTCACACATATCTTCAACGATTCGGAAGCCGTGGGTCATCGCTGCAGTACAAACTTGAACAGAAGTGGCACCGAGAAGCATAAACTCGACGGCGTCTTTCCATGTACTTACGCCTCCAATTCCAGAAACTGGAACTCGTGATGCGATTGGATCTTGCGCTACAGTCGTCAACATTTTTAAAGCGATGGGTTTTACTGCTGGACCGCAATAGCCGCCGAAAACGCTTTTCCCAGCCACATATGGATTGGGAACTAACGTATCTAAATCGACGCCAGTCACGCTTTGAATGGTATTGATTAAACTCAACGCATTGGTTCCTCCTTCAACTGCCCCACGAGCCGTTGGAACTACGGAATGCACGTTGGGCGTTAATTTTGTGATGACGGGAATGGTCGCTTTTTCCATAACCCATTCGACTACCATTTTGGCAATTTCCGGATCTTGACCTACTGCTGCTCCCATACCTCTTTCGGTCATTCCGTGTGGGCAACCGAAATTGAGTTCAAATCCCATAGCTCCGGCATCTTCGCATTTCATGATGAGTTCATGCCAAGACTTTCGGTCGTTGTCTGCCATCAAGGAAACAATCATCGCGCGGTCTGGAAACATTTTGACTACTTCGGTAATTTCACGAAGATTGATTTCTAAAGGTCTGTCGCTAATTAATTCGATGTTATTGAAACCCATCATACGCTTTCCTCCGTAGTTTACGGATGAGTAACGTGAGGAAACATTTTTGACTTGCGACCCTAACGTTTTCCATACCACACCGCCCCAGCCAGCTTCAAAAGCGCGGACTACGTTGATGAATTTATCCGTTGGTGGCGCACTGGCTAACCAAAATGGATTGGGTGATTTTATGCCTAAAAAATCGGTTGATATATCTGCCATTTTTTATTATTTTATATGTTGAAAATTTTAAAACTTCATTTTCTTAATCTCTTAATGGTTAAAAAATTAATCTTCTCTTGAACCATTAAGGAGTTAAGTTACATTAAGAATTAATTGTTGAACGCCGGTTTTAGTTCGGATTCTAAAATATATTCCGGTCCAAAAAGATGTTTTACAATAGCGGCGGCTCCGTCTTTTCCTGCTTGTACGGCATCTACGACTTCTCTTCCTCCGTTGACACAATCGCCTCCGGCAAAAACGCCAGCCAACTTGGTGGATGATTTTCCAGAAACGGAAATTTTACCATTATTGTTTTCGATATTATTTTCGTTGACTAAAGTCTGGAAAGGCATTTGACCTGCCGCTTTGATCACCATGTCTACTTCTAAAGTGAATGTTCTTCCAGAAACTATAGGCTCTTCTTCCGCTAGCGTCGGGCTTCCCAACTTCATCACATCACAAATTAAATGTGTGGCTTTACCATTGTCGCCTTTAACTTCTTTTGGTGCAGCCAACCAAATGACTTTACATCCGTCTAATTTGGCGATGTTGAGTTCATGCTCGGTGCAAGGCATTTCGTCTTGCGTTCTTCTGTAGACCAAAGTTACATCCGAAGCGCCCAATCTTTTGGCTTGTGTTGCCGCATCGATAGCTGTCATACCCATTCCTATTACGGCTACTTTATCACCGACTGCGATTTTAGAAAAATCATTATTTCGCAATTCGTATATAAATTTGATAGCATCTTCAACGCCTTCCAGATGTTCCCCTGGAATGTCTAACTGACGCGCCAATCCAACCCCAAATGCGAGATAAAACTGCATCGTAGTTGCACCGCAATCCTTCAACAGTAATGTTTTTTCCTAATTTTGATTGTATTTGATATTAATGCCGCCGATTGATGTAATATAATTTACCTCTTCTTCGCAAAACTCCGGTGTGACTTTATACGCTGCTATTCCATAAGTCATTAGTCCTCCGCCTTTGCTTTCTTTTTCGTAAATCGTAACGTCAATTCCTTCTCGGCTTAAGGTATGTGCGCAACTTAGTCCTGCTGGACCAGCTCCAATGATGGCGACGCGTTTTCCTGTAGACGGCTTTCTTTCGAATAGTTGCCATTTGTTTGCCATCGCTTTTTCGGTAGAATAGCGTTGTAATTTGGCGATATGAATAGGTGTTTCGTGCATTAAGTTGTATACACAAGCGCCTTCACATAATTTTTCAACTCAATTTGCTTGATGAATTTTGGAACATTAATCGACGTTGGACACGACTTCATACAAGGCGGATCGTAGCAAAACAAACAGCGGTTGGCTTCTACTAGAGCGGCGTCTGATGTTTCGAATGGAGGATGAATATCCGCGAAATTTTCTTGGTATTCCCCATGGGTTAAACGGTTGTTTTTTATACTCATATTTTTATCTTTTTAGTATGTTCTTGATTCTATTTTTACCACATAGAAACATAGATTTACTCTTTTGGTAGTTTCCTATAGTATTCATTTACGAAGGTTTTTTGACCTTCATTAAAAATATTAAAACAATTAAAATTGATTAATATTCCTTTTGGAAATTTTAATAGTTTCATATAATTTAGAAGCTTTGCTTCGAACATAGGGTGTATTTCAAAAACGGCTTTCAATTCCAAAACGATACAGTTTTCAACAAACATATCGCATCTAAAATCCGTTTCTAATTCCCTATTTTTATATATTACTGGTATTTTCATCTCTGATAAAAAATTTATTTTTCTATGTGTTAATTCTTCTTTCAAGCATTGATGATAAACACTCTCAAGCAATCCTCTTCCCATAATCTTATGAACTTCAATGGAAGCTCCTAGAATTTCGTAGGTAACTTCATCTAAATATTTTTAGGTAAGCATCGTAAATTAATCTATGTTTCTATGTGGTTTAAAAAATATAATTTGGCGTGTATTTTTAAAAGAGCTAATCAGATGATTAATGTGACTTATGGCGCTACAATTTCACCGTACGTCTCAGGTCTTCGGTCGCGATAAAATTGCCATTTGCTTCTAATTTGTTCAATTAAATCTAAATCGAATTCGGCGACAAGCAGTTCATCTTTATCTTCCGATGCACAGGCAAAGATTTCTCCCAACGGATTTACGAAATAAGATGTCCCGTAGAAACGTCCAAGATTCCATGGTTTTTCGATGCCAACACGGTTGATGCAGCCCATAAAATAACCATTGGCAACAGCGTGCGCAGGTTGTTCAAGTTTCCAAAGATTTTGCGATTGCCCAACAGTTGTTGCTGATGGATTATAGACAATTTCAGCCCCGTTCAATCCGAGACATCGTGCGCCATCCGGAAAATGTCGGTCATAACAAATGTACACGCCGACTTTGGCATATTTGGTTTGAAAAACGGGATAGCCTAAATTGCCTGGCTTGAAGAAAAACTTCTCCCAAAATCCGCCAGTTTGTGGAATGTGATTTTTGCGGTATTTTCCTAAATAGGTTCCATCTGCATCGATGACCGCAGCAGTATTGTATAAAACGCCCGCTTGATCTCTTTCGTAAACTGGAACAATAATGACCATGTCATATTTTTTGGCATAGACTTGCATTCTTTCAGTCGTTGGACCAGGAACGCTTTCGGCAGAGGCATACCAAGCGCTATCTTGACCTGGGCAGAAATAAGGTGTGTTGAAAATCTCTTGAAAGCAGAGAATTTGAACGCCTTGCTTTCCGGCTTCTTCAATATAAGGAATATGCTTTGCTTCCATGGCTTGCATGATTTCTGCAATGGTGCCTTCGCCTTCTGTTTTGGCTAAACTCAATTGAATCAGCCCTGATTTTACTATTCTCGCCATACTTTATATTTTTTAAACCATTAAGAAATTAAGGTTCATTAAGATTTTTAAAATTTTTTTTTGACATTGAAATTTATATTTTTCCGTCTACTTTATTTCGTTTGACAAACTGTCCGTAACCTTTCGAGACTTTGCATTCATTTTTGTCGATGACTACTTGTCCTCGAAGCAAAACAGTTTTGACTTTACCGGTCACTTGCCAACCTTCATAACCGCTGTAATCTACGTTCATGTGATGGGTTTTAGCGGAAAGCGTATGTTTTTCATTTGGGTCAAAAAGTACAATGTCGGCATCGCTTCCGATAGCAATCGTTCCTTTTTTGGGGAACATACCAAATATTTTGGCGGCGTTTGTACTGGCTACTTCAACGTATTTGTTTAAAGTAATTCGACCTTTATTGACACCTTCACTAAACAACAATTCCATTCTGTTTTCTATCGCTGGATGACCATTTGGAATTTTTGAAAAGTCGTCTTTCCCCATGAGTTTTTGTTCCCACATAAATGGACAATGGTCTGTTGCCACGACATTCACCAAACCTTGATTGAGTCCAGCCCAGAGCGTTTCTTGATCTTTCTTTTCACGCAGTGGCGGCGACATTACCCATTTGGCTCCTTCAAAATTTTGCTCGTATAAACTTGCATCTAAAATGAGATACTGAATACAAGTTTCTACAAATACATGTTGGTTTCTTCTTGTTGCGAATCGAACGGCATTCAAAGCGCCTTCACAAGTCAAATGAACAATATATCCAGGGCATCCTGTGTAATCTGCCAAATCCGCAAAACGACTACTCGCTTCCGCCTCAGTTACTTCGGGTTGCGATAAATAATGATATAATGGCGAGAGTTTTCCTTCCGATTTATGTTTAGCGATTAAGAAATCAATCATGTCGCCGTTGGTTGCATGCACGTTGATTAGTCCACCGTGCTTTTTCACTTCTTGCATCAAACCCACCATTTGTCTGTCGTCTATCATCAACGCGCCTTTATACGCCATGAAGGTTTTGAAAGACGTGATGCCTTCGACTTCTATAAAATGCTGAATTTCTTTTTTGGTGTCTTCATTAAAATCGGTGACGGCCATATGGAAACTATAATCTCCAACAGCATTGTTGTCGCTTCTGCCTTTCCATTCTTGTAAAGCAGACTGGAGACTTTTGCCTTGGGTTTGCAGAATGAAATCGATTACGGTTGTTGTTCCGCCATAAAGTGCGGCGCGCGTTCCGGTTTCGTAATTGTCACTGCTGTAAGTTCCCATGAAGGGCATGTCGAGATGCACGTGTGGATCAATTCCGCCGGGCATGACTAGTTTTCCTGCCGCGTCAATTTCTTGATCGGCATTGACTTTTAGGTTTTTACCAATTTGTGAAATGGTTTCGCCTTCTATAAAAATATCAGCCATATAATCGTCGGTGGCTGTTATGATTCTTCCGTTTTTAATTAAAATACTCATGTTTTACTATTTTGAATGTTGAATGTCGAATGTTGAATGGGCTCTCATTTAGCCTTCAACATGTAACATTCAACATAATTTTCTTTTTCTTTCATTAAAATCCAATAAATAAATCCGCTAATGCCGAAACCAACAAACCACGCATAACTGTATAAACTAGAAATCCATGCTGGAAAAACAGTAGTGTCTACTACTTTAATGGTGAGTAAGAATCCGGGAACATTCGGAACAATTCCGAGGAGTAACGCCCAAATTGCTTTGGTGTTGAATCCGTTTGAAAAGCTGTAAATTCCTTTTGTATCGTATAAATCATCAACTAGCAACGTTTGCTTTCTAATGAAATAATAATCGACAATCATGATGCCGCCTACTGGACCCAACAAACTAGAATAGCCAACCAACCACGTAAAAATATAACCTGTTGGATCAGCAATTAACTTCCAAGGAAATATTAAAACACCAATTACTCCTGTGATGTAACCGCCTTTTCGGAAGTCGATTTTTGAGGGTGATAAATTCGCGAAATCGTTCGCTGGACTAACAATATTTGCTGCAATATTCGTCGCTAACGTTGAAATAGCCACGGCAATCATTGCGACACTTACCAATAGTTTACTATCGAATTTTCCAGCCAATTCTACTGGATCCCAAATAGTTGTTCCGAACACAATCGTGGTGGCAGAAGTCACTACTACGCCTACAAAAGCAAACATCGTCATCGAGGTTGGCAAACCATACATTTGTCCATTAATTTGTGCTTTTTGAGAAGTGGCATAACGCGTAAAATCTGGAATGTTTAAGGACAATGTCGCCCAAAAACCAACCATTCCGGTCAAAGCAGGGAAAAAGAAATGAAAGAAATCTGTAGTGGTTGCAAATTTTGATGGCGTTGCTAAAATTGGTCCCAAGCCATGAGCCGCAACCAAAGCCCAAACCAACAATGCCAATGCGGCTAATGGAAGAAAAATAGCTTTAAATACCAATAATTTTCGGATGCTATCTACGCCCAAATAAACGACGTACATATTCAACAACCAAAACACCAGAAAACAAATCGCAGGGCCGGTTTGTAAACCAAAAGAATCAGGAAATATCTGCGGCAAAGTTTCGATGCTGGGAATCCACAAACGCATCATTTGATAGAGGGCAAAACCGCCAATCCAGGTTTGAATTCCAAACCAACCACAAGCCACAATAGCTCGCAGCATTGCTGGAATATTGGCGCCCATCGTTCCGAAACTGGCGCGTGCAAAAACAGGAAACGGAATGCCGTATTTCGCACCAGCATGTCCGTTTAAAATCATTGGAATCAGTACAATCGTATTGCCTAAGAAAATCGTTAGAATGGCTTGCCACCAATTCATTCCACCTTCAATCAATGAGCTCGACAGCATATAGGTTGGAATGCAAAGACTCATGCTGATCCATAAGGCAGCATAATTCCAAGTGGTCCAAGTGCGTTGATTGGCTGCTATTGGAGCCAAGTCTTCGCTATACAATGAAGTGTTTGTATGATTTAGATTTTCGGACATTAAAAAAATTTATTTTTAACCATTAAGAGATTAAGAAAAATTAAGCGTTGCTTGCTTTATGAACCTTAATTCCTTAATGGTTAAAATTTTTAGTTGATACTTAAAAAGAAACTTATTTAAACCATTGCTGCATCGGAAATTTTTAAAGCTTCGCTAATGATAACTAATCCTTCATCTATTTGGTCTTTCGTAATGCATAATGGTGGCGCGATGAAAATGTATCCCCAGCGTACGAAAGTGTATAATCCGAGTTCGCGAACTTTAGCCGCAATTTGGTTGGTCACTTTTAGGTCTTCGCCAGCAGCGTTGTATGGCGCAATTAGTTCCCCTGTTTTTCTGCTTTTCAAAATATCTAAACAGCCTAAGAGTCCAGTGTTTCTGAATGCTCCCATGCTCGGATGTTGACTTCGCATCGCTTCAATTCGGGATTCTAAGTAGGCACCCATT
Source organism: Flavobacterium sp. (assembly GCA_016714905.1). Classification (GTDB taxonomy): domain Bacteria; phylum Bacteroidota; class Bacteroidia; order Flavobacteriales; family Flavobacteriaceae; genus Flavobacterium. The sequence goes on from JADKBW010000006.1 coordinate 90,530, forward strand.
TTGCGTGTATTGGCAATTAGATTGTCGCTTTCGTAAATATTAATCACAGCCAAGGCAGCTGCCAGCGCGACTGGATGACCATTGTATGTTAATCCAATCATCATCGGTGTGTTCTCGTATTTCTCCGCAATTTTGTCGGAAACCATCAAACAACCTAATGGTAAATACGAAGCGGTAAGCCCTTTCGCCATGCAAACCATATCTGGAATAATGTCGTGATTTTGAAATCCGAACCATTGACCCGTTCTTCCGAATCCGCTCATTACCTCATCGGCAACAAACAAAATTCCGTATTTTTCGCACAGCGCTTTCACGCCTTTTAAATACCCTTTTGGGTAATGCAAGCAACCCGAAGAACCACTTTCGCCTTCAAAAATAAACGCGGCAATATTGGTTTTTCCTTCTAGGTGAATGACTCTTTCTACGTATTCTAGACTTAGACTCAACTTTGTCGCATCGTCTAAATCTTTCATTCCAAAGAAATAATACGGATCGTCCAAATGCACCGCATTGGGCATTTGTTGGGAATCGTTGGCTAACTTTCTCGGGTCGCCACCGACTGTCATTCCGCCAATAGAACCACCATGGAAAGCGCGATATCTTCCGATGATTTTGTGTCTACCGGTGTATAATCTCGCTAATTTGATGGCGTTGTCGATAGACGAGGTTCCACACAAAGTATAAAACGCTTTATTGAGATCACCAGGGCAAATTTCTGCCAATTTACGTGACAGTTTTGCTCTCACTTCTGTGGTGCAAGACGGCGTTACAAAACTCACTTTTTGCATTTGTTCTACCACTGCGTCTGTCACGCGTTGGTCTCCGTGACCAATGTTGACAGACATCAAGCCTGAAGAAAAATCGATGATTTTGTTGCCATCGTAATCGTATAAGTAAACACCTTCTGCTCGTTCTATAGCAATTGGATTGACGCTAGCTTGCGCCGACCAAGAGAATAAACTAAACTCTTTGCTGTCGCTGATGATTTGTTCCTTGGTTAAGGTTTGTTCTTTTGTAATCATTCTTTTTATTATTTTGACCCGAGCTTTAGCGAACGGATCGTTAGATAATGTTGAATTTTGAATGTTAAATGGGCTTTCCAATTATTGTCAAATGCCCTAGCCCCGATTGCAGTGAAAATCCTTTTTTGCCGTTTTTCGGCGGAAAAGATTGCAGCGTAAAGCGGGATTAGCTCCTGAAAAAAATTAATTCCTTTCTAGCTCATCCAGTTGACACCGGCTTCTGCGTTCCATTTTATCGTAGACTTTTTCAATTTCGTCCAAAACTCGATGGAGCTTTTTCCGGTGATGTCGCCCACGCCAAATTTACTTTCGTTCCAACCGCCAAAACTAAATGGCTCACGTGGAACGGGAACTCCAACATTGACGCCGATCATTCCGGCGCTTGCTTTATCGATGATGTAGCGCGCCATACCGCCATTTTGGGTGAAAACGCTCGCTGCATTTCCGTATGGATTGGCATTTTCGATTGCCAGAGCTTCATCGACGGTGTTGGTTCTCATGATAGACATGACTGGACCGAAAATTTCTTCGGTCGCCACGCTCATTTGAGGTGTTACGAAATCTATAACTGTTGGACCAACATAAGTCCCGTTTTCTTTCCCGGCTACTTTGGTGTTTCGACCATCGACAAGAATTTTTGCGCCGTCTTTTTCTGCTTGGGTAATATAATTTTCGATTCTTTCTTGTGATTCTTTGTTGATGACTGCACCCAAATTGACTCCAGGAATAATCTTGCGTGCTTCATCGCAAATTTTAGCGACAATCGCGTCTACATTTCCTACTCCAATCATGGCAGACGCAGCCATACAACGTTGTCCAGCACATCCAGACATAGAGGCAGCGACGTTTTGTGCTGTCATTTCTGGAATCGCGTCAGGCAATACCATCAAGTGGTTTTTGGCACCGCCTAATGACAAACATCTTTTTAGGTTTTGGGTGGCACGTTGGTAAACAATCTTTGCCACTTTGGTCGATCCGACAAAGGAAACCGCTTCGATGTTGGGATGATCACAAATTGCGTTTACGATTTCAACATCGCCGTGAACTACGTTGAAAACGCCATCTGGCAAACCTGCTTCTTTGAGTAGTTCCGCCAATCTGCCGCAACTTAAAGGCACTTTTTCCGACGGTTTAATGATCATGCAATTTCCTAGCGCAATCGCATTTGGAATCGTCCAATTGGGTACCATGGATGGGAAATTAAAAGGAACAATAGAGGCAACAACGCCAAGAGCGACGTGTTCTGTTCTGCATTCTACGCCTTTACTCACTTCTAGCAATTCGCCGGTAATGAGTTGTGGTAAGGAAGTTGCGAATTCTGTCAATTCGATACATTTTTCAATTTCTGCTACCGATTCTCCGTAGGTTTTTCCGTTTTCTTCACTGCATAATTCAGCGAGTTCTTTAAGGTGTTTTTCTAATAGTGTTTTGTATCGAAAGAAAACTTGAACGCGTTCTTTGATCGGTGTTTTGCTCCACGCTGGAAAGGCGGCTTGCGCTGCTTTGACTGCATTATCTAAATCTTGATTGGAGGACATTGGAACGGTTGAGAGTAGATTTCCGTCGAGTGGCGAAACCACGTTCATTGTTTTTGTTGTTGAACTCGGAACAAACTTCCCATTGATGTAATTTTGAATTGCAGGGTATTTCATGTAGTGATTAATTTTTAAAGTACAAATAATTAATAAAAATAATAACAATTTCGTAATATACAAGTTTTATATGCGGAATATCCTTAAAGAAAACGTGTTTTATTTATTAAAAACACTGTCAAAGCAAGACCCCAATTTAGGGTTAAAATTAAGGCTGAAAATAATTCTTTTTCAACAACCACAACTTGAGCAGATTAGCAGTGGCAATCAATAGAAGACCATACCAAGTTTTTATGGCATCTTCATCAAAATTTAAATACTATCTTTGAGGAAATAAGACCTATGAAACGTATCTTTCTTTTACTTCCTCTGTTTATATTTTTCAATTGCAGTCAAATTGACAATCCTACCCAAGAAAATGCGGTTGTTGATCGTCCGGGTATTCCTTTAAACAAATTAGATGTTTTTAATTTGAATGAAGTTCCAACTATCAATTTGGAATTTTCCCTATCGGATTGGAATACAATTCTTCAGAACTTTGATCTCAATCCGGCGAACGATGAAAAAGTAGTTTCTAAATTTTCTTACCTCAACAGATCAGGATCAGTAACGCTAGATAGTATTGGCGTGCGCTTGAGAGGCAACACAAGCAGACGCAGACCAGAAGGTAGTTTCGGAGAATTACATTCTGTTACTAACCCTGATTGGCATCACAGTCATTTGCATTAGATTTTTCAAAATTCAGAGACGATCAGCGGTTTGCAGGCCTTGAAAAACTTAACATCAAATGGTTTAAAGATGACGCCGCTTACGTACGTGAAATTTATTGTTACGATTTGTTTAGACGATTTGGTTGTTGGAATGCACCTCGCGCATCCTATTGTCGTGTCAATATAAAAGTTCAAGGCGATCCTTCACCTGCCTACTTCGGAGTATATGAAATGGTAGAAAGTATAGACAAAGACTTTATTGAAAAAAACCAATCCAAATGGGGTTCAGGGGTCGGTTTTCTTTGGAAAGGCGGTTATAGCAATTCTAATAATGCCAATTTTGTTTCTACACAGAGTATCGGTGTTGAAAATGTAGATATCAATCCAGCGCTATCTGTTTATTACGCCTATGATTTAAAGACAAGAAAGAACGAGCTACCTGCTGCGAAAGCAGAATTATTGCAGTTTATTTCAGATCTTAATACTAAAACGGGAACTGAATTTCAAACTTGGATTGAAGGAAGAATGGATATTCCACTCTTTCTAAAAACTTATGCTGTCAATGTTGTTGTTGGAATGTGGGATGATTATTGGGTCAATGGTAATAACTTCTATTTTTATTTTTCGCCAAATGGAAAAGCGTACTTTATTCCATATGATTACGACAATACTTTAGGCACATCGCAAATAATTCCCAACTCTGGAACACAAAATTTGCTTACTTGGGGCAATATGACCCAAAGACCTTTGATTACTAAGATTCTGGCAATACCGCAATACCAAAACTTGTATAAAAGCTATATTACTCAACTTACCTCTACTACAAATAACTTGTTTCATTCGACTAAGAGCATTCCACGTATCCAAGCTTGGCAAAATATGATTGCTCCTTTCGTAAGTAATGACACTGGAGAGGACATGCTTATTGAAGATACTCCTGCTTATTGGGGAAATCAGCCGAACTACCGATTGAAAACAGGTAACAATCAAGGAGGCACCAATGGGCCCGCTAATTATTTTACCACAAAGAAATTAAGTGTGACTTGGTAATTATTTATTAAAAAAAAGAGCTTCAAAATCAGAAGCTCTTTTTTTACTTGGTATTTAATCTTAGCTTATAATTTACTAATCTTCGTGTTTACAACATGATTCCCTGACCGTACCGAAAGGACATAGATTCCAGAATTTAATAGTCCGAAAGGCAAACTGATTTCTTGATTGCCAAAATCGGAAATTAATTTTTGTTCGTAAACTAATTTACCAGTCAAATCATAGATTCCGATTTGAATTTCCTCTCCCAAGGTGTTATCTATACTAACTATTGTCTGTTCATTAACTGGATTTGGCACAACTGAAACTTCAAATTGAGGTTCAATGACACGATTTACTTTTTTAGTTTCGGTAAAAACTATTTCCCCAAAAACATTATATTGCGTTAGTCGGTAATAGGTAATGCCATCGTTTTGTGATGAATCATCTGTCAAGGTATAGGTGTTTGGAAACTTAGAGATTCCTTTTCCTGCTTGTGTTTCCATCATAACAAAATTTACATCATCATTAGATTTTTCAATGGTGAAAATTTGATTCTCTCTTTCATTCGTTGTCACCCATTTCAGAACGACTTTCTTAGTTTCCGCAATAGCGAAGAACTCTGCGATTGCAGTATTTGAATTTCGCTGCGCTGCATCATTTCTAGTATACCAAATCGGAGAAGTAATAATTCGCTTGCCGTTCGACTGTGTAATGTCGATGTAGTAATAGCGTGTTGATAGGTTGGTTAATGCTGCATGATTAAATGTAATCGAACCAGTAGTTGTGCTTGTCAATATTGTGGCGTTACTACCACTTCCTGGAACGCCAGAATATATTTTCAATGACGTTACTGGGTTTGAAGTTGACGACGTTACAGTTATTGTAGGTGTTCCTGCTTTTGTTATTATACTTCCCATTTGAGCATTACCAATTTTGAACGTAACATATGCTGCACAATCTTGGCTAGCATAGAATCGCATCAAACGCATCGAACTTAAAATATCTGCTTGCGTTAATGTTGGAGACATGATTACTGTTCTAGTAGTTGCTGTTCGACCATGAGTAATATTGTGATTGTCATGGTCGATTGTTGGTCCTAAATGATAACCACGCGCCAGCATATTTCTATAGTAGCTTAAATAAGACATTGCTGCTGGCGGGTCTGTATAGGAGGTGTTCGTTGATGTTGAAGGACCATTTTCTACCGCTGATCCCACAATTGCGTCATCTGCTGCTGTATTGTATGTGCTTTGAATTCCGTTATAATCCGCATTGTTTGGATGTGCTAACGTGGCAAAAGCATTATTCCCAAATGCATTAATCGTGCTAAACAATCCAGTACTGCCAGTGTAAACAGACTGCGGAACGTAGGTCTGGTAATTTCCAGCATCCCATCCTAGAAGACTATCGACACCGTAAACCACTACGTGACCTCCGCCTGAAATAACGCCCCATTCCATCCCATACATCGCTAGAAATGTTGATGTGCTTGCTGTTGCGGTTTGTGTTTTTAGTGCATTCCAATTACTGAGAGACATCCCAGCACCTACGTGATTGTGATCGCTAATTCCTAGGAAATCCATACAATTAGCGCCGTCTGCAAAAGTGAAATCTCCCGATGGCGAACCTGTTCCGTCACTAAATTCACTATGAGAGTGAAAGTTTCCGAAATAGTAATTCAAAGGAGCTGCGATTGTAGTAGCAGATCCGGTCAAAGGAGCTGCGGTTCTATAGATTGGACCTGCGCTACAATTGAAACTGTTTAAGGCAAAAACACTTATGTAGTAAGTCGTCAACGGCGTTAAGCCAATCGCATTAAACGTTAGTGCAGTTCCTCGACTGGCAACAATCGCATTTCCAAAAGTGCTTCCTGCATTATAAACGGTTCCATTAACTGGCAATGAGGAAAGTGTTGATGAAGTGCTGTAAACTACCAAATACTCATTAGCAGTTGTTGCGGTAAATGAACCCGAAATTATCGAGCTTGTAGGCGCGTTAATAACAAGAGCGGTTGGCTGAGAGGATGGACTTAAACAAGGTGTTGCTAAAGTCACGAATGATCCTGAAAGTGGCGCGGTTGTTCTGTAAACTGGACCTCCTGTGCATCCTGTTGAATTTACACCAAAAACAAAAACATAATAGGTAGTGCCGGCGTTTAATCCACTTAAACTGAAAGTTGTGGCACTTCCCCGATAATTAACCGTTCCATTACCAATTATATTTCCTGCATTATAGGCAGTTCCATTGATTGGCAAGCTACTCAAAGTAGCCGATGTACTGAAAACAACTAGGTATTCATTGGCGGCGGTTGCTGTAAAACTTCCGTTGGAAGTAGTACTAGAAATATTGTTAAAGCTAATCCTGTAGGTTGACTGGTTGAGCAAAGCGGTCGACAATTGATAATTCAAACGGTTAGGGTCGGTTTGAGCAGCATTTTGTACTGTCGCAATTGTGGCGCTTGTCCATTGTGAAGACACATAAGTTGCAGAAGCTGAAGTCACCGAAGTACTTCTAACGTAACTTACATCAGTAGCATTGATTCCTGTTCCAAATGCATCAATGATGTTGTTGTTTACGTCTAATAAAGCTACTCCATCATTACCATTATAATTGATGACGCTATTACTTGTCATCGCAGCGCTTGCGGCAGTCAAATAAGGGATTTCTGTGCTGTTTCCCGTATTGCCAATAAGCACAGTCCCGTACGCTGGAATTGTTACGGTTAAATTAACCGTATTTGTTGGCGCACCTGTTAACGCAATATTTCCCGTTGAACCTGTTACTGCCCAAAGTCCGAGTTTGAGTTGTGGGGAAGCGGTATTAATCGCTGTGTTGCTGGTATTTGTCAACTCAATCCACTTGTTTGTTCCGGTTCCTTTAGTACTGTGTGATAATAATTTGCGAAAACACATTTTGACCTAAGACCAAAAACAAGATAATTGCCAGTGACTTCTTGAGAGAAAGTAAAACTTTTTTCATGATGCGTGTTGTTTTGATTATGTCAAATGTATTGTTTTTCGTTAATCGCGTTAAACATATCGCAAAAAATTAATTAAAAGTTTAAACAGTCAGTTGTTTATAACTATTTGATTTACGATTTCTACATATTGGCTTAACACGAAAACAGTCTTGTGTTAGCTGTTCATCTGAAACAAGTGTTATGGAATATTACAAATAAAACGATGCTAAAACCAGCTTATCAAAGCTTCTTTTTCGTAACTTTAATATGCGAAATGACCCGCAAGGTTTTTTCTTCAGATAATGAAATAAATATAATAAAAACAGATCATGAAAGTAAAAAAAAGATTGGGCATTTGGATGGATCATTCTACTGCCTGTTGGATGGAATATAATGTGGATTCTTTTGAAGTCAACACCATTGCTGCTGACAATGATGTTTTGGTCAATCAACAACCTTTACTACAAAGTGAAAGTGCGCTACACAATAAAGAGCAACAAACCCTTCATCGGTTTTACAAATCACTGCTCGAAATAATCAAAAATTATGACGAAGTGTTGCTTTTTGGACCGTCAAACGCGAAGACGGAATTGTATAATCTTGCAAGAGCTGAGCATCGTTTTGACGCTATAAAAATTGAAACCAAATCAGCAACAAAAATGAGTTACAAAGAGCAACACGCCTTCATGAAAGATTATTTTGCAAAACTACTTAATTACGAAAGTACTTACAGCAAATAAGGTTGTCGCCAATAAAAAGACCTGCTTTACAGTAGGTCTTCTTTTTTGTATTAATTATTCTAAAAAAAATCTATTAAAATCTATTGTCGCCATCCAATAGATTTCCGATTCCACCTAACAAACTTCCTTCTTCTCGAGAACTTCCTCCATTTTTTGGAGCAGATGCTATAATTCTATCTGCCAATCTGCTAAACGGCAACGACTGAATGTAGACCGTTCCTGGTCCGCGTAGTGTTGCGTAGAACATTCCTTCTCCGCCGAATAAAGTGTTTTTGACACCGCCGACAAATTCAATATCATAATCAACTTCTTTTGTAAAGCCAACGATGCAACCGGTGTCTACCTTAAGAATATCTCCTTGTGCCAGTTCTTTTTTTGCCAAAGTCCCGCCTGAATGCACAAATGCCATTCCGTCGCCTTCTAGCTTTTGCATAATAAAACCTTCTCCTCCGAAGAGTCCACGGCCTAATTTTTTAGAAAATTCAATTCCAACCGAAACACCTTTGGCGGCACACAAGAACGAATCTTTCTGACAAATGAACTTCCCTTGAAATTGCGATAAATCAATCGCGATAATTTTTCCTGGATAAGGAGCTGCGAATGACACTTTACTTTTGGTCATGTTTTGATTGAGATAAGCCGTCATAAACAAACTTTCTCCTGTCAAAACGCGCTTTCCAGCCGACAGCAACTTGCCAAATAAGCCACTTTGCTGTTGATCTGATCCGTCGCCGAAAATGGTTTCCATTTTGATGCCGTTATCCATCATCATAAAACTTCCCGCTTCCGCAACTACAATTTCTTGCGGGTCAAGTTCTATTTCTACGTATTGCATTTCTTCACCAAAAATTTGGTAATCTATTTCATGAGCTTGCATAATTTCTGATTTTTAATGATTGAAACCATTAGTATTAGTCTCGGCTTCATTGTTACAGGTTTTAAAAACGTTCTTCTCGTTTTAACCATCCCGTAACGCTCATGCGTCTTTTATTTGTAATAAGCACTTCGTGTTCAAGCTCATCGCTTTTAAAAAAAACAGTTTTACCTTGAGTCGGTGAAATATGTTGATTAGAATTAAATTGATGTATGCGCAACTCGCCACCATCTTCGACCTTCCAATTTTCATTTAAATAGCATATCATCGAGAATGCCCTGCTCGAGTTATCTTGAAATTGATCGACGTGCTTTTGGTAAAAACTTCCTTTTTCATATAGTGAATAGTGAAACTCATAGCTGGTAATTCCTGCATAACAACTTTCATTTAAGTATTGTATGAAAGCTTCGATGTGAATCAAGAACGCTGTTTCATATACATTGTTATGACTCTTGTCTAACCAGTAAATGACGTCGCTGCGTACTTTCTTATTTCGAACGAATTTCGTTTCGTTACCCGTTCCGGCAGCAAGCAACAATTTTTGATCTTCTAATTTGACAAGATTTTGCCGCAAATGTTGGGCTAAATCGTCCGAAATGAATTCGGTAACAATACCAATGTTGTCTTCTAAGTAAGAAGCAATCAACGTTTCGAAGGCAATTTCCATAAACCAATGGATTGCCCGAATTGACCGACAACGGCACAAGGTAGTCTAAATAAAAAACTATCCTAAAGTTTCCTCTAGGATAGTTCTATATTATGATGTTTTTTTATTAAAACTTAAATGACGCTCCCAATTGTATCACTTGATTTTTTCCGCCATCTTTACTGATTTCGCTCAATCCCATAACGTATCGTGCGTTTATACCGAGCCCAAACGGGAAATTCAGGCCCAATCCTCCAGCAAAAGCTGTGTCAACTGTCTTAATCTCATTTCCGCCCTCGGGCACATCTATATTATCACTAATCTTAAAGCCTACTTGTGGTCCAGCTTCTAGACTAAACATTTTCATAGCATAGACTTTTGCCATTACCGGGATATTGATATAGTTGATGGAATAATTGGTGTCTTCGATTTTAAATCCTTGACTTGAATATTGTAATTCAGGTTGTAAAAAAAAGATAAGTGGTACAATGGTAATCTCTTTAAAAACACCTGCATAAATTCCGGTCAAAGGTTTTGTATCTAGACCGTCACCTCCAGTCACATTAGCAATATTTAGTCCTGCTCGTACTCCAAATTTTTGTGCTTGCACAGTTGAAGTAAATGCCACCAAACACAAACTAAAAAACATAATTTTAATTACTTTCATAACATTTAATTTAAGGTTATTTTCTAAAAACAAAATACTGTTATTTTTTTGCCAAATGTAAGGATTAATCGAAGTAAAGTACAATTCAAAGCCTTTTTTTGTTTGACTGTTTTACAAGCTGGCAGCGATTATTGTTCGCCAAAAAGATATGTTGTTAAACACTCATCTCTGGCATACACATCATCGTAGAATTGAACCTCATCATATTCGTTTACCCATGCGGTAAAATATCCTATATATACGGGTATTTCCTGCTTCAAAGTATACCAAATTTCTTTATTGGAATGAAAAGCCTTGTTCAGTTTTTCCATGGTCCAGCTTTTGTCATCTTTTACTAAGAGATAGGCCAATTCTATTGGTTTTTCCAGGCGTATGCAACCATGACTAAAAGCTCTTTTCTCCTCTTTGAATAGGCTTTTTGACGGTGTGTCATGCAAATAAATCGAATTTGAATTTGGGAATAAGAACTTTACCAATCCCAATGAATTTTTTGGCCCAGGTTTCTGGCGAATATTCCCACCATTCCACTCCATATTATGCTGGGCGAGATAATTCTTGTTCTTCTTTATTGCGGGAGTAATCTCTTTATCGATGATGCTTTTGGGGACATTCCAATAGGGACTAAAAACTACATACTTTAGCATCCCACTAAAAATCACGGTTTGATTCATTACTTTACCAACGACTACTTTTGAGTTCAATAGGGTTTTTGCTTCTTTAACATAATTCATTTCATACGCCGGGATGTTGATAAAAATAAACTCTTCTGCCTGATTGAAGTCGCTCGAAATCCATCGGCAGCGTTCCATATTAAATATGATACTTTTAATTCGATCTGCCATTGGTACGTTTAAAGACGAAACTAATCTAGGAGTGATCAAATCATCAACGGTAATGCCCGTGTTTTTTTGTATTTCCACACTGCTTGCGCCAGTTCCTTATCATACTTCATTGACTTATTGTTTGCTTTTAAATAGCCAAGAAAATGCAATCGCTCTCTAACTTTATAAACTACTGATGATTTTGATCCCACAACGATTGGATTTGAATTGGTCATCACAATAGGCTGCCATTTGCCTTTTGCTTCAATTAGTCGGTATTTTTTCAAAGCGTCTTTCAAACGATAATATTGTTTGAACATCTTGCTCTCATCATAGGACAACAATTTTGGATCGCGAATTAAGGTGTCTAAATAAGTAACATATGACAATTTTTTCCTTGGGATGAACCATCCTAAATCGGCGGTGCTTTTGTCGTCTATTCCTTGAAAAACATGTTGTGTATAATAGAAATAGACTGAAGTCAAAAGCAATTCAATTTCTATATCTGGAGAAAGTCCTTTGTCGAATTGGCTAAAAAACACATCCAATTTTTCTTTATACGGTATTTTTATTTGCAGTCCTTCTTCAAATAAGTTTTCCGTATTTCGATGAAGTGTAATGCCCAACTCGTTGATTTTTTTATTGGTAAACCAAACAGATTGATAGTGATTTGTTCGATAGACTTCAAATACTTGTACTTCGCAACCTTTTAGTTTTGGGTATTGGCTAAAAAAATTTACTACTGCCAAACTATCAATCGGAATTTCGGAAATATTCTTTTCTTGTGTCACATCGATATAAAACAGGTCTCGCGAGCACAATAGAATTTTCTTTTCGCCATTAATCGAAAATGAATAAAAAGAAACTGTTAAGAAGAAATATAATAGTGTTTTTTTCATGTTGGGACAAACCATTAATTTAGATATAAAAGTACGGAATCAATTGATGAAGCGTAAAATTATTTTGTTTATTAACTACATTTACAAACGTATTAGCAAACAAAATTCTATTTAAACAATGTAATGATGAAAAATATTCTCTTTATTTCCGTCGCTTTCTTTTTATGCGTTTCCTTTAGTTCAAAACCAATTCGTGCGGTTTCAGATGAAGAGAAAATCACGCTGCTGTTAGACAATTGGCATAAAGCTGCGGCTAAAGCAGACGCCACAAATTACTTTGGAGCCATGACAGAGGATTCCTTTTATATCGGAACTGATGCTACAGAGCACTGGAACAAATCAGAATTTCAAGCCTTTGCAAAACCATATTTTGACAAAGGAACTGCATGGGATTTTAAGCCGTTAGAACGTCATATTTATATAAGCAAAGACAAGAAAACGGCGTGGTTTGACGAACTATTAGATACCTGGATGAAAGTGTGCAGAGGTTCTGGCGTTTTAATTAAAGTTGGTAACGAATGGAAAATTCAGCATTATGTGCTGTCAATGACAATTCCAAATGACGTGACCAGCGACGCGATTAAGATCAAATCACCGTTAGAAAATCCGTTGATTGAAAAATTAAAATCTAAATAAAACTTGGATTATTCTTTAGGTTTTCAAGCATAGCAGTAGTCATATTTGTTATATCAAATTGATGTTGCCAGCCCCAGTCTTTTCTCGCTTCTTTGTCATCAATACTTGCAGGCCAACTGTCGGCAATTTGTTGGCGAAAATCCGGTTTGAAGGTTATTGAAAATTCTGGCAGGTGCTTTCTTATCTCAGCGGCGATTTCATTGGGCGTAAAACTCATTGCTGCCAAATTATAGGAAGATCGGATCTTAATTTGGTCTTTTTCGGCTTGCATAATACGAATCGTGGCTTCGATAGCATCGTCCATATACATCATTGGCATTCTCGTTTCTGAAGAAAGAAAGCACTCGTACTTTCCTTGACTTAATGCTTTATGGAAAATATCGACTGCGTAATCTGTAGTGCCGCCACCTGGAGCTGTACTCCAACTAATCAATCCCGGGTAACGAATACTTCTTACATCTACGCCAAAAATATGGTTGTAATATTCGCACCATCTCTCACCAGCTTGCTTGCTAATTCCATATACTGTAGAAGGTTCCATGATTGTGTACTGTGGCGTATTTTCTTTTGGTGTTGTTGGTCCAAAAACAGCAATACTAGAAGGCCAAAATATTTTTTGTATTTTTTTTGCTTTGGCTAAATTAAGCACGTGAAATAAAGAATTCATATTCAAATCCCACGCAAATGCAGGGTTTTTTTCAGCGGTTGCAGACAATAACGCCGCCATCAAATAAATGTCTGTAATATTATGAACTTCTACCAAATGCTCAATTTGATTAAAATCGAGTGCATTTACCACCTCAAATGGCCCTGAGTTTACCACTTCATTATTCATTTTTCGGATATCCGAAGCAATGACATTTTCTGTTCCATAAATGGCTCGTAACTTAAAGGTTAGTTCCGTTCCGATTTGTCCACAGGCGCCAATAATCAAGATTTTTGTGCTCATTTTTCAAAGTTGTTTGCAACGGTAAAGATAGTATTTTCAAAAAAAGAAACTTCGAGAGATTAGAGATAATTACATTTAACAAAATAAAAATAGCAATAGCATTGGTCATCTTAAGTTTCATTTTACCTTTGTGCCGCACAGCGCTCAATTTATGGTATGAAAAAAAATCTATTCCTTTTTTGTATTTGCTTCTTTTGCCTGATCTCTTGTCAGAATAAAGATGAGCAACATCTTTTGGAACAACAAAAAGATGCCAAAGCCAGGGCGCTAGTTTTTACTACAATTAGCAATGCATGGCATTTTACAATTCCAACCTTAAGTTCAAATGCACAATCGATTACTCAAAACTGGAAAGAACTGGAAGATTTTAATTTTGAATTGAGACAAATTCCAAAAAGTACCATTGGCGCTTTTCAAAAGAAATCTAAAGATCTCTCTAGAAAAATTTTGGCTTTGAATGGCACAATTCCAGCACCATTTAATAAACCGGAAGTGAAAAGCAGAATTGCAGCCTTAATAACTAAAATAAATTCGATTAATTTATATCTTAATCTCGATGCTATTCCTGCCAAAAAAATAGTCCTTTTGGTTAACGAGGTCAACAAAGAATATGCTTCTTTGTATCGACAATTTGATGAAATTATCAGAAAAAGCGAAATCCCAAAAGAAGAAGGAGAATCAGATATGATTCGAATGCTTGATCCCACAAGAGCGATTCCAAACACACCTAATAAACCATAAATTCTTTGAGTATCCTCTCTCTTTTGCAGCTTTACGATTCATCGCCCAAAGTCAAACAAATCGCCGAAAGTTTGAAATTACAAGGGTTGAAAATTCAATGCAATGGCTTGATTGGATCTTCCTTATCATTTTTGTTGCAATCACTTTTCAAAAATTCTGAACATCCTTTTTTGGTTTTATTGAATGACAAAGAAGAGGCAGCCTATTATTTGAACGATTTGGAAAAAATGATTGGCGAAGAAGATGTCTTATTTTATCCTGGCTCTTACAGACGCCCGTATCAAATTGAAGACACAGACAATGCGAATGTTTTACTGCGCGCAGAAGTGCTAAATCGAATCAACTCGCGCAAAAAACCCGCTGTAATTGTTACGTATCCTGAAGCACTTTTTGAAAAAGTAGTGACCAAAAAAGATCTCGATAAAAACACCTTGAAGATTAATGAAGGTGATCAAATCTCGATCGAATTTATTAATGAAGTCTTATTTGAATACGAATTCAAACGCGTTGATTTTATTACAGAACCTGGAGAATTTTCTGTGCGTGGCGGAATCATTGATGTTTTTTCTTTTTCAAACGATCATCCGTATCGGATTGAATTCTTTGGGAATGAAGTCGATAGCATTCGAAGTTTCGACGTAGAAACACAACTCTCTATCGAAAAACAAAAAAAGATTGCCATTATTCCTAACCTAGAAAACAAATTCTTCCAAGAAAATCGCGAGAGTTTTCTCGAATATATTCCAAAAAACACGATTGTATTTGTTCAAAATACCGCCTTAGTTTTATCTGTATTAGACAAGCTATTTCTCAAAGCAGAAGATATTTTTAACAATCTAAACGCAACGATCCAGCATGTTGAGCCAAGCAAAATCTTCCTGCAGCAAAAGGAATTTCTGAGAAAATCACTTGATTTTACCGTAGTGGAACTCAGCCGCAATCCAACTTTTGCAATCACTAAGACTTTTGAATTTCACATTCAACCGCAACCGTCATTTAACAAGCAATTTGATTTGTTGCTGAACAATCTCAATGAGCATCATTTTAATGGCTACAAAAACTATTTGTTTTGCTCCAACAACGCACAAGAAAAGCGTTTTCACGATATTTTTGAATCGCTTGACGAAGCCAACCATGAAAGCATACGCAAGCAATATCACACCGTTGTCTTTCCTTTATACCAAGGTTTTATCGACGAAGAAAATCAACTAGCTTGCTATACCGATCATCAGATTTTTGAACGCTACCACAAGTTCAATATCAAAAACGGATATGCGAAGAAGCAAACGATCACACTAAAAGAATTAAATACGCTGACTGTCGGGGATTATGTGACGCACATCGATCACGGCATTGGAAAGTTTGGTGGCTTGCAAAAAATTCAAGTGGAAGGAAAAACGCAAGAGGCTATCAAATTGGTCTATGCCGACAATGATATTGTATATGTCAGCATTCATTCTTTGCACAAAATTTCTAAATATAATGGCAAAGATGGTGCGCCGCCGAAAATATACAAGCTCGGATCGAATGCGTGGAAAGTTCTAAAACAGAAAACCAAAGCGCGCGTCAAGCATATTGCGTTCAATTTGATTCAATTGTATGCGAAACGTCGCTTAGAAAAAGGTTTTCGCTATGCGCCGGATAGTTATTTACAGGCGGAGTTAGAAAGTTCGTTTATCTATGAAGACACGCCAGATCAAACCAAGTCAACTCTCGAAGTCAAAGCTGATATGGAAAGTGATCGCCCAATGGATCGTTTGGTTTGTGGCGACGTTGGATTTGGAAAAACGGAAGTTGCTATTCGCGCTGCATTCAAAGCGGTCGACAATGGCAAACAGGTGGCAGTTCTTGTACCCACTACGATTCTCGCCTATCAACATTATCGCACTTTTACCGAACGATTGAAAGAAATGCCAGTTTCTGTGGGCTATCTCAACCGTTTTAGAACCGCGAAACAAAAGACAGAAACGCTCAAAGATTTGGCCGATGGAAAACTAGATATTGTTATCGGCACGCATCAATTGGTGAATAAAAATGTGATCTTCAAAGATTTAGGTTTATTAATTGTAGATGAAGAACAAAAATTTGGAGTCAACGTAAAAGACAAACTGAAGACTATTGCTGCCAATGTTGATACACTGACATTAACCGCAACTCCAATTCCGAGAACGTTGCAATTCTCGTTGATGGCCGCTAGAGATTTGTCTGTCATTACCACGCCGCCGCCCAATCGTTATCCGATTGACAGTCAAGTCGTTACTTTTAGCGAAGAATTAATTCGTGATGCTATTTCGTATGAAATTCAAAGAAATGGTCAAGTGTTCTTTATCAATAATCGAATTGAAAACATCAAGGAATTCGCTGGAATGATTCAACGGTTGGTTCCCGATGCCCGTGTTGGCGTGGGTCATGGTCAAATGGAAGGCAGCAAACTAGAGGAATTGATGTTAGCTTTTATGAATGGCGAATTTGATGTTTTGGTTTCGACAACGATAATCGAAAGTGGTTTGGATGTGCCGAATGCCAATACGATTTTCATCAATAACGCCAATAATTTCGGATTGTCGGATTTGCATCAAATGCGCGGTCGCGTTGGGCGAAGTAATAAGAAGGCGTTTTGCTATTTTATTTGTCCACCGTATTCGATGATGACCGAAGATGCTAGAAAGAGAATTCAAGCTTTAGAACAATATAGTGAACTCGGAAGCGGTTTCAACATTGCGATGAAAGATCTCGAAATTCGCGGTGCAGGCGATTTATTGGGTGGCGAGCAAAGTGGTTTTATTAATGAAATTGGCTTTGAAACCTATCAAAAAATCATGAACGAGGCGATTGAAGAATTGAAAGAAAATGAATTCAAAGACTTGTATGATTCGGAAGATCAACCTGAAAAAGAATACGTAAAAGATTTGCAAATCGACACGGACTTTGAATTATTGTTCCCAGACAAGTACATCAACAACATATCCGAAAGACTGAATTTATATAACGAGTTGAGTTTAGTGAAAACCGACGAGGAACTCAAAGCCTATGAAATCAAACTAATTGACCGATTTGGCGCATTGCCGAAACCCGCGATTTCATTGTTGAGCAGCATTAAAATCAAATGGATTGCCTCACAAATCGGGATTGAAAAACTGGTAATGAAACAAGGCAAAATGATTGGCTATTTTGTATCTGATCAGCAAAGCGACTATTATACTTCGCCGCAATTTCAGAAAGTATTACAGTTTGTGCAACAGCAATCGCAATTGTGTCGCATGAAAGAAAAACAAACCCCAAACGGTTTGCGCCTTTTGGTGACCTTTGAAAACGTAAAATCTATTCGACGTGCCTTAGAGCTAATTGAATTGATGGGAAAATAACTAGGTGAAAAACCTTTTGATTTGAACGGAAAGGGCAACGAGGTCAATACGGTCGATTGGATGCGTTGTATTCGGCATAACTAGTAATTGTGCAGCAGGTATTAGACGATATACTGCTATTGTTTCTTCAAGGCAGACCATTGCGTCTTTATCACCCACTGCTAACAAAACGGGAATTGTAATATTTCTGAAATCGTTTTCTTTTAGAGCAGGATTATGTCCCAAACCCAGCATTAACGTTGCCGTAGCGTTCATCAATTTTTCCCATGAATCACCGTGTAATTGTTCTAAAGTCGTCGCATATTTCGGAACTTTCTCCTTGATTAATGATGGATTCAAAAGTTTTGTTTCTTTCGTCGCACTTTCGTTTGTCCATTCAAATTTGGTTGCTAAAGTAAATACACTTTCAACACGATTTGGAAAGTATTGGGCTAAGTATAAAGCAACATAACCGCCCATGCTGTAACCGAAAATCGCTGTCGAATCTATATTTTTCTGATCTAAGAACTGAAGTACTTCATTCGCAAAGTGGCTTATTGAAAATTCGTTTTCAATGATTTGATGATTTCCATGCCCATTGAAATTTATGGAATAAACATCATAATCACCCGAAAGTACTTTAGTCAATTCAATAAAATTTTCTTTAGAACCAAGGGCTCCGTGTAATAAAAGCAACTTTTTCATGAATACAATTTTGAATTACGAATATAAAAAAACCACTCGGTTTAGGAGTGGCTTTTTAATGTATTGACGACAATTAGTTCATCTTCAATATTTTGAAATTAACTTCTCTGTCGTTGAATTTTAATTTGAAGAAATAAGTCCCATTAGCAAAGGAACTCAAATCGACCTTGGCGTCTAAAGCATTTGTTTTCTTTTGAAATAAAAGACGTCCTTCCACATTATAAACATTGACCTCTGCTATGTTGGTTTTGGAAGTTATATTCACCATTCCGTTTGTTGGATTTGGAGAATAAGTAAAATCGATATTGGGTTCAAACGCAGCATTCCCTAAATTATTTTCGCAAACAATATTGGCAACATATCCAGGAGCTACGACTCCACCATCAGAATAAAACTTTATTGTCAATGAACCGTCCAAAGCAGAAGAAACAAATGGCCCTGGAATATTACTTCCAGTAAATCCACCGCCGCTTAAATCGGTAGCACTGGTTGAATTTCCATCATACACATATAAATAATCGTAATCCAATTCTAAATCAAAAGCCGTGAAAGTCAGTGCGATTTTTTTGTTTGGTAAATTTGGAATAATCGTTCTTACATAAGTCTCATAGTCGGTATAATCACCTGAAGGTCCTCCAGTATCTGAAATCTCCAATCCACTACAATAGTTGGTACCCGTTACGATTAGCGTTTGCTCATTTGGCGCAATTAGTCCAAAACTACAGTTAGGACGAACTCGTGCTACATAATAGGTGTTCGGCAATAAGTTCGTTGCTGTGTAGCTATTCGTATTAACAGAGATCCAATTATCGTTCGAACTTGTAAATGGCGTTACGGCTACAAGCCATGAAGTAGCACCACCAAGATCCGTCCACGAAATTGTCGCTGAAGTAGGCGTTGTTGAGGTATTACTAATATTTGCCACGGTATTGATACAAGTATTAATACAATCTGTACTTAAGCAAGTTCCGGCATTTACGATACTTAATATCCTTGCCGTCGGTTGTGGGCCGAAGCCATTGGCAAGATTAATACCAACCCCATCTACTAAGTGGCAATAACTCATAATGGTTCCCTGTACTGACTCATCTGGAATTGGACCTTCTGCGCAATCTCCCTCCGTATATCCTTGCGATTGTCCACAACCATCAATGGCGGTATTGTTGCCATTCCAATGACAACCATGCGTGTGTGGCGAGCCTAATAAATGACCAAATTCGTGCGTAATTACCATGATGGTCCATGAAAAAGTAGGCACAGTTTCAAAACTAAAGCTAACATCGGAATAACTAAAATTATTTTGACCACAAATTCCGTCTATCCCGACGGCAACTCCACCTAATCCGCCCGAATCAAGTCCAACTAACTGTCCTAAATCGCCGTCAAAAACGGGGCGCACTTCATTGAATTTGTATAAATAATCCGACGATGAATCTCCAATCCCGTCATAAGGATCGGGTGTAGTCCAAATGTACAATGACTTCAAAGAAGTTGTAATTCCGTCATTGGTATAAATCGTTTGTACATTATTAAAGACAGAAGTCATCCAATTGGTTGTCGTGGTTGTATTGCTGTTGTTAGCTTGATACAAATCGAAATCCATTTCAAAATACATGGTCACACATTTTACACTAGAAGGTGTTGCGTTACTTCTGTAATCTGTTGGCGTCGTTTCCGGAATGGACTTGACCTTACAATCAAGATCGTTTTTTGCTTTAAGATTTTTGTCTGAATAGACAATATAATCTGAAGTGTTATTGGTTTTGTCTAATTTCGCTACCACCAAATTATGTAGCGTTCTGCTGGAAATAACGGCATTAAATTCTCCTTTAAAAAAGTTGAATGATACGAGTGAATTTGAATCTCCTTTTACGATTCCTCTGTAGTAAACGCCCTTTTCATAGGATATCGATTTTGCTTTATCAGTATCGATATGAAATCCTTCTGCAAACAAATCTACTCTATATAACTGAGTCGAAATGATTGCTCCTTGATATGGAATTCCCACCTCAATAAAGTTCTCTTGATTTGCGAAAATAGTAGCGATGGCTGTCTGATTTAATTTTGCAAATGTTCCTTGAGTAACTGCCTTATCAGTTCTAGAATTCTGAATTTCATTGCTCTCATTTAATACGTTATACTTCGTAAAAGTTGTATTTTGTGCTACTAATTCATTCACTTTTTGGGCAACATTCTTTTGAGCAAAAGCCCCAAAATTGACAAATAATACGGTGATTAAGATGATTTTTTTCATGTTGTTTTTTTGCAATTTTTATTCAAATATAATTAAATTATCTACTTCTTTTTAGAACAGTTGTTAAAGTGTAATTCTAGAAGTGAAGAAACGCATCTTCTAAATGTTCGATAATGAACTCGTTACCGTTCTTCTGAATGGCTATGATATCAAAACGCACAGAGACGTCCAAATCATTTTGGGTTACATACTCGTTGACTGCTTTTACCAATAATTGTATTTTTTTGGGCTTTACGAAATCTTGAGGCAATCCAAAATCAATATTTGAACGGGTTTTTACCTCAACAATGGCGAGTACCTCTTCTTTCTGCGCAATGACATCAATTTCTGCTTTTTGAAATGTCCAATTGGTTTCTAGAATTTCGTAACCGTTTTTTTGAAGAAAATCTACCGCTAGTTCCTCGCCTTGTTTACCAAGTTCGTTGTGTTCCGCCATTTTTTAGATTATAAGATTTTAGGAATACAAGATTTGTAGATTATTCGAACTTGACAACACTTCCATTTTTATTAACATCAATCGAAACGACTTTCCCCAATATTAAGGTGCGATTGTCTTTGATATGGCCGGCTGGAAAATTATAAATGATTGGGAATTTATAATCTTTCAGCACATCTTGTATGATTTGTAGCGCATCTTTTCCCCAAGGGATTTCATTGTCGTTCATACTACTCATCCCACCAACAATGACGGCTTTTACCCCATCGAAGTAACCATTGCGTTTGAGATTCATCATCATGCGATCGATATGGTATAAGTATTCATCGAGGTCTTCAATAAAAAGAATTTTTCCTTTATAATCGACTTCAGATTTAGAACCCATAATACTGTACAAAACCGATAAGTTGCCACCGACGATTTCGCCTTTTGCAGTACCATTGACGTTATATTCGTGGGATGGAATCGTATAAGATAATTTTTCTCCAAACAAGGCTTTTCGGAAAGATGCCAACACTTCTGGATTGGCAGTTCCGGCATTCAGCGCCATAAAGGAATGTATGGTTTCGATTCCCATATTATTGATGTGGCTGTGCAACACGGTCATGTCGCTAAAACCGCAAACCCATTTTGGTTTTTTCTTGAAGTTCGTAAAATCGATGCGATCAATAATTCGCACGGTTCCGTAACCGCCTTTAGCCGCCCAAATCGCCTTGATTTTGGGATTGTCTAGCATTTCCTGAAAATCGGTAGCGCGCAACCAATCCGGACCGGCGAGTTGATTTTCTTCTTTGCCGATGGTTTTTCCAATCACCACGTGCAATCCCCAACTTTCGAGCAATTTGATTGCTGGTTGCAAAGAAGCTAGATCTGCTTTTCTGGCGGTGGCAAGAATTCCGATAGTATCGCCTTTTTGTAAAAATTCGGGTGTGATCATTTTGCGTTGTGCTATTGAGGTTTGAAA
The DNA here is from genome assembly GCA_016714905.1 of Flavobacterium sp. Lineage (GTDB taxonomy): Bacteria > Bacteroidota > Bacteroidia > Flavobacteriales > Flavobacteriaceae > Flavobacterium. The sequence goes on from JADKBW010000006.1 coordinate 112,521, forward strand.
AAGGAAAAGTCCAAATACTAATGCCAAGTAAAAAGTGATTGAATTTTTCATAGATAAAATGTTGAAACAAATATAAAATAATTGATAATTGATAATTGACAATTGACGATTATTAATTTGAAACGGATTGCCCTAGCCCTGATGGGAGCGGCATCCTTTTGCTGCTTCCTTTAAGCAGCAAAAGATAGAGTGGACAGCAGGAAACAGCTCCGAATAAAATCCATAAAACTCTCGAATGTATTGCTTATTTTTGCAGTCAATTTGATTTACATATGTTACAAAATCCAAAACGATATACCATTACAGCAGCTTTGCCTTATACCAACGGACCGATTCATATTGGACATTTGGCAGGGGTTTACGTGCCATCCGATATTTATTCGCGTTACTTGCGTTTGCAAGGAAAAGACGTGGCCTTTATTTGCGGAAGTGACGAACACGGCGTTGCGATTTCGATGAAAGCCAAGAAAGAAGGAATTACACCACAGCAAGTCATTGATAAATACGATGCTATCATTAGAAAATCGTTTGTAGATTTTGGGATTTCGTTTGACAATTATTCGAGAACTTCTTCGAAAATTCACCACGAAACTGCGTCGGCGTTTTTTAAAAAACTATACGACGACGGAAAATTTATTGAAGAAGTCACAGAGCAATTGTACGATGAAAAAGCGGATCAGTTTTTAGCCGATCGATTTGTAATTGGAACTTGCCCGAAATGTGGGAATGAAGAAGCCTACGGCGATCAGTGTGAGAAATGCGGATCGACTTGGAACGCAACCGACTTGATCAATCCGAAATCGACTATTACAGGAACAACGCCCATTTTGAAAGCTACGAAACATTGGTTTTTGCCTTTAGATCAATACGATGCGTTCTTAAGACAATGGATTTTGGTGGATCATGCCAAAGACTGGAAAACGAATGTTTTAGGTCAGGTAAAATCTTGGCTAGACGACGGATTGAAACCTCGAGCAGTTACCCGCGATTTAGATTGGGGAATTGATGTGCCAGTAGAAGGTGCTGTAGGGAAAAAATTATATGTGTGGTTTGATGCGCCGATTGGCTATATATCTTCAACCAAAGAATGGGCGGAGCGCGAAGGAAAAGATTGGGAGCCGTATTGGAAAAGTGAAGATACAAAGCTCGTGCATTTTATAGGAAAAGACAATATTGTGTTTCACTGTGTTATTTTTCCTGCCATGTTGAAAGCGGAAGGCAGTTATATTTTGCCAGACAATGTACCGGCGAATGAATTTTTGAATTTGGAAGGCAATAAACTATCGACTTCGAAAAATTGGGCGGTTTGGTTGCATGAATATTTGGAAGATTTTCCAGGACAGCAAGATGTATTGCGCTACGCATTGACATCGAATGCCCCTGAAACCAAGGACAACGATTTTACGTGGAAGGATTTTCAAGCGAGAAACAATAATGAGTTAGCGGCTATTTTTGGGAATTTTATTAATCGAGTGGTGGTTTTGACACATAAATATTATGATGGAATTGTGCCGCAACCGAATGTTTTTTCGGAGGTCGACACACAAACTTTGAAAGAATTACAAGCTTATCCTGCAGTGATATCCAGTTCGATTGAGCGGTATCGATTTAGAGAAGCTTTGGGCGAATTGATGAATGTGGCGCGTTTGGGAAATAAATATTTGGCCGATGAAGAACCATGGAAAATGGTGAAGACAGATCCAGATAGAGTACAAACACAGATGTATGTGGCGTTGCAAATAGCTTCCGCCTTACGCGTTTTAAGTGAGCCGTTTTTGCCTTTTACTGCGGGAAAATTAGATGTCATTCTCAACCAAACCCATCATGGGAAAAGCTGGAATGATGTTTCAGAGGAAACAGAATTGATTGCTGTTGGACACAAAATTGGTGCAGCAGAAATATTGTTTTCGCAGATTGAAGACGAACAAATTCAGAAACAAATTGACAAATTGGAAGCTACAAAAACAGCGAATAGTATGGAAAATAAAACATTGACAGCGCAGAAAGAACTAATTCAATTTGAAGATTTCTCTAAAATGGATTTGCGTGTTGGGACTATTCTAGAAGCAGAAAAAATGCCGAAAGCCAACAAACTTTTGGTGTTGAAAGTCGATACTGGAATAGATGTTCGGACCATTGTGTCTGGCATTGCAGAAAGTTTTTCTCCTGAAGAAGTTGTTGGGAAAAAAGTTACGGTTTTAGTAAACTTAGCGCCTAGAAATTTACGTGGCGTTGAAAGTCAAGGGATGATTTTGATGACGAATAATGCAGCAGGAAAGTTGGTTTTTGTGAATCCGGACGCGGAAGTTGAGAATGGAGAGACCATAAATTAGTATTGAGATTGGAAGAAAAACACAGCAAAATGAATTTTAAAGTAATTGCCTTCGACGCTGATGACACTTTGTTTGTCAATGAACCCTATTTTCAAGAAACAGAAGAGAAATTTTGTGCGTTGATGAGTGATTATTTGTCAAGTCAAGGTTTGTCCCAAGAACTATTCAAAACAGAAATTGAGAATCTTGATTTGTATGGATATGGTATCAAAGGATACATCCTCTCGATGATTGAAGCGGCGATGCGAATCTCGAATAATACGATTTCATTGGAGGTGATTGAAAAAATTATTGTTTTGGGAAAAGAATTGTTGCAAAAGCCTATCGAATTACTAGATGGCGTTGAAGATACGCTGAAAGCACTACAAGGGAAATACAAATTGGTGGTCGCAACCAAAGGAGATTTGAAAGACCAGCAACGCAAGTTACATGATTCGGGACTAGGCCCGTATTTCCATCATATAGAAGTAATGGCGGATAAGCAAGAGGTCAACTATCAAAAACTGCTGAAGCGTTTGGAGATTGAACCAAGCGAATTTTTTATGATTGGAAATTCTTTAAAATCGGATGTGCTGCCTGTTTTAGCGATTGGTGGACATGCGGTTCATATTCCTTTTCACACGACTTGGGAACACGAAAAAATTAGTCACAAAGTAGAACATCCCAATTTTAGAACTTTAGAAAACATCTCAGAAGTTTTGCCTTTATTGGTAAAATGACATCAATAAATGTAGGTCCAATTTAGACCATCGCTAATTACGGTAATCGTTCTATTGTTATCATCATACATATAGATGGAAGTAGCGCCCCCGGTTGTTTTTCCTTTTCCAAATAACAGTCCCGCAGGTGTTGTCAATTTTGCAGTGTTGGTATCGCTAATATTTCGAAGTATGTACATTCTACCTGGAAAAGAAATTGGACTTGGCAATATAAATTCTTGATTTGTTGCCTGCGGATTTAGAGACAAATAAAATCCATCACTAATTGTTGTCGGAGTTGCGCTACCAATCATAATAAAGGTCTTGACAGATACATTACCATTGATATCTAAAGTACTTAATGGATTGGTGGTATTTATTCCAACTTGAGAAAAACTTTTACTTGAAATAAAGATTAGAGACAAAACAATAATGCAAGGGATTACTTTTTTCATAAAGTCGTTGTGTATTAACGAATTGCTTTCATAAAGATATTATATTTAACATAATAAAAATGCACTATGCGTGAATAATTCTTATCGAAAACGTTTTCGTGTTGACAACTTTTTACGAATGTTGTTAAAAAGACGAAACAAATCAATCGCCGCAATTTTGATATATGCAATTGCGACGATTGAAAAATTGAATCTACTTACCTAATAATAGTAATTCAGAAACTACAATCTCGGTGACATACTTCTTGTCCCCGTTCTTATCATCGTACGAACGGTGTCTTAGCTTCCCTTCTACCGCAATTTCTTTACCCTTAGCGACATATTTCTCGATGATTTCCGCTGTCTTTCCCCAAGCTGTAATTCGATGCCATTGGGTTTCTTCTACTCTTTCTCCTTTTTCATTTTTGTAGTTTTCTTTTGTGGCGATAGAAAGATTCGCAAGTTTCTTGTTTCCTTCAAAAGACTTAATCTCGGGATCTTGTCCAACGTGTCCAATCAATTGAACGTGGTTTCTTAATGTACTCATGGCGTTTAAATTTTTAGTTTTACTGTTATTAAATTGGCGTCAATGTTTCTATAACTTGACTCCACAAAGTTGAAAAGCCGGTGTACAATTTATCGGTTTTTAAACGTTTAATTTCGGTTGTAACTATTTGTAACCGTTTGCAAATGAATTTTAATTATTATATTTGATTGATTTTAAGGATAAATCGCACATATTTCTCCAAATTATTTACTTTAGGAATTTGTGCACTTTATAATTTAAAATTGAAGCAGAAAGATATTTTCAAATCCATATACTAATTTAAATTTATAAGCCATGAAAAACTGTTTAGAATGCGGCGATGTCATTGCAGGCCGTGAAGACAAAAAATTTTGCTGCGACTGCTGTCGAAATAGCTACAACAACAAAATCAACAAAGACACCAACAATTATATGCGTAATATCAATAACAAGTTGCGCAAGAATTACCGGATTCTCTCAGAATTAAATACCGATAAAAAAACAAAAACAACAAGAACCAAACTACTAGATAAAGGATTTGATTTTGAATTTTACACCAATCAACTTCAAACCAAAACCGGAAAAACCTACCACTTTGTGTACAACCAAGGCTATTTGAACTCCGATAAACAGCAGTTTATTTTGGTAAAAAGAGACTTTAACACATAATGATGCTATTGCTATGAAAAAAAACAACAATTCTATTCTAGCTGCGGCTTTTATTGCAGTTGTAATAGGGATTCTATATTATTCGATGATGCCAGCATGGGTATCGAATTCAACAGGTTTGTCTGAATTTTCGACGAATAAAGCCTTAGAGCATATCAAGTATATTTCCAAAAAACCCCATTATGTCGGTTCAAAAAACCACACCGACGTGGCCAATTATCTTGTACAAGAATTAGAAAAACTGGGGCTACAACCTCAAATTCAGGAGGGAACAACGCTCACTGAATGGGGCAATTTAGTAAAGTCAAGAAACATCATTGCTCGAATAAACGGCAACGATCCATCGAAAGCACTGCTGTTGCTTTCTCATTATGACAGTGCGCCACATTCATTTTCAAAAGGAGCCAGCGATGATGCGTCTGGGCTAGCCACCATACTCGAAGGGCTAAGGGCTTTTTTGCATGAAAATAAATCTCGAAATAACGACATTATTATTTTGTTTTCTGATGCTGAGGAATTAGGCTTGAATGGTGCTGCGCTTTTTGTTACCCAACACAAATGGGCGAAAGAAGTAGGATTGGCAATAAACTTTGAAGCCCGTGGTACTTCAGGTCCAAGTTATATGTTGATGGAAGTGAATCAAGGCAACGCCGCTTTAGTAAAGGGTTTTTCAGACGCTAATCCTAAATATCCTGTATCCAATTCGCTAATGTACAGCATCTATAAAATGCTCCCAAATGATACAGACTTGACTGTTTTTAGAGAGAAAGGAAATATTCAAGGTTATAATTTTGCCTTTATTGACAACCACTTTAACTATCATACACAACAAGATTCCTATTCGAATATATCTCCCAAAACTATTGAACACCAGGGTTCTTACATGATGCCTTTGTTACATTACTATGCAAATGCCGATTTGAAGGACTTGAACTCAGCGGAAGATTTCGTTTACTTTAATATTCCCTTCTATTTTGTAACTTATCCTTTTTCATGGGTATTAAACATGGTGATTGCGGCGTCAATCTTCTTTGTTTTTCTTGTTTTTATTGGACTAGGAAAGAAGATCTTAATTGGAAAACATATTCTTAATGGCTTTTTAAATCTCCTTGGAACGCTAATTGCCACGGGGCTTTGTGGTTATTTTGGATGGAAAATCCTTTTGACAATTTACCCAACTTACAATGACATTCTCCAAGGATTTACTTACAACGGTCATTATTACATTGCTGCATTTTCTTTCTTGGCTCTCGCGTTTGGTTTTCTTTTTTATTCCAATTCGAATACGGCAACTTCAAATTTAAATCAAACAATTGCACCACTATTGGTTTGGCTATTGATTAATTTTGGAATTGCATTTTACTTGCCAGGAGCAGGATTTTTTATCATTCCAGTTTGTTTTTGTCTATTGATGCTCGCCTATTTTGTTCTAACGCAAAAAGCAAGTCTATTCTTAAATTTAATATTCCTTACACCGGCGATTTTTATTTTTATTCCTTTTGTAATACAATTCCCTGTTGGATTAGGACTAAAAATGTTAGCTGGAAGCAGTGCTTTATTAGTTTTAGTATTTGCGCTTTTATTTCCCGTTTTTGGTTCTTTTCCCAATAAAAAGCAATGGGCAGGATTATTCTTTCTAGTGGCCATTGTTTTTTTAGTAGTGGCGCATCTTTCTTCAGACTATACAACAAAACATAATAAACCCAATAGTTTGCTTTATGTTTTTGATGCAGATAAGAATCAGGCTAGATGGTTGACTTATGATACTAATTTAGATGATTGGACCAAAAAGTATTTAGGCAACAATCCTAAAGAAAATCCTAAAGACTTCACAGATGACTTGTTTAGTAAATACAATTCTGGCATCACTTATACCGCTAAAGCTCCTTTAAAATCAATCGCTAGACCTTCTATTTCATTTGTTAGAGACTCCGTGGTCGGTAAATTCCGTTATTTAAGAATTAAGATTTCTCCCAATCGTTTGGTCAATCGATATGATGTTTTAGCTAATCAAAACATGGCTATTTACCATCTCAAAGCAAATGGCGCGCAATCGGTAGATCAAAAAAACGATTTATATAAAAGAACGTCTCGCCGGGTCTTAAGCTATTACGTAGTAGACAATGAGCCCTTAACTTTAGATTTTTGCATTCCGAAAAACACGGCTTTGGATATGGATTTATTAGAAAGTTCATTTGATTTAATGAATAATCCCTCCTTTAAAATCAGTCCTCGAGAAAATTGGATGATGCCCACGCCATTTGTCCTCACTGATGCGGTGGTGATTAAACAAAAAATTAAACCAACTGTTCAACTTGCGCCAATAGCACTTTCGGTAGTTCCAAAAATGATGATTTCTAAAGATAGCATATCACAAAATATTGATACTTTAAAAACAAAATGAGGCAAATCAGCATTTTAGGTTGTGGCTGGCTAGGCTTACCTTTAGCTAAACAATTGATTCAAAACGGATATCTTGTAAAAGGCTCAACCACGTCTGTTGATAAGTTGCCATTGCTAGAAATCGCTAGTATCATTCCCTACAAAATTGAACTTTCTTCAGAAGAAATTGAAGGTCCAATAGCCCCGTTTTTAGATAAATCAGAAATCTTGATTGTCGATATTCCACCCAAACTTCGCAGCATGGAAAAAGATAATTTCGTTTCAAAAATAGAACTACTCATTCCAGAGATTGAAAAATCAAGTGTTTCAAAAGTTGTTTTTGTTAGCTCCACTTCTGTTTACGCAGACAGCAATGAAATTGTGACGGAAGATTCCATAGCGTTACCTGAAACTGAAAGTGGAAGACAATTGTTAGCATCAGAATCGCTGCTAAAAAACAGCAATTCGTTTAAAACAACTTTGGTGCGTTTTGGAGGTTTGATTGGGCAAAATCGACATCCAATTCGTTTCTTAGCTGGAAGAAAAAACATTGAAAACCCCGAAGCACCAATCAATCTAATTCACTTAGAAGATTGCATCGGAATCATCGCCAGTATTATTGAACAAGATTGTTGGGATGAAACTTTTAATGCTGTAACGCCTTTTCATCCTTCACGAAAAGAATATTATACCGAAAAAGCAATTGAAATGAACTTAGATTTGCCGGAGTTTAATGTTGATTCTATTTCAAATGGAAAAACCATTTCAAGTGAAAAGATTCAAGATGTTCTTCAATACAAATTCAAAATAAATCCGCTTTAATTTGAAAGCAAAAATTAAAAAGGCTGTTTCATCAAAAATTGAAGCTATCGGACTGCCTATTCTCGCTTTGTGTTGGGTTAGTTTTTTCTGGGGAACGACTTGGATTGCCTCGAAAGAAGGTGTGAAACATATGCCACCAATGCAGCTTGTAGCAATTAGACAATTTCTCGGAGGAATTCTGTATGTGGGCTATTTTCTCCTTAAAAAAACACCTTGGCCGAAACGGAATCAGTGGCGAACGATTCTTATTTTAAGTTTACTCAATTTCGTTTTGAGTAATGGATTAAGTACCTGGGGAATCAAATATATCAGTAGTGGTTTAGGCGCTATTCTCGGTGCTATCTTTCCTATTTGGATTGTAATTATAATGTATTTCCGAGGAGAAAAATTAAATTCAAAAGCGGTATTTGGAATTGCAACTTGCTTCCTTGGCGTTTGTATCATCTTCTACGAACATTTGAAAGACTTTCTCGATCCGAATTTTAGTTTTGGTATTTTTCTGTCTTTAATCGCGACGCTTACGTGGGCTTTTGGCACTTTATATACGAAGAAAAAAGCAGCGAGTTTTAATCCTTATTTTAGTTTGGGATTGCAAATGTTGATTTCGAGTTTATCACTATTCACCGTAATTGGCGCCACCGGAAACACGATTCCCTTAACTGATATTCCATCCAATTCATGGTGGTCGATTGCGTATTTAGTGATCATTGGTTCTGTCTTGACTTTTATCGCATTTATATATGCCTTACAAAAACTGCCCGCTGAAATCAATAGTATTTATGCTTACATCAATCCCGTAGTTGCCGTGATTTTGGGCTCAATTATATTCAATGAACCATTAACTTTGTATATTGCCTCTGGCGGATTTATCGTGCTTGTTGGATTATATGTCGTCAATTTAGCACTCAGAAAAAAAACAAGTCCTATTTAATTTATTAACTATTATGAAACTAATTTACTGTTCCTTATTAGCACTCTTTCTTAATTCGAGTTCCATTCTTGCTCAAGAAAAAAAAGATGTTGTCGTGGCTAATGAGAACTTAATCACCGAAAACATCGCTGAAATTTCTAAAGACTTAGCCAACAAAGTAAAGAAGTACACCGAAGCAAGAGGAGCATCGTTGGCTGCAGTTCATCCAATTACCAATGAAATTATTATAGCAACACGTTTTGGCATAACGCCACAATTGCATCAGGTGAAGCAACCTCTTGGAGACCGAACTCAAATTACTTTTTTCGACGAACCAATTAGCAATGCCATTTTCGAACCAACAAAGGGGAATTATCTGATCTATTCTGCTGATGCTAGCGGCAATGAATTTGGGCAATTGTATAAACTCGACTTAAAAACCTTTGAATCAACCCTGCTAACTTCTGGCGGCCGATCGCAAAACGGCGGCGTTACATGGCGCAAAGATGGAAAAGGATTTTATTATTCATCCACCAAGCGAAATGGTAAAGATCGCGACATCTATTTTTTGGATCCGCAAAATCCTGCTAGCGAAAAATTAGTGCTGGAAGTTAAAGGCGGCGGTTGGGGCATTTCTGACATCTCTTCTGACTATTCAAAATTGTTGATTCGCGAATCGATTTCTGCCAATGAATCTTATGTATGGTTATTAGAAATTGAAACGGGAAAACTCACAGAAGTAACCGATAGAAAAACGCCGAATGTTTTGCAAAGTGGCGCCAGTTTCTCAAAAAATAACAATGAAATTTGGCTTATGTCTGATAAAGACAATGAGTTTGAACGCTTGGGAACATTTGATTTAACGACCAAAAAATTTACTTTTTACACGAATTCTATTCCTTGGAATGTTCAAAATTACACGCTTTCAGAAGATCAAAAAACGTTGGTTTTCACCACCAACGAGGCGGGCTCTAGTAAAATGTATATCATGGACACAGCAACAAAATTATACAGTGAAGTTAAAAATTTACCTCCAGGTTTACTTAGTTCCATGCGATTTACTTCTGATGATTCCGCTATTTTCTTTACGCAATCTACTGCAAAATCAGCTTCCGACGTATTCAAGTTGATACTGAAAACTGGAGAAATTACCCGTTGGACTAAAAGCGAACTGGGTCAAATTCAAGAATCAGATATTTCCTTGCCAAAAGCTATTTCGTGGAAATCTTTTGATAAACTCACCATTACTGGATTTTATTATCCTGCTTCGCCAAAGTTTAAAGGGAAAAGACCGGTCGTAATTAATATTCACGGCGGACCAGAAGGGCAATCAATGGCTTCTTTTTAGGCGCCAATAATTATTACACCAACGAAATGGGCGTAGCTCTTATCGCTCCCAATGTTCGTGGTTCCTCTGGTTTTGGAAAGACATTTTTAACCAAAGACAATGGCTATTTACGGGAAGATTCTGTAAAAGATATTGGCGCATTACTAGATTGGATTGCCTTACAGCCAGAGCTTGACAAAGATAAAATCATGATTATGGGCGGAAGTTATGGCGGTTATATGTCGCTAGCAACGGCTTTTCATTATGCGGATCGCATTAAATGCTCGGTCGACGTGGTTGGTATTTCAAACTTCAATACATTTCTAAAAAATACAGAAGATTATCGCCGTGATTTGCGAAGAGTAGAATATGGCGACGAAAGAATTCCTGAAATGTCTGCTTTTATGGAAAAAATTGCGCCCATCAACAATGTAGACAAGATCAAGAAGCCTATTTTTATTATTCAAGGAAAAAACGACCCAAGAGTGCCACTTTCTGGAAGCAACTCAAATGCGTGATAAATTGAAAAGTAACGGAAATGTCGTCTGGTATTTAGAAGCCATCGATGAAGGTCACGGTTTCAGAAAGAAACCTAACATCGATTTTCAAAGGCTTGCTGTTATTCGATTTATGGAAGAATATCTATTGAAATAAAAATAAAAACCCCATCAAATTGACGGGGTTTTTTTTCGTTTACCAGATTTTAACTCGCTTTTCTGGCGCGAGATACATTTTATCGCCTGGTTTTATATCAAACGCTTTATAAAAAGCATCAACATTCAATAAAGGTAAATAACCTCTGATTTGATCCGGTGAATGTGGATCTGTTTTTACTTGTGTTTTTAACGCTTCTTCTCTCGATTTGTTTCTCCAAACCGTAGCCCAAGAAATAAAGAATCTTTGTTCAGGAGTAAAACCGTCAATCAGTGGTTGCTTGGGTTGCGATTTCAAATACATTTGCAATCCGTCATACGCTGCGTTGACACCTCCTAAATCTCCAATGTTTTCGCCCAAAGTAAACTTTCCGTCAACTTTTACACCAGGCAAAACTTCCACCGCACTATATTGATCTGCTAACGCCGCACCAAGCGCTTCAAATTGCTTTAGGTCTTCATCTGTCCACCAATCTACTAAATTTCCGTCGGCGTTGTAACGCGATCCTGAATCATCAAATCCATGAGAGATTTCATGCCCGATAACAGCTCCGATGGCACCGTAATTTACAGCCTCGTCTGCTTGATAATTGTAATAGGGTGTTTGTAAAATAGCCGCGGGAAAAACAATTTCGTTGTACGATGGATTGTAATAAGCATTCACGGTTTGCGGCGACATAAACCATTCTGTTTTATCAACCGGTTTGTCTAATTTTTGCATATCATCATTGAAACTCCAAAGTGAAATGGCATTGACGTTTTCAAAATAACTTCCTCCTTCAGTAGCTGATTTGATGTTTAATGTAGAATAGTCTTCCCATTTATCTGGATAACCAATTTTGATAATTAGTTTATCTAGTTTTTGAATTGCCTTTACTTTTGTTGCTGCGGACATCCAAGTCAGTGCATTAATCCTAACTTTATACGCCGCTATTACGTTTTGAATCATTTTCTCCGCTTTAGCTTTGGCTGCTGGCGGGAACATTTTGTCTACATATAACTTCCCTAAAGCCTCACCAATCGAATTGTTAACCGTCTGCAGCGCGCGCTCTTCGAGTGGTCTTCTTTTCAAAATGCCATTTAAGGTTGTTCCATAAAAATTGAAATTTGCATCTCCAATCTTATTTGATAATTGACCCGCAGTTCTGTTCAACAATGTCCATCGCATATACTGCTTGCAATCTTCCACTTTATTCGAAGCCAAAATCGTTTGCAAGGCTTGCATATAGCGCGGTTGTGATACAATGATGGTATCGATTTTTTTGAATCCTAACCCAGAAAAATAATCTACCCAATTAACCGCAGGCACCATTTTTTGCAATTCTGGCAGCGTCATCGGATTGTATTGTTTTCTGCTGTCTCTTCTTTCCACTCTATTGAGTCGAGGTTTTGACATTTCTAATTCGAGATCCAATACTTTTTGCGCTTTGATTAGATTATTTGCGGGTGTATCATCTTGAAAGAAAGCAAACATCTTCGCCAAATGCGTGACGTACTTTTCGCGTTTTTCTTTCATGTCTTTCTCTTCAGAAATATAGTAGTCTTGATCTGGAAGACCCAATCTGCCTGGCATCAAATTCACGGAGTTCTTGTTGCTATCTTTATCATCAGCGCCAATACCGATAGAGAAAAATCCAATCCCGCCGATTGGTTCCATTTCAATCATTAGTTTGAGCAGATCTTCATTGTTTTTGATCGCATTAATTTTGTCCAAATACTTTTTGATTGGATTGATGCCTTGCGCATTTCTAGACACAGTATCAATAATTGATTTGTAGAACGTTACTGTTTTACCTTGGTCTGAATCGGCTTTGTATGTCGGGTTTTTGACTGCGTCTTTCAGAATGTTTAACGCGTCCTTTTCTGTTTTTTCAAATAAAATATAGGTACTTCCGTATGAAGTTTTGTCGCTAGGAATTTCTGTCTTGTCTAACCAAGCGCCATTTACGTAGCGATAAAAATCGTCGACTGGTTTTACTTTTTGATCCATGTCGGATACATTTATTCCTGGAGTCGTTTGCTTTTTGGTTGCCTGCGCTTGGATACTGTTGCAACCCACAATGATTAAATAAGAAAAAAGAAGTATTTTAATTGATTGCATTTTCATGAAATAGTATTGCTATTAATTTTTGATTATTTTTTTTGTAATGCTCTGATTATCTGTCTTAAAGTTCAAAAAGTAAACTCCATTTGCAGCATTTGTAAGGTCAATCGCAAAATTACTTTGGATGTTTTTGAAATTGTTTTTTGATAGTAGTATTTTACCTGTGATATCATAAACTTCTACTGATTTTGGAATTGCATTTCCAAAAGACACATTAAAAATAGATTTCGATGGATTCGGATAGATTGCTAATTTCTCGACATCAAAATCTTGGTTGGCTAGCACTCCATCAACCATAAAATTATCAATGATAGCGCCCTCGTAATTTGTCACGTCGTTCGATTTAAAAACAAATCTAAAAATCACATTACTTTGATCGTTTATAAAATTTAGAGGCAGATTGTATTCAATAAAATTCAAGTTTCTTCCTGACCATTGTGAACCAATGCAATTTAAGCAACCACCGCCAGTCGGGGAAGGCACTGAAAAAGAGTTATACCAATTGAGGTCAGATGATGTTCCCAATGTTTCCCAATTCATTCCAAAATCTGTTGAATACTGCATATACAGCACGTCTCGTGAGTTTTGTAAATCAAATGCAAGGTTAAATTTTATCACTGGATTTACCACTTGCGTCAAGTTATAGCATTGCGAAACCAAATAGGCGGTTGTATCGTCTGGATAATTGGCTGATAGGTTTGTTGCATAGACCTGATTTGCTGGAGAAACTGTATTTAAAAGCGTTTTTGTACTAACGCCCTTCTGCCATAATTGCTCTTGTCCGATTTGATTGTATGAAATTAAGTTTGCCGTTCCATTTTCAAAGGTGTTCACTATTCCAACGGCACCAGGGTTATTTACATAAAACAAAGTACTCGATTGGTTATTCAATAGATTCTCATCATTACTTATGTTTGCTGTTACGTTCAAGTAGTACGCTCCAGAATCAGTAACAATTTGAGGTAAATCTACCGTTGTTTCTTCTAAAGAATTGAGGTTTCCATTCCAAACATAATTCAATGGTGTTCCATTATATTGGTAGTCAAAAGAAACGGTATTGATTGTATTTGTACCTCTATTCTGAATTGTAACTTGTGGATAATAACTACCATTACACGCGATTTCTCCAGATTGAGTTTGCGACTGTGAGATATTAAGGTCATTCTGTAGAATTTCAAATGGAATACTAGTTTGCCATACACCTCTTCCGTAAGTCGACGCAATTAGTTTTTCATCTTCCAAATTAATCGCCAAGTCTGTGACACTCACATTTGGCAAATTCGTGTCGAACGGTTCCCACTGAGAAAGTGTATCGTCTCTGTAGTAAACTCCGAGGCTTGTGCCAATATAAAGCGGGTTTCTAGAATTTTGTCCTTGATGAACAATTACATTTTTTCCAATACCTGGCAATCCAGTGTTGAAATTAGAAAACGAAGTCCCGCCGTTTGTTGATCGATAGGCTTGGCCCGACGTCCCTTGCGTTGTCAAATATATAATATTGCTATCAGAAGAGTGAACGGCAACAGAGGTAATGTTAGTGGGGGCGACATATAGCAAACTAAAATTTATTCCCTTATTAGTGCTCTTATACAAAATCCCTCCATTGACTACATACATGATATTATCATCACTCGGGTCAACAGTAACCAATTCTAGATTACTACCACTAAGTCCAGAAACACTTTGAAGCACCCATGCCGATCCGTTGAGTCGATACAACTGACCGAATCCAGCAAAAATTTCACCTACAGAATTTGCCTTTAACGGCGTCACCCAATTACCAGATTGTCCTGCAGGCGGCCCAACCGTTGAGGTTAAAGAGCTTCCGCCGTTATTGCTTATAAACAAGCTATCGCCATAATATAAAAACCCATAAAGCAAACTGCTATTGGTTGGGTCGATTGCATTGTCCATTCCATCACCACCGTGATAGCTTTTCCACAAAGTGTTACTATAGCCAAAGCCCCCATTATCTTGAAATCCCGCAACCACTTTGGATGCTGTTTGCTTTGAAACATCAATCTTGTAAATCTGACCTATTTGAGCAGCGCCTGTTTTATCTGCGAAAGTTCCGCCGTTATCTTGAGAGAGATAAATACCGCCATCACTGCCGCAATAAAGATTATTTCCAAAAAAACCCAAATAATGAATATCCGCATGCGTAAATCTACTATTGTACGTATTCCAATCGTTCAGCCGAGTCACCGTTGCTCCGCCGTTAGAAGATTTCCAAACATTTAAACAACCGGTATAAATTTCTTCTGCATTGGATGAAGAAGCCGCTAACGCCAAATCGTAATAAGCTTGTGTGTTTTGAAATATATCTGTGGTTCCGGAGGTTTTTACAAAACTAGTCCCGCCATTAACAGATTTATATATTCCTTGAAATGCAAATGAAGTTGTAGCACTTAAGACATAAATATAATCAGAATTTGCTGGAGTAACATCCATGACTAATCTTCCTGAATTTGAAGGTAAGCCCGCAGTAATAGTTGTAAACGTGCTTCCTTCATCAGTTGATCTAAAAAATCTATTCCCTGAAACGGCGTATACTGTTGAAGGATCGCCAGGCTTTAATCGAATAGAACCTTGCGAAAAATTACCAGTTCGTACATTAGTCCATGAATTGCCACCATCAACTGTCTTAAAAATGCCCGCGTTAGTCGCGCACCACAAAATTTGATTGTTAAAAGGATGAATTAAAATATCTCCCGAACGAGAAGCACTATTGGTAAAAGTCAATCCCGTCGTATTCCATGTTGCTCCACCGTCAAGAGATTTCATAACCCCAATAGAATAGCTGTCGCCATTATCTTTGTCGCCAGTTGAGATATAAATAACATTTGGATTCGAATAATCAACTGCAATTCCCGAAACGCCAATTTGTGGTAAATTATCGGACATCGGTTGCCAATTTATACCAGCATCCATACTTTTCCAAATTCCACCTGCCGGTGTTCCCATATAAATTGTATTCGGATTTGATGGGTCTACATGAACAATATTAACTCTTCCTCTTGCCCGCGTTGATTGCGGAGTTGCGTTTGCAAAAGGCCCAATTGGTTCCCAATTACTAGTTGGTGCTACATTTGGGCTTGCTAATCTACTTGCCTTTGCCAATTTTTTTTCATTGAAGGCAGCCCACATTTCTCCAGGTGTAATTAAATATCCCTGTGGATTGGTCATGTTTCTCCAATGATACTCCCATCTCATAAAAGGTTTGTAACCGCTACCTTTTTTGTTTCTATCTCTACTCGCCCAATATTGATCAAAGACAGAAACCAAGTGATTCATGTCCGCTTTCCCAGCTTGCGCCAAAGAATCATTCTCCAACCAAGGAGCGTTAGAATTATACTGCGAAAAGCCACAGTAAAAATTGAATAACAAAATTATTAAGAAGAACTTTTTCATGTTTAACTTTTTTTCAAATATAATTAAATAAATTTCATCTGTAATCTCTTTAACATTCTCACCTTGATGAGAAAAACCGTTCCGGCACAATTAACATTCTGTTAATTTGAGTCCTTGTAAGTAGTGTTTTACTACTTTTGTTACAAATAATTTATATGCTCGAATTCTTAAAAAAATTTCGAATTTTCTTCGGAATCATGTCCGTATTTTCAGTTATTATTGTGTTCTTGTTTTACCAAGCGTTAAAGCCTAAAAAAAACTTACCCATATTTAATCCCGCTGACGTAAATCCAGAATTAGTCGACAGCACGGTGCAATACATTCAAAAATACCACACCATCTCAAATTTTTCTTTCACCAACCAAAATGGCAAAGTCATCACGCAAAAGGACTATGAAGGGAAAATTTATGTTGCCGATTTTTTCTTTACTACTTGCGGTTCTATTTGTCCCATTATGACCACAAATATGGTCGATGTGCAAAAAGCTTTTGCGAAGAATCCTAAAGTAATGTTGCTTTCTCACACCGTTTTTCCCGAAACCGATTCGGTGCCAGTTTTAAAAGCGTATGCTATTAAAAAAAGGCGTGAATGACCAAAAATGGAATCTTGTTACCGGCGATAAGAAAGCGATATACAGCATGGCAAGAAAATCATATTTAGCGGTGAAGCTCGGAAAACCTTCCGAATTGTATGATATGGTGCATACGGAAAACTTCGTCTTGGTCGACACGAAGAGACGCGTTCGAGGTTTTTATGATGGAACCAAAAAAGAAGAAATACAGCGACTTATCGAAGATATCAATTGGCTACTTACGCAAGAATAAAGCGCGACTTTTATTATGCATTTATTTCAGATGATACTATTTTTATCTTTACTTTTGCAATCTTAATTCAATCTAAATAAGATTTGAAAACAACCATTTCCAGTTTAAAAAAAGGCGAAAAAGCGCGCATTGAAGCGTTTGATGTAGAATCCATTCCATTAAAATTATTGGAAATGGGTTGCTTGCCGGGAAATGTCGTTGAGTTACTTCAAATTGCTCCTTTTGGAGATCCATTGTACTTGAATATCAATGGGTGTCATCTAGCGATTCGGTTAGAAACTGCCCGTGAAATTGAAGTGACGCTTTTCGAAAAAGGCACGATATGAAAAGTAAACAAAACATCAATGTTGCTTTAATTGGAAATCCTAATACAGGAAAAACATCTGTATTTAATCAACTCACGGGTCTCAATCAACAAGTGGGAAATTATCCCGGAATAACCGTTGAAAAGAAAATCGGTTTCTGTAAACTACCCAACAACATCAAAGCAAACATTCTTGATTTGCCTGGAACTTACAGTTTAAATGCAAGTTCCATTGACGAAAATGTGGTCATCGAGTTGCTATTGAATAGGAATGACAAACTTTTTCCAGACGTAGCACTTTTGATTACTGATGTTGAAAATTTAAAAAGAAACTTACTACTTTTTACCCAAATAAAAGACCTCGAGATTCCAACGATTTTGGTCATCAATATGGCGGATCGTATGAAATATAAAGGAATTTCCCTTGATATTCCGTTGTTGGAGGAAAAATTGAAAACCAAAGTAGCCTTAGTAAGTTCACGAAAAGGACTAGGAATTGAAGAGTTGAAAAATCTAATCGTCAATTATAAATCTATTTCAACAGAACCTTGCCTAAATGCATCTACAATTGATCCAGTCTATTTTGAGAATCTTCGTAAAACGTTCCCCAATCAGTTGTTGTATAAGCTCTGGTTGGTTATAACCCAAGATGTTAATTTCTTGAATTTAGATCGAAATGAAATTCGAGGTTCTTTCACCAAATCGCATGCTGATCTGAAACGATTGCAACAAAAAGAAACGATCAAACGCTATCAATTTATCAACGATGTTTTAAAAGAAGGACAGCAGATTGATACCGCCAATGCCAAAGATTTTCGAAGCAAACTGGATCGCGTCCTAACCCATAAATTTTGGGGTTATGTGATTTTCTTTTTAATCTTGTCGGTGATATTTCAGTCTATTTTTGATTGGTCTAAAATCCCAATGGACGCCATAGACTCCGCTTTTGCCAACTTAAGTGCCTTGGCAAACGAGAAGTTACCCGCTGGCGTTTTAACGAATTTAATTGCTCAAGGTATTATTCCCGGTATTGGTGGAATCTTAATTTTTATTCCACAAATTGCTTTTCTATTTATGTTTATTTCGATTCTTGAAGAAAGCGGTTATATGAGTCGCGTAGTGTTCTTGATGGACAAAATCATGCGTCGATTTGGGCTCTCTGGAAAAAGCGTCGTGCCATTAATTTCTGGCACTGCTTGCGCGATTCCTGCCATTATGGCGACAAGGAATATCGAAAACTGGAAAGAACGATTGATCACTATTTTGGTAACGCCATTTACGACTTGTTCAGCACGATTACCCGTTTATGCAATTATCATTGCTTTAGTTATTCCTGATCAATATGTTTTGGGAATCATCAACTTACAAGGATTGACCCTAATGCTGCTGTATCTTATTGGATTTGGCTCTGCGATTTTTTCAGCTTATCTATTAAATAAGGTTTTGAAAATAAAAGGCAAAACCTATTTCGTGATTGAAATGCCTAATTATAAATTACCGCTTTTTAAAAATGTATTCATCAATGTCATTGAAAAAACCAAAGCCTTTGTATTTGGCGCTGGAAAAATTATTTTGGCCATTTCAATTGTATTGTGGTTTTTAGCTTCTAACGGTCCCGGTGAAAATTTTAATGATGCAGAAAAAATTATAAAAGAAAAAAATACCGAAAATCCATTATCACAATTCGATTTAGATAATGAAGTGGCTTCTCAAAAATTAGAGAACTCCTATATTGGTTTGATGGGAAAAACTATCGAGCCTGTGCTTTCGCCTCTTGGATACGATTGGAAAATTGGGATTGCAGTGATTAGTTCATTTGCTGCTCGTGAGGTTTTTGTTGGCACTTTAGCAACCATTTATAGCGTGGGAGATACCGACAATGAAAGCACCATTAAAAACAAAATGCAAGCGGAAATCAACCCGATTACAGGTAAGAAAGTTTTCAACTTTGCCTCTGGAGTTTCATTACTGCTTTTCTATGCCTTTGCGATGCAGTGCGCTAGTACCTTAGCGATAACCAAAAAAGAAACCAACTCCTGGAAATGGCCTTTAGCACAACTTATTTTTATGAGTAGTTTGGCTTATGTTGTGGCGCTTTTGGCTTATCAAGTGCTTCAATAACTACACGCTTTTTCTAGAATTGCTTTGACAAAAGTTAAAAGCAAAAATTTATTATTTTTAATTTGTCTAAATAAGAATTAGCGTTTATATTTGCCGAATATTTATTACAAATTCGACAATGAAATTACTTTTTTCCGCCGTTCTTTTTTCAATTTCTTCCTTTTTAATTGCCCAAGAAGATCTCTATGATCTTGCCTTAAATGATACTGTCAAGAAACTTTCAACGGTTACTATTATCGTAAAACAACAAACTCCTGAACGATTGCACGAAGTCGAAAACAATGCACTCTTTTCAGGAAAGAAAAACGAGGTCATTCGAATGGCTAATATCAATGCCAATTTTACTACCAATAATGCCCGTGAAGTATTTTCGAAAGTGCCCGGAGTTTCTGTTTGGGAAAATGAAGGTTCCGGCATACAAATAAATGTGGGTGTTAGAGGTTTAAGTCCTAATAGAAGCTGGGAACTCAATACCCGTCAAAACGGCTACGACATTTCTTCTGATGTTTTTGGTTATCCTGAAGCTTACTATAACCCACCGTTAGAAGCGGTAGAAGCGATTCAATTAGTTAGAGGTGGCGCATCTCTGCAATTCGGATCTCAATTCGGAGGCATGCTCAATTATGTTTTAAAAAGAGAAACAGAAAAACCATTCACTTTTGAAACCCAAAACACCCTAGGCAGTTACGGATTGATGAGCTCCTACAATGCTATTGGCGGAACAAAGAACAAGTTTTCCTACTACGTCTACAATCACTATCGCGTCGGAAAAGGCTGGCGGGAAAATAGTGACTATGAAGTGAGAAACTCCCATGCTTACATCGCTTATCAATTTACGCCCAAAACCAAATTGTCGCTCGAATACACCAACATGGATTATGAAATGCAACAAGCGGGTGGCTTAACCGATGCTCAATTTAAAGACAATCCGAGACAATCATTGCGAGAACGTAATTGGATGGGAACGCCATGGAACGTCGCGGCTTTGATTATAGACACAAAATTATCTTCTAATTTGACCTTAAACACCAAATTATTTGGACTTATTGGTGAGCGCAACAGTGTTGGATTTACCTCAACACCAGACAAAGTTGATGCAATAATCACAAATGAATACGCCAATCGTCAAGTTGATCGCGATTTTTATAAAAACTTGGGGATTGAAACTCGAAGCATCTATACTTACAAACTTGGAAAACAAAATCAAAATTTAGCTTTTGGAGCGAGACTTTATAGAGCCAATACAACACGAAAACAGGCAAAAAATGGGACAACAGCTTCCGATTTTGATTTAGAAATTGACGGTCGGTTTTCTCGCACCTTAGACTTTCAAACAGACAACATTGCATTGTTTGCTGAAAATCAATTTAAAATCAATAACCATTTGAGTATAACTCCTGGTATTCGTTATGAAAACATCAAATCATCTATAGATGGACGACTGGGCATCAACACTGATGGAACGGATGACAACGTTACACCAGAAAGTTTGAGTAGAAATAAAATATTGATGGGAATTGGCGTTGAATATAAACTCCACAAAACCAATTTTTATGCTAATTTCTCCCAAGCATTTCGACCCGTCCTGTTTTCTGATATCACGCCGCCAACTACTAATGACGTGATTGATCCAGACTTGAAAGACGCTGATGGATTTAATGCCGATTTTGGTTATCGTGGAAATTTGTTAGGTTGGATTAACTTCGACGTTGGCTGTTTCTATCTGAATTACGACAATAAAATCGGATTGATTCAAAAATTTGTCAATGATCCAAAGCCAAGAACTTATCAGTTTAGAACCAATCTCGGAACAACAATACATAAAGGAATTGAAAGTTTTGTGGATTTGAATATTTCCAAAGCCTTGAAAGTGAATCAACAAATTGGAGACCTTCAATTATTTACAACCATGTCATTTATTGACGCGCGTTATGAGGATTATAAAGTCACTAAACCTTCTGAAACCGTACCAAATTTGCTTATCGAAAGTAATTTAAAGGGCAATCGTGTTGAAAATGCACCTCGGTATATTCACAATTTTGGTGTTACTTGGAGTTACAAGAGCTTTTCTTCAACCCTTCAAAACCGAAGAACTGGGAAGGTTTATTCCGACGCAAACAACACAGAAACTCCTTCGGCTAGCGGTGTCACCGGAAAGCTTGACGGTTATTCTGTGTATGATCTTTCAATGGAATATCGATTCTTAGAGAAGTTTAATGTTCGTGGCGGAGTCAATAATTTATCGAACACAATCTACGCAACCAGAAGAGCAGGCGGTTATCCTGGCCCTGGAATTTTACCAAACGACGCGCGAACTTTCTTTATGAGCGTTGGTGTTAAATTATGATCTTAAAGCAATTAAAGTCATATCTTTAATCAATGGATTTTCAAGAACTTGCCGTATATATTATCCTAGGTTTTGCCATTGGCTTTTTAGTCCGAAAGTTCTTTTGGAAGAAAAATCAAAGAAAAACTGTGGCAAGGACGATTGCGGATGTCAGTAAATTACTTGGCGATTTCTACTTTAATACAATAGTCTTTAGGATTAATTTTGATACTGTCTTTAGGATAAGGGACCAACCTAATCGCTTTTATTTTAGCAATAGGAATAGCTAAAGTTTTTGCTAGCCATACTTTGTTTTCCTCTACTTTTTTTGGAGAAAACGTAATTATTTCTTCATCAATCCATTTTTTGTTTTGATACACCGAAACCAAAACTTGGGCCTCACCGCTCCAAACACAACTTACTCCAATTGGGCAGCGAGCGTCAGATATGACCTGCTTTAAAACAAGTTGCGTTCCTTTGGCTTTTAAAGTCTTATTTTGAGTAATCGTGAAATCAGCTAGTTTCTTTCCCTTTTTACCTTTTTGCGCTATTGCCGAAAAACTCAGTACACTTAAGAATAGCAAAAATATTACTTTTTTCATATCGGTTGATTGACGAAAATTAATTCAATTTTATAAAAAGATTGCTCCCAATTTTATTCGAAATTACCATTTCTTTTTTATCAAGGCTAATTTTCAAAGACAAATCAAAATCTTCTTTTGCAAGCAAAGTGATTTCTGAACCTAATGAAATCTTATTTGTATCGAGGTATTTTAAAAAAGCTGCCGACGAATCTTTGACGCCGACACAAATTCCTTTTTGATTGGGTGTGAGTTCAGAAAGCAGGACTTTTTCAATCGATAATATTTCCGTCTTGGTCTGGAATAGCGTCTCCGTGTGGATCTTTTGTCGGGTTTCCTAGAAAATTCGCTAGTTTATTGATGAGTTGTTCCGACTTAATATGCTCTAATTGTTCCGCAATATCATGCACTTCATCCCATGGAAAATTCAATTTTTCTACCAAAAAAACTTCCCACAAACGGTGCTTACGAACAATCATTTTTGCGGCCAATTGCCCTTTTTCAGTTAATGAAACGCCTTGATATTTTTTATAATGAATCCAATCTTTGTCTGCCAACTTCTTTAGCATATCCGTTACGGACGAAGCTTTGGTTTCCATTTTTTCAGCAATGGCGTTGGTGCTCACTTCAGCTTCTGAAACTGTGGTGAGATGGTAGATGGTTTTGAGGTAATTTTCTTCGGATAAAGTCATTTTGTTTTGGGAATTGGGATTTCTTGCATTGACAAGTTTCTAGCCCCGATAGCAGCCGATATCCTTTTTTTTTGCCCGGGAGGCTCGATGAAAACAAAAAGATAAAGGCGAAGAGCGGGAAATAGCTCCTAATTTTTAATAATAAACAACGGAATTTTGATTTCGTGACGAACCTGATCTACGGTAGTCCCGAACAATAAATCTTTGAACGTATGATGGCCGTGTGTTCCCATAATTAGAATATCAAAATTGCTTTCATTGACTATTTTTGCGATGCTTTTACCCGGTTTCCCAAAGCCTAGTTTTGAAACGACTTGGTAACCTTTTTCGGTTAACATCTGAACATATTCTTGCAGCAAGGCTTCGTCGATAGTCGTCTCATGATCACTGACATCCTTCCCATATATCAAAGCTCCGACGGTTTCAACCACGTGAATCAGCGTATAGTTGGCGTCTTTCCCTCCCAAATCGATGGCATGTTGTAGCGCCTTTTCGTCGGCGGATGAAAAATCGACTGTCACAGCTATATTCTTTTTAGCATTGCTTTCATAATGGGCAAATTTCAATGCAATCGTATGGGGAGAATGGTTGTCTATGATCGTTTTGGATTTTGTCAACAGCGGCTTAAACACAATATAGAGGAGCAAAATTAAGAAGCCAACTGCCAAAGGCACGACTGTAAACCACAAAACAATCGGGTTTTCTGACGTTTCTAACCAACCTGTAATTTCATCAAAAACTAATTTTGCGTTTAAGGAAACGATAATACTAGCAATGATCCAAGCTGCAATTTGGGTTGCTCTGCTAATGTGAAAACCTTTCATTTTTGATTTGTCGCTGACAAAATGTATCAAAGGGATAATCGCAAAACCGAGCTGCAAACTCAAGATGACTTGACTGAGGATTAACATTTTTCCGGTCACGCTCTCGCCGTAAACTAATATCACAATGACTGCGGGAACAATGGCTATAAGTCGCGTGATGATGCGTCGAACCCAGGGTTGAATTCTTAAATTCAGATAACCTTCCATGACGATTTGTCCAGCTAAAGTACCGGTAATGGTTGAGCTTTGTCCAGCTGCTATTAAGGCTACAGCAAACAATATCGGCGCCCATTTGTTGCCTAAAACCGGTTCTAAAAATCGATAAGCATCTTGAATTTCGGCCACTTCATACATGCCGTTTTTATAAAATGTGGCTGCTGCTAAAATTAAAATCGCGGCATTAACAAAGAAGGCTAAGTTCAACGCAATGGTGCTATCGATAAAGTTGTATTTTAAAGCTTGCTTGATGCCCGCTTTACTTCGGTCGAATTTTCGCGTTTGCACCAATGAGGAATGTAAGTATAAATTGTGCGGCATTACCGTCGCGCCTATGATTCCAATGGCAATATATAAAGCGGTTTCATTTGGTAGCGATGGAATCAATCCGTAGATAATTTTAGGCAATTCGGGTTGCGCAAATATCATTTCAAAAATGAAAGAAAAACCAATAATGGCGACGAGCACAATAATGAACGCCTCCATTTTTCGCATGCCTTTATTGATTAGGAACAGCAGTAAAAAAGTATCTAAAACAGTGATTATAACGCCATCGATGAGTGAAATACCGAACAGTAAATTTAATCCAATTGCCATTCCGAGCACTTCTGCCAAATCACAAGCGGCAATTGCGATTTCTGCTAAAAAGTAGAGAATATAGTTGATGAATTTTGAATACGTTTCACGAGAAGCTTGTGCCAAATCTCGCTGGGTTACGATTCCCAATCGGGCGCTCAAACTTTGTAAAAGCAACGCCATGATGTTGCTCATCAGCAACACCCAAAGCAGCGCATAACCAAATTGACTTCCTCCAGCGATATCGGTCGCCCAGTTTCCAGGATCCATATAGCCAACGCTTATCAAATAGGCTGGCCCAAAAAAAGCTAGAATTTTTCTAAAAACAGTAGTTTTGTTTTGAGTAGGAACCGATTGGTTTACCTCTTCTAATGATTTACTCATAACATAATTTTTAGCAAATATAAAATTTAATTTGATTTGGGTAAATAATTTTTTAGTTTTGTCTAAAAATATCTACTTATGAAGTATTCTTTGCTCCCTTTCGTTGTTTTGTTTTCTTATGGAACGTTTGCGCAGCAAGTCGAACCGATTCAAGCGGATCGTCCAGATCAAACTGAAACGCCTGCATTGGTTCCGAAAGGAATGTTTCAATTGGAAGCGGGTTTTACCTATCAAAAAAACAAACCCAACAGCACTTCATTGGCTTTGCCTACCGCTTTGTGGAAATATGGCGTCAATGAAAATTTCGAATTGCGTTTGATTACTGAACTTGCCGTTGACAAAGACTTTGACCAACAGACTTCAGGAATCAATCCGATATTATTAGGTTGCAAAATAAAAATTGCAGAAGAAAAGGGCATTTTTCCTAAAACTTCCATTATTGGACATATGTCCATTCCCAATGCTGCATCAACGCCATATAAAACCGAATTTTATGCTCCTGAATTCCGTTTTGTCATGCAACATACTCTATCCGAGCGATTTTCTTTGAGCTATAATTTAGGGAGTGAATGGGATGGCATTACACCTGAACCCACTTTCATTTATACGTTGACCACAGGTTGTGCCATTACTGAAAAGCTTGGCTCTTATATCGAATTGTTTGGATTTGCGCCACAAAAACAAACTGCCAACCACAGTTTTGACGGCGGAATTACCTATTTGATTACAAACGATTTTATGCTAGATTTGTCCTCGGGTGTCGGTCTAACCGAATTGGCGCCTGATTACTATTGCGCTTTCGGGTTTTCATTTAGAATGTAACATGCAACACTATCATTATATTTTCACCGGAACCGGATTGTCGACTTTGATGACGGTTCGTGAAATGATTCGTTCTGGAAAATTTAAAAATAATTCCATCTTATTGCTCGATCAAGACGCTAAGAAAAACAACGACAGAACTTGGTGTTTGTGGGAAGAAGAAGCGTCGTTTCCTGACTTGATTCATCAGCAATGGCCAAAAGCACTTTTCAAAAATGACGTCCTCGAAAAGGAAATGGATTTGAGTCCCTATTCCTATTTTATGTTGAAAGGTTTGGATTTTTATAAGGACACTTTTGAGCTGATTTCAAAAGAACCCAACATCACTTTCTTACAGCAAAAAGTAATTGATTTTGAAGAACTCGGCGCGCATTGTTTGGTAAAAACAGAAACACAATCTTTTACTTGCGATCGCATTATCAACGCAATTTATAATCCTGAAATTGCAAAGAACCAATCGCCATTTCCGTTGCTACAACAACACTTTATAGGTTGGTTTATCAAAAGCAAAGAAGCTGTGTTTAGTGATAATTGCGCGACTTTTATGGATTTCTCTGTGGCACAAAAAGGAAATACACGCTTTATGTATGTGCTGCCTTTTTCATCAAACGAAGCGTTGATTGAATACACTTTGTTCTCAAAAGATTTATTGGAAAAAGGCGAATATGAAAACGCCATTAAAGATTACATCGAACAACTTGGCATTTCCGAGTACGAAATCATCGAAAAGGAACACGGCAATATTCCGATGACCTGTTATCCGTTTTGGAAACACAACAGCAAAAACGTCATCAACATTGGGTCTGCTGGCGGTTGGACGAAAGCGAGTACGGGTTTTACTTTTAAAAACACAATCAAGAAATCTAAATTGTTAGTCTCTTTTTTGACCAATGAAAAAGACTTTCGCGGTTTTCATCAGAAAGATCGATTTTGGTTTTACGATTTGTTGCTTTTAGACATTCTAGACAAGCATAACGAAAAAGGCGGCGCAATTTTTTCTTCTTTGTTTCAAAAAGGAAAAGCTTCGTTAATTTTTAAATTCCTGGATGAAGAAACTTCCGTTTGGGAAGATTTGCAAGTCATTTGGAAATGTCCGAAAGGGCTTTTTATCAAAGCGTTGCTTAAGAGAATATTATAAAGCTACAACTCAAACCTTTCATGTTCTTATATGCCTTTTGTGGTTAATTTTGTTTTTCTTGAAACCATATAAGGCATATAAAAGCATATAAGATTGATGATAAAAAAGCAAGTAGTAATTTAGTGGCAACAGCTTTCGTTTTCTAACAAATCTTTAAGATACCCATTTATATTTCTGCTTATATTTGCATGACGATTTTTAAATCTAAAATCAGAACCCGACCGTCAGCGAACTGGCGAAGCAATCTAAAATCTAAAATATTATGTATCCAGAAGAAATGGTTAAACCGATGCGAAACGAACTTTCCGAAGTTGGTTTCCAAGAATTATATAGCGCTGAAGCAGTTGAAAATGCTTTGAAATTAGACGGAACAACTTTAGTAGTCGTGAATTCTGTTTGCGGTTGTGCTGCTAGAAATGCGCGTCCCGGAGCAAAAATGAGTTTAGACGGTGCTAAAAAACCAGATCATTTAGTGACTGTTTTTGCAGGTGTCGATAAAGACGCGGTGGATGCTGCCAGACAACATATGTTTCCTTTTCCGCCGTCTTCACCGAGTATGGCTTTGTTCAAAAATGGGGAATTGGTGCACATGTTAGAGCGCCATCACATTGAAGGTCGCCCAGCAGAGTTGATTGCGGAGAATTTGAAAGACGCTTACGAAGAGTTTTGTTAACCTATTGCCACGAAGGCACTAAGGCTCGAAGATTAGAAAAGACACATTCATTTGTGTCTTTTTTGTTTTAAAAAACTTTGTGTCTTTGCGACTTTGTGGCAAAAATGTATCTTTGCCGTGAATTCTTCCAATTAGAGTTCATCACTTATTTCTCACTTAAACGTTTATAGCATGCAACTGTACAACACTTTAAGCGCAGAAGAAAGAGCGCAGCTTATAGATGAAGCTGGCCAACAAAGACTTACTTTGTCTTTCTATGCGTATGCCAAAATTGAAGATCCCAAAAAATTTCGCGACGATTTATTTATCGAATGGAACAAACTCGATGCCCTAGGCAGAACGTATGTTGCCAAAGAAGGAATCAATGCGCAAATGTCGGTTCCCGCCGAAAATATCGAAGCATTTCGGGAAACTTTAGAAGTTTATGACTTTATGAAAAACATTCGGCTGAACGTCGCAGTCGAACAAGATGATCATTCGTTCTTGAAACTAACTGTAAAAGTTCGTGACAAAATTGTAGCCGACGGACTCAATGACGAAACGTTCGATGTGACGAACATCGGTGTTCATTTGAAAGCGAACGAATTCAACGAAATCATCGAAGATCCCAACACGATTGTAGTTGATTTTAGAAACCATTACGAAAGTGAAATCGGTCATTTTAAAGGTGCAATCACGCCTGACGTGGAAACCTTTCGGGAAAGTCTGCCGATTATCAACGAGCAATTAAAAGATTTTAAAGAAGACAAAAATCTTGTGATGTATTGCACGGGAGGAATTCGTTGTGAAAAAGCGAGCGCGTTCTTCAAACACCAAGGTTTTAAAAATGTGTATCAACTCGAAGGCGGCATTATCAATTACGCCAAACAAATCAAAGAAGAAGGATTAGAGAGTAAATTTATTGGGAAAAACTTTGTGTTTGATCACCGTTTAGGAGAAAGAATTACAGACGATATCGTTTCGCAATGCCATCAATGCGGCAAACCGTGCGACAATCATACGAACTGCGAAAATGAAGGTTGTCATTTGCTGTTTATTCAATGCGATGCATGTAAAGCGGTGATGGAAAATTGTTGTTCTGTGGAATGTCAAGAGATCATTCACTTACCCATGGATGAACAAATCAAATTGCGTCGCGGTGTTTCGGTGGGCAATAAGATTTTTAGAAAAGGCAAATCCGATAAATTAAAATTCAAACATTCCGGAGACTTGTCAGATGTTGCCCTTGCTGTTGCCTCAAAACCCACATCGATTCGACAAAAGGTTAAAATCAAAAAAGTATTGATCGGTACTGCGCAACATTATTTTACCAAAGCCAGCGTCGCCCAATTTTTAGTTGAAAATCACGAATTGAAAAACGGAGATAAAATCCTGATTTCGGGTCCAAGCACGGGTAATGAAGAATTGATTTTGGAAAACTTTTTTGTTAATGGCGCTGCTAACGACCATGCAATTTTAGGCGACAAAGTTACTTTTCAAGTGCCTTTTCGTGTTCGATTGTCGGATAAATTATTCAAAATCATCGAATAAAATCGAATCCAAATAGATCTAAAAGGCTTGTTTCGACAAAAAACGAAACAAGCTTTTTTATTGAAAAAAAAGGAGCAACTTAGTGTCGTTGTACTTTAGCAACTTTAGCAAAAAATACTATCTTTACGCTCTAAACGTTTTTGTCTAGTAGTCTGCCTTTGGCGACGATCAATATATATTCAAGTTTTATGGCATGTAATAGTTGTTCCACTTCTGATGGCGGTGCGCCAAAGGGGTGTAAAAATAATGGGACTTGCGGCACCGATAGCTGCAACAAATTGACGGTTTTTGATTGGTTGGCGAATATGAGTTTACCTAGCGGACAAGAGCCTTTTGACTGCGTTGAAGTTCGCTTCAAGAACGGAAGAAAAGAATTTTACCGAAATACAGAAAAACTAACTTTAAGTATTGGTGACATCGTTGCAACTGAAGCTTCTCCCGGTCATGACATTGGGATTGTTACCTTGACTGGTGAATTGGTCCGCATTCAAATGAAGAAAAAAGGAGTCGCTATTACGAGTCCAGAAATCACAAAAATATACCGAAAAGCGTCGCAAAAAGATATCGATATTTGGTCGAATGCACGTGATAAAGAGGAACCTATGAAGGTTCGCGCCCGTGAACTTGCCATTTCTCACAAGCTTGAAATGAAGATTTCTGACATCGAATTTCAAGGCGATGGCTCGAAAGCAACGTTTTATTATACCGCTAATGATCGTGTCGACTTCCGTCTTTTGATCAAAGATTTTGCGAAAGCATTTAGCGCTCGAATCGAAATGAAACAAGTCGGTTTTCGTCAAGAAGCTTCTCGTTTAGGAGGAATTGGCTCTTGCGGAAGAGAATTGTGTTGTTCTACTTGGTTGACCGATTTTCGAAGTGTGAATACCTCGGCAGCACGCTATCAACAACTCTCGTTGAATCCACAAAAATTGGCTGGACAATGCGGAAAATTAAAATGTTGCTTGAACTATGAGCTAGATACTTACATGGATGCTTTGCAGGATTTTCCAAGTTTCGACACCAAATTAGTGACTGAAAAAGGGGAAGCCATTTGCCAAAAGCAAGATATTTTTAAAGGATTGATGTGGTTTGCTTACACCAATAATTTTGCACAATGGCATGTCCTAAAAATAGAGCAAGTCCGCGAAATTATAGAAGAAAACAAGCTCAAAAACAAAGTTTCTTCACTTGAAGATTATGCTTTAGAAATTGTTACTGAGCCGGAAAAAGATTTCAACAACGCCATGGGTCAAGAGAGCTTAACTCGTTTTGACCAACCGACTAGAAAGAAAAAAAATAATAAAAAAAGAAAGCCATCAGGCGATAAAAAACCAAATCCCGCTTCGGGAAATGGCGGAAATAACAACAATAACAACAATCCTCGCCCGGCGGCTAATAAGATAATTCCTGTCAATAGAAATGAACCTAAAAAATAGCTTTTTATATTTTCTAGTGCTAATGGTGTTGGTATCGTGCGACAAAAAAAGAATTTTTGACGAATACAAATCCGTTGGAAATGCATGGAATAAAGACAGCATTGTGAGTTTTGATTTGCCTGCTCTGGATGTCAAAAAACAATACAATTTATTTCTTAATATTAGAGACAATAATGATTATCCGTTCAACAACTTGTTTCTCATTGTCAGCATGGAACAACCCAACAAAAAAACGTTGGTTGACACCTTAGAATACCAAATGGCAAATCCCGACGGCTCGCTTTTAGGGGAAGGATTCACCGATGTAAAAGACAGTAAATTGGTTTATAAAGAACGTATGAAATTCACTGCTGGCGCCTACAAAGTGCACATCAAACAAGCCGTTAGACAAACTGGAAAAGTGAGTGGTGTGAAGGAATTAAAGGGAATTACGGACGTTGGATTTAGAATTGAAAAAATAGAGTAAGTGTTATGGCAACTACAAAAAACAACCCATCTTCAAAAGATCTTGCTTACTACAAAAAAAAGTTTTGGAAAATCTATTTTTATACTTTAGGCGGCATCTTTTTATTCTTCATTTTTGCTTCTTGGGGACTATTTGGATCCATGCCTTCCTTTGAAGATCTTGAAAACCCAAACTCCAACTTAGCCACCGAAATTATTGCTGCCGACGGGGAAACGATTGGTAAATTCTACAACGAAAACCGAACGTCGATTAAATATGCTGACTTACCAAAACATTTGGTTGACGCACTAGTGTCGACAGAAGACGAACGATTCTATGAACACTCAGGAATCGACGGAAGAAGAACGCTAGGCGCTGCAATCAGATTAGGTTCCAACGGTGGCGCGAGTACCCTAACGCAACAATTAGCCAAACTGCTATTTCACGGCGAAGGTTCTAGATTCCTTCCTTTGCGTATCATTCAAAAAGCCAAAGAGTGGATTATCGCTATCAAATTGGAACGCCAATACACGAAAAATGAAATCATCGCGATGTATTTCAATAAAGCAGACTTTGTAAATACTGCAGTTGGAATTCGTTCTGCCGCCAAAGTGTATTTCGGTAAAGAACCTCGTGACCTGACCATCGATGAAAGCGCGATGTTAGTCGGAATGCTCACCAATCCATCGCTTTACAACCCGGTACGTCGGATTGAAAAAGTTCAAAAAAGAAGAAATATCGTACTCGGACAAATGGTTCGAAATGGCTATTTAGAAGAAGGCGCTAAAAAAATATTAGAGAAAAAACCCATCGTACTTCATTTTCAACCAGAGAGTCACACCGACGGTATCGGAACATACTTTCGAGAATATCTTCGTGATTTTATGAAAAACTGGGTAAAGGAAAACAAAAAATCAGATGGCACGGAATACGACATTTACAAAGACGGTCTGAAAATATACACTACCATTGATTCTCGTATGCAGACCTACGCAGAAGAAGCAATGAAAGAGCATTTGCCCAACTTACAAGAAGAGTTAGCCAGTCAACAAAAGGAAAACAAAAATGCGCCATTCGTCAACATTTCTGAGATTGAAACTAAGAAATTGATGATGAAAGCGATGAAAAATTCATCTCGTTGGAAGCTAATGGAAGCCCAAGATAAATCTGAAGAAGAAATTATCAAATCATTTGGAGTGAAAACTAAAATGAAAGTTTTTACCTGGAAAGGTGAAAAAGACACTGTCATGACACCAACCGATTCCATTCGTTATTACAAAAGTTTCCTTCAAGCTGGAATGATGGCCATGGAGCCTCAAACTGGGCACGTCAAAGTATGGGTCGGCGGCATCAATTACAAGTATTTTCAGTATGACCACGTTGGTCAAGGCGCCCGTCAAGTGGGTTCGACCTTCAAGCCTTTTGTTTACGCCACTGCCATCGAACAACTCAATATGTCTCCGTGTGATTCTATCATCGACAGCCCATTTATGATTCACAAAGGACGACACCATGTAACGGAAGATTGGGAACCTAAAAATTCGGATAACGAATACCGCGGTATGGTGACGCTTAAGAAAGCATTGGCGAATTCAATCAACACCGTATCGGCGAAACTCATTGATAAAGTGGGCCCCGAAGCAGTTGTCGAATTGACACATAAACTAGGTGTTAAATCAGAAATCCCTGCCCAACCGTCTATCGCATTAGGAGCTGTTGAAGTTACGGTCGAAGATATGGTTGCTGCTTACAGTACCTTTGCAAACGAAGGCGTTTACATCAAACCACAATTCATCACACGGATTGAAGATAAAAATGGCGTCGTTATTTACGAACCCTCTCCAGACTCGCACGATGTACTCAATAAAGACATTGCTTTTGCAGTCATCAAATTGCTTGAAGGCGTTACCGAAGGAGGTTCTGGTGCGCGTTTGCGTACACAAGGAGGCGGTCACGGTTACAATAGAGTAACTGGCTATCCGTATATGTTTACCAATCCAATTGCGGGAAAAACAGGCACCACTCAAAATCAATCCGACGGCTGGTTTATGGGAATGGTGCCAAATCTAGCCTGCGGTGTTTGGGTTGGTTGCGAAGATCGTTCGGCGCGTTTTAAAGGAATCACCTACGGTCAAGGTGCCACAGCAGCATTGCCGATTTGGGGTATGTTTATGAAGAAATGTTATAAAGACGAAACGCTACATGTATCTAAATCGGAGTTTGAACGACCCGCCAATCTTTCGATTAAAGTTGATTGCTGGGCGCCCGTAAAAGACACCACCGATTTTGAGCAGAATACGGATGAATTTGAATTGTAATAGTTAGGAGCTTATTCCTGCTTTCGGCTTTATCTCTCCGTTGCACTCCGAGGATATCGCCTCTATCAGGGCTATGAATCCGTTCAACATTCAACATTCGTTGTTCATTAGTCAACCTTCAAAAAAATATTGAAGTTTTAAACCAATAATATAAAACTAAACTTTGCGCCTTAGAGCCTTAGTGGCAAAGAAACAATATGATCAATAAAAAAGTAAACTCAGTCCAAGAAGCACTACACGGAATCGAAAATGGCATGACACTTATGTTAGGCGGATTCGGTCTTTGTGGTATCCCAGAAAACGCCATTGCCGAATTGGTAACCAAAGGCACCAACAACTTAACCTGTATTTCCAATAATGCAGGCGTTGACGATTTCGGTTTGGGGTTATTGCTTCAAAAAAAACAAATCAAAAAAATGATTTCTTCTTATGTGGGAGAAAATGCAGAATTTGAACGTCAAATGCTCTCTGGTGAACTCGACGTTGAACTCATCCCTCAAGGAACTTTAGCAGAACGTTGCCGCGCAGCTCAAGCCGGAATCCCCGCTTTCTACACGCCTGCCGGATACGGAACTGAAGTCGCTGAAGGAAAAGAATCGCGCGAATTCAATGGCAAAATGCACATCATGGAACACGCTTTCAAAGCTGATTTCGCCATCGTAAAAGCTTGGAAAGGTGACGAAGCAGGTAATTTGGTTTTCAAAGGAACAGCCAGAAATTTCAATCCGTGTATGTGCGGTGCAGGAAAAATTACGATTGCAGAAGTTGAAGAATTAGTTCCTGTTGGCACACTCGATCCAAACCAAGTGCACATTCCTGGAATTTTAATTCAACGTATTTTTCAAGGAGAAAAGTTCGAAAAACGAATCGAGCAACGTACAACAAGAAAAAGAGAATAGTCATGGCATTAGGAAAAGAAGAAATCGCAAAAAGAATAGCCCAAGAAGTACAAGATCGTTACTACGTAAACTTAGGCATCGGAATTCCGACATTAGTGGCGAATTACGTTCGCACCGATATTTCGGTTGAATTTCAAAGCGAAAACGGCGTTCTTGGCATGGGACCATTTCCATTCGAAGGAGAAGAAGACGCGGATCTCATCAACGCCGGAAAACAAACGATAACAACACTGCCTGGAGCAAGTTTTTTCGATTCAGGTTTTAGCTTTGGCATGATCCGCGGACAACACGTTGACCTTACTATTCTTGGCGCCATGGAAGTAGCCGAAAACGGTGACATCGCCAACTGGAAAATTCCAGGAAAAATGGTAAAGGGTATGGGCGGCGCTATGGACTTGGTAGCTTCTGCCGAGAACATCATCGTAGCCATGATGCACGTCAATAAAGCGGGCGAATCTAAAATATTAAAACGTTGCACTTTGCCACTAACCGGCGTATGTTGTGTGAAAAAAGTGGTAACTGAACTGGCTGTTTTAGAAATTACACCCAAAGGATTTAAACTCTTAGAACGTGCTCCTGGTGTTTCTGTTGAACACATTATCGCATCCACTGAAGCCGATCTAATTATCGAAGGAGAAATTCCAGAAATGGTTATTGATTAAGATAATCTAGCAAAACTTCCGAAGCGTTTCCAAAAGTATTTGCTTTTTCAGTAATACTTACTGCACGCTTTTTATTGAGTTTATAGGTCAAATCAAATGTTGTGGTGAATAGGATGGCCGACAAAAACGGATTGTTGATATAATATACTAAAGTGTCGCGTGCTTTGTCGATGGTGTGAATTTCAACCTGCTCCTCTTGCTGGAATTTATACTTAAGTTCCAATTTTAGCACGCCATTTTCTACAATCGGGCGAACATAAATATTCATCAAATCGGTATTGCCTATTGTTTTTGCTAGCGTTAATTTGGCAAAAGTACCATCCGCTAAACTGGTTTTCACTTGATTATAAAACTCGGTGAAGGATTCGGTAAATGACATTGTTTTTGAAATTATATTTTAAAAAAACCACCCTGCGACGAAAATCGCGGTAATCACACAAATCACATCTACTATAAGCATCGTGCCCAAAGCGTAACGGGTATTCTTTATATTAACCGACCCAAAATACACGGCGATAACATAAAACGTGCTCTCGGCACTACATTGGAAAATGCTGCTTAATCTTCCGGTCATGGAATCAGCCCCAAAGGTATTCATCGAATCAATCAAAAACCCTCGTGATCCCGCAGAGCTAAATGGTCTAAGCAACGCCACTGGGAGCGCGTCTGTAATTTCCTTACTCACGCCCATATTCGAAAATCCAAACGCAATCCAATTGCTAATAATTTCAAATAAACCGCTGTTTCTAAATAAGGAAATCGCCACCAACATTCCCAAAACGTAAGGAAAAATAGTGACCCCGGTTTTAATTCCATTGTTGGCTCCCGAAACAAAAGCTTCAAAAACAGTGGTTTTTGCCTCCGCAAATTTCTGTTCTTTTATAAAGGAAAATATCAACGTAAACGCAATGATCGCTACTAATATCAAGGCAGACAAATTAGAAGTAAAATAGTTTTTTCCTATCAAATCCAAATGGTTTACATACATCAATAGTCCAACAATAGCGGCAATCAATCCCATTAATCCTAGAACCAACGAAGCACTTTTGAAGTTAATTTTCTGTTTGACACCAACAATCAAGAAAGCGGCAAT
This sequence comes from Flavobacterium sp., assembly GCA_016714905.1. Taxonomy (GTDB): domain Bacteria; phylum Bacteroidota; class Bacteroidia; order Flavobacteriales; family Flavobacteriaceae; genus Flavobacterium. Next base: position 148,655 of record JADKBW010000006.1, read on the forward strand.
CGTTCCGATAAACGAAGTGATGATACAAGGCAACATCACATCGGCAGGATTCGTCGCATTGGCAGCAGCGCGGTATCCGATGATGGATGTGGCAATTAACGTTAGACCCGAAGCATGCAAACACATAAACATAATTTGCGCATCACTCGCCTTCTCTTTCTCGGTATTGAGTTCTTGCAAACTTTCCATGGCTTTCAATCCAAATGGTGTCGCGGCAGAATCGAGTCCAAGGAAATTAGCAGCAAAATTCAGCGTCATATAAGAGATGGACGGATGGTTTTTCGGAATACTCGGAAACACTTTTACAAAGACTGGACTCAGTACTTTCGCTAATTTTCCAGATGCGCCTGATATAATTAAAAGCTCCATCAAACCGCAGAAAAAAGCCAGATAGGCAATCAACGGCAGGATCAAATCAAGTAAAGTGTTCTTACAAGTTGGCAGCAATCCGTCTGATTTTTGAACGCCGCTGTAGATTTTTACTGTCTTATTTTTGAAGACATAAGTAGTATCAGGGTTAATGGCATCGCGATCAATCACCATCGTCATATCGGGTGCTTTTTCGATACTGTCTTTAATAAAAATTGGAAGTTGATTGAGGTATTTCTCCGACAATAATATCGGATCGTCTTTCTTTCCGTTTAAGACATAATCAATTGTATAACTGTTTCCAGAAAACAAGCTAAACACCACAAACGTGATGGAAGCAATGAAAATCACCAACCAAAATCTACTCAATACCATACTTTAGTTTTTCGTAAATGTAGTTTTTTACCGCAAAGTACGCAACGGAAGCGCAAAGTTCCCAATGAATAAATACACAATAACCCTTTGCGCACCTAGCGTTCTGACATAGCGAGCCTTGCGGTAAAGTTTTAAACATGCAAGATTTCCTCCTCAATCAACAAATCTTCTCTTCGAAACCGAAGGAAAACTTGCGCCACGGCAATGACATCTTTTTCACAATAGGTTATGATGCGATCGATGTCTTTGTCAACGTAATAAACGTGTCCAACTTGACTGCCATCAATGTCTCCTTTAGAAGATGGAATTCCCAAAATTTTAGTCAATAGCTTTAAAGAGGTGAAATGCTTGTAATCACCAAATTTCCACAATTCTAACGTGTCTAAATGCGGTACTTCCCATGGTTTTTTACCGAATAAATTGAGTTTATTGGGAATCGCAATTTGATTGATAATCATCCTTCTTGCAATAAAAGGAATATCAAATTCTTTGGCATTATGACCGCACAAAAGATGTTGCGCTTTGTCGAAATGATTGTTCATCAGGTTGCTAAAATCTTTCAAAATCTTGGGTTCCTCACCGAAAAAAGATGTCACTCTAAAATTCCGAATATCTCCTTTGATAGTGAAATAGCCGACAGAAATACAGATGATTTTTCCAAACTCTGCCCAAATTCCGGCACGTTCGTAAAAGTCTTCTGGACTGTAGTCTTCTTTTCTTTGAAATTGGGTTTTGAGTTCCCATAGGTTTTGCATTTCAGGATCTAATGCAGTGAAGTTTTCTTGTTCTGGAACCGTTTCGATGTCGATAAACAAGATGTTTTCGAGGTTTAATTTTTCAATCATGGCGTATATAAATTAAGTTAAACAATTATTCTTGGCTTGTACTATTTTCTTTGTGCTAGCATTTTGTACGTTTCGTCAATATAAACGAAAAAATCGTCACTATGTGGACTGCCTTTGGTGCTCGCTTGGTGCTGATTTCCCAAACGAACGATAATCAAATCGTCTTGTGGAATCACAATGACGTTCTGTCCTAAGTGACCGCGCATGTAAAATATCTTTTTGGCTTTGTAATTACACAACCACCAACCGTAGCCATACTCCGGCGACGCTTCAAATCTAGGGTTTGTCGATGTAGCGATGAAGGTGCTGTCTAACAGTTGTTGCCCATTCCATTTTCCGTGTTGCTTGTATAATTTCCCAAAGCGTGCAAAATCTCTAGCATTGGATGCAAAACAACAATACGCTTTGACGATTCCGCCTTCGTGATCGGTTTGCCAAAGTGCTTCGTTTTCAGCGCCCATGGGTTCCCAGAAATTTTCGGCAACATAATCTGCTAAACTTTTTCCCGTTGCTTTTTCGATGCACATCGCAAGCAGTTGGGTGTTTCCGCTTAAGTACTTATAGACTTTTCCTGGTTCATCAACGCCTTTTAGTCCAAGGATTACACTATTTAAATCATCATCAAAATAGGCGCGTGTTGTAATTGAAAATGGACTGTAATACGATTCATCCCAATTCAATCCAGACGACATTGATGACAGATCGCCAACGGTCATGTTGGCTGATTTTCCTGTTTTAAATTCTGGAAAGAAATCCGAAACCTTTTGATCTAAACTTTTGATTTTGCCTTGCATGATGGCTTTTCCCAATGAAGCAGACACGATACTTTTTGCCATGGAAAACGAATTTGATTTGGAGTTTTTGTCGTAATCATCATAATAACTTTCATTCCAAACGCTATCATTTTTGATGATTAGGAAAGCAACCGTCCCCAATTTTTTGTGCCATTTCTCGAGTTCATCGGTTGGCTTAACACTATTAAAATCTTTGGCGGTTGCCCAAGGTTGTGGTGTATGACTTTTTGGAATTGTGCGGTTGTCAAATTCTTTATAATCTTGAAGAAACGCCGTGGTGTGACCTTTTAGATAGATGGTCCGCACCGCCTTGATAAGATAATCAACTTGAAAAATATAAAGTAAGGCAATAATCGTGGCGAATAGGATAACAAACCAAATAATGATTTTCTTAAGAATTTTCATGTGCGGATAATTAATGATAGACGAATTTACATAAATCTTCGTATCCGCAGATTGCTGGCAAAGTTCACGAAGGGGGGAGAAGGAGGGACCCGTTGAATTTTAAAAGAATATTCTTTCAGCATTGCCAAAAACCTGGTTAAAATAAACTTTGCTGTTTTGATGAACTCTCGTGTTCCAACAGCCATTTCTTGCGCCACAAACCTCCAGCGTAACCTGTGAGTGAGCCGTCGGTTCCGATCACACGATGACAAGGAATGACAATCCACAATGGGTTTTTGCCATTGGCAGATGCTACAGCGCGTATGGCTTTGACATCGCCCAGTTTTTTGGATAAGTCCATATAAGAGCAAGTTTTTCCGAATGGGATTTCGAGTAAGGCTTGCCACACTTTTTGTTGGAATTCGGTGCCTTGTGGATTTACTTTGAAATCGAAATGGGTGCGTTTACCTTCAAAATAATCTTGAAGTTGCGTGACTGCTTTCTTAAGTTCTTTTGGGATTTTTGTTGTGATGTTACCTTCTTCTAGAATGGAAATAGCAGCTATACCATTGTCATCGCCAGTGATTCTAGCGGTTCCGAGTGGGGTTTTGATGAAGGCGGTTTCCATGGTGTAAATGTAAAAATACTTCGCCACAAAGACGCAAAGGCTCAAAGAAAACGAGGTGTTTTTTAGCCCCGAAAGCAGTGGCATCCTTTTGTTCTGGGGTTCAGAACAAAAGATTACCTCACAAGGTAAATATTTTAATTTGTGTTCGGTCAATTCGCTGCGCTCGGGTGTAACGTATGGCGGGACCCGAGCTCCTGAAAGGGCGAATCGGCGAAGCAAATAGCTCCTATTTCAAATTCGAATAAATATATGCTTCAATCGCTTGCAGTTCCTCGTCGCTCATCATTTTCGTGATGGCAAAGTTGGTTTTCATCACCTCGTATTGCGACGGATCGACAATCGGTTTGTCTTCTTCTTTTAGGAAACTTACAATACTAGCATTTTGCGCTTGGTACGTTTTAGCTATGTCTTGAATACTTGGACCTATCACTTTTTGATCTTTCAAATGACAAGCGACACAATTGCCCTTGGTTTCGAACAGTTCTTTGCCCAAAGCAATTGGTGTTTTAGCTCCAGCTTTTCCGAATGGCTCTGCGGAATCCTTCTTGCAAGAAACGACTAGGGCAAGGATAAAAATAAATGCAAGTTGCCTCATATTACGAAATCAATTTGACTACATCTTTGGCAAAATAACTGGCAATCATGTCCGCCCCAGCTCTTTTGATTGCAGTAATTTGTTCCATCATCACCGCGTCGTGATCAAGCCAGCCGCGTTGTGAAGCCGCTTTGATCATGGCATATTCGCCTGAAACTTGGTAAACTGCCACAGGAACTTCCACAGTATTTTTGATTTCACGTACGATATCTAGGTAGGAAATTCCGGGTTTCACCATGACGATGTCGGCGCCTTCTTCGATATCCATGAGGGTTTCGCGAATGGCTTCGATGCGATTGTGGTAATCCATTTGGTAGGTTTTCTTGTCTTTGGGAATGTTCTGTAAATCGACAGGAGCGCTATCGAGTGCGTCGCGAAATGGACCGTAATGTGCAGAAGCGTACTTGGCGCTATAGGCTAAAATACCAGTATTGATATAGCCTGCATGTTCCAGTGCGTCGCGAATTTCAAGAATTCTTCCGTCCATCATATCGCTTGGCGCGACGAAATCGGCTCCAGCTTCGGCATGTGAAACGCTCATTTCTGCTAAAATTGCCGACGTAATATCATTGGCAATTTGACCGCCTTGCCTGCCGGCAGGCAGGTTTTCGACGATGCCATCATGTCCAAAAGAAGAAAACGGATCGAGCGCGACGTCTGTCATGACGAGCATTCCAGGCGTGGCATTTTTTACTGTTTTGATGGCGCGTTGCATCAATCCATTTGGATTTAAAGCTTCGGTGCCTTTGTTGTCCTTGAGATTGTCGGGAACTTTGACGAAAAGTAGTACTGATTTTAGTCCAAGTTTCCAAAGTTCATGGACTTCCTTCTCAATATTATCAAGGCTCATTCGGAAATAATTTGGCATCGATGGAATTTCTTCTTTGATGCCTTTGCCTTCCACGACAAAAAGCGGCACAATAAAGTCGTTGGGAGAAATAATGGTTTCGCGCACGAGTGAACGAATGGCTTCGTTGGTTCTGAGTCTTCTATTTCGATTTAATGGAAACATGTTTTTAGTATTTTAGATTTTTTAAAAATAATTTTCTATTCTTTACAGGCCAACTTTTTTCGCCAAATATTTATATGATTCTTTCACTTTTCGAGGCGGATTAAAACGATAACCCACGGTAAATTTAACTGTGGAAATATTATCGTTTATTTGGATGCTGTTAGTTTCACTTTGTATATAATCGTTGTAATTATAATTGATGAAGGCAAAAAACGAATCGATGTTGTAGCCTAATTTTAGACTTGAATCGACTTCATATAAAGAAGACACTTTTCCATCGATATCATTGAATCCAAAACCTATTGCAAGTCCGGCTGACACTAATAATTTTTTGTGCAACACCAAATTATAATAGTAGGAAGGCGCTACTGAAAAAATAAAAACATCACTTTGCGTTGTGGCATTGCCGTCATTCAAATCAAAGTTAGTATAGTAAATAGTGGCTGAAGGCATAAAACTTCCGGCGCTTTTGGTTTGCCATTCTTTTTGATTGGACAATGTTTTGAAAGAGAAATTGTCATTGAAAACATAAGATGTTGTTCCGCCTATTTTGGTTGTTCGAAGTTTTGGGAAAAGTACTTCGACATTGTCTTGTTGAACATAAAACCCAGTTTGATTGATGAATGCGATGGTTTGCATCCATTTTTTAAATATCATTCGAGTTTCTAAAGTAAACAATTTTGAGCCAGCATTATCTTTGTTTTCGGCGAAGAATTGCGGTGAAATACCGTAGCTGATATCAATAAACTTATAACTTAAGTTCGCGCCGATTTGTTGTCTGGTGTTGGGTTCAAAACGGAGTTGTTTCTTAACTCCATTCGGAATAAAAGTTGCCTGAAAACGGTTGGATGTGTTTAGGTAATAAAGACTGGCGGTTACTTTTTCGCTATAAGATTTGAAATAAGGATTGCTAATGGAATCGTTTTGCGCCAATCCATTGAAGCTAATAAGACATACAATTATATATATGTATTTTACATCCATTGAATTGGTTTTTCTAAAACTCTAATCAACTTTTCTTCTTCACTTCCTGCTTCCGGATGATGGTCATACACCCATTGCACGTGCGGCGGCAAACTCATCAAAATACTTTCGATGCGGCCATTGGTTTTGAGTCCAAATAAAGTGCCCTTGTCGTGCACGAGATTGAATTCGACGTAACGCCCACGACGGATTTCCTGCCAAGTTCTATTGGCGGCTGTAAATGGTAATTCTTTTCTTCTTTCAACAATGGGAACATACGCTTGCAGGAAACTATTGCCGACTTCGGTAACGAAATTGTACCAATCTTGCATTTGCATGTTGTCGGTTGCTTTGCAATAATCGAAGAACAAACCTCCTATTCCACGGGCTTCGTGACGATGCGCATTCCAGAAATAATCGTCGCATTGCTTTTTATATTTCGGATAAAACTCGATGTTATGTTTGTCACAAGCGGTTTTGCATGTTTGGTGAAAATGAATGGTGTCTTCCTCGAACAAATAATAAGGCGTGAGATCTTGTCCTCCGCCAAACCATTGTTGGATAATATTGCCTTGTTCGTCATACATCTCGAAATAACGCCAATTGGCATGAACCGTTGGCACCATTGGACTTTTGGGATGAATAACGAGACTCAGTCCACAGGCGAAAAAATCAGCTTCTCCTACCTGAAACATTTTCTGCATCGCTTCTGGTAATTTGCCATGAACCGCCGAAATATTGACACCTCCTTTTTCGAAAACCTTTCCGTTCTCAATGACACGCGTTCTACCGCCGCCACCTTCTGGTCGCTTCCAGAGATCTTCGCGAAATTTCACCAGGCCATCGACAGCTTCTAATCCGAGACAGATTTGATCTTGAAGTTGGTGTATGTAATTTAAGAATTGCTCTTTCACGGTTGTCGACTATAAGATGATCGTTAATGTTATCCGGGGTTTGCGTGAGGGATGGCAGCAAGGTGCCGTGCACCGCGAACAGCCCGACCCGCCTTTTTCGGCGTGGTCACGCCCCAATAATTATTAATTGCCGTATTCTTTCACCGCATCAATAAATGCTTTGGCGTGATCTACGGGAATGTTGGGTAAAATGCCATGTCCGAGATTGACGATGTATTTGTCTTTTCCGAACTCGTCGATCATTTGATGCACCATTTTCTTGATGGTCGGAATCGGTGAGAGCAATCGCGATGGATCGAAATTGCCTTGCAGCGTGATATTTCCGCCGGACAAGTAACGGGCGTTTCTTGGAGAACACGTCCAATCGACACCTAAAGCGGATGCGCGACTTTTTCCCATTTCATTGAGCGCAAACCAGCAACCTTTTCCGAAGACTATAACGTGTGTGTCATCGGCGAGTGCTTCGACAATTTGATTGATGTATTTCCATGAGAATTCCTGATAATCGACTGGTGACAGCATGCCGCCCCAAGAGTCGAAAATCTGAACCGCATTGACGCCGGCTTTTACTTTTTCTTTTAAATAGAGAATCGTGGTGTCGGTGATTTTTTGCAATAAAACATGCGCCGCTTCTGGATGCGTGAAGCAAAATCCTTTGGCGGTGTCGAAACTTTTTGAACCTTTTCCTTCGACGGCGTAACAGAAGATTGTCCATGGCGAACCTGCAAAACCAATCAATGGCACCTCATCGTTGAGCATTTCTTTGGTGAGTTTAATCGCGTCCATGACGTACCCCAACGTTTCGTGGATATTGGGAACAATCACTTTTTCTACGTCTTGTGGCGTACGAATTGGATTGGGTAAAAATGGACCGACGCTTTCTTTCATCAAGACTTCGATGCCCATAGCTTGCGGAACCACCAAAATATCAGAAAACAAAATCGCCGCATCGGGTGCAATTCGACGAATGGGTTGAACGGTAATTTCGGCTGCTAATTCCGGAGTTTGACAACGGGTGAAAAAATCGTATTTGTCGCGCAAGGCAATGAATTCAGGTAAATATCTTCCGGCTTGACGCATCATCCAAACAGGTGGACGATTGACGGTTTCTCCGCGTAATGCTTTTAAAAATAGGTCGTTTTTGATCATAATATTTATGTGCTACAAAGACGCAATGGCGTCCGTTTTAAACTTCGCTGTAATATTTTATACATTGAATAATTACATTTTCAATGGAGGGTTGATTGGCAATAATGCAATGAGATGTTATTTTTTCGACTGGTTCTGCGGTGGTTTTTCCGATGCAAAAACAGGTTTCATCCGTGATGGTATTGGCTTGTACGTAACTTTCTACGGCAGATGGGCTAAAAAATAGAATGCCATTTGGTTTTGAATTTATGGCCTGTGGCGTAAGGATTGTTTCATATACTTCTATTTCTTCAAATCTTACCTTGGCTAATGTTAAGGAATCAGGAAGGATTTCTCTTCTTAAATTTCCGCTGAAAAAAACAAAACTTTCTTCGCTGTACTGATTACAAATCGTCGAAGCTAATTCGGACGCATAGTCGGCGCTTTCAACTACTCTAAATCCATTGAGTTCTAAGGCTGATTTGGTTTTTTGTCCGATGCAGAAGCACTTTTTACTTCGCAATAGTTCTATTTTATTATTTTTTAAGATACTATCGACAGCATTTTGACTAGAAAAAATCAGGTTTTGAAACTTACTTTTAAAGGTAAACTTTTTTAGTTTGATTTTAATAAAATCTGCCTCAACCACGGAAAATTAGCATTGAGCAAATACTGCTTTTGATTTGCTTGTAGTTTTTTAGTGGATGCGATTCGCACTTGATTTTTCATTTCTTAAGCTTTCGGTTTGAAATGATTTCTCAGCACTTCCATGATTTCTTTTCCGCCGTTTTTTAAAACTTCTTGCGCTGAATAATAGCCTAATTTCTTCCATTCTTGGATGGGAACTGATTTTTCGACGAGTACTTTTTCCTTTCCATCCAACGAAAATAAAACCCCTTTGAAAAGAATATCGTCTTCAATAATTCTGGCGACGGCACCAATTGGCGCGGTGCATCCACCTTCTAGTGTTTTAAGAAATTGGCGTTCGATATGCGTGCACACTTCGGTTTCTACATCATTCAATTCCGAAACAGCATCCAAACAATAATTGTCATTCCCCATTGCCACGACAATCATAGCGCCTTGTGCTGGCGCGGGAATCATCCAATCTAAATTGATATAATTTTCTGGTTTTATATTAATTCTTTCCAATCCAGCAGCGGCAAAAACGGCTCCGTTCCATTCACTGTCTTGGAGCTTTTGCATTCTGGTATTGACGTTGCCACGAAGATCGACCACTTTGTGATTCGGATGTCGATGCAACCATTGTGCTTGACGGCGAAGACTTCCCGTGGCGATTGTTCCACTGGAATTTAAGAAATCTAAGTTGCCTTTATGAACCAATATATCTAAAACATTGGCACGTTCTAGTACGGCAGCTTGAACAATTCCTTGTGGTAACGCAGTTGGTACGTCTTTCATCGAATGCACGGCAATATCCACTTGACCATTGATCATTGCAATGTCTAAGGTTTTCGTGAAAATTCCTGTGATTCCAAGCTCGTATAAAGGCTTGTCTAGAATAATATCTCCTTGCGATTTGACCGCAATGATTTCGGTTTTATACCCTAAATCTTCTAGTTTATTTTGAACGGTATGTGCTTGCCAAAGCGCCAATTCGCTATCGCGCGTTCCGATGCGTATGGTTTTGTTCATTATTTGGAAGTCGTTTCGATTTGAAAGATTTTCTCAATCCATTCGATGCTTTCATCGACTTCGGTATTGTCATCTTTCAAATGATTGGCAAAATGGTTGGTGATTTTTTGGATAATTCTATTGCTGATGAGTTCCGCTTGTTCTTCGTCGAAGTTGGACATTTTCTTGCGTTGGAAATTCAATTCGCCTTCTTTGATGGAATTTAGTTTTTCCTTCAAAGCATGAATGGTTGGCGCAAATTTTCTGGCTTTTGTCCACGCCACAAATTCCTCTTTTATTTCCTCAATAATCGCCTCTGCTGCTGGAATGTGGGCTTTTCTTTTCTCTAAAGTTTCATCCGTCATTTGAGAAAGATGATCCATGTGAATTAAAGTGACGCCTTCTAGCTCCTTCACGTTTTCGTTGACATTTTTCGGAATGGACAAATCAAGAATGAGTACTGGTTTCTTAAGGTTCAAAATCGCTTTATCGATGGTTGGGTTTTGTGCTCCGGTTGCTACCACGACAACATCAGCTTTTTGTAATTCGAGATGCAATTCGGAATAGTCCTTTACGATGAGATGCAATTTTCCCGCTAATTTTTCAGCCTTGTCTTTGGTTCTATTAATCAGCGATGTGCTCGTTTTTGGTGTGTTTTACCAAATTCTCGCACGTATTTCTACCTATTTTTCCGGTTCCGAAAAGCAGTATGTTTTTGTTTCCGATGTTCTCTACATTCTTGATGATGTATTGCACTGAGGCAAAAGCGACCGAAGTGGCTCCTGAACTAATTTCGGTTTCGTTTTTAATTTTTTTACTCGCTTGAATGACTGCATTAATCAATCGATCTAGGAAGGTATTGATCAAACCAAAAGATTTGGCTTCGTTGAAACTTGACTTCAGTTGACTGATGATTTCGAAATCACCTAAAATTTGACTGTCTAAACCAGTTGCCACTCGAAACATATGGTTGACCGCCTCGTGGTTTTTGTAGACGAAACCAACTTTTGAAAAGCTTCAACCGTTCCTCTACTGTGTTCACAAATCAATTTAATAAGCTGAAACGGATGCTCTGCAAATCCGTAAATTTCTGTTCTATTGCAAGTGGAAGTAACAATCAAACTTTCGATGCCTTCCGCTTTTGCTTGGGCTAGTACATTGGTCTTTGCCTTTTCATCGAGACTAAATTCACCTCTCATTTCGGCATCTGCTTTTTTATAGCTTAAGCCGACGGCGTAAAAATAGTGGTGTTTTTGGGCAATGTAGTTTTCCATACAATATACTTCTCAAGAAAGTTCAACAAAATTATCATTATAGTATTTATAAAAGTAACGCTGTAAGGACTAAATGTATCGCTATGAGATATTTTAAATCAAAATCAACTTTACATCGTTATTTATTTTAAATTTGCTCTAGAATCAGGCCTTTTATATTTATTTATGTAGAACAATTCTAAATAAACGCCCGTCTTTCTAAAAAAATAATTACAAAAAAATATCGCTATGGGTTCTCAAGAAGTAATAACAATTGAAGAGGATTTTACCCTAATTCGTTTTCAAAACGATGATACTGAAATATTTAAAGCCGAGCGCCAAATCCGTCAGGGACTGATCCAATTTCACTTCGGAATCAAGGGCAAAGCGAAGTTTATTTTTAATCAAGGAACGTACGCTTTAGATTTGAAAGAAGAGAAAGCCCTATTGCTTTACAATCCTCAGAAAGAGCTGCCGTTGCATTTAGAATTAGCGCCTCAATCTTGGGTGATTTCTGTAATTATTTCGATAAAGAAATTCCATGCTTTGTTTTCTACTGAAGCGAATTATATTCCATTTCTGAGTGTCGAAAACAAAGACAAAAAATATTACGGCGAAAGTGACATCAGTCCGTCGATGGCGATTGTTTTAAGTCAATTGTTTCATTACAATCTGCATCCATCCATCAAAAACTTATATTATAAAGGCAAAGGCTACGAACTGCTGAGTCTGTATTTTAATAAAACAGAAGATCCAGATGCAGAACAATGTCCGTTTTTGATTGACGAAGAAAACGTGATGAAAATCCGTAAAGCCAAAGACATTGTTATCGCAAATATGGCAGAACCGCCAAGTCTTCATGATTTAGCGGATCAAGTCGGCTTGAATTTGAAAAAACTTAAAATGGGTTTCAAACAAATTTATGGCGACACGGTGTATGGATTTTTATTCGACTACAAAATGGACATGGCGCGCCGGTTATTAGATAGCGGTTCCTATAATGTCAATGAAGTTGGATTAAAAATCGGTTACAGCACCGGAAGTCATTTTATTGCCGCATTCAAAAAGAAATTTGCTACGACGCCCAAAAAATATTTAATGGCGTTGAACCCCAATACATAAAAGAGAAGTTTAGTACATTTAGCAATTGAAAATTATACCATGAAAGGAGTTTTATTAGTCAATTTGGGTTCGCCGGAAAGTCCAACGCCAAAAGATGTTAAGCCATATTTAGATGAGTTTTTAATGGATCGATTTGTCATCGATGTTCCGTTTTTGCTGCGCGCATTATTAGTTCGAGGCATAATTCTTCAAACACGTCCGAAGAAATCTGCAGCAGCTTACGCCAAAATTTGGTGGGAGGAAGGCTCGCCTTTGGTGGTGATTTCGCAAAGAATGACCAAAAAAGTGCAAGCGCAAGTGGATGTTCCAGTTGCTTTAGCGATGCGTTATGGCGCGATGTCCATTTTGAAAGGGCTTCAAGAATTAAAAGACAAAGGCGTCAATGAAGTGATGCTTTTTCCTTTATATCCGCAACATGCTATGGCTTCTACGACTACAATTTTAGTTTTGGCAGAAGAGTTGCGTGAGAAGCATTTTCCTGAAATGAAATTTACGATAGTTCCCGCTTTCTATAACAAACCGGGCTACATCAAAGCACTAGCAAATTCAATCAAAAAACATTTGGACACCTTTGAATATGACCATTTATTGTTTTCGTATCACGGTATTCCAAAGCGACATATTCGCAAGACAGACATCACCAAATCACATTGCAAAATAGATGGCTCTTGTTGCGTTACACCATCGCCTGCTCATGAATTCTGTTATCGTCATCAATGTTATGAGACGACCAGACAAGTTGTAGAATATCTCGGAATTCCGGAAGGAAAATACAGTCAAACGTTTCAATCGCGATTAGCGGGCGACAAATGGTTGACGCCTTATACCGATGTTGAAATCAACAAAATGCCCGATAAAGGAATTAAGAAATTAGCTGTTGTAACCCCAGCATTTGTCTCAGATTGCTTGGAAACTTTAGAAGAAATTGCGATGGAAGCCAACCATGAAGTTAAGGTTCACGGAGGCGAGGAATTTATGGCGATTCCGTGCATGAATGATGGCGACGAATGGTGTGAAACTGTGAGCACTTGGATAAAAGACTGGGCTTCTAAATAACCGACATGGAACTATACAATTACCTCAAATCGCTACATCTCATCTTCGTCATTACGTGGTTTGCGGGATTGTTTTATATAGTTCGGTTGTTTGTTTATCAAATAGAAGCTGCGGAAAAGCCATCGCCTGAAAAAGAAATCTTGCAAAGGCAGTACAAGATCATGACGTATCGCTTGTGGTTTATCATCACTTGGCCGTCCGCCATTTTAGCAAGTCTCTTTGCTTATTGGATGTTGTTTTTTACCGATTTAGGAAAAGCTTGGTTAGAGATGCCATGGATGCATGTGAAACTTGGCTTTGTCTTTTTGCTGTATTTGTATCATTGGAAATGCCACTTAATTTATAAAGAATTGCAACGAGATGAAGTAAAACACACTTCCAACTTTATGCGTTTATGGAACGAAGGAGCGACTACTATTCTTTTTGCGGTTGTGTTTTTAGTGATAATTTAAAAATGCTTTCAATTGGATATATGGCGTGGTTGGTATCTTTTTATTTTCCATCATAATTATGCTTGGATTTAGATTTTATAAAAAATCCGGGAACGCAATTCCACCTAAAAATGGCTGCCAAATTCAAAATGTCGATGCTTTCTTTGCGAATAAGGATTTTCCTGTCAATGATTGTATTGGTTTTGATTGCTTCCATCTTGATGGCTTCCATTTCAATTATTCAATTTAGAAATGAAGCCAAAGATTACCATCAAGAACGACTAGAGCGAAAAGAAACAGCCATCAAAGAGCATATTAATTATGTGCTTTCTACTTCAACTTATCCGCTTACCTCAAAGAATTTAGGATTGATCTTTAAAGATAAGATTCACGAATTGGCACAAATTCACAATCTTGAAATCAACATTTACAGTCTCAACGGAAAACTGCTTAAGTCGTCAAAAGCCTCATTTTCTATCGATACCGTTTCACCACCAATTCCAAAATATATCTTGAAATTAGTACAATCGTCTATCGAAAAAAGATACGTTGACATCAAAAACATAGACGGCGTCAAGAACCGATCCTCCTACAGTCAGATTAAAGACGAGAAATTCAAACCACTAGGAATTTTGAACTTACCTTATGTTGAAGACGATGGTTTTTACGAAAAAGAACTGCAAAGTTTCCTGATTCGATTGGGGCAAGTGTACTCGTTTATGTTGGTGATTGCTTTTGCTTTGGCATATTTTCTTTCCACTTACATCACACAATCGCTGAAGACCATTTCCGACAAGTTGAGCGAAACCAGTTTGAATCAGAAAAACGAAAAAATTGTTTTAGAAGCCAACAGCAAGGAAATTAATTTGCTGATCAAAGCCTACAACGGCATGGTCGATGAACTCGAAAAAAGTGCCGTGAAGTTAGCCCAGAGCGAACGAGAAGAAGCGTGGCGCGAAATGGCAAAACAAGTCGCACACGAAATCAAAAACCCATTGACACCCATGCGATTGACGGTGCAAAGTTTTCAACGAAAGTTTGACGCCAACGATCCGGAATTGCCTCAAAAGCTGAAAGATTACACCGAAACTTTAATTCAACAAATCGATACGATGAGTGCCGTTGCGTCTGCCTTCTCCAATTTTGCCTCGATGCCTGCGCAGCAAAACGAAAACCTCAACGTGGTGGAAGTTGTTGAATTGGCGCTGGATATTTTCAACGAAGAGTTTATAGTTTTTGAAAGCGACGAGAAAGAAATCACCTCCAAAATGGATCGAACCCAATTAATTCGAATCATCACCAATTTGGTCAAAAATGCCATCCAATCGATTCCGGAAAATCAAGAATACAAATCGGTTTTGGTGTCCGTTCGTCGACATCCGAAAGAAGTCATCATTTTGGTGAAAGACAACGGAATTGGTATCGAAGATCAATTTTTAGATAAAATTTTCGAACCCAAATTCACGACCAAAAACAGCGGGATGGGCCTCGGATTGGGAATTATTAAAAACATTATTGAAAATTACAAAGGAACAATTACATTTGAATCTGAATACGGAAAAGGCACGACCTTTATGGTGGCGCTTCCATTAATACAAACCTAAACTATGAACTACGATAATATATTGGTTGCTAAAGAAAATGCGATTGCAACGATAACCATCAATCGCCCAACGAAGCTCAACGCATTAAATGTAATTACTATTCAAGAATTGCAT
Organism: Flavobacterium sp.; assembly: GCA_016714905.1. Classification (GTDB taxonomy): domain Bacteria; phylum Bacteroidota; class Bacteroidia; order Flavobacteriales; family Flavobacteriaceae; genus Flavobacterium. Next base: position 163,877 of record JADKBW010000006.1, read on the forward strand.
CATGCGTTTAATACTTTAGAATTGGACGCTTCAACTCGCGTAATTATACTCACCGGAACTGGAGAAAAAGCTTTTGTTGCTGGCGCCGACATTGCTGAGTTTGCTCATTTTTCTGTGGAAGAAGGCGCACAATTGGCAGCTCAAGGACAGGAATTACTGTTCGATTTTGTAGAAAAACTGCGCACTCCGGTAATTGCTGCCGTAAATGGATTTGCGCTCGGCGGCGGATTAGAATTGGCGATGTCTTGTCATTTTAGAGTGGCGTCTGACAACGCAAAAATGGGTTTGCCCGAAGTGTTCGTTGGAGTTATTCCGGGTTGTGGAGGAACGCAACGTTTACCTCAATTGGTTGGGAAAGGTCGTGCGATGGAAATGATCATGACTGCGGAATGATTACCGCTGATGACGCCTACAGAGTCGGCTTGGTGAATCACGTTGTCCCTCAAGCCGAACTTTTAGCTTTCTGCCAGGGAATCGCAGAACGCATATTGAAAAACTCTCCTGTTGCGATTAGTCAAGCAATAAAAGCGGTGAATGCGAACTTCAAAGACGGCGTCAATGGTTACGAAACTGAAATCAAATCCTTTGGAAAGTGTTTTGGAACCGAAGATTTTAAGGAAGGAACGACTGCGTTTTTGGAGAAAAGAAAAGCGGATTTTAAAGGGAATTAGTATTCGACTTTACTTCTCCCCATCCCATTCCGCATAAAACTGCGACAAGAATACTTCCATAAATCGGTGGCGTTCTTGTGCGATTTGTTTCAGTTTCGGTGTTCATTTTGTCTTTTAATAACAACAATTTTTCGTAGAAATGATTGAGTGTTGGTGCTTCACTCGACTTATATTCTTCTTTCGTCATCCGAAGATTTGGTGCAATCGCCGGATCGTATAATGGTCTGTTTTTGAATCCACCATAGTTGAACGTTCTCGCAATTCCAATCGCTCCAATGGCGTCGAGCCGGTCGGCATCTTGCACAATTTCGAGTTCTTTCGAGTGGAATTTCTTTTCAAAATTACCGCCTTTGAAGGAAATGTTTTCGATGATGTTGAGGACATGTGCGATTGTTGCTTCATCAACTGATTCTCCTTCAAGAAATGCGCGCGCGGTTTTGGGTCCAATACTTTCGTCGCCATCATGAAATTTACTATCCGCAATATCATGCAGTAATGCTCCTAATTTCACAATTACTTCATCGCAATCTTCAGTCTGCGCAATGAGCAAACTGTTTCTATACACGCGTTCGATATGAAACCAATCGTGTCCGCCTTCAGCATCAGCCAATTGTTGTTTTACGAATTGTATTGTTCTTGAAATTAAGTCGGGATTATTCATTAAGATGGATTAAAAAATGTTGAACCTTAAAGTCAATTAACTTCAAAATTCAACATTATTTCTTATATAAAACTATCTTGCTACTGCTGGTTCCACCCATTTAAAGACAAATGAATCTGGCGGAATCACCATTCTTTCCGAAACTTTTGCCATTCTTGCAGGAAGTTTCATTAAATAATCACGTGCTTTTTCAGCTTCGTCCGTCAAACCTGTGATTTTATTAATTTCCCATTTTTCAATGAGTTTTTGCATAATCTCTACATAGTCATTAGCCGTGTAAACACCGATGCGCTGCGCCGAATTTGAAAATTGTTCGAAGGCAGAGCTGATTTTCTCGCCAGATTCTCTCAAAAATCCTGCTGGCATCGTGATTTTATTTTTCATCATATAATTGAACGCTAGCATCATTTCGCTAGGGTCGACTTTGAAAATCTGCGTCACAAATTCGCTATAAGCAAGATGGTGACGCATTTCGTCTCCAGCAATCATCTTACACATTTTCGACAGTTTGTTATCGCCATAAGTTTTGGCCAATTGTGAAACTCTGTTGTGAGACACATAAGTGGCTAATTCTTGAAAAGAGGTATAGACGAAATTTTTATAAGGATCTCTTCCCGTACCAATATCAAATCCGTCATTGATAAGATGTTGCGTCGTGATTTCTATTTCCCGCATATTTACACGTCCTGACAAATACAAGTATTTATTCAAAACGTCTCCGTGACGGTTCTCTTCACCTGTCCATTGACGTACCCATTTTGACCAGCCGTTGCGTTCGACATTATCGACACCTTCTACGTCCATTAACCAAGATTCGTAGGTTGGTAAAGCTTCTTCGGTAATCGTGTCGCCAACCATGGCAACCCAAAAATCATACGGCAAGTCTTTGGCTAGTTCGCGAAGTTCTTTCACTTCTTCAAAAAAATTATCGCTTTCAGAGTTGGGTAAAAAGTCAGTCGGTTGCCAAATTTTTTCAACTGGAATCAAATATTCCTCCATGAAACCTTCTACTTTGTTTTCTAGAAACTGCATCACTTCTAGACGGATGTTTTTTATAGACATTATTAATTTTAGATTTTAGATTCTAGCGACTACTAAATGTCGAATCTACATTTATATCAGTGAATTTACAATTGATGTTTCGGTTCGTGTCAACAAATCTTCAATAGAAAAATCTTTGACTGCCATTGGCTTATGAACGGTAAAGGTAATACGATTTCCCAAACCAAAAGGAAAAAATCCAAATTTTACAAATTTCCAAGAACCGTTTATGGTGATAGGAACGATATAAGCAGAAGGCGCATATTTGCATAATATTTTTAATCCGCTTTGTGCAAATTCTTTTGGTTTTCCGTCTTTACTTCTGGTTCCTTCAGGAAAAATAACTGCGGTTCGTTTGTGCATTTCGATATAGTCGGCTAATTTCTTTATCGTTGGAATCGCTTGCTTAGGGTCTTTTCTATCAATCAGAACTGAACCACCATGATTTAGATTGTAGGAGATGCTCGGAATTCCTTTACCAAGTTCTTTTTTACTGACAAATTTGGGATGAAACTTTCTCAAAAACCAAATAATCCCGATAATGTCATAAAGACTTTGATGATTGGCAACTACTATTAGAGGTGCGTTTTCCGGAATATCCGCTCTATTCTCAAATTTGAAAGTTGTTCCTGCGACGTTTGCAACTCGCAACAAATAAAAATTTAGGTAGTCAACACTTTTTTTATGTGCTTGGTAACCGAATACGTTAAAACAAATCCATTGAATTGGATGAAAAACAATCAAACCCAACAAAAACAATAGCACCACTAATGCTGATAGAGGATAAGAAAGGATTTTTTCCATTTAAAAAATTTTGCCAAAAATACTAAAAATAATTTCTTTTTCGATTGTTTATCCTCTGAGAATTGCGCTATTAATTTAACAATTGATGTAGAAAATCTTCAATCTTACAGACAATATAAGTCTTAGTTTTGAATTGTAAACACCAAACAAATCTTATAACATGCCACGTAAAATATTTATTCAAATCCTACTTCTTTTTTATACTAGTCTAATTTTAGGGCAAATTAGAAAACAACCCAATATCCAATTCGAAACAGATTATTTCAACGCCGTAGACCATTGGGTTGTTTTGCCCCAAAAAACAGCAGAACTAAATTATCTATTGGGCTATATCTTCTTGGATGAAATCGTAGGTTTTACATTTACCTTCCATAGCGAATTATCTATCGATTCGTTTTCGAATTGGAAACTTCAACCTAACTCACAATATTACATTTCAAAAAGAACACTGGACATGAAAACGCCTCCTGTTTATATCTTGAAAGACGAACAAATAGCTGCGCTTCATTTACCTGAAAAACCGCTTTGGTTAAAACTCGATGATGAGCGTCAAAAAACCCCAGAAGATTTGGTGCTTTTGGGTTACCATTACAATAAAGTGCAAAAAAGCGATTTGGCTTTACCCTTTTTAGAAAGTGCTTATTCATTAAAACCAAAAGCTAAAAACTTAATTTTCGAATTGTCGTTTGCCTACAATTCTTTGGGTGAATACGAAAAAGCAATTGCCCTTTTAAAAAGCGAACTAAAACAAGATATGAAGAACTATATGCTGTATCGGGAACTCGGGTATGCACTCTTGCAACTTAATGAATTCGAAGAAGCTGAAAAAGTATATGAACTAGGAATGAAAATGTGCCTTAACACTAACCAGCAAAGAGAAATGGCGATTGATATGGCACAAACATTTTTTGCTATAAAAGATGAAAAAAGGTTTGAAAAGTGGGCGACAATCTTGAGAAAATAACAGCTAAACAATAGTCGTTTTGAAAATAAATATAATGCTGATAACTTTTTAAAATCGCCAAATTCTACTCTTGGAACTTGAGAAAAAAGAAGTATTTTTACGAAAAATAAGTGTATCATAAATGAAGGAAAAGATGAGTTCAGAAAAAGAAGCCAAATTAAAAGCATTACAACTAACGCTTGATAAACTTGACAAAACTTACGGAAAAGGAACCGTAATGAAAATGGGGGATAGAGCCGTTGAAGAAGTAGAAACTATCTCTTCCGGATCTTTAGGATTAGATTTAGCATTAGGTGTAAATGGATATCCTAAAGGACGAATTATTGAAATCTACGGGCCTGAATCTTCTGGAAAAACAACCTTGACTTTACACGCGATTGCAGAAGCTCAAAAAGCTGGCGGTATTGCCGCTTTTATAGATGCTGAACATGCGTTCGACAGAAATTATGCAGAGAAATTAGGTGTCGATATTGAGAACTTAATTATTTCTCAACCCGATAATGGAGAACAGGCGTTAGAAATTGCAGAAAACTTAATCCGTTCTGGTGCCATTGATATTGTAGTCATCGACTCGGTAGCAGCATTAACTCCAAAAAGTGAAATTGAAGGCGAAATGGGTGATTCAAAAATGGGATTGCACGCTCGTTTGATGTCGCAAGCTTTGCGAAAATTGACTGGAACCATCAGCAAAACGCATTGTACGGTATTTTTTATCAACCAATTGAGAGAGAAAATCGGCGTGATGTTCGGAAATCCTGAAACAACAACCGGTGGAAATGCTTTGAAGTTTTACGCTTCGATACGTTTGGATATTCGCCGTTCATCACAAATCAAAGAAGGCGACAATGTGATCGGAAATAGAACAAAAGTAAAAGTGGTTAAGAATAAAGTGGCTCCGCCATTCAAAACAGCAGAATTTGATATCATGTACGGTGAAGGTGTTTCCAAAACAGGTGAAATCTTAGATTTAGCAGTAGAGTTTGAAATCATCAAAAAAGCAGGTTCATGGTTTAGCTATGGTGACACGAAATTAGGACAAGGTCGCGATGCCGTTAAGGTTTTGATTAAAGACAATCCTGAATTAGCGGACGAACTTGAACAAAAAATCAAAGCTTATATAAAAGATCATGAAGCATAAATAAGAAACCCGATTCGTTCGGGTTTTTTTATGTCTTTGTTAATTGATCATAGATTACTTGATAAACTTGCTCTTTGACTTCTTTGATGTCTTTTTTGTTTTCGATGGTTTTGCCAATTGTTGGAATTAAGGGATGAATAAAAACCCTCATTAATCCTGGACTACCACTGAAAAAAGTATAGGAAAATCTCTTTTTGTTATCCATAAAAGTTAAAGGCACTATTGGAATCTGATGTTCAATCGCCAACCGAAAAGCACCGTCTTTAAAGTCATCTAGCACTATCGATTCGTCAGCGGGAACGCCACCTTCAGGAAAAATACAAATACTCAACCCTTGATTGAGTCGCTTTTGAGCTCTATTAAAAACCTCCATTCTACTTCTAGAACTATTTCTATCTACTAAAATGCAGGTGCGTTTGTAGAAAAATCCAAAAAGTGGAATTTTTGTTAATTCTTTTTTACCTACAAAAACAAATGGGTTTTTAACTACGGCTAACATCAACATGATGTCGGTCATTGAAGTGTGATTGCCCACAAACATATAGCTTTTGTCCATCGCGATATCTTGTTCTGATCTGACTTTCCAGTAAAAACCAGAAGTAATCAAAATGAACTTTGCCCAAATTCTCGCCATGACAAAAAAGTACCGATACCATTCTTCTTTTAAAATCGAAACAACCAAAAATGGAAACATAATTATAATTGGAACGCCCATCATCAGGTAAAACCAAATGCGCCAAAGGATCCAAAAAATAATTTTTATGATTTTCATGTCTTCAAAAGTAAGAATTCAATCCTTAATTTTCTCAAATCATTTACCTTTGCCAAAATTTAGTAGACCATGGCCAAAATACTGACAGGTATTCAAAGTACAGGAACTCCACATTTAGGAAACTTATTGGGCGCAATTATTCCCGCAATAGAATTGTCAAATCGACCAGAAAACGAATCCTTTCTATTTATTGCTGATTTACACGCCATTACCCAAATCAAAAACGGAGACGTATTGCGTCAGAACAACTATAGTACTGCCGCGGCTTGGCTGGCTTGTGGGTTGAATATTGAAAAAGTCATTTTCTATCGTCAGTCTGATGTTCCTCAAACTGCTGAATTGTCGTGGTATTTAAGCTGCTTTTTTCCTTATCAACGATTGACATTGGCGCATTCTTTTAAAGATAAATCCGATCGTTTGGAGGATGTTAATGCGGGGTTATTCACCTATCCAATGTTGATGGCGGCAGATATTTTGTTGTACGATGCAGAGTTTGTGCCTGTCGGAAAAGACCAATTGCAACATATCGAAATTACTAGAGATGTAGCGGCACGATTCAATCATCAAATGGGAGAGACTTTTGTTTTACCAGAGGCTTCAACCCAAGAAGAAACCAAATATGTTCCCGGAACCAACGGTGGCAAAATGAGTAAATCGGCCAATAATATCATCAACATCTTTTTAGATGATAAAGCGCTGCGTAAACAAGTGATGTCAATAGAAACAGACAGTACGCCATTGGAAGAACCAAAAGATATCGAAACATGCAAAATTTTCGCCATCTATAAACTACTAGCTTCCGAAGATCAAATTGCAGCGATGACGCAAAATTATGCAAATGTCAATCGCGATTACGGATACGGACACGCCAAACAAGCGTTGTTCGAACTGATCTTGGAAAGTTCAAAAGCGAGCGTGAGACTTACAGCTATTATATGAATAACCTGCCTGAAATTGAAGCTGCCTTACTTAAAGGTGCTGCAAGAGCTCAAGAGGTTGCTAATGGCGTATTGGCTAGAGTTCGAGAGAAATTAGGGTTTCGCTCTTAACTAAATCGCTTCGTATAATTTTCCTGGCAATGGACGAATTACGCCTTTCAATTCCATATTCAGTAATATACTTGAGATTTTAAAAACTGGGAAGTCGCATTCTAATGCAATAATGTCCAGCATTTCTTTTTCTCTTGCGAGAAGGAAATCGTAAATTTTTTGTTCTTCGGAATTCAGTTCAACGAAAAGCTGCTTTTGAATCGGTTTCGTCTCCGTTTTTATATCCCAGTTAAGATTAAATATTAAGTCTGTTGCACCAGTCAGTAGGTTTGCTTTCTGAGTTTTAATCAACGTATTGCATCCTTGACTGTAAAAATCTCCAACTCGACCGGGCACCGCAAAGACATCACGGTTGTAATCGTTCGCCAAATTGGCGGTAATCATTGAACCTCCTTTATCCGCAGATTCGATGATAATGGTCGCCTCCGAAATCCCTGCGACAATGCGATTGCGACGTACAAAATTCTCTTTTTCAGGATTGGACGTGCTCCAAAATTCGGTCATAAAACCACCGTTTTTTTCCATTCGATGTACATACTTCTTGTGAACTTTGGGATAAATTTGATTCAAACCGTGCGCTACAATACCAACGGTTTGTAGGTTGTGCTCCAAAGCGGTTTGGTGCGCCACAATGTCGACGCCATAGGCAAAACCACTGACTATTACTGGGTCTAGTGGCGCCAAATCGCCAATTAGATTTTTGCAGAAATTCATACCGTACGAACTAATTTGCCGCGTGCCTACAATACTGATAATCTTTCTGTTCTTAAGTTGAATGTTCCCTTTGGAGAATAATAAGACAGGGCCATCCACACAATGTTTTAGTTTGTCGGGGTAATTTTCATCTAAGAAAAAAGAAACATCGATTTGATTTTTCTCTAAAAATTGCAATTCTGCTTCGGCTTTTTCGAAGACAGTCTTGTCCTTTAAATTTTTAATTAAAACACTTCCGATTCCGTCAATCGAATTGAGACGTGACGCTTTGGATTTAAAAATTTCGGATGGTTCTGGACAAATAGAAAGTAATTTTTTGGCGACAATATCGCCCACACCTTCTACTTTTAGCAAGGCTAATACATAAAATAAATCTTCGTGGCGCATAGTAAATAATTGAAAATGAAAAGTATAAAATTTATCTCAATTGTTAATAAAAATTGTGAATAAAATTTTGATGCTGTTGGGCATTGTATAACTTTGTTGCTATGAAGATCGAGCAGTATATTTCCCAACTTTTATATCGTCATCAATGTGTCACCGTGCCAGGATTTGGCGCATTTTTAACCGAAATTCAGTCGGCACATTTGCATGAAAATACGAATTCTTTTTATCCACCAAAGAAAGTCATTTCTTTTAATTCTAATTTAAAAAACAATGACGGGTTGTTGGCAAATCACATCGCTCAACTGGAAAAGTCTAGTTATGAAAGTGCGGTTGCCTCTATTGAAAGTGAGGTAGTTATTTGGAACAGTATTCTTCAAGTGAACGAAAAATTTACGCTGAAAAATATTGGTGAATTGCACTTAAATTCTGAAAAGAACATTGTGTTCACACCCCTAGAAAATATTAATTATTTGAAGGAGTCATTCGGGTTGAATTCCTTTGTTTCTCCCGCAATCAAACGTGAGCAAGCTTTGCATCATGTGGAAACAGCTGTTAAAGTTGACGTTCCTGTTTTCGAAGAAAAAGAAATTGTTCCACTTGACCCTGAAGTTCGTAAAGGAAGACCATATCTAAGATATGCGGCGATTTTAATTTTAGGATTATCCGTAACAGCGACTGTCGGATATAAGATGTATGAAAATCAGGTTGCAAAAGAAACGTTATTGGTTGAAACTGCTGTTCAGAAGCAAGTTCAAAATAAAATTCAAGAGGCCACTTTCTTACTTGATACCCCAATGCCAGCGGTAACATTGACTGTTAGTGAAGAGAAAATGTTATATCACGTTGTTGCTGGTGCTTTTAGAAATGAAGAAAACGCACAAAACATTTATAATGATTTGCTTAAATCTGGTTTTAAAGCGCGAAGAATTGCACCAAACAAACACGGTTTATATCCCGTCTTATATGGCAGTTACGCCACTTATGCTGAGGCACAACAAGCCATGATTGAAATTCAAAAAGCAAACAATCCCGACGCTTGGTTGATGGTAAAAGCGCTATAAAATTTATCCCGTAACTCACGGGATTTTTTATAGAGTGTAAGTATCTTTGCACGCAAGATCCTAAGGTCGAACCGAAAGTAAGTCAAAAAACATGCATCCAAAACATCCTTCCGAATCACTCACTATTCTCACTGATTTAGTTTTACCTAGTGAAACCAACCCGCTAAACAATCTTTTTGGAGGTGAATTGCTCGCTCGGATGGACCGTGCGGCAAGTATTTCAGCAAGAAGACATTCCAGGAGAATAACGGTAACTGCTTCTGTGAATCACGTCGCTTTTAATAGAGCAATTCCGTTGGGAAGTGTTGTAACTGTTGAGGCAAAAGTGTCTCGCAGTTTCAAAAGTTCGATGGAAATTTTTCTTGATGTTTGGGTAGAAGATCGCGAATCAGGCATCCGAAGCAAAGCGAATGAAGCGATTTATACATTTGTTGCGGTTGACGATATGGGAAGACCTGTTGAAGTTCCAGCGGTCGTTCCCGAAACTGACTTAGAAAAAGAACGCTTTGAAGCGGCTTTACGACGAAAACAATTGAGTTTGGTATTGGCTGGAAAAATGAAACCTAGCGAAGCGACAGAGCTTAAAGCTTTATTTGTTTAAAACTTAACAAACTTGATTTTTTCTACAATGCCATTAATTTTCATTTGCAATATATAATTCCCTGTAGTTAAATTCGACACTGAAATTCTAATCTGTTTTTCGTTTGTGATTTCCTTTCCGTTCGCGACTATTTGTCCCAGTGTATTAATTATCGAATAATTCTCTTCAAAGTCTCCATCAAAAGAAATCGTAATCACATCATTTGCTGGGTTGGGAAAGAGTTTGATTGTATTGTTGCCTTCAAACGAACTATTGCTTAAGAAAGGTGCTATAATCACATTAGACGTTACAAGACAATTATTCGCAGTAACAACACAATAGTATTCGCCTTGAATTGTTGGCACATAGGTTTGATCCGTCGCGCCTTCGATTAATACGCCATTGAGATACCATTGATATGAAGAAAATGTTGTAGTTGTTGTTAACGTTACGTCTCCATAAACAATCTCAGCTACTGGCAAATCAATCGATGTGAAAGTCAAGGTATTGTTGCATTGGTATTACCAATAACATCGGTTATTGTTCCGAATTTAGTATCTATATCTGCTGGGCTACTCAAAGTTCCTGGAAGTGCCGTAGAAGTTCCAGTTAATGATTTGTCAAACTTATTTAACTTATTGTTTCCCCATGACGAAACATAATAATTACCGCACGAGTCTCTTGTGATTCCGTCGCAATTGCTAAGTGTCGTCGCCAATACTGTTGAAATTGCATTTGTAGTCAAATTGATTGCATTGATTGGCGCATTCGTTCCCCAAGTCACATATAAACAACGATCATTCTCACCATCGTATATAATTCCGTTGGGCGTTTTGGCTAAGCCAGAGGCTAAAGTCGAAAAGGACACTGCATTCACATCGACTTTAAATATTTTCTTTGCGGAAAAATCCGTTGCATATAAATTACCAATACCGTCTGAAGTTAGACCGTTTAAAAAAGTTCCGTTTAAGTTCAATGTAAAAACGTTGCTTCCAGAAGCTAAATCGTATCCTCTAATAAAGCCACCTTCGCACGCATACAAAACATTTCCCAAGATTTCTATCCCATAAGGACCTGATGGGATTCCCGTAACGAAATTACTTAATATTCCTGCTTCGCTTCTTGCAAGTATGGTTCCGTTGCCCTTATTTCCGATTAACCATCGTGAATTGGCATCATCCCATTCAATACTTTCTGGTCCGTTTAAAGCTTGCGCAGAAGACATTGCTGAAATGCTAAGAAAGAGAATAAGTAGTGCTTTTTTCATGAGATATTATTTTATTTAGAAAAATTACATTTTAAACAACCAACCTGCCGGATTGCTGTATGTGGTATTTTGAGATATGGTGAACTTTAAAACTGTTTTACCCGTGTCGCCATTGGTTCTAATTCGTCCAATAGGTTGTTTAATGGAAACCTTATCGCCTTTACTGACGCTTACGCTACTTAAATTCTGATAAACTGTAAAATAATCCCCATGCTGAATCATTACCGCTTTATTTACGGGTGAAAGTACCATTACGCTGATTACTTCTCCGCCGAATACAGCTCTTGCGCTAGCACCTTGATCAGTGGTGATTTCTACGCCACTATTATGAACTACTAACGATTTGTATATGGGATGCGCTTGATCTCCATAGCCTAAAGAAACAAATCCTTTTTCAACAGGCCAAGGTAATTTACCTTTATTCGCTTTAAAATTATTTGCAATTATTTGCCCTTCAGAAGTCAATACAATTTTGGTAGATGTTTCTGTTGCCTTTGTTGCTGCTGCAGTCGTGGTTTTTGGATTTGCCTTTGCAACTGCTGACGCTGTTTTTTTGTTGGCTGCCGCAATCGCCGCTTTTAATAATTTTTGAATTTGATTATCGATATTTCTTGTTTCTTGCTGCTTTTTCTTGATTTCGGCAATAATTTGTTTCTTATCTTTTTTGATTGACTTCGCTAACTCCTGTTGTAATTGTCTTTCTTTCTCTAATGCAAGTCTTTCCTTTTCGTTTTCCTGAATCAATTTTTGTTTGGCAGTTTTTTGAACTCCGATTATTTGATTAAAATTCTCTAACTCCACCGATTTTTCTTGAATTTCAATCCCTTGTGTTTTTCGATAGCTAGCATACTGCTTCATATACTGTGCTCTCTTGTATGCTTGAAGGAAATTTTGCGAAGAGAGTAAAAACATCGCCCTGCTTTGTTCTGATCGGCTTTTGTACGACTTCTGAATCATTTTGGCATAATCTTCCTTAAGAAGCACTAATTCTTTTTTAAGTCGATTGATATTCATCTGATTGATATACATATCATTGCTTAAAAGCTTCGTTTGCTTTTCCGTGGTATTGATTAGATTTTCCTTTAGTTTGATTTTCTCTGTTTGGATTTTCAACTGCTTAGTGACTGTTTTCTCTTTTGATTGCACGTTCTGGAGTTGATCTTCCTTCTCTTTAATCTCACGCAGAATTTGAGCTTTTCTTTGTTCCAGTTTTTCCTGTTGCGTAAGCTGACTCCACATCATTGTTGAAGTCAACAATAACAAAAGACTAAAAATATATTTCGGCATTGTATTTAACATGGAGCGCTAGTTTATAAAAATTTGTTCGTATCCGTCTGGTACACTGTAGGGAAATGATAGGTCTTCATTGAACGTAATTGTGTTGTAATCAATTGCGATATTTGTTTTTACTTTGTTCTGCATGGCGTCGATGATGATATTTGTAGGCATGAGAATTTGATTAAAATCCGCGTAATTTGGATAAGCAATTTGTAGGGTACGATCTTCTGCTTTTTGTGTAATCTGTTGTTTCTTGATAAGATATTTATCCGATTCAAAAAAATACTCTTTTATCGTATTTACATCTGAACTATCTTTCAATTTAAACATTTGGTCAACAATATTTGCTGTGTACTTTCCTTTACTTAAATCGTCTAACGCTTCACCCAGCAACATGTTTTGCACTTTGCTAAAATCTAAATCACTGCCCAACCAACGGCTCAATGTCGTGTAATCTCCTTGAAAAAAGCTATTGTTTATTTTTTCATAATACTTTACTTCGGTCGGCGTAATTAGTGCTTTTGCCATAGTTATTCCAATAAAGCGAATACTAATCAATATCTTTTCATCCTTCTTGATTTTGATCTCTGCCGTGACCTTTTGGCTTTGTTTTTCATCCTCGTAATGCGCATTCGATTTTATATACAGCGTCGAAAATTCTTTTTTGTTGTTATAATGACTAGCCACAATTTGGTCCGAAGACAAAATATCTTTTGCTTTTCCTTCAATCAAAACTGCTTTTGATTTACACGAAAAAAGCACACCAATAATTAAAAACGCAAAATATTTATACATTATTATTTTTGTTTCATTAACGCATCAGCCTTCAAAAAATAAGTCTCCTTTTTTTTCTGATCTCCCAATCCTGCCCATGCTTCTCCTAATTGTATATTGAAATTAATCTCTAGCGCTTTGTCATCTAGCACATAGTCGATGCCTGCTTCAAGTGCGTCCTTGGCTTTTTTATACTGCAATAATTGATTGAATGCTAATCCTGCGTAGTAGTAAAATTGTGGTTGCGAAGGATAGAGTTCTTGCAAGTTTTCTGCTCTTTTAGCTACGGTGGCAAAATCCTGTTTTTCGGTGTAAACTTCCAGCAATAACAATTGAGTTTCAAAATCTTCAGAGTTATTCCGAAGATGCATTTCGTAATACTTGATTGCTTTATCCCAATCGGATTTATTATGGTAAAATTTTGCGATTTCTTTGGCCACTTTCACCTCTTTATCTGAATCGAAATACGAAATGGCTTTTTCTAAATCTTTATCAAATTCGGGTTTGTCTTTGATGAAAATCAGAAACTCATTGAGCATGCGATGCTTGATTTTTGAGTCGATTTTAGCACTGGCAAAAACTTTATTCATAGATTGTACGCCGCTTACGCCATCATTATTATTCAAATGGTGTTTGAACAAACTCACTTGAGCCCAATCTGAAGTTGGAATTTCCTTCTCTAGTTGCTTGGTAATTTCTAGCGCTTTGTCCTCTTGATTGCTTTCAGAGTAAAGAAAAATCAATGCAATATAATTAGATTCTTCTTTTGGAAACTTCTTAATCTGAACAATCAAATTCTCTTTTTCAGCATTCTGATATTTAGATTCTCTGAGGATTTGTGCTTTGTAATTTTCTCTTTGATCGGTCTTGCCTATAGTGTCGTTGAGCTCGTTAATTAAGGTCAGTGCTTTGTCGAACTGTTGTGTATTCATATACAACGACACCAAATCTTCTTTATAGCTTTTTTTGAATTCAATTAATTTAGTCACAATAACAATGGCTTGATTGAAATCTTTGGTTTCGTAGCACACATCGTACATGCCTACCCAATACCATTGGTTTTTGGGATTGATTTTTGTGGCTTTTTCGAAATAATCGTAAGCGTCTTTATATTTCTTTTGTGCTAAGTAATTCTTGCCCATTTCGAAAAAAACCACATCGTTCTCGGGCTGCAGTTTATTACATTTTTCCAGAGCAGTAATGGCCTTATCGTAGTTCTCTATTCCTTTTTGAAGTAATGATTCATAGAAAGAATTTTGAAAATCATCATCTGCCAAAGCAATCGCGTCTGGTTCGGTTTGAGCCAGAAGCGAAGCGGAAAATAGGATTCCAAAGAAAAATATAAAAACGATTTTCTTCATGTATGGTTATTCTAAAACAGAATAATCTCCAATGCTAATACTAGTAAAATTCCCGTCAAAACTAGCGTGACTTCCAATCATGGCGTTGTCTAGATTGGCGTTCTTAATATGCGAATGATTTTGCACCAAACTGTTTTTGATGTTTGAGTCACACACGTGACAAGCTTTTCCAAGCGACACATTCGGACCCACTGTCGCGTTGATTAGAACCACATCTTCTCCTATAAAGCAAGGCGGAATAATGGTAGAATGCTCAATCACAACAGAAGGATGCACGAGATTTTCACCATCTTGGTGTAAGAAATCTAACATTCTTGAGTTGGTTTCTACGGTAACGTTTTTGTTTCCGCAGTCCATCCATTCGTCGACTTTTCCTGGCACGAATTTGAGTCCTTTAACTTTCATGTTTTCCAAACCGTCAGTCAATTGGTATTCGCCACCTTTAACAACATTATTATCTAATAAATATTGCAATTCAGATCGCAAAGCTTCCCCAGATTTGAAATAATAAATTCCGATAATTGCCAAATCAGAAACAAAATCTATTGGTTTTTCGACGAAATCAACAATTTGATTGTTTTCATTGAGTTGCACTACACCAAATGCACTTGGATCTTCTACTTGTTTTACCCAAATCACGCTATCTGCAGACGTGTCTAAAGTAAAATCGGCTCTAAACAAAGTATCTGCATAAGCCACAACAATAGGTCCGGTCATGCTTTCTTTAGCGCACATAATCGCGTGTGCCGTTCCTAACGCTTCGTTCTGATAATAGATGGTCCCTTTAGAACCTAGTTTTTCGGCGATGGCGACCAAGTCTTTTTCAACTTGGGTTCCGAAATCTTTATGAATGATGAAGGCAATTTCTTCGATGTCTTGATTGATGACTCCTGCAATATCTTCTACTAGCCTGTGTACGATTGGTTTTCCTGCAATTGGAATTAGCGGTTTCGGAACTGTGAGTGTGTGTGGTCTTAATCTGGAACCACGTCCAGCCATGGGAACTATTATTTTCATTTGTTTTCTAGTTTTATTCTTCATTTAGACCATTAGGCCTCTTGCCGCAAAGTTCGCAAAGTTTTTCGCAAAGTTTGCAATGTTTTATGTTTGTTTTAAGACGGTTATTAACCAAATTTATTTCACTCCAGTGCTGCCAAATCCGCCTTCACCGCGTGACGTTTCAGATAAGGT
This sequence comes from Flavobacterium sp., assembly GCA_016714905.1. Lineage (GTDB taxonomy): Bacteria > Bacteroidota > Bacteroidia > Flavobacteriales > Flavobacteriaceae > Flavobacterium. Next base: position 179,590 of record JADKBW010000006.1, read on the forward strand.
TTCCACTTCAATCCATTCGGCGCGTTCGTGTTGGGCGATAATGAGTTGGGCGATGCGTTCTCCGTTTTCGATGACGAAAGGTTCGTTGGAAAAATTGACTAAAATCACGCCTATTTCCCCACGGTAATCCGCGTCTACGGTTCCTGGTGAATTGAGTACGGTGATTCCTTTTTTGGCTGCTAATCCGCTACGAGGGCGAACTTGCGCTTCGTAACCAATCGGCAATTCGATGAAAAGTCCGGTTTTGACAATCGTTCTTTCTAAGGGATTAAGTGTAAAGGCTTCGGTGAGATTTGCCCGTAAGTCCATGCCGGCAGAAGCAAGCGCTGCGTAATTCGGTAGCGCGTGTTGTGATTGGTTGATAATTTTGATTTTCATGAAGTTGTTGTTTTTAATTCGAATGCCCTAGCCCCGATTGCAGCGGAAATCCTTTTTGCTTTAAAGAAATATCTCCTAGACCGCGCTTGGAATGACAAAAAGCAAAAAGATTGCAGCGGAAAGCGGGAATAGCTCCTAATTTGATTTACGATTCATAATGCGTTGTAACGTTTCTTTTTCGTTGTGGTAGATGAAATATAGATAGACAATTAAGAGCGTTGCTCCCACAAAATAGTTTTCTCTAAAAAAGTAAAATGACAGGATGGAAAAAGCGATTGACAATCCGAGGTAGCCACCTATTTTCCTCATGTCGTAGGGAATTGGATAATATTTGTTACCCATCACATAGGAAATAAGCATCATGCTTCCGTAGGCTGCGATGGTAGCAATGGCAGATCCGTAGTAGCTGTATTTTGGGATGAGCAAATAATTTAAAACTAGTGTGATGATGGCGCCAACAATTGAAATATAAGCGCCGATGTGTGTTTTATCAATGAGTTTATACCAAACGGATAAGTTGGTATAAATCCCAAGAAAGAAATTGGCGAGAATGATTAGTGGAACGACTTTCATGGCTTCCCAGTAGGATTCGTCGCGAATCATGATCACTTTTAGAATATCGGCAAAAACAATAACAGCCAATAGAATAAACGAGCCGAATATTACAAAATACTTGGTCACTGTCGCGTAAGTTTGAGAGGCATTTTCTTTGTCGGCATGACTAAAGAAGAACGGTTCGATTCCGAGTGTATACGCCGTTCGGAATAGCACCATGAATAGTCCGAGTTTGTAACAGGCAGAATAAACTCCGACTTCGGAATCAGCAATGTCTGCCGGCAACAATTTTCCGAGGAGGATTTTGTCGAATTGTTCGTTGATTGCAAAAGCAATTCCAGCAACGAGAATCGGCAGCCCGTAACGCATCATTCGTTTCCAGAGTTCAAAATTGAATTGCCATTTAATTTGGAAATAATTGGGAGATAAAGCGATAAAAGTCAACAAGCTCGCGATGATATTCGAGATAAAAATATAACCGATTTGGAAATTGTCGAAGTAAAAAGTGGAAAGAAAACCAGTTGGATTAGAGGCAGCGACTTTGGGTAGAATCAATAAGAAAAAAAGATTCAACAAAAGATTGACAACTACATTTCCGATTTTAATTGCCGCATAATACATTGGTCGTTGGTTGGCTCGCAGATTTGAAAACGGTACGATGACCAATGCGTCAAGAACCAAAATCCAAATCGTGTAAGTAATATATTGCACATCGATTCCAGACCCATGTGCTAGTGCGTTTCGGAATAAAAGTGAAAGAAATAAGAATGCGATTGTCGACCAAAAAATAGAGACTGTTGTGGTTTCCAGTACGCTCTTTTTGTTGGCTTCTTTGTTATAAAATCGAAAGAACGCGGTTTCCATTCCGTAGGCTAGGATGACATTGAAGAAAATCATCCAAGAAAATATGATGGACACTTTTCCATACGCCGCTTTGGGCAACAAATCGGTATAAATAGGAACCAACAAAAAGCTAAACATGCGCGGCAGTACCGTTGCTAGTCCATATATGGCAGTTTGTTTAAAAAGACTTTTATACAATCCCAAGGGTTTTAATGATAGTTGTTAAACAAAAATAAGGATTTGTTTGTGTTAAGCAGCAATTGTCAAGTAAGGATTCTTATGCCAATCCACTTTCGTCAATCATTTTCACAAAATGAAATCCTTTTGGACTGTATCCTTGGTTGTAATAAAACCGATGTGCTTTAAAATTTCCGGTAAAAGCATCGAGTACAATCATGGTACAACCTAGCTCTTTTGCTTTTTGATTGAGATAATCGGTCATGGCTTTTCCGACTCCTTTTTCGCGATGGTCTGGATGCACGATAAAGTTGTCAATTTCGATATATTTCCCGGACCAGAGTTTGGTTCCTGTCCAGAATCCAGTCAACCCCATGCAAGTTGCTCCCTCAAACACGGCCAATTGCGCGTAATTGTGCGGAATCATCTCGCGTAAGTGCAATTCGTATTTTTCGATTGTAATGTTCGGATACAAAAATTGAATGACGTCGAAATGTGAAAGCATTTCCTGGATGTCGTGAAGTTCTTTTACTTTCAAGATATTGGATTTAATTTGATATAAAATTAAATAAAAAGAGCCGACAACTGTCAGCTCTTAAAATATTTTGTTCGATTGTAACTAGCCTTTTAAAGCTTCCGCTCCACCTACGATTTCTAGGATTTCGTTTGTAATAGCAGCTTGACGTGCTTTGTTGTAAGTCAATTTCAATTGATCTCTCAATTCTGTTGCGTTATCCGTTGCTTTGTGCATTGCGGTCATACGTGCACCGTGCTCTGAAGCAAATGAATCTCTGATGGCTTTGTACAATTGTGTTTTCAATGATTTTGGAATCAAGGTTAAAACGATTTCTTCTTTTGATGGTTCAAAAATATAATCGCCTGCGGTTGAAACTTTATCAGAAACAATTGGTGCTAATGGCAAAAATTGTTCAGTTTGAATAATTTGCGTTGCCGCATTTTTAAATTGATTGTACACCAATTCGATTTTGTCGTACTCTCCAGAAATAAATTTAGCGGTGAGGCTGTCAGCGATGGTGGCTACGTTATCGAAAGTCAAATTATCGAAAATACCACTTTGATTGTCTGCAACCGTAAGTGTCTTCTTTAAGATGTCATTTCCTTTTTTTCCGATAGCGAAAACATCGACTTGCTTGCCTGCGTAAAGTTCGGCTCTGCTTTTTACCTCTTTAATAACATTGGTATTAAAAGCACCACACAATCCTCTGTTAGATGTGATTGCAATCACTAAAACTTTTTTGATTTCCCTTTGCTTTGTGAATTCTCCACCTGTGTCACCATCTAAAGTAGAAGAAAGATTTTGCAATAATTCCGTTAATTTTTCGGCATATGGTCGCATTGCTGTAATGGCATCTTGTGCTTTTTTTAGCTTTGCGGCAGAAACCATTTTCATCGCCGATGTAATTTGCATCGTAGATGAAACGGAAGTAATTCTATTACGGATTTCCTTTAAGTTTGCCATTGTATTAGTTGTAGGTTGCGGGTTGTAAGTTATAGGTACGCCCTACAACTTACAACGTACAACAGTATTAATTATATTTTGCTGAAATTTCTTGAGCTGCTTTTTCGATAATATCGGTAATACTATCATCTAATTTACCAGCTTTTAAAGCGTCCAATGTCGCTCTGTGTTTGTTGTTCAAGTAATCTAAGAAGTCTTTTTCGAATTCTTTTACTTTGTTCACTGGCACATTTCTCAACAAGTTTTTAGAACCTGCATAGATAATAGCAACTTGATTTTCAACGGTATAAGGACTATTTAATCCTTGTTTCAGGATTTCCACATTTCGTTTTCCTTTTTCGATTACGTTTAATGTAACAGCATCTAAGTCAGAACCAAATTTCGCAAACGCTTCCAATTCACGGAATTGTGCTTGATCTAGCTTTAAGGTACCCGCTACTTTTTTCATCGATTTAATCTGAGCGTTACCTCCAACACGAGATACCGAAATACCTACGTTGATTGCAGGACGAACTCCAGAGTTAAACAAATCTCCATCCAAGAAAATCTGTCCGTCTGTAATCGAAATTACGTTTGTTGGGATATAAGCCGAAACGTCACCCGCTTGTGTTTCGATGATTGGCAAAGCTGTTAACGAACCGCCACCTTTTACGATTCCTTTCAAAGAATCTGGTAAGTCGTTCATGTTTTTAGCGATGTCGTCGTTTGCAATTACTTTACACGCTCTTTCTAATAAACGAGAGTGCAAGTAGAAAACGTCTCCAGGATATGCTTCACGTCCTGGTGGTCTTCTTAACAAAAGAGAAACTTCACGATACGCCACCGCTTGTTTTGATAAATCATCATAAACAATCAACGCAGGTCGACCTGAGTCTCTAAAATATTCTCCAATCGCAGCACCTGCAAACGGAGCGTATACTTGCATCGGAGCAGGATCAGAAGCGTTAGCAGCAACAATAACGGTATACGCCATAGCTCCTTTTTCTTCTAACATTTTTGCAATTCCAGCAACGGTAGACGCTTTTTGTCCAATCGCTACGTATATACAGAATACTGGTTTTCCAGCATCGTAAAATTCTTTTTGATTTAAGATGGTATCCAAACAAACGGTAGATTTACCTGTTTGACGGTCACCAATCACTAGCTCACGTTGTCCACGACCTACTGGAATCATTGCATCAACTGCTTTTACTCCGGTTTGTAATGGTTCAGTTACTGGCTGACGGAAGATAACTCCAGGCGCTTTTCTTTCCAAAGGCATTTCGAATAATTCACCTCCGATTGGTCCTTTTCCGTCAATTGGAAAACCAAGGGTGTTAACTACTCGACCAACCATTTGCTCACCCGCTTTAAGCGAAGCAATACGTTGTGTTCTTTTTGCAGTTGAACCTTCTTTGATTCCTGTTGATGGTCCTAACAATACGACCCCAACGTTATCTTCTTCAAGATTCAAAACGATTCCTTCTAAACCGTTATCGAATTCTACTAGCTCACCATATTGAACATTTGACAACCCGTAAACACGAGCAATACCATCTCCAACGTTAAGAACTGATCCTACTTCTTCTAAAGTAGCACCTGATTCAAATCCTTCTACTTGCTTTTTTAAGATTGCTGAAATTTCAGCAGGTTTAATTTCCGCCATAATTATATATCAATAACTAGTTACTTAATTCTCTTTTTAATACTTGTAATCTGTTGGCGATGGATGCGTTGTATTGCTTGTCGCCTATTCTTAATATAAATCCGCCAATAATGGATGGATCTACGTTGTTTTCAATGGTAATTTTTTTGCTAGAAAGCGTTGCCACTTTTGCTAATACTTTTGATTCTAAAGCCGCGTCCATAGGAACAGCAGTGGTTACTTTGGCAACCTCAACACCATTCATCTCGTCAAACTGACGACTGTACTCTGAAGCTACATCACCAAGAATCTCAAATCGCTTGTTTTCATGCAACAAGTGGAACAAACTTTTAGTTACTCCATTAATCCCAGTAAAAACTTCGGAAAGCGCGCTTTCTTTAACGTCAACTTTGGTTGTTGGATTTTGGATAAATGTATTTAATTCCGCATTACTTGAAATAGTAGATGCAATAGAAATCATATCGCTGTTTACAGCTTCAGCCGCTCCCTTATCATTAGCGATAGAAAGGATGGCTTTGGCGTAACGGATTGCTGCTCTTGTACCTGACATATTAGTTTAGTTTAGCGTCACCTAACATTTTCTCAACCAATTTTACTTGGGCTTCTTTGTTAGACAATTCGTCTTTCAATAATTTTTCTGCAATTTCCAGAGACAAAGAAGAAACTTGTGATTTCAATTCAGCCATAGCTGCATTTTTTTCGCTTTGAATGGCAGCTTTCGCTTGCTCGATCATTTTTTGCCCTTGTGCTTGCGCTTCTAATTTTGAATCTGCAATTACTTTCTCTTTCATTTCACGCGCTTCTTTTAGCATCGCATCTCTTTCCAATCTTGCTTCTTGCAAAATACGTTGGTTGTCTGATTGCAAGTTTTGCATTTCTTTTTTAGCATTTTCAGCAGATAACAAGGCGTTTTTAATACCTTCTTCTCTTTCATTGACTGCATCCAAGATTGGTTTCCAAGCAAATTTTTTCAAAAGAAGAATCAATCCAACGAAAATAATTGTTTGCCAAAAAAACAAACCAAACGAAAAATCATTTATTAACTTTTCCATACTATATAGGTAATTAGAATCTTTTTAATTTAATTTAAAAACAATAGCTGTAACCAACCGTTACAGCTATTTGTTTATCTACTAGTTTTCGGCTACTGCAAACAAAGCTGCAAATCCGATACCTTCAACAAGAGCCGCTGCAATAAGCATCGCTGTTTGGATCTTACCGTAAGAATCTGGTTGACGAGCAATAGCGTCCATTGCTGAACCACCAATTCTACCAACACCAATACCAACTCCGATAACTACTAATCCAGCTCCAATAATTCTTGGCATGTTCATAAATATATGTATTAAAAATTAAACATTCATTTTTAAAGCAAAGGGCAAAAGCCTTTCGCTATTTAGTGATGATCTTCTTCATCGTGGTGATGCTCTTGCACGGCAGAACCGAAATACAAAGCAGTCAAAATCGTAAAAATATACGCTTGTAATAATGCCACTAATATCTCAATAATAGAAATCATAAAAGACAACATAAATGACAAGCTACTTCCTACCCAATTCTTGAAAATAAACATCAATCCAATCAAACTCATTAATACGATGTGACCTGCGAACATGTTTGCGTATAAACGAATCATCAACGCGAATGGCTTAATTACCAATCCCATCAATTCGATTGGTGCCAAAATAATTTTCATTGGAGTTGGCACGCCTGGCATCCAGAAAATGTGTCCCCAGTAATTTTTGTTGGCAGAAAGATTTGTGATTAAGAAAGTGATTACCGCCAAACCGAATGTGATGGCAATATTTCCTGTAACGTTGATTCCTAGTGGCGTTAATCCAAAAATATTCAAGAACCAAATAAAGAAGAACACGGTCAATAGGTGACTCATGTATTTTTTATAATGTTTTTCTCCAATATTTGGAATAGCGATTTCATCACGAATATACAATACGATAGGTTCAAAAAACCTTCCTGGTCCTGCAGAAACACCTCCGTTTTTAGCATATGATTTTGCTAAGCTGCTGAATAAGAAAAACATCAGTAGTGCAACAATCATAATGGTTAGCACACCTTTGGTAATCGAAAAATCTAGTGGCTGTGCATTGGTTGGGTGATGATGATGGTCTAAAGTTAATGTCCCAGCCGCATCTGTTTTGTATATTTTCTCGTGGTGTAATTTGTAGTAATTTCCGTTGCTTTCAGCTACCGCTTCGCCATGGTGAAATTTTGAGGAAGAAAAGAAATGAAATCCGTTATCCCAAAGAATAATTGGAAGCGGAAATCCGTAATGAGCACCTGTCTCAGCATCCCCGAAAAGAGAGAAATCGTGACCGTCAAGAACGTGGTGGTTTTTTACTTCTTCGATTTGAGCTTTAATTTCCGCTTTTTCATCGACAACCTTTACTTCTTTTGTAACTACCTCGTGCGATTCGTGGGCAACTTGAGTAGAATCGATTGGGTTTGCGAATGTAATTAATGGAAGACAAGCGATTAAAATTGCTACTATAAATTGAAGTGGTTTGTTAGAAAGCACCATATCTATTGAATATCTAGGATTTTGTTTTCTGAAATTTGGTGCAAATGTACATCTTTTATTAAACTTCACAAGTTTAAAAAACACTTTTTTGAAGAACCTTTAGTTTTAGTAAACTATTATTGTTTATTGTTTATTATTCTAATGGTCAAAAGGGTTTCTGTTGCTAAAAACAACAAAAAAACGATCAGAAAAGTTGCCTTCTCAAAACCCGAATGAGGTAGATTTGTGTGCAATATTGGTTTTAAAAAAATGTAGGCCACTCCCATTTTGAATGTTGTCAGTAAAATAAATGTAAGACCAACGTGTGTGCTGCTTGCTTGATTTACCTTAATTAAGATAAATAGAATTACAGCCGACAATAAAAAGAAAAAAGCATAAAGTCGTGGTAATGCATAGACAAATTGTGACTCCAGTTGATCTAAACCGATGACATACATAAAGCACTTATGAACCAACAACGTGAGCGCAGAAAACAGCAATAAACTTAAAATGGGTTGGTATTGTTTCAAATTCATCATGATTTATTCGTCTGTGGTGTTGATGTCTTTTAGCTGTCGATTGAGATTATAAAATGCAATGGCAACTCCAACTGTAGTGATCACTTTTATGTAGATGTTGTTTTTGTTAGGAAAATTCATGTCTAGCCAACCTCCCAAAACTGAAAATGCATAAATAATAACACCCATTTGAATCGGAATGTTAATTAATGCTAGCCATTTATTCGGCTGTCTTTTCTTCTGTTGGTTCATGCGATGTTACTCCTTTTTGATTGGTTTTCATGACACATGTCGCACTAAATTCGGCGCCAGGCTCGACGGACAATTTGCCACACACGACTTCACCGTGAATACTAGCTTTTGCTTTGATATTTAGAATTTCTGTGACCTGAATTTTACCTTCAAATTTCCCTTCAATGTCAGCATTTCTGCACACGATATCTCCCTTAACACTTCCCGCAGGTCCAATTACAATTTTCCCTTCTGATTGGAAATTACCCACGAGATCTCCGTCTAGACGAAAATCAGCATGCGAAAGAATATTACCCTTAATGATAGTTCCCTCAACAATTCTATTGGTTTTTCCTAATAAGTCGGTATATGATTTTGGTTTCTTATCGAACATAATCTATTTTTTTTCATCGCTTCTACCTTTATCTTTAGGAACAAAACCGGGAGTCGAAGGCATTCCTGGAGGTAATTGATTGAATTGAGATTTTGCTTCGCCTTCCGCTTCCTCTCTAGAAGGTCTTTGTCGTTCCTTAGTTGCGTTTTCTTCTTTAGCAGAGGTCGGTTTAGCTTTAGGAACATAAGCCTTTGGAGGCAACGGATCGGAAGGAGGAGTGGTTAGATATTCTTCAAAGTTTTTCTTCATTTGAACAATTTTGTAATTTTCGTTCGAAATTACATAAGCCGTTTCCACTACTTTGTATTCTTTAAATTCTTTTAGAATAGACGCAATTCCTTTGGCATATTCTAGGTCTTTAAGTCCATGAATTACAATAAAATTTTCGTCCATGGTATAGATATCATAAGACATTGTGAGCTTGTCCAAACTTCTTTCCGTAATAAATTTTGTAATCTTCGCTTGCAGTGCTTTTGTGCCTTTATCTTCTAAATTTTTCGACTTATAGAGTATTTTCCAGCTCAACGGTTTTACTTCATAAAACTTTAAGCTTTCCATCGCAGGCACATTTGTTTTCAAAAGTTCTTCCGCAAATTTTCCTTCTGTACTGTTAGGATAATTCAATGCCACAAAATTGAGCGTTTTTCTATACTCACCCAATCCTTTTAATCTGCCTAAATTATTGGCTTTTAATAATTCAAACTTGGGTACAATTTCTTCTCCATTGTACTGATCAATCGCTATGCTTAAATTGGCCAATGAACCCTTAATATCTCCTGAATTATACTGTTTGAGTATCTTGTCGTAATTTGCTTCTGGTGTGTCTGTGAGTAAATTACCGGCGCCATTTGCGTTTCCTAAGATTTGTGCATATCTAGAATCTGGAAACTCATTTATAATGCGATTCTTCATTGCTAACGCTTTGTCCTTATCCAACAATTCGTATAACTTAAATAGATTGTACATCGTTGGTAACACCAATCTTTCTTCAGGCTTATTGGTCAATAAAGTCTCTAGCTTTGCAACTGCAAGCTTATACTCTTTAAATTTCTCCTTATATATTACACCCAATTGGAAATAAGCAAAATTTCTTTCTTTGCCAATACTGTCAATAACATTTTGATCCGTTGGTAATTGCTTGATATAAAAGTCAGCAGTGTACTTTTCTTCTTCTTTACTTTTTTTCTCCTTGTCTAATTTCTCTTTATTTTCTTTATCTTCTTCGTCTTCTTCATCTTCTGTTTCTACTTTACTAGTTTTGTTTTGAGAAATTCTCCAATTTTCAGCATATGGCCGGTCCCCCCATTTTTTCTTAAAATCCAACTTCCCTTTCGCCACTGTAGTTGAATTGTAAAAATAGAAATTACTACTACCAGAAGATGCGAAATTGGCATCGGGCGCCGAAGGTCTTGGAGGTCTGCCCGCTTGTTTAGCATCCTCTTTCTTGACGTCTCTTCCGTTTTTGTCAACGCCACCAGAATCTTTATCTCCAGATTCTCCTTTTTCTTGCGCAATTTTTTCTTTCAGAAGTCTCTTTTCTTCTTCTTTTTTCAATTTGGTAATATAAGCATCATAATATGCAATCTTGTCGGTATCTGACATAGCATAGACCTTTAGAATACTGTCATTCCTTGAGGCAATTCCTTCGTATTTAATGACATCCACTAAATTTTCTCTTTTCTTTTCAATAAATCGATGCTCTCTAGACCGAGGTTCTAATTGCACTAGGGTACTGTCGTAGTACTTTCCTGCCACCACATATTTTGCTTTTTTAAAATAGATATCCGCTAAATTTCTATAATTCGAAGCTACCAAATATTTATCGACCACTTTACTATTTAATGAAATATTGTAGTATTTCATTGCTAAAGAATCGTTTTTGTTTTTGTCGTAAAACAATCCCATTTTATGATTCAGAAAATTAAGATAAGGTCTGTTTTCTCGGTCTTTAAGCAGCTTTCTATACTTCGTTAAGAACGCCAAAGTATCTCCGTTTTCAAAATCATTCAAACTCGATTGGCGTATATGTGAATGAATCACATATTGCTTGGCCGCCTTTCTTTTCATGTCAATAACGGTTTGATATGCAGCAAATGCGCTGTCTTTATAACCTAAATTTTCATATAACTGTCCTAAAATAAAACCATAGCGTGATTTTCTTCTTTTAATTTAGTAAATTCTTTCGCCAGTTTTAATCTAGCAACCGCACTATCCTTCTCGCCTAGATTAAGAAATGCTTGCGTAAGTGTCGCATTTGCATCTGCAAAAATCTGATCTTTATACTTTATTTCTTTAAATAATTTTCGCAAATTTTCAACCGCTATAGCATCGTTTTCTAAACGCATATTGGTTTTTTCTCTCCAAATTTTCGCCTCGTTAATCTTGTTACTATTGGAGTGTTTGTAGAGAATATAATTGAAAGCTTCTAAAGCAGGCACAAATCTTTGGTCGTAGTATCTCGATTTCCCTAGCAGCAAATGCGCTTCATCCATTTGATAGTTCTTCTCAGCGCCACCAATATTCATGGAATGCTTCTGAATTGCTTTGGTAGCCTTTGTTTCTGCTCTGTCAAAATTTGGATTTGGAGGTGTTTCTCCAGGTAATATATTATCTTTTTTTACCTGCATTCTCTCGATTGGTAAAACGTCCCAAAAATTATCTTGATACTGTGATTTTAATTCAAGAATCCCTTTGTCTAAAGCCAAACTACCGTTATATAATATATTGTCTTTAGTGCTTAACGCTGGAATTCTGGATATGAATGTGTTCTTCTTAACCGAGCAGGCTACCAAAAAAAGTAAGAAGCCAACGACAAAAAGATACTTGTGTATGTTAGTTTTCAATGTAAAACGGTTTATCTTAAAACTTTTAAAAGTCGATTTTAGTATTTTGACTGGTAAAAATACGTTTCTTTTTGATATAGCGAAAAATATCACTTAAAAGTTTCGTGTTTTGCCGCACCTCAGGTAATGATTAAAAACTCCTACAAAAATAATTCGCTGATATTAATTTAGTTTTCTATGAGGTTTCCTATTTTTGCAAAAAAAAATTATGTCTCTATTTTATAAATTAAATATTACAGAAGTGCGTCGTGAAACCAAAGATGCTGTTTCTGTTTTGTTTAATGTTCCCCTTGAATTTAAAGATTTTTATCGCTTTTTAGCTGGTCAATATGTGAATCTAAAATTAACTTTAGATGGTGCCGAAATTCGCCGCGCTTATTCGATTTGTGCTGCGCCAGAAAATAGCGAATTGAGAATTGCCATAAAATCGGTCACCAACGGAACATTTTCGGTTTTTGCAAATTCAAAGTTAAAAGCAGGAGACACCTTAGAAGTTGGAACACCTGAGGGGAAATTTACTTTTGAAGCTGATGCACAACGCACAAAAAACTATCTGGCTTTTGCTGCTGGAAGCGGAATCACACCAATTCTTTCCATATTACAAAGTGTACTGCTCAGCGAGCCAAATAGCACGTTTGTTTTGGTCTATGGAAACAAAACACCTGAAGACACTATATTTCATCAACAATTAATTGATTTACAATTAAAATATGTTGGACGCTTTTTCGTGCATTTTGTATACAGTCAAGTGAATTTAGATTCTGGATTGTTCGGGAGAATTGATAAATCAACCGTAAATTTTGTGCTGAATAACAAACACAAAGAACTCGATTTTGATAAATTTTATCTCTGTGGACCCGAAGACATGATCAATACCGTTTCGGCAGTCTTGAAAGAACGAAACATTAAAGAATCTGCTATAAAATTTGAGTTGTTTTCAACCTCAACCTCAGAATCCAAAATAGAAAAGTCCCTAGAGGGTCACACCAAAGTAACTGTTTTGGTAGATGGCGACGAGACTACTTTCGAAATGTCGCAAAAACAAACTGTTTTAGAAGCGGCATTAAAGCAAGGAATCGACGCACCTTATTCTTGTCAAGGTGGGATTTGTAGTAGTTGTTTGGCTAGAATTAAATCCGGAACGGCAGAAATGAAGAAAAACACGATTCTCTCGGATAGTGAAATTGCCGAAGGTTTAATCTTGACTTGTCAAGCGCATCCAACTTCTGCAAGCATATCTATTGATTATGACGATGTCTAGAGTTTAACCACTTTTCTGGTTACACTTCCAAAATCGCCTTCAAAAGTTACCAACAAAGTGCCTTTCCATTCCGGTTCTAAATCTAAACTAAACACGCCATTCCCAGCTTGAATGTCTTGTGAAAAAAGTTTTTGACCCAAAATGTTGGTGATTGAAACATGGATTAGCCCAAACATTTGATCCATCTCAAAATTGACATTCTGCTTTGTCGGATTTGGAAAAGGTGCTGAAATATGTTGCGAAGCCCATTCGGTTGTACTCAAGCTCGAAACATTAATGGTCCAATAGCCTGCCGGAGCAACAATTGGTCTCGATAGTATTTTGCCGGAAACCGCTTGTCCCTGAATATAGTATTCTACATTAACGCCAGAAATTGGAATCGTAATATTGGCTGTCCAATTTGAATCAGTTGCTAAGGTCATGGCTGTTTGATTAAAAGTCGCGGTGCCCTCTTCTCTCCAAAAAACTGTTGCAGATTGAATCCCAGAATTATGCTTGATTAAGGCGTTAATTGTAAATGTAGTTCCTGCATTGGCTTCGTCGATAGGTTGGTGTACGATGAGCATAGGATCGGCCACGCCAATTGTATGCGTGATACAATGCAGCGCACCGAGTTGATTAATCAGATTTTCCCCGGAATTATCCACATCAATTCCAACAACATTATAGCCGGGTAATAATTCTTGATAAAGTGCCAAGGCCGCAGCGTCTACTTGTGGTCGATAAATCGGAACTAGTATTGATTTGTTGATAAAAACGGAATTAGAAAAGGTACGGTAAGCGCCATTTGTATCTGGATAACTGCCAGAGGTGCTTGGTGGTGCGTCAATCCATTTAATATCATACGGCGTTCCGAATGGAGATTGAAAATTATTGACTACATAGTTAATATTGGCTTCAATTTGCGGACCGTCGGCGACATTTGGCGGGTATTTACTTACCAATATTGTTTCTTCGTCTAGCAGTTTCATGTGCATATCGATGTGATGAATTTCATCATAAGGCAACGTTGGCATTTTAATGTAATTCTGAATTCCCATATAATTCAGCATGATGCCGTTTATTTGTTCTTCTGTTTTAGCAGATACACCATAAGGATTTCCAACTGCGTTTTCTTCTAGAATCAATTCGGAAGCAAAAGCATTTCCTAAGCCATCAGACATATAATTTCCGCCAGTATTGACCAAATCATTCAGTCCAGAATCGGTAATATAAATAGGGATTCCTGCATAATTAGCATGCGCAGTAGGCATGACATTATCGTTGGGTCTTGGGCGATTATAGATCCAATCGGTTAATGCTCTTTCGCCAACACTGTCTGAGTAGATGGTGTTTCCTGCAAAATCGCGAATCCAAATACTATTTGCCGGGACATTTAGAAAAATAACATTCGTCAAATCGATCCCGAAGGAAGTTAGATAGCTTGCCACTGTGGCTTGACTTTGCGTTGCAATGATCACCTTGCATTCGTTGACACCAACCGCCACAATCTGACGCAGTATATTTTGAAAACCCGATTGCCACGACAAAACCAAATATTCTACTTCTTCCCATTCTGCTGCTGCACGAACAGAGCCTGTTGGCGGCGCCGTAGCTTGCGCATTTCTGAACTCGAAATGGGTGAGTAATTGCTTTTCCTTTTCTGTAAATCCTTTGGGTAGTTTTTCACTTTCTTGTGAAAATAAGAAGGCACTATTAAAAGAAAATAATAAAAGAAATAACAGTTTTATGACATTAATTTTCATGACGGTAACAAGTTGATTTGACAACAAATTTATCTTTTTACTTCGAACAATAAGCGAAAGCATGCATTACTTTATAATTCCGTTGATTTTACTCAAAATGCTTTCAACGGAAATCGTGCGCATTGCCTCTTCGTAGCCGGCCACTTTCTTGTTTCCATAAACAGATGTTGGTAGGAAAGGAAATTGTGCTCTATTGGAGGTCAGACAATTATCGATGGGTTGATGAAATGGAGAAAAACCCGCAAAAGGATGTGTTGCTCCCCAAAGTGTCACGACCGGAACGCCATAGATTGCTGCCAAATGTGCATTGCCAGAATCCATCGATAGCATGACATTGAGGCCGGCAATGAGTTGTAATTCTTCCGAAAAACGCAACTTTCCGGCAACAACAATCGCATTGTCTAAGTTATTTGAAATTTCTTGTAGCGCGGTTATTTCGTTCTTACTTCCGAAAAGTAATAGGCGATAGGCTTTGTTTTTGAAAGTTCACTGACCACTTCCTTCATCAAATCGAGTGGATAGACTTTGGAATCGTATTGGGCAAACGGAGCAATTCCGATGAGTATTTTGTTCTCATTGCCAATGATATTCAAAACTGGCGTGTCTAGTTTTGGATTTGGAGGAAAAGTCGGTTGCGATAAATTGATCGGAAATCCGAGTTCTTTGAAGACGTTGGCATGTCTTTCAAAAACGGTCGGCAATGGATTTATAGTCTTCTTTTCAAGTCGCGTTAAAGCTTTTTTTCTCTGCTCTGGCTTTATCGGTAAATGCGACCTTTTTACCACTCCAAAGAAAAAAGGTTCTAACTATTTTCGAACGCAGTACGTTGTGCAGGTCGGCAAATGCATCAATCTGCAATGGCTTTAAGTCGCGATACAATTGCAACAAACCCAATAATCCTTTGTGTCTGCCAGTGGCATCGAACGGAAAAAAAATAAGATTGGGAATGCCCTGAAAAAGTGGTTGAAAAAAAGATCTAGAAACAACCGTGATTTTAACTTCAGGATGTTGTTGCAACAAGGCTCTTAAAACAGGAACCGTCATGGCAACATCTCCCATTGCGGAGAGTCTCATGACGGCTATATGTGTTTGTTTTTCTGGCAAGTTGCTATGAAGTGCGGAGTCCTAGCCCCGATAGCAGCCGATATCCTCGCAACGCAGTGGAGAGATAAAGGCGAATAGCGGGAAACAGCTCCTAAAAAAATTACTTTTTATTTTGATACAACACCGGATTCAATTCATCGTCGTTGTACATCTTCATTTGTTTGTAAACTTTCATGAATTTGTCGCCGTTTTCAATGTCTTGAATCAAATCATCGATGGCGGTAGACAAGTCGCTTCTTTGTTCTAGAAGTACATTAAGCTTGGCTTGGCATTTATCTTTGTGGTCTTGGGAAGCTTCCGGACGTGTAGCTTCTTCATTCATGTGATAAATTTTCAAGGCCAAAATCGACAAACGATCAATTGCCCAAGCTGGACTTTCAGAATTGATTTTTGCGGTCGGTTTTACTTTCACCTGATGGTATTTCTGCAAAAAGTAACTGTCGATATATTCTACCATATCAGTGCGTTCTTGGTTCGACGCATCAATTCTTCTTTTCAGCGTTAAAGCAGCCACCGGATCAATTTGCGGGTCACGAATAATGTCTTCAAAATGCCATTGCACCGTATCAATCCAGTTTTTGTGGTACAACAAATGCTCGAATTGCTCTTTGGGATAAGGGTTGTTAATGGGTTGATCTACATTATCAAATTGGTGATAATCTTGGATGCTTCTTTCGAAAACGGCGTAGGCAAGTTTAGAAAACATATCTTTGAATTTTAAAAGACAAAGATACTTTTTATACTTTTACGAGAGAAAAAAAGTTACTAAGGTTCTGAGGCACTAAGGTACTAAGGGGTTTTAGGAGCCGGGAACCTGCTATCCGTTGCAATCTTTTATGGCGAACACCGCCACAAAAGGATTTCCACTGCTATCAGGGCTAGGGCTTTCCGCAAACCAAGACGACCTTAGTGCCTAAGATTCTTATCACCTAAACATAAAAAATAAACCTCACTGCAAATTCATTATTTATCCGAAGACAACAGCGTTTTAAATCACTTTTTAGGTCAAATCCGAAACGTCAATGTGCAACATGATAGCATGCGTTTTCGACGAAATATCGAGCGAATCGGAGAGGTAATGGCGTATGAGTTGAGCAAAGACTTGCGTTATAAAAACATCGAAATTCAGACGCCGTTAGGAATAAAAAAGACTACGGAAATTGAAGATCAGTTGGTTTTGTGTTCGATTCTTCGTGCGGGTTTGCCGTTGCATTTGGGATTTCTAAATTACTTCGATAGTGCTGAAAACGGCTTTGTTTCGGCCTATCGTCATCATCCGAACAATGACGATTTCTTCGATATATTAGTCGAATATCAGGCGGTTCCGAATTTGCAGGACAAAACATTGTTACTGATTGATCCCATGTTGGCGACGGGCCAATCGATGGTGGCGGTTTTTAATAAGCTCATGGAAAAAGGGTTGCCGAAAGAAATTCATATTGCGGTGATCATTGCGGCGCCACAGGGAATCGCATATCTTGAAAATCATTTGCCAGACCATTGTCATTTGTGGGTCGCTACCTTGGATGAAACTTTAAATGCTAAAAACTACATTGTTCCTGGATTGGGTGATGCGGGCGATTTGGCTTATGGGAACAAATTATGATTAAACCTATGGCTACAATTAAATAATCAAAAACCACATAGATTCATAGAAAAAAAGAAGTGGATAGACCAAAATGTTGGTTCACATAGCTATGATTTTTTCAAATAAAATGAAATGCCTTGATCATTTTCATAAAAACTATGTTTCTATGTGGTAGAAAAATAAGAAAATGAATTACACCCAACGAATTATAATTATTTTTTTTAGCAAAGACGCGTAGTTGCATTGTAGGTTTGTTATTGTAATTGTCTTTTGAAAAGCGTTTTTATGCTTGCGCAAAAAAGGCCATAAAACTTACTACGAGTAATATCCACAACACCACTTCTTTTTTCCAATAGGCTTGCGCCGTTTCTATGTGAGTTGTTGCAATCATTGCCAATGGCGCAAAGGTAAACACCAGCAATTCATTTGATTTATTTGGCGAAATTGCGAAGACTACAATTCCAATTACAAAGGCAGAAATTACTTTCTTGTACGTTGGATGCAAAATGAGTGGGCGATTTGATAATGATAGTAAAAGCAAGACTAGAAAAAACAATCCTATGGTTGCGTATATCGAAAATGCTATATTTTGGTTGTTATTTGTGAAATAATCAAATCTCAAATCAATCATTGATTCTGAAATTAAGTGATTGATCCATTGTGTATTAAAATAGAGTGCGCTGCCAACAAAAAGAATTGCAATGGAGAAAAACGCGATAATTGGCAAAAACCAATTTCGATAATCTCTAGCGACATGAAATAGAATGGCAATAAAAATCAACACAATAAAAAGTATACTCCAAAAATGAAATAAAGCAGCAATAAAAACCCACAGTGAAGCATCAAATATTTTTTCCTTTGACGCTTTTAGAGAATGCAACGAAATAATTCGGCGTGTGGCTAATAAGATAAAGAAGTTAGATAATAACAACGATGTGTTGTTAAGTATTCCTGGAAAAAATAGCAGAAATATAAAATAAAGCAAAACCGTGTAGGCACTGTCTTTGCTTAATCCGTTTTTCTTTACGATAAAGTTGGTGATAAACATCGAAACGAATAAAGCTGCGAGAAGTACACACTTGGAAACTATATTCAGCCAAGAATTATCGCCCGTTACATGCTTTATTTGATAGTAAAAAAAGAAAATAAGCAACCCTAAAATTACCGTTGAATAATTTAATGGTGTAGATTTTCTAAAAAAACTTGTAATCATAAGGATATTTTATACTTTTGTGCGTGTAAATATACTACTAACATTCACTATTATGAAAGCATTTTTTGAAGGAATACAATGGTTATTTGAGAACGTTTTGTTTTGGCCTTTAAATCAATTTCGTGCATTAGAACTTGAAAATTGGTTTGGTGCTAATACGATTAATTGGATTTTCATGGCGATTTGTAGTTATGCAACTTGGTACTGGTGTAAACAACTAACCATGCATAAAAATAACGGAGAAGAAAATCAAGATACAACGGCACATTCTTTCTTAACCAAGTAAGTCGAAGCCAATATCTTTTCTATAATACATCGTATCAAAATTTAGTTTTTCTATGTTTTGATACGATTTTTTTATGGCTTCTTGGAAATCATTTCCGTAAGATGTTACTGCCAAAACTCGACCGCCATTGCTAACTACTTTCCCGTTTTCTGTTTTTGTTCCAGCATGAAATACGATTGAATCTTGAATTTGCTCCAGTCCAGATATTTCCTTTCCTTTTTCATAATCTTCTGGATATCCACCAGACACTACCATAACCGTTGCAGCACTTCTTTCATCAACTTCTAACTGAACGTCATCGAGCTTTTGATTGGCTACCGCTACGAATAATTCAACCAAATCGTTTTTTAATCTCGGAATAACCACTTCGGTTTCTGGATCGCCCATTCTGACGTTGTATTCGATGACAATAGGTTCGCCATTTACGTTGATTAATCCAATAAAAACAAATCCTTTATATGGTATTCCGTCTTTTTGCAAACCATTAATCGTTGGAATGACAATTCGGTTTTCGATTTTTTGTAATAAGGTCGCATCCGCAAATGGCACTGGAGAAATCGCGCCCATGCCACCTGTATTCAAGCCCGTGTCGCCTTCTCCGATTCGCTTGTAATCTTTGGCGGTTGGCAAGATTTTATAATTTTTGCCGTCGGTGAGTACGAAACAACTCAATTCGATTCCATCTAGAAATTCTTCTATAACGACTTTTGAACTCGCTGCTCCGAATTTGGCATCGACGAGCATACTGCGTAATTCTTGTTGCGCTTCTTTCAAATTTTGAAGTATGAGAACTCCTTTACCTGCCGCTAATCCATCGGCTTTCAACACATAGGGCGCTTGCAACGTTTCTAAAAACCGGCAGCCTTTTTCAACGGTTTCTTTTGTAAAACTATCATATGCCGCCGTCGGTATTTGATGTTTTATCATAAACTCTTTGGCGAATTCTTTACTTCCTTCTAGTTGTGCTCCCAATTTTGATGGACCAATTATGGGAATAGACCTCAACGATTCATCATTTAGAAAAAAATCGTAAATCCCAGCAACCAACGGATCTTCTGGACCAACAACTACCATTTTTATATTTTCTTGCAGCACTAGTTTTTTTATGGCTTCAAAATCGGTTGGGCTAATATTGATATTGGTCGCAATCGAATCCGTTCCTGCATTTCCTGGTGCCACAAAAAGTTTGTTGCAAAGTGGTGATTGGGTCATTTTCCATGCGAAAGCATGTTCTCTGCCTCCCGATCCTAAAAGTAAAATGTTCATAAGTGTTGTTTCGTTGTGTGCGACAAAAATACTCGGTTTTGGATGTTTTTTGTAATTATTTTACAGAAAAATGCGTCTTAGTAGAGCGTAATATTCTTGATTGAACTTTAAAAACAAACAAAATTAAAGCGACACGCTTTTTTCATACATTTGACTCAAATTATTCCTATGAATCATAATTTTAGAACTATTGTTTTCAGGTGTTTAGATTTATTGCCAGACAATTTAGGATGCAAAATGCACCATCAACTTCAAAATTTATTAGAAAACAAAGTTCTTTATGTTAGAATTAATCGTACGGAAAACACCTATCATGAGTTCGTAAAAATTTGTGAAGCAATCAAAATAGATATCAATCAAAAATCAATCATTGAAATTGGTTCTGGCTGGTTGCCGATATTCCCCTATTTTTTATTGTATTTAGGACAAGTGAGCGCTGTTTTTAGTTTTGACTTAAACAAACATTATCAAAAAAAACGGATTGCCAATTTTAATTCAATTTTCTCCAAAAACTATAATGCTACAATTGATCCATTACCCCTTAGTAAGTACAATCTTCCTGCTGGTGTTCATTATTGTCCTGGTGTAAAAATAATAAATTCAGAGATTCCGGATGCTGATATAGTAGTTTCACGATTTGTTCTAGAGCATGTCACCCCTGATGATATTTTTGAAATGCATCAGAAATTAAGAAACTCGCTAAAAAAAGGAACCCGTATTGTGCATTTTATTTCTCCAAGTGACCATCGAGCTCATGGCGATAAAATGCTTTCTCTTCAAGATTTTTTGCAATATAGTAAACAACAATGGGATGCAATTCAAACCAAATTTGATTATCACAATCGATTGCGATTACCACAATATCTTGACATTTTTAAATCTTTAGATTTAGAGGTTGTCCATTTGACTTTTGACACTGTAAAAGAAGGAACTGCACAATTTGACTTGTTCAAGAAAGTCAATATTCATAGTGATTACAATTCCTATTCAACCGAAGAATTAACCGCTGGAAGTATTAACATAGTTTTAAAATTATAACATTGAACCTTTTTAATCTCACACTAAAATTGAACGGTTTCCCGCTTGAAAAGGCCAAGCGAGAATTAGCCAAAATAGTGTCTCTTTCGGAAGATGATTTTTCTATTGATTTAGAGAAGAAAAAGAATGAAATAGTGAACTACCATCTTCAAAACAATACTTTCTACAAAGATCTAATTGGCAATAAATCAATTGAAAATTGGACCGAAATTCCGGTAATGAAAAAAATTCATTTTCAAAAACCATTGCAAGAACGTTTATCGAAAGGCTATACAAAGAAAAATGTGTACATTAATAAAACTTCCGGTTCTAGTGGAGATCCGATGGTGTTTGCCAAAGACAAGTTTTGTCATGCCTTGATTTGGGTGAATATTATGCGGCGTTTTCAATGGTATGGTTTGGATTTTAATCATTCATGGCAAGCTCGGTTTTATGGAATGCCGCTAGATTTTGTTGCCAATACACAATTGCGTCTCAAAGATTTTTTAAGTCACCGCTATCGTTTTAATATTTTTGACTTCTCCGATGCGGCCATGCGAAAGATGGTAGCGAAGTTTCGACGCACCAAGTTTGATTATATCAATGGCTACACTAATTCGATTGTCTTGTTGGCGAAATATCTGCAGAAAAACGACCTTTATCTGGATGCCATTTGTCCGAGTTTAAAAGTCTGTATTGTCACTTCTGAAATGTTATTGGACGACGATAAAAAATTATTAGAAGAACGGTTTCGAATTCCAATTATCAATGAATATGGTAGTGCCGAATTGGACATTATCGCTTTAGAGAACCCAGAAGGCGTTTGGAAAATCAATTCAGAAACGCTATTTGTGGAGATTTTAGACGAAGAAGATCAAGTTTTGCCATATGGTCAGGAAGGGAGAATTGTGGTGACTTCGCTATATAACAAAGCCCATCCGATGATACGGTATGAAGTTGGCGACGTTGGAGTACTTGATGAAAAAAGCTCGTTGCAAAATCCTATTCTCAAAAAACTTATAGGGAGAACGAATGATGTGGCCATTTTACCTAGCGGAAAAAAATCGCCTGGAATGACATTTTATTCCATAACCAAAAGACTATTTGACGATGACGGAAATGTCAAGGAATTTGTCATTACACAAACAAAACTAGACACTTTTGAAATAGATTACACTAGTAGTCATGAATTATCTGCAAAAGAAATTGCTGAGATTGAACGCGTATTGAGTCAATTTTTAGAATCTAACTTGAAGTACATTTTTTCTCGAAAAGAAAAGATAGAAAGAAGCAAAAGTGGGAAGTTGAAACAATTTAAATCCTTGATTTAAGTTTCTTAATATATCTTGGTTTGATTATAAGTTGTGTGAATAAGAAACCGACCATGCAACAAAGGGAAACAAAAACATTGAAGTGATGGAATTGTCTGTAAACAGTAAAGTTGTGTTGAACCAATCTCCATTTTGAAGAAGAAATGGAATCCTTTCTGACGCGATAGAACGCTAAACTATCTGGAATAGGTTCCGCAATTTTAATTTTCTTTAAAACCGTTAACCAAACCATCCAATCTTGTCTTTTTCGAATATTTGAAATCGGGATTTTTCCAAAGAAATGTGTGTCATAAACTCCAGTTAGATTCCCGACAAAATTGCAAAAGAACAACTGCCAGTAATGAAGTTTTTTAGGAGCTTCTACTCTTAAGTTTAATGGAGCGCCGCTTTCATCAATACATTCATAAAAGGAAAAGGAAAATGGTGCATTGTTTAAAGACAGAAAATCAATTTGTTTTTGAAGTTTTTCTGGTTTCCACAAATCATCTGAATCTAAAAATGCAATATAACGCCCTTTAGCCAAATCAACTGCTTGATTTCTTGCTACGCCTGCACCGGAATTTTTTTGAAGTTGGTAGAAACTAATTCTAGGATCATCATTAATAAAATCACTTATTATTGATTCTGTCCGATCTGACGAACAATCATCAACAATAATCATTTCCCAATTGGTGTAGGATTGATTTTGAACTGACCGAATGGTTTCTGCAATAAATTTTTCTGAGTTATAGCTTGGGGTTATAATAGAAACTAAATACGACATCTTAGTAGGCTTTAGCTTCTCCTTTTATTGCATTAACTACTGTGGCAATAACAATCTTGATGTCTAGTAAAACTGACCAATTTTCAACATAAAAAATGTCATATTTGACACGAAAAATAATATCCGCATCATTCTCAACTTCACCTCTATACCCATTTGTTTGCGCAAGGCCTGTTATCCCTGGTTTAATAAAGTGTCGCACCATAAATTTATCTATTTTTTGAGCATACATTTCGGTATGACTTACCATGTGTGGTCGGGGACCTACAACAGACATATCACCAACAAAAACATTGAAAAACTGGGGCAATTCATCGATACTGGTTTTTCTTATGAATTTACCAACTGCGGTGATTCTCGGATCATTCTTAGAAACTTGCTCCAAATCTGCAATCGCATTGAGATTCATCGAGCGGAACTTTATACAAGAAAACTCTTTGTAATTTAATCCATTCCTTTTTTGTTTGAAAAACACCGGCCCTTTTGATTCCGCTTTAATAAAAATAGCCATCAATGGAATCAACCACGATAGAATGAATAGGATAACAATTAATGAAAAAACGATATCGAATGTTCTTTTGATGACTTGGTTAACAACATCATCTAATGGTATATTCCTCAGAGATAATATCGGAATATAGCCATAATAATCTAGCTTCAGATTTCGAGAAAACAACTCGTTATTATCTGGAATAAATTTTAAGATCTTTAAATTGTTATCTGCAAAATCTATGAAATAATCAATCTGCGTATTTGATAAACTATTTAAGGAACAGTATATTTCATCCGTTTTATTTTTGAGTACGAAATCTAAGCATTCTTCTATTTTTGCTTTTTTATCTCCATCAAAATTAAAGACCTTTTCTAGCTTATAGCCATAGTCAGGATTATCGTTGAAAAATTCTGCGAGTTGAGAAATACTTTGCCCGTTACCAATAATAATAACAGTTCTATAATTGCCCCCATAAAAAACGCGATATTTTCTTAAGAGAAAATAAATTAACAATTTAGATGCTGCAACTGCCAGAATAGATAGTATGGTATAGATCAAAACTATTTCTGAATCAATATCATCTACATAAAAACCTAAAAAAGCATAACAACAAATTGCAGACAGTATAAACTGTTTGATAATTTTACTAATGATAGAGACTACTTTGGTAAATCTATAAACCTCATAAAACTGAACGTTAAACGCAATAATAACCCAAGAAAACGAGGTGAAAATCAGAAAATAAAGCGAAAATAGTTCTTTAGAAATTAACAGATATGAAAATAAATTAACTATAATCAAATCTAATACATAAGAAAAAGGTCTAATGTAACCCGAGTATCTTCTTGCTTTGTTTTTCATTAATTAATATGCTTGGAAAAATCTTTGTGTTCTTCCTTGAATAAATATACAGAAGTTAAAGATGTTAGATAGTCATAGGTTATTTTCATTCCTTCGCGACGGGACACCTTGGTTTCCCATCCCGTCTGCAAAATCCCTAATGGTTATTTCATCTGGATTTCCAATATTAACTGCAAACATAATCTGAATGTAAAGGCGAAAAATTCCTTCAACTTGATCATCAACATAACAAAAAGAACGGGTTTGAGATCCATCCCCCAAATATCGTTAAATCTTCTCCTCTAAGAGCTTGCCCTATAAAAGCGGGTATTACGCGTCCATCATTTAGCCGCATTCTTGACCCATAAGGTGTTAAAGATCCTCACTATTCTAGTCTCAACGCCATGAAAAGTATGATAAGCCATCGTGATGG
>JADKBW010000007.1 GCA_016714905.1 Flavobacterium sp.
CCCACACAACCTACAGAAATTAATTTGTTTACAATTATTTTAACTCAAATTGTTTTTTGTAACAAATTATAAACTATCTTGGCTAAAGGTTTTAGAGCCACAAATACCACAAAATTATATCGGAAAAAACAATAACATGCTTTATAAAGCATGACTAATATACTATTGGCAAATTTTAATGTAAAAAATTTGTCAGTAAGAATTGAGCGAAAAAATAAATATCAACTTGTAAACAGAAAATCTGCAAGCAGTGAAAAACGAGATTAAATATCTTTCAAAAATAAAAATTCTAAATAATTTAGAAACTATGACATAGCCACAAAAAAAAGAGAAAGCCGCTACGGGATGCAGCGACTCTCACAGTCAAAGTAAACGATTCCTCAAAAGTTTATTTAACACAACAAAGATACGAAAATGCGATAACTGATGTAACTATAGTTCATCTAAATAATAACTACGAAATTAGAAAATAGTAATCGTTAAAGACGAAGTGAAATCAAAGTTATAAGTCTGCTGGGGCGGTACATTAAACCGAATTTAATATTCATAAAATAGTACCTAAAGTTATCGTCCTGTGGTAGTCCACAAAATCAAAATGGGAAGATTAATTATTATGAAAATTTTTATGACAATATTGTTGAATGCCTTTTTTTTTAATGGGTATTGCTCAACAAGAACAAGCATTGCAAAATCAAGTTCTTCAACTTGAATCTGTTTCCACTCCTACTGCAGAAATGTTGGATTTATCTAAATTTACGAATGTTTATCAAACCATAACATTAAACAACAACAGATTTGTATTAAATGTTCAATTTCATGCGGTAAATAATAGCGACGGAACTGCTAGTTCTGATAATTATTTTGGAGAAACAGACGCTTTGAAGATTCTTGCAAGACTAAATGAAGAATTTAATAAGCACAATATATTTTTTAAATATCGTGGATTAACAACTATAAACAATAGTATCTACGTACAACAAATAAATGACATTCCAACTGCAAAAGCAATGAAAGATCAGTTTATTGATGAAAATAAATATGATGTCAATTCAATAAATATCTTCATGACAAAAGATAATTACAATCCTTTCAATACTTATTATACTACTTTTGGAGAAGATAATACTGATATATTGATGCCAGATGCTACAAATTATCCACTACATCACATTGGGCTTATTCCAGCATCGATGGGGCGTAGTTTAGGCCTTTTATATGTAGCTTTTGGAAGTAGTTTATATTCATTCGGTATGCCAAATTTTACAGAACCTTGTACTTTAGCTAACGGCAGTACTCAGTTACAAGATCCATCGGTTACTCCATCTCAACTTCCAAATGCGGAAAATGTAACTAGAAATCCTTCCTCACCTCAATATAATGCTACAACAAAAGGAGATCTAGTGGCTGACACTCAAGCATGCTTTTACGCGTCAACAAATAATTATTGTAGCAATGTTACTGATGGTGTTTGGAATATGAATACTTTTGTATCTCATCCATCTGTTACAGATCAAGTATATGCACCATATGTATGCACTATTAATGAAGGGAATAACTTCATGGGACTACTGACGCCTCGTTATATAGGATATAATGGGCTTTTCACACCTGGACAAGTGCGGAGAATGAAAGAATATATTGAAGGAAATATGAATAACATTTTCAGACAAAAACTAAATGTTTTTGAAGATGATTCACCAGATATCTCTGTTTTGTATGAACCATTTATAAGTAATATGAGTAACGGAAACAATACCATGTATGAAGCCTTCCGAACATTTACAACAAATAGCACACAGACTGGTGCTAATGTTTGGATTATGGGCCATTTGCCATGCGATTTCAAACAGGATTTGATTGTGAGTTTAGTTCCCCAGAAGGAGTTGTTGCTCAATCAATATACCAACAATACAATACATCGACTTCTACTTATGTTGGGGTTAAAATACCTATACTAGGTGAGCAAATTTATATAAATAATGCTCCCGTGTGTTTTGGAAGTTTTGAACCATTTACATCAGGAGATGTCAAGTCATTAAACAATTTAGGTTCAGGAATATTTACTCAAGAGCAACTAGACGAAATTAAAGCATCTGACCCAAACCTCTATGAACAATTGCAATCTGGCAAGTACCATATTATTACTAAACAAACCGATTCTGGGTTTATTGATCAAAAGGTTATTTATAAAAATTAGATTTGTAAAATGAAAAAAAGTACATTTATAAATTAAAACTTTATAAATGTACTTTTATAAAAAAATGTTTTATGAAATCGCCGTTAGCAACATGTTTGTTGCAAACAAACAATAATAAATAAAAGGCGATAACATATTTGACCGCTAAAAAATTAACTTTTATAATTATGAAAGCAAATTATCTCCTATTTATATTGTGCTTTTGGTTTTTGCCAATGCAATCACAATATACCAGCGTTCCTGACTCGATTTTTGAGCAAGAGCTAATCAATCAAGGAATAGATAGTAATCCTGTGATTGACCATCAAGTTTTAACAAGCGATGTCAGCACGCTAACATCATTAGAAATTTATGTTGATTTTATTCAAGACTATACCGGACTTGAAGCGTTTGTTAATCTCGAAAATTTACTACTTAGCGGATATGGATTTTTTAATTCATTAAATTTAAGTTCATTAATCAACTTAAAACATTTTTGGTTATCAGCATGTTTTGTTACAAATGTAGATTTCAGCCAAAACATAAATATTGAAACAATTGAAATTGGAAATGATTATACTAGCAGTATCAATATCAACAATTGTTTACAACTTAATAAATTGGTGATTGAATGTCCTCAAATTACTACTATAAACCTAACAAATAATAGTAACTTGAAAGAATTTGGTTCATTCCGCAACCAAATTATAAATTTTAATACGTCACAAAATAGTATTTTAGAAAAATTAACTATTCGTGAACTATTTGGCGCAACTTCATCAATTGTAAATGTTGATTTAACTAATAATATAAATTTAAAATATTTATTTATCGACAACGCTACTCTTCCAAGTATAAATCTAAACAACAATACTTTACTAGATTATCTTCTAATTTATAACTCTTCACTATCAAGCATAAACTTATCTAATAATTCACTGTTAAAATATGTTAATCTAAACTTCAATCAATTATCAACATTAGATGTATCAAACTTAACTTTACTTGAACTTTTAGCTTGTCAATACAACACAATAGCCAATTTAAATTTAAATAATAATTCTAATTTAGGTGTACTTATTTGCGCAAACAATAATATGGAAAGTTTATCAGTTCAAAATGGCAGCAACCAATTACTCAATGGCACTACAATTATTGACACTTTTACTATTCCACGCTTTGATTCGGACAACAACCCAAACCTAACCTGTATTTTTGTAGATGACATTGCAAATGCAACCCAGAATTGGGCGATTAAAGATCCCAATAGCACATATGTACTTTCACAACTAGAATGTAATAATTTAAATGTTGAAATTTTTGAAAAAATTTCTTTAAAAATTTTTCCAAATCCAACAAATCATTATTAAAAATATTACCCCTAAATACAACTTTTAAAACTCTCAAAATTAAAAATTATAAAAATAAGGGGGGGGGGGGGAAAGAGGTCCCCAAAACTAGACACAAAAAAAAAAAGAAAAAAAATTTTTTCAGGTTTTTTGTGGGGGGGGGGGGGGGGGGGGGGGGGGGGGGGGGGGGGGGGGGGGGGGTTGGGGGTGGGGGTGGGGGTGGGGGGGGTTGGTTGTGGGGGGTGGGTGGGGGAGTGGTGTATATTTGGGGGGAACTTGGGGGGGTTTTGTTTTATTTTCGGTACTAAAAAATGGAAATGGCTTCTGCTAACACTTGCTAAAACTCATGGCTAGTTTTTCGGTAAATTGTTCGTTTACTTTTCATAACTTCGCTTGGTCGGTTATGGAAAAAAAGCTTTCCATAAGCCGCCACAAGCTCTAGCAAGGAAACGTTAGCGGCAAGCTTAAAAATGCATCGTCCTAAAATAGGTTGACTAAAAATTAAACACTTTTAGTAAACCATGAAGAACCCAAAGAATCAACATTGTCGAAAAAATGAGTATCAAAAGATTGGTTTTGACCTCAAACTTTCCATCATTGACCAAGTTACAAACGGTCAAATTTCAATCAATCATGCCTCTAAATTACATGGAATATCCAGAAGTTCTATTTCATACTGGATGAAAAAATTACGTACTTTTGATCAAAATTCTAAAACAATGAGTAAGAATCAAGAAATTAAAAAACTCAAAGATCGTATCGAAGAATTGGAATTCATTAAAGACTTCCAGCAAATTGTTATTGCAGAAATGGAAATAACTACAGGCATTGATATCGTAAAAAAGTCTATGCCCGAAGCATTAATCAAAGAAATAGAGAAAAAGAAAAAAGACCTTTTAAAATAAGGTACTTCTATGAATGTTTCGGGATAACCAAACAAGCTTATTATAAGCGAATTAAAGCTGAAAAACTAAAGCAACAACAAACAGAAATTATCTTAGAACTCATCAGACCTATTCGGAAAGAACAATCTAAATATGGTGGTAGAAAACTGTTTCTTGACTTGCAAGATGACTTCAAAAAAAACAATATTAAAATGGGTAGAGATGCGTTCTTCGCGTTCTTAAGATACAATCGATTGCTTGTGAAAAAGACAAAAAGATATCACGTAACAACTGATTCTAAACACGGGTTTTATAAATCACCTAATCGGTTAGACGGCCTTACTCCTACTCATGCCGAGCAAGTTTGGGTTAGTGATATCACTTATGTAAAAATTCAACAGAACCACGCGTATGTGGCTTTGGTAACCGATGCGTATTCTAAGAAAATAATGGGTTATAAAATTGATACAAACATGAAAGCGACACTGGTAAAGCAAGCATTGCAAATGGCGCTTAAAAACAGGCTTTACAGCCATCAAAACATTATTCACCATAGTGACAGAGGAATTCAATATTGCTGCCCGGAATTCTCCGATTTTGCTCAAGAAAAAGGAATGCTGCTTAGCACAACTCAAAAGTATGATCCGTATGAAAACGCTGTAGCAGAAAGAGTAAACGGAATCCTAAAATATGAATTTGGTTTTATCAAAACATTACCTAACTTGGTCACTGCAAAGAAAATGCTCAAACAAGCAGTAAACATTTATAACAAGCAACGAAGACATTACAGCTTGGAAATGAAAACACCGGAATTTGCGCATAGAAATCAAGAACATGAATACAAATCTTATAGCCTGAATTAATAACAAAAAGAGTCAACCTATATCAGGACAGAGGCCCCCCGCCGCGTGTCAGGGTACCATTTTTCTTTCAAGCAGCAGTTGCTGGTATTCGTTGGTTGCGCAGCAGGCGTTCGAGTTCTTGGTGCTGTCTTTCTTGTTGTTGTTTGTCGGATGTAGGTTTGGCGATGGGGTTTGATTCCTTTTCATAGATGAGCATTTCTGCGAGCAATTGCTTGGCGGACAAGGGCAGGTCGCGTTTGCCGATTTCGTACATGCCCCATCGGGCGCGGCTGATACCGAGTAGCATGGCGATTTCTTCTTGTTTGAGGCTAAGTAAGGTTCGGATGGGGTGTTTTTTTCATAAGATGGTTTGTTACAAAAATTACTACGTAAAAAATTTTGTCACAAAAACTGTGACAAATTTTTTGGGCGGTGGGATTTTGTAACAGATTAGCAGATTTTGTTTTGGCAGGAATGTGTTAGTAGCAGAACGTAGTGTTTTTGTTTTGTATATATTTACAGAATAGATGTGATTTAGGTTTTATGTAAGAAGTGATTTTGTAAAGCAATTCTTGAATCAGATTTATCTCATAGTTAGCAGCAAGCAGAAAAAATAACGCAAATTCAATAACTTAATACAGTCGAAAATGAAAAATTTATTATTATTATTTTTAGTTTGGATCAATTGTGGCTTAAACTGTTTTTCACAAGACCCAAATCCAGAGTTATTCCAGACTTGGTATTTAATTAATGTTCAAAACAGTGATCTTGAACTTATTTAATGTTCTAGCTTTTCTAGCCTACTATTGCACCTACGCTTACATTCAAATACTTTTGATTTTACAGGAATGGGTGCTTGTAATACCTTTATCGGAGCTTTACTAATGTAGATAGTAATTCTTGGCAAGCCTGCTCCATTTTCTGCATCAGAACTGGATTGTGGTTCGGCAATTAACAATCAATTCGAAAATAGTTATTTTTCCTTTTTTGCAATCATATGTTGATTCTATCGATTTATCCGCAAGGTAGCGGTCTATTATTAAGGATGGATAATCTAATTTTTGGGTCGGCAACATTTTTAAACTATCCACTAAAAACCTTAGACTTTGAGCTGCAGCGAATAGCCATATATCCTAACCCTGCAAAAGCGTTAATTCATATAAGTACTAATCAATTGATGATTTCAAAAATTCAGATCTTAAATTTTTATACTTTGAAAAACTGATATAGAACTGGGAACGACGTTCAAGAAAATTATTAAAGAATAATAGAAATTGAACAATGCCAGCTGCTTACAAATGCTAAATCTCATGGCTGTTTTTTCCATAAATTGTTCGTTTACTTTTCATAACTTCGCTCGGGCGGTTATAAAAAAAAAATTTTTTTCCGTAAGCCGCCACGAGCTCTGGCAAGGGAACGTTTTGCACAATTAAAAACCACATCATGTCCATAAAGAACTATTGTTTTACCATCATTTCAATATTCTATTTTACTCCTGTTAGTTTTGGGCAAAATATTGTGCGACTTGACAAGACAGAAATTACAGAAATCAATTTAGATAATGAAATTGATAAGTTAATGAAAGTTGCCAATGTGCAAGGATTAGCAGTCACCGTTTTTAACAATAATAAACCTGTCATAAAAAGTCTTTCAAGTTATAAAAACCTAATTACAAAAGAACTGATTAATAATAATACCAACTTTTATGGCACTTCATTGAGCAAACCCGGCTTTGCTGTCCTGGTCATGCAGCTTGTTGAAAAAGGTATACTTGATTTAGATATACCTTTACAGGATTATTTACCAATGCCAATTTATAACTACAAACCAACTAAAAAATGGCATGATAACTATCAAGATCTAAAAGACGATTCAAGTTATCTCAAAATAACAGCAAGAATGTGCTTAGATCATACTTCTGGTTTTCCAAATTGGCGATGGGATGAACCGGATCAAAAATTAAGGGTTAAGGCTATACCAGGCTCGCGCTATAGTTATTCTGGCGAAGGACTTGTATATTTACAAGTGGTGTTAGAGCATCTATTGAATAAACCCTTAGAACAAATGATGCAAGAAAATATTTTTAGACCTTTAAAAATGTACAATTCTTCTTATACATGGCAACCCGAATTTGAAAAAGATTATTGCGTTGGACATAACACAGCGGGAGAACTATATGAAAAAGATAAAGATAACGATGCGAGAGCTGCAAGTACCTTTAGAAACAACTCTAGACGATTATACTCTTTTACTGAAGCAGTATTGAAAAATAGGTTGCTGAAAAAATCTACAACCAAAATAATGTTCACCCAACAAATTAAAATCAAATCAATAGCACAGTTTGGTCCATTGCGATTGAAAGATTCTAATACAAATGATGGAATTGATTTAGGTTATGGACTTGGTTGGGTCTTACTTCAATCTCCTTATGGCACCGGCGCCTTTAAGGAAGGTCATGGAGACGGTTTTCAGCATTATTCAATTATTTTTCCGCAGACAGGAACAGGAATAATAATTATGAGCAATAGGTAATGTCAGAAGCTTTTTAAGAATTATTAGTAACAGCTATTGGCGATATTTTTACTCCATGGAAATGGGAAAATTATATTCCTTACAATCAAAAAGACTAAACATTAACTGTGCATAACAAATGCTAAATCTCATGGCTAGTTTTTCGGTAAATTGTTCGTTTACTTTCCCTCACTTCGCTCAGTCGGTTTTAAACAAAGAACTTTTGATAAGCTTCGACGAGCGCTAGCAAGGAAAGGTACGGTAATTATTAATCTACTGGCATGATAGTAATGTAGTCCAACCCAAAAACAAAAAACCCGACTATTTCTAATCGGGTTTTTAAGTGGTACCTCCAGGGATCGAACCAGGGACACACGGATTTTCAGTCCGTTGCTCTACCATCTGAGCTAAGGTACCTCTTTCTCAAAGCGGTTGCAAATATAGAATGATTTTTAATTTATCCAAAACAATTAATAAAAAAAATCTATTTGTACCTTCGCCGCTTCAAACTTGACGTATGCTATTGGTAATCGATATTGGGAATACTAGAATTAAAGGTGCTGTCTTTGAACACAATACCATTTTGCAACAATTTTCTTTTGCGTCTGACGATCTTCAAATAAAGCTAAAAGCCATTGCAAATGAATTCCCAAATTGCAAAGATATCGTCGTGGCAAATGGGAAATATGAAGAAAGAAGCATTTCAACAAATGATACCTGCAGTAAAATGTCATTTTGTAACAAGAGAATGGACTTTTCCATTTGAGAATAAATATGCTTCTCCAGAAACATTGGGAATAGACCGAATGGTGCTTGCCTCAGGTGCCGTTTTGGCGTACCCAAATCAAAACAGATTAGTCATCGATGCAGGAACTTGCATTACCTACGATTTCATTGATAACAATAACAATTATTTAGGCGGGGCCATTTCTCCCGGTATTCGATTACGCTATGAAGCGTTGCACCAGCAAACGGCAAAGTTGCCCTTGCTAGAACTTAAATATCCTAATCATTTTATTGGAAACTCAACTAATGAAGCCATTCATGCAGGAGTGGTGCAAGGGTTGTTACACGAGGTAGACGGTTTTATTGCTCAATACCAAAGCGAGAATTCAAACATTACCATAATTTTAACGGGCGGAGATGCAGATTTTTTGGCTAAGCGATTAAAAAATACCATATTTGCCAATTCAAATTTTCTCTTAGAAAGTCTGTACAAAACTTTTCAATATCAAATCAACAATGATTAAGAAATTATTATTTGCTTTTTTCGTCTTATTCTCAATGACAACCGCAGCGCAACAAGGTACTTCTTCTCCCTATTCATTTTATGGAATCGGCGAAGTGCGCTTTAGAGGCACGGTTGAAAATCGACTTATGGGCGGGGTCTCAATTTTTCCTGATAGTCTCCATGTCAATATTCTTAACCCAGCAACTTATGCAAGTCTGAAGATGACTACTTATACCGCAGGAGGAACATCCACTTATACAAAATTGAATTCTTCTCAAAAAAATGAAAAAGCACAAAGATCAACGTTAGACTATATGGCGGTTGGTATTCCTTTAAGAAATGCTGGATTCGGATTCGGATTAATCCCTTATTCTTCTGTAGGATATCGAATTCGAAATGAAGATTCTGATGGAATCGTAAAGAGATATGAAGGTACCGGTGGCGTCAACAAAGTTTTTTTAGGCTTTGGCTATAAATTGACTTCTAATTTTAGCATTGGATTAGATGCCAATTATAATTTTGGAAGAATAGAGACTAGGAATATTCAAAAGATTCCAGAGGTGCAATTCGGAACGCAAGAATTAAATACTTCGGATTTGTCTGGATTCAATGTAAATGTAAGCGCCATTTATCAGAGAAAGTTCAATGAGAAATTAAATGTCTTTGGAAGTGTTATTTATACTCCAGAGAGTAAATTACAATCGAAAAATTCAAGAATAATTTCATCTGTTTTATATTCTGATTTCTTCGATCCGCAAGATGTGGATCAATTAGATGCAGTCAAAAACTCCTATACAATAAGTCTCCCTTCTAAGATAACCTTTGGTCTTGGAATTGGACAAAACAAAAAATGGATGGTCGGCTCAGAAGTAACTTTTCAACAAAACAGCCGATTTGGTAACCGTACCGATGATATTTCAAATGTGATCTATAGAGATGCGGTAAAATACAGTTTAGGAGGTTACTTTATTCCTGACGCTTCTGCATTTTCTAATTATCTGAAGAAAATTACTTATCGAGGTGGTTTTAGATATGAGAATACTGGCATGACCATAAATAACCAAGATTTAAGAGACTATGCGCTCTCAGCAGGATTTGGGTTGCCCCTTGGCGGTGCCTTCTCCAACGTCAATATAGGGGTAGAATACGGAAAGCGGGGAACTGCAAAAGCCGGATTGGTCGAAGAGAATTACACGAACTTTCTGTTGAGTTTGTCCCTAAATGACCGATGGTTTATCAAAAGGAAGTACGATTAAGTTGCCATTAAAATTGCATTCAAAGCATAACACAATTTTGATTTGAAAATCTTTAAACCCACCAAAGCGCTATTCTTGTTTTTAGGAGCATTTCTATTCCTAGCGTTAGGGTGTGAAAGTAATTTTAGAGAGGTTCAAAAAATCAACTATTCGGAGTTCGTGCCTAATGGCGAGGCGGACAATTTCAACTTAAAGTATACAGATTCAGGTCGCATTAAGTCAATTTTGGTCAGTCCAAAAATGCTTGATTATTCCAACGTAGAATTTCCCTTTACAGAATTTCCCAAAGGAATTCATGTTACCATGTATGATTCAAAAGGCAAGCGCACGTTTATCTCCTCAGATTATGCCGTCATGTTTAAAGGGACTGATTTGATTGACCTTCAAAAGAATGTGAAGATTTCGAATGAAACTAATCAAATGCTAGAAACAGCTCAACTTTACTACGACCAGAAAAACGAATGGTTTTTTACTGAAAAAAAGTTTAAATTTACGGATCCAAAAGGTATTTCTTACGGAGAAGGAATCGATTTTAGTAAGGATTTTAAAATTCTAAATTCACAACGTATTAATGGCGAGATTGACGAAGCCGAATAAATTAAACCATGAATTATTTAAAATACACCCAGTACGTATATCTTGTTTTTAGCGGATTTTTTATATACGACGCTTTTTCGAAATATAATGCTGGAGACTCACCTTGGCTATCTGCAATTATCGCGGTGGTTTCTCTATTTATGTTTTTTTTTTAGGAGAAGTTTTGCAAAGAAATTTGAGAAGAGAAATAACAACTCTTAATTCATGGAAATTAGTATTATCATATTATGTCTAATACTAGCGGCACTTTTTTCCGGAATGGAGATTGCTTTTGTTTCGTCAAATAAGATTTACCTTGAGATTGAAAAGAAGCAGCAAAATTTCCTTTCAAAAGTTTTAACTAAACTTACCGAAAAACCATCACAGTTCATCGCATCAATGCTGATTGGCAATACCATCGTATTGGTTATTTACGGGTTTTTTATGGGAGAACTTTTGATGAATTGGATTACTCATTTAGGATTAAATTTAACAAATTTATCCAACGTCTTAATTCAAACTTCTCTTTCTACGCTCATTGTTTTGGTGACAAGCGAATTCATTCCAAAAGTATTTTTTCAAATTTACGCCAATTCTTTCATTAAGTTTTTTGCGCTCCCCGCTTATTTTTTCTATTTGCTTTTTTACTTCATTTCAACCTTTATCCTCTGGATATCGGACTTTATTTTGAAGCGTTTTTTTAAAACAGAAGGCGATTACGTGCCATTATTTTTTAGCAAAGTGGAACTTGGGAATTATATCACAGAGCAGATGAGTACCGTTGAAGATCAAGAAAACATGGATTCTGAAATTCAGATTTTTCAAAATGCGCTGGAGTTTTCAGGGGTTAAAGCGCGGGATATTATGACGCCAAGAACTGAAATCTCAGCGGTGGAAATACATGATTCAGTTGCGGAATTAAGAAATAAGTTTATTGAAACCGGTTATTCTAAAATACTCGTCTATCAAAATTCATTAGATGACATTTTAGGATACGTTCATTCTTTCGAATTATTTAAAAAACCGAGAAGTATTAAGTCGGTTTTGATACCCGTTGAGTTTGTGCCTGAAACTATTTTAATTAAAGACGTGTTAGAAATTCTCACCAAAAAAAGAAAAAGTATCGCTGTTGTTTTGGATGAATATGGAGGAACCTCCGGTATGATAACCGTCGAAGATATCGTCGAAGAATTGTTTGGTGAAATTGAAGACGAGCATGATTCCATCGAGGAATTATTAGAAAAGAGAATTGAAGATAATGTGTACTTATTTTCCGCTCGATTGGATGTTGAATATCTGAATCAAACTTATAAATTGCAGATTCCAGAAAGTGATTCCTATGGTACGTTAGGCGGATACATTGTAAATCACAGTAAAGAAATCCCCGCGCAAGGTGACCAAATCACGATAGATAATATTCGTTTTACGATTGAAGAAGCCACCAATAAGAAAATTGAAGTGGTCAAAATGAATATCCTAGAATAGAAAATCCAAAAAAAAAGAAAATTTCTTGCAAAATATAACCATACAGCTATGGTTATTAAATAGATAATTGTATTTTCGCAAACTGAATTAAAAATTAACACTATACAAGATGGCAGTTTTACAAAAAATTAGACAACGATCATTACTATTAATACTCGTAATTGGGTTTTCTTTATTAGCATTTATCGTTCAAGATTTATATAATAACGGTGGATTTAATCAAACTTCAAAGTATGTCGGAACCGTAAATGATAAAGACATTTCCTTTGAAGAATTTCGAATTAAGGTTAGTAACCTTGAAAAAAGCGGACAACAAGGGATGACTTCGACCCAAGCAGTTAATCGTGTATGGGATCAAGAAGTTTCTATCGCTTTAGTGAGCGCTGAATTTGAAAAATTGGGAATTCACACGAGCGAGAAGCACATCCTTGAGGTGTTCAAAAATGACCAAACTATTGGACAAAATCAAATGTTTCAAACTAATGGCGTTTTTGATTTGGCGAAATTTAAAGAATACTTCAAATCAAATCCTGAGCAAGCGCAGTTTGTGAAAGACAAAGAAAAAGACGCCGAATTGAATGCTAAATACCAAATTTATAACACTTTGGTTAAAGGCGGATTGTACACAACGGAAAGCGAAGGAAAATTGAAATACGAAATGGAAGCGAACAAAGTCAATATGGACTATGTTGCTGTATTGTACACTTCCATTAAAGATACTGATATTAAGATTTCCGATGCTGAAATTACAGAGTACATGAAGAAAAACGAGAAAAAATACAAAGCGGAAGAAACTCGTGAAGTAGAATATGTAATGATTGAAGACAAAGCATCTCCAGAAGATGAAAATGAAGTGAAGATGACAGTAAATGCATTGTTAAATCAACGTGTGGTTTACAATCAGGCGACTGGAGTTAAACGATACTTTGCCAGGATTTACTGGTGCTGCAAATCCAATTGAGTTTGTAAACGAAAATTCAGATGTGCCATATGATTCAACTTATGTAGCGAAGAAAGATTTGCCAGCACAATTTGCTGATCAACTATTTGCATTGCCTGAAGGTCAAGTTTTTGGTCCATACATGAATGGGAACTTATACTGTATTTCTAAAGTAATGGGAAGAAAAGCAGGAGCAAACGCAAAAGCGAGCCATATCCTTATTAGTTATGAAGGAACACAAGTGCCAAACAAAAAAGAGAAAAGAACCAAAGAAGAAGCTAAAGCAAAAGCAGAGCAATTGTTAGCGCAGGCATTAGCGAATCCAGCTACATTTTTTTTCTTGGCAATGAGCAATTCTGATGATTCTTCAGCACAACAAGGTGGAGATTTGGGTTACTTTGGACCTGGACAAATGGTAAAGCCATTTAATGATTTTGTATTCAATAATCCTGTTGGAAAAATTGGTTTGGTAGAAACAGACTTCGGATTTCACGTTATTAATGTAACTGAAAAACAAGATGCAATTCGATTGGCAACTATTGCGCAAAAAATTGAACCATCAGAAGCTACAACGGATAAAATTTACACCAAAGCGGTTAAATTTGAAATGGATGCTAACGAAAAAGACTTTGAGAAAGTAGCAAAAGCAGCATCTCTTACTGTAAATCCAGCAGTAAAAGTAAAAATGATGGACGAGCAATTTGGTGCAGCTGGAAATCAAAGACAAATCGTGCGTTGGGCATTTGATTCTAAAACCAATGTGGGAGATGTGAAACGTTTTGAAGTGGTAAATGTTGGTAATGTAATTGCTAAACTGAAAAAAGTAAATGAAAAAGGCTTGATGACAGTTGAAGAAGCAAAACCAATGGTTGAACCAATTTTGAGAAATAAGAAAAAAGCAGAAAAAATTTCTGCTAAGATGAAAGGCTCATCTATACAAGCAATTGCTACTGCATCTGGCGTAGCCGTTCAGCAAGCAGTAGATTTAACGGTAGAAAATGCGAATATTCCAAATGCTGGTTTTGAAAGAAAAGTGGTAGGTACTGCATTTGCATTAGGTGTCAATAAAGTTTCTGCTCCTATTGAAGGAAATGCTGGAGTTTATGTAATCAAGCCAACGCTAATCACAAAAGCACCAGTATTGAAAGATCACAAAGACTACGTTGCAAAATTGAAAGGGCAAGTCCAAGGATATGCAGGAAGAGTAATTCCAGCTTTGAAAGAAGAAGCTAAGATTGAAGATAATAGAGGTAAATTCAATTACTAATATTGAACATAAATAAAGAAAAACCCGATTTGAAAGAATCGGGTTTTTTTATAATATCATTTCAGCGTACGGAAGAATCGTTTCGTACCCTTTTTCTTTGAAGTAGGCCGTTGGATTTTCTGCTGCAATGACCAAAACAAAATCACCTCCCCAAGCTCCAAGACTTTTTATCGTGCCGTTGAAATCAGAAAATAATTGATCTTGAATCGCAGGCAAGGACAACACTTCACTCATTTTGGTTTCGTGTTTCTTGAGCAATAGACTCAAATTGACAAAATCATTTTTTTGAAGGATGTCATCGGTAATAGAATCGAAATAGGGAACGAGTTGTTCGACAGGATTCGACTTGGCATAGTAAGAGGCAATGGCCGATTTGCTGCTTTGTTTCTGATTGAGATAAACGAAATATAAATTCGAAACACATTGCGGCTCAAAGGAAATCTTTTCGATTTTGGGTTGACCATCATGAAGACGATATAGAATTGCCGTATCATTTTGTGCACAAGCAATATCATAGCCGCTGCCACCAAAGCTGTTTTTAAGCAGTGTAAAAGCG
The DNA here is from genome assembly GCA_016714905.1 of Flavobacterium sp. Lineage (GTDB taxonomy): Bacteria > Bacteroidota > Bacteroidia > Flavobacteriales > Flavobacteriaceae > Flavobacterium. Next base: position 15,074 of record JADKBW010000007.1, read on the forward strand.
TCAATTTGCAACCATTGCGCAATATTGTTAATCAGTGTAGAAGAAGTCCCTAAACCCCATTTTCTGGGGAATCCGAGTTGGGTTTCGACGTGATAGCCGTCAGAATTATTCAGATAATTTGGATGTAGTAAAAAGGCTTCGTGTAAAATTTTAATCAGTGTATTTTTCTCGGGTTGGTTTTCTAAGAAAATCTTCTCTTTAATATCTTGAAAAGAAAAAGTAGACTCAAACCATATTTTGTGATCAAAATCAAAGCTCGTCCATTGAATTTCTTGATTGGCGCCGTCTTCAACCGTTAAGTCTTGTCCGAATTTGGTAGGCAACGCCAAAGCTTTCGCACCATCTAGAACGAGATATTCGCTGGTGAGGAGTAATTTTCCGTTGCTGTAGTAGGTTTGCTTCATTTCAATTCAATAATGTAAATTATAAACGGTTTGCCCTAGCCCCGATGGCAGTGGAAATCCTTTTGTGCCGAGGTGCGGCATAAAAGATTGGAAAGAACAGCGGGATTAAGCTCCTAACGGACATTCCTCAAATTTTCTACGAAGGAAACCACCGCTGCATGCGACACGACGTTTTCTTTGAAATGGTCTCGAACCATATTCCGTTCGTTATCGGTTGCTTCAAGTTGCTTTAAAATATTATTCAAATGCATTTTCATGTGACCTTCTTGAATGCCTGTGGTGGTTAACGATCGCAAAGCGGCAAAATTCTGCGCCAAACCAGCAACTGCCACAATTTGCATCAGTTCTTTTGCTGATGGATTTTCTAGCATGGTCAGCGAAAATTTGACAAGTGGATGCAAAGAAGTCAATCCGCCCACGGTGCCTAATGCCAATGGAATTTCAATCCAAAAACTGAAAATTCCGTTTTCGATTTTGGCAGAGGAAAGGCTTCGGTATTGTCCGTCTCTAGAGGCGTAAGCATGAATTCCGGCTTCAACCGCTCGAAAGTCATTTCCTGTGGCGAGTACAACCGCATCGATGCCGTTCATGATGCCTTTGTTATGCGTGACTGCTCGAAAAGGTTCGACTTGTGCAATTTGAATGGCGCGAATAAATTTTTCTGCGAATTCTTGAGGATTCTCTATTTTTTTCTCCGCTAATTCCTCGACTTTGCAGGAAACTTCGGCTCTGACAATACAATTCGGGACGTAATTCGACAGGATGCTCATGACGATTTCGATGTTTTTTTCGGCGTCAGAAAAGGCGTCAAAGAGAAGTGCTGCTTGTTTGAAAGTTTTCGCAAATTGTTCCAAACACGAATTAATAAAATTGGCACCCATCGAATCTTGGGTGTCAAAAGTCGCGTGCAATTGGAAATAGCTGGGCAATTTGTCGGTTTGATTTCTCAGTTCAATGTTCAGAATTCCACCACCGCGTTGCCGCATATTTTTGGTAATGGTTTCGGTATCTGAAAATAATTGTGGTTTTATATGAGCAAAGAATTGCTCTAATTTGTTTGAATCGCCGGTATATATAAAATGAACTTGACCAATTTTTTCGTTGTTGAGAACAGTCGCTTTAAAGCCGCCTCGCGTGGACCAAAATTTAGCAGATTTCGCAGCTGCTGCGACCACAGAACTTTCTTCAATCGCCATTGGAATGGTTACTTCTTTTCCATTGATTATAAAGTTTGGCGCGATTCCTAAGGGCAAATAGAAATTGGTGATCGTGTTTTCAATGAAATCGTCATGTAGTTTTTGAACACTGGCGTCGGCGTTCCAATAGTTTTTGAGCAATGCTATTGCCGCTGATGGTGTCGAAAAATAGCGGTTGGCAATCCAATTGATTTTTTCTTCTTTAGATAATTTAGAGAAACCTGAAACGGCGTTATGCATACATTGGTTATTTGATTCTGTCGGTTGTAAAGATACAGTTTCAATAAATTATTTACTAGAAATTTATCCACTTTGAGTGGGCTTGCCTAGACTTGAATTTTGCATTTAACAGAAAAAAATGCCGTTAATTGTATTTTTTTCACTAAAATTGACAGTTCTAATTGTCTTTTTAAAATATGAAATCAAACCAACTTCTTGCATTTTTCCTTTTTATCTGCGTTGCTGCAGTTGCCCAACAAAAAATAACCGTCGAAGGTATTTATTCAGGAGCATTCCGAGCCAAAGGAATGGATGAATTACAATCGTTAAAAAATGCGAATCAATATACCGTTCTCAATTTTGACCGAGCGTCAAGAACGATGCAAATTGATTTGTATGATTTCTCGACTTTGAATAAGATTGCCACTTTGATCGACACAAAAAATCATAAGGACTTAGCAGGTGGAATTGATAGCTACAGTTTCAATTCCGATGAGAAGATGATTTTGATTGCTTCGAATTCGAATCAGATTTTCCGCCATTCTTTTACCGCAGATTATTTTTTATACGATACTGTATCTAAAGAATTGACCAAGCTTTTCGACTTTCAAGTGCAAGAACCTACTTTTTCTCCTGATGGGAAAATGATTGCTTATGCTAAAGAGAACAATCTGTTTGTTTATGACATTGCCACTAAGAAGTCGACTCAGATTACCAGCGATGGAAAGAAAAACGCCATCATCAACGGCATTACTGACTGGGTTTATGAAGAAGAATTTGCCTTCGTAAGAGCGTTTGATTGGAGTAAAGACAGCAAAAAAATTGCTTTTATCCGATTTGATGAAAGTCAAGTGCCGGAGTTTTCGATGTCGGTTTTTCACAAAGATTTATATCCGAAAGTAGAAACATTTAAATATCCGAAGGCTGGAGAAAAAAATTCGGAGGTTTCGTTGCACATTTATGATGTAGCTACAGCTTCAAAAAAAGACGTCAACCTAAGCAATTACTCGGATTTTTACATCGCTAGAATGAAATGGACGAATGATGCCAATGTGTTATGCGCTCAGGTTTTGAATCGCCATCAAGACAATTTAGACCTTTTGTTTATTGATGGAAAAACAGCGGTTGCTAAAGTGGCTTTGAATGAAAAAGACAAGTCTTACATTGACGTTACAGACAATCTCACTTTTTTAAAGGACAATAGTTTTATTTGGACGAGTGAGAAAGATGGATTCAATCATATTTATCTTTATGACAACACCGGAAAATTGAAAAACCAAGTGACCAAAGGCAATTGGGAAGTAACCAATTATTATGGTTTTGATGAAAAGAACAAAACGGTTTATTATGAATCTGTTGAAAATGGTTCTATTAATCGAGATGTCTATCGCATTCAATTGGATGGAAAAAACAAAGTGAGATTAAGTTCGCAAACTGGAACAAATTCCGCTACTTTTAGTCCAAATTTCCAATACTACATCAACAAGTATTCTAGTGCAACGCAAGCGACGATTTATACTTTAAATGAATCGAAATCCGGTAAACAAGTAAAAGTAATCGAGAACAACGAGGCTTTGATGACCAAATTAAAGGGTTACAATTTGCCATCTAAAGAATTTTTCGTTTTGAAAACAGAAAAAGGGCATAACCTTAATGCGTGGATGATCAAGCCAAAGGACTTTGACCCAACAAAAAAATATCCAGTTTTTATGTATCAGTATTCCGGACCGGGTTCACAGCAAGTGAATAATGATTGGAATGGCACCGACGATTATTGGTTTATGATGTTAACGCAACAAGGTTATATTGTGGCTTGCGTGGATGGAAGAGGAACGGGTTTCAAAGGCGCCGACTTTAAAAAATGTACCCAGAAAGATCTAGGGAAGTTCGAAGTAGAAGATCAAATAGATGCTGCAAAAGTATTCGGAAGTTATGCTTATGTTGACAAGGCTAGAATCGGAATCTTCGGTTGGAGTTATGGCGGATTTATGTCCTCGAATTGTTTGTTTAAAGGCAATGATGTATTCAAAATGGCAATTGCAGTCGCACCAGTTACGAATTGGCGTTTTTACGACAGTATTTATACTGAAAGATATTTGCAAACGCCACAGGAAAATGCAAGTGGTTATGATTCGAATTCACCGATTAATTATGTAGACAAATTGAAAGGGAAATTCCTTCTAATACATGGCTCTGCTGATGATAATGTTCATGTTCAGAATTCAATGCAAATGATTGAAGCATTGATTCAAGCGAACAAACAATTCGATTCACAGATTTATCCAGACAAAAATCATGGGATTTACGGTGGAAAAACACGTATTCAATTGTATAACAAAATGACAAATTTCATTAAAGATAATTTATAAAACCAAACTAAAACTCTAAATAAAATGACAGAAACTCAAGTAAAAACAGGACATCCAAAGGGACTCTATTTCTTATTCTTCACAGAAATGTGGGAACGATTTAGTTATTATGGAATGAGAGCGATTTTCATTCTTTTTATGACCGATAAGGTGATGGGATTAGCGATGAATGATGCTGATGCGTCACAGATTTATGGCAGTTATACCGGTTTAGTATATCTGACACCACTTTTGGGAGGTTACTTATGTGATAAATATTTAGGGAATAGAAGAAGTATTATCATCGGTGGATTGTTGATGGCCTTAGGTCAGTTTTGTATGTTTTTGAGTGCTTCTGCTGGAGCTGACGGAGGAATTTCTATAATGTGGGCTGGATTGACAGCGATTATTATTGGTAACGGGTTTTTCAAACCAAATATTTCTACTATGGTTGGACAATTGTACCCAGCTAATGATCGACGAATTGACAGCGCTTTCACCATCTTTTATATGGGAATTAACTTAGGTGCATTCTTCTCTCCTTTGGTTTGTGGCTCGATGGATTTCAAATGGGGATTCTTACGGCATGTATTGGGATGTTATTAGGACTAGTAACTTTTATTATGTACCAAAAGAAATATTTGATTTCTGAGGAAGGAAAAGAAATAGGTTTAATGGTGAAAAAATTAGATGCAAAAAGTATTGGAACTATTGTAGGATCAATAGCTATAATATTCTTTATGTTGAATTTCAAGCAAATGTTCAAGAGTGATGTAGATATCATTAGCTACTTCATCTATGGCGCTATGATCTTGATGCCAATTATAATTTTTAGTGATAAGAGTTTGACAAAAATTGAAATTCAAAGGATTTCAGTTATTTTCATTTTGGTGTTTTTTGTAATTTTCTTTTGGGGCGCTTTTGAGCAAGCAGGAGCATCTTTAACTTTATTTGCAGAAAGACAAACGGAAAGAACCATATTTGGGTGGGAAATGCCAGCTTCTTATTTTCAGTCAGTAAATCCGTTGGCAGTGATTGCTTTAGCGCCGGTTTTTACCATCATCTGGGGATTCTTATACATCAGAAAATTAGAGCCATCATCACCTAAGAAAATGGCGATTGGTTTGGCTTTGGTTGCTTTAGGATATGTTGTAATTGCGATTGCTGTAAAAGGGCTTGGTGTTGAAGACAAAGTGTCAATGTGGTGGTTAATTGCCTTGTATATCATCCATACGATGGGAGAATTGTGTTTGTCGCCAATTGGTTTGTCAATGGTTTCCAAATTAGCGCCATTACGTTTGTCGTCTTTGATGATGGGAACTTGGTTCTTAGGAAATGCCGCTGCCAATAAATTTGCGGGGACTTTAAGTGCTTTGATTCCACCAACTGCAGGCGCGGAGGCTACAGCGGGTCCGTTGGTTTATCCATCATTTTTGGGATTTGAAATTACTAACTTATATGAATTCTTTATGTTGTTTATTATCATGACCGGAGTTGCAGCAGCAATATTGTTTGTTTTGAGTTCATGGTTACAAAAAATGATGCACAATGATCATGTTGAAGGAATCGATTTGTCTGTAGAAAATAGATAATTAATAGCAATAGATCAATTATGTGGAATAAACACCCAAAAGCATTGCCGTACTTATTTTTATCCGAAATGTGGGAGCGTTTCGGATATTATTTGATGATCGGAATTTTTACACTTTATCTAAAAGATGTAGAAGCTGGTTTTGCCATGACCGAAAAAGAAGCGTCTGATTTGTATGGAACTTTTATCGCATTGGTTTTCTTAACTCCATTTATTGGAGGTTTGGTTGCCGATCGGTATTTAGGGTATCGAACATCTATTATTATTGGTGGACTCTTGATGGGGATTGGTTATTTCATGATGGGAATTCACAATATTACCATCCTTTATATTGCGATGACTTTTGTAATTGTTGGTAACGGCTTTTTTAAACCGAACATTTCAACTTTACTAGGTAATTTCTACTCCAAAGAAGAATACAAAGACAAGAAAGATGAAGGCTACAATATTTTCTATATGGGAATTAATATTGGTGCTTTTATCTGTAATTTTTTCGGTGCAGCACTCCAAATTCTTTTAGGTTGGCAATATGCGTTTATGGCAGCTGGTGTCGGGATGTTTGTGGGCGTTTTGGTTTTTATTTTAGGAACCAAACATTATACAGGTTATGATCAGAAAAAGGGAACGCAAGATGGAGATATGCCTTTTTATAAAATTGTACTCTTTATATTGTTACCATCAGTAGTTTTTGGAATTATTGGCTGGTTGCTGAAAGGCGTGACCTCAGACACCAATCCTGACAGTTATATTTTTGGATCAGATAGTACAGATGCCTTTATTTTTGCTTGTATTCCAGTGATTTTCTTTTATGCGAGCTTGTACTTTAAAGCCAAGCCCGATGACAAAAGACCTATTGGCGCATTGTTGTCGATTTTCGCGGTGGTGATTTTGTTTTGGGCAGTCTTCAAGCTAAATGGTTCAGCACTTAACACTTGGGCAGATCGCTATACCGATAGAGAAATTACAGGAACTACAAAAGCAGTGTTCAACGGGCTGAAATTATCAAAGGAAACCGAATATAAAAAGGATTCTGTCGAATTGTACGATGCCAGTTTTCGACTTCAAAAAGAAAATGGAGAAGTCAAAAAAGTGATAGATTATCCTGTTTATTTCAGGAATGTTGCCAAAGACAAATTGCCCGAAGAAAATTCGAAAGTGAGTTTATGGGCGACAAACTTAAGTCAATCCATCAATCCAGGTTGGGTGATTATTCTCACGCCATTGGTTGTTGCATTTTTCACGTTCTTACGAGGCAGAAAAAGAACCTCTACGCCAACCAAAATAGCTTTTGGATTATTAATCTCTGCACTTTCTGTATTGGTGATGGTTGCTGCGGTAAAAATGGGTGGCAATGGTTCTGAAAAAGTAAGCGTTTGGTGGCTCGTTGCCAATTATGGAATTATTACTATTGGGGAACTATTTCTGAGTCCAATGGGATTGTCCGTGGTTTCAAAGTTAAGTCCAACCAATATCACCTCGTTGATGATGGGTGGTTGGTTTCTTTCTACATCGATTGGTAATAAGCTAAGCGGCGTGCTTGCTAGTTTATGGGACACTTATGAAGATAAAACCGATTTCTTTTGGATCAATTTTTCGCTTTTAATATTTGCAACCGCATTGATGTTTATTTTACTGAAGCAGCTCAATAAGGTAATGCAAGAAAAAGGAATCAAATAAAACAAACTATGGAGCAAAATGTAACATTAGATCAGATTCAAAATTTCGAAGGGAAATACCCAAAGCAACTTTGGTATTTGTTCTTGGTGGAAATGTGGGAACGTTTTTGTTTCTATGGAATGCGTGGTGTTTTAACCATTTTTATGGCGGATCAAGTGTTGGGATTGTCTTTGTCTGATAAAGAAGCCAATCTAAAATACGGCGCCATTCAAGCTTTTGTTTATGCTTTTACCTTTATTGGGGGAATTTTCGCGGATAAGATTTTGGGCTTCAAAAAGTCACTCGTATTTGGCGGAATCGTGATGATTGCAGGAAATTTATTGATTGCTTTTTCTCCTCAAGAGATGTTTTATTTGGGAATCACTTTGTCGATTATAGGAACAGGTTTCTTTAAGCCGAATATTTCCTCCATGGTCGGTGAGTTATATAAAGAAGGTGACAGTAGAAGAGATGCAGGGTTTGGTTTGTTTTATTCTGGAATCAACATTGGCGCGTTATTAGGCGGTGCAGTTTGCGTTTATTTAGGAACAAGTGAAGATTACGGTTGGAGTTATTCCTTTTTGTCAGCAGCGGTGGTGATGCTAATTGGATTGATCACTTTTATGATGACAAAGAAATCTCTGGGTCCAATTGGTGATTCTCCTTTATTGGAATTGCCTAAATCAAAAAGAACTACAAAGGAAATTGCGGTTTATGTTGGTTCAATCATTAGTATTCCACTCATTTTTATGATGATCAAGAATACCGATTACACCGACTACTTTATGTATACTATAGGTCCCTTGGCGATTTTCTATTTCTTGTTCGAAACGTATAAGGAGAAAGAACTGAAAGCGCAAAAGAAATTGATTGCCGCATTTATTTTTATCATATTTTCGATTATATTTTGGGCATTTTTCGAACAAAGTGGCGGATCTTTGGCGCTATTTGCTCAAAATAATTTGCATCATAATTTGTTATTCTTTGAAATCAATCCAAATATTGTAAATAACACGTCCAATTCTTTATTTGTAATCATTTTTAGTCCAATTCTAGGGCTGCTTTGGTTGGCGATGGCAAAAAGAAAAATTGAGCCTAATACGGTCGTTAAATTTGGACTAGGATTTTTGTTTCTAGCGGCTGCTTTTTATGTTTTTTATTATACTAAGTTTTTTGCAGATGCTGAAGGTTTAACATCATTGAATATATTTACATTAGCCTATCTGATAATTACATTCGGAGAACTTTGCTTGTCGCCAATTGGTTTGTCTATCATGACCAAATTGTCACCAAAAAGATTGTCAGGAATGATGATGGGAATGTGGTTTTTGGCGAGCGCTTATGGGCAATATGCGGCAGGATTGTTAGGAGCAGGAATGTCATCGCCAGATGAGAACGCGTCTTTGGTGACAAAACTTCAAGGATATACCGATGGCTATTATCAATTGGCGGTTTATGCGCTAATTTCAGGTGTGGTTTTGATAATCTTCACCCCACTAATCAAAAAATTGATGCAAGAAGTAAAATAATTTTAGTACTTTCGGCATTGTTTTTGTCAACACAGCAAACCTTTAAAAAAAATATAATATGAAAAAGATACTAATTGTAGCCCTACTGATTCTGGGCGCAGCAACGGTCGAAGCGCAAGAATTAAAATGGGAAACCAACATGGAGCAAGCTTCACAAATTGCAATAAAAACTAAAAAACCCCTATTGATGTTTTTTACGGGAAGTGACTGGTGCGGTTGGTGTATACGTTTGCAAAACGAGGTTTTAAAAAAACCAGAATTTGCAGCTTGGGCGAAAGAAAATGTGGTTTTGTTAGAACTAGATTATCCAAGAAGAACACCGCAATTGCCAGAAATTCAAAAGCAAAACATGGAATTGCAGCAAATCTTCGAAGTACGTGGTTACCCTACAATATGGTTTGCAAATCCAAGTAAGAAAGATGGTAAGACCAACTTAGAGAAATTAGGAAGTACCGGTTACGTTGCTGGAGGTCCAGAGAAATGGTTGGAAACGGCCAATCAAATATTGAAGAAAAAATAATTTATTTTTCCAATTTATAGAATCCCTTTTCATAAGTGTTATGAAAGGGGATTTTTTCTTTTATGCATGTTGATTGCCAAAGTGACGAATAGGATCTAAAGTTACTAGCGTCAGCAATGACAAGTTTAGGTCTACAAGTTTGAAAAACTCGATTTAAGTTAATTCTTGGTGATTGTCTCATTATAAGAATGTCTGGGCGCACGTTTTTGGGATAGGCACTAGAGCTTTCAATAATTACAATTTTCTTATCGAAGACGTACATCAAGTTTGGGACTGGATTTTCTTTTACAACTTTTGAAAAGTTTGCGGTCAAGTAGGGCTGAATTGGATTGTATTTATCAGTTTCGGTATCTTTAAATAGAGTTACTTCCTCGCCATTTCTTTCTGCTATTAATGTTGACCTTTTGATGTTAAATACAATGAGTTCACTTTTGTTTTCAGTGGCCCAGCGCGTATAAATGAAACTGGCTTGTAACAGAAGGACTCCGACAGTCACGAATGTTATTCGCTGAAAGCTTGGTCTCTTACAGTACAGAACTCCAGCAATTAATAAAAGATAGCAACTCAAAACCATCATGGAATTGAAAGGAATATCGGTTAAAACCATTTGATCAAATGAAGCTATTCTATGGATGATATCGTTTAGTAATGCAATCGATTTTTCGACAATTTGGGCAAGAAATAACGGCGCCAGATCAAACAATATTAATATCATTAGCAATAATCCTAAAGCCATAATGACACTCAAAAACGGAATAATGATTAAGTTGGTCACAAAAAATAATCCAGGGAATTGATGAAAATAGTAGATGCTTATTGGTACAGTTCCCAATTGAGCGGCAAAGGATACGGTGAGAATGTCCCAAAAATATTTCGTGATTTTGTGCTCAGGTTCCCAAATGGAACTAAGTAAGGGTTGTAGCCAAAGTATAAAGAATAGCGCTAAGTAACTGAGCTGAAATCCGACGTCAAAAAGGAACGACGGGTCAAAAAGTAAAATCAACAAAAGCGAAACCAGTAAGGTATGGAACATGTTTGTTTTTCGTTTCAAGTGTAATCCAATGGCAACAAATGAAAACATGGTAACCGATCGAATAACCGAAGGCGAGAGGCCGGCAATAAATGCAAATCCCCATAAAACAAGTAAGATGAAAGCTAATTTGAAGTAGTTGACCCATTTTACTTTGGGAAGATATTTCAAAACGAATCCCAGAAATAGCACAATAAAACCAACATGCAAGCCTGAAACAGAAAGTATATGAATGGCTCCAGCCTTTTGATAATCTACAATAATGTCTTGAGAAATTTCTTGTTGTTGTCCCAAAATTAGAGCGGCAAGTACACTTAATTCAACCGAACTAAAATGGACTTTTTGTAAACCCAAAAGTATTTTTGACCTAACTGCATCGGAGTAGTAGAACAGGTCTTCTATTATAATCGGCTGAACCTTGAATTTTAAATTCCCGACGTAGGTTTGGGCTAGAATTGACTTATTGGTCAAGTACTGCCCATAGTCAAATTGGTTGGGATTTAAAGGCGGCTTATGTGGAATAATTACAGAAAATACGTGAAGTGTAGTGCCAATTTGAAAGTGATTCCTTAGACTGTTTTTCTCAATATTAAGAATGATTTTGCCAGAGCAATTTGACTGGTCAATCTTACTAACAAGTCCAATGTATCGATCATAGTACAAGGTGCTTTTCAGTTTTTCTCGTAGAATAATCTCTGCTTGATGTGGAAGTTCAGTAGATTGAATTTGATTGAGGTAATTGTCTTTTTGATTCGAACTGGAATGCGTTGTCAACGAATACATTCCAAGACAAAAAGAAAAGAAATAAGTAGTGAAACCGAAAATGTTGTTTTGGATAAATTGCTTCTGAGACCAAAAATAGGCGATGCAAAAAGTACCAAAGGAAATAGCAATAAGAAGCGTAGCCCAAATAAAATCAACATTGCTAAAGTGTGCAACTAAGATTCCAAAAATAAAGGCAACTGTAATTCGGCTTAGAGGAAATTGAATGGCGTTCACGCCTCTAAAGTATTCAATTCTAATTAATAAGCCAAATAAATTACTCTAAAATTCGGTTGGCTTGCGCAAAGTTCTTTCCGTAGTACGGTTCTTTGGTTGAAGATACAATAACCCCTTTTTGAGTAGAAGAATGGATGAATTTGATTTCATCGTCTGTGACTTCGGTGACCATTCCAACGTGATTGATGACGCTTTTCCCGTTGGTTCTGAAGAAAATCAAATCGCCTTTTCGAATGTCATCTTCATCCAAGATTCTGCCAATTTTCGCCATATCTACAGAGGAACGCGGCAAGGTAATATCAAATTTTTTGAAGGTGCTATACATCAAACCAGAGCAGTCAAAGCCATTACTTGTTGTGCCACCAGCTTTGTATTTGGTTCCCAAGTTTTCTGAAGCAGCATTGATTAATTGCTTAACCATATAGCTTGAATCATCAATACTAATAACATAATCATCGTCATTCTTATCGTTGATTCGATTCCCAGCGACCGCTTTCTTAGGCTCTTTTTTACTTTGTTGTGATCGTGCCTTCTCCGCTATTTTTTTATTTTCCGGGAATCTGTAAATACCTCGCTTCATCGCTTCGGATTTGGAGGTAATAATACTTGAAGTTGGCTTACAGCCGACCAAGAGAACGAGAATTATGAGAGCAGATAAAATTGATTTCAAAGGATTTCTTTTAAATGGATAATAATTGATAACGCTATTTCGAAAGGCTTCGTACAATAAGTTGCGCAGTTTTCTTACTTGCACCAACGCCACCTAATTTTTCTTCTAATAATGAATAATTGGCGATAACCTCATTTCTATGCTTGGGATCAAGGATTTTTTGTAATTCTATTCGAATATTTTTTGGGTTACATTTTTCTTGAATCAACTCAGTGACCACTTCTTTGTCCATAATTAAATTCACCAGTGAAATATATTTCAAAGTAATGATTCGTTTAGCAATCTGATAGGACGCCCAACTGCCTTTATAACAAACCACTTCAGGGACTTTAAACAACGCCGTTTCCAAAGTCGCTGTACCAGAAGTAACCAAAGCTGCAGTTGCATGATTCAAGAGTTCGTAGGTTTTGTTCGAAATAAAATGTACGTTTTTAGATTTCAAAAAAGGAAGATAGAAGGCATATTCTTGACTCGGAGCTCCGGCAATTACAAATTGATAATCCTCAAAGTCACCAACCACGCTTAACATTACGGAAAGCATCTTGCTAATTTCTTGCTTTCGACTGCCAGGCAATAAAGCAATGATGGGCTTGTCTTCTAACTTGTTTTCTTTGATAAAGTCTTGGCGTGAAATTACAGTTTGATTGTGAATCGCATCAATGAGTGGATGACCAACAAAGGTTACTGGAAAGTGATGTTTAACTTCATAAAAATCTTTTTCAAACGGCAGGATGACATATAGATAATCAAAATCTCTCTTCACAGCAGCAATTCGGTTTTCTTTCCAAGCCCAGATTTGAGGCGAGATGTAATAATGTGTCGGAATTCCATGTTCTTTTGCCCACTTGGCAATTCGCATATTAAATCCAGGATAGTCTATAAAAATGATGGCGTCGGGCTGAAATGTTGCGATGTCTTTTTTACAAAACTTGATGTTATTAAAGATGGTTTTCAAATTAAATAACACTTCAACAAATCCCATAAAAGCCAATTCTCGGTAGTGTTTTACGAGCGTGCCGCCTACACTTTGCATCAAGTCGCCGCCCCAAAAACGAATTTCTGCTTTTGGATCTTCTTCCAAAAGTGCTTTCATTAAGTTGGATCCGTGTAAATCTCCCGATGCTTCTCCAGCAATAATGTAGTATTTCATTGAAATTAATCCCTAATTAATTTATACAAAAAGCGTTATTATTGTCAGTAAAATCACCCCCAAAATCACCCCTCGTGCCATGATGTCTTTGTGTTTTTTTAGCAAAACAAAAAATAGAATAAGGTTTAATATGGCTCCGAGAGTTATTATTTTACCTAATAACCCATTGGCTTTATAAAATTCTAAACCACGGTAAAAATCCATGCCCGTAAAAAGCTCGATAAAAACAAAACTGCCAATACCGCAGGTCACCAGTGATAGTAATACACCAACAATCAAATCTCTAATTTTCATCCTTATTTTTCATTTAAGTTCCACGAATTCAATTGCTGAATGGCATGCTGCGCGGTCATATCAAACTGAACAGGAACCACCGAGACATAACCATGCTCCAATGCCCATTCATCTGTGTCTTCGCCTTTATCTTCATTTACAAATTCGCCAGTCAACCAATAATAGTCTTTTCCTTGTGGTGTCTTTCTTTTGTCGAATTTTTCCATCCAAATCGCTTTGGCTTGTCGACAAATTTTTATTCCCTTGATTTCGTTTTCCTTTAGCTTTGGAAAATTAACGTTCAAGACAGTGCCTTTAGGCAAACCATGTTCTAAAGTTTGAAGCGTAATTTTTCTCACAAAAGATTTAATTTGATTAAAATCGGCGTTCCAATCATAATCTAAAAGCGAAAATCCAATCGCCGGAATTCCTTCTATTCAGCTTCAACGGCAGCACTCATGGTTCCTGAATAAATCACATTGATCGAGGAATTGGAGCCGTGATTAATCCCCGAAACACACAAGTCTGGTTTTCGTTTTAGTATTTCATTGACTGCTAATTTCACACAATCAACTGGAGTCCCCGAGCAATTGTATTCCGTAACTTCGGCATTTTCTGCAGATATCCGATTTAAATAAAGCGTGCTATTAATCGTGATGGCATGGCCCATGGCGCTTTGAGGTTTGTCTGGCGCGACCACAACAACGTCACCAATTTCTGACATGACTTCCACCAAAGTCCTAATTCCAGGGGCGGAAATCCCATCATCATTGGTCACTAAAATTAAGGGCTTTTCCATTTAATATTTGTTTTTTAGAAGCTGGTTCCTGCTGTTCATTCTATCTTTTGTGTCGAACGCCGCCACAAAAGGATGCCATTTCCATCAGGGCTAGGAACTATATCGACAAACGGAATGTCGGTTGGTTACGTTGGAGTTGATTCTAAATAATTCCCCGCAAAAATAAGCATTTTTAGCAGGAACTTCTTATTTTAGCATCTTTAACAAAAAATTAGGCAGGCAAAATCAGCGTCATTCTTGTTTTTGTGTAATTTCGAGTAAAAAAAATTAAATGAATCTCTTAATTCAATATATGAAAAGGAATTATAAAATATTACTAGTTGTTCTTGCTGTTTCTTTGGGGTTGTTCGCTTTTAAGGGCGCTTTAGATCCAAAAGGAGATCCAGAGAAAGACAAAATGTTGTTGGAATTGTTGACGTTTGTTATCGAGCGGGGTCATTATGATCCAGCGGTAATTGACGACACTTTTTCGAAAGGTGTTTATAAAGACTACATCGAAGCGCTTGATCCATCAAAACGATTTTTTATTCAAGCAGATATTGATGAATTTGCTGCTTTCGAAACGCAAATTGACGATCAGATTAAAAACAAAGATTTGACTTTTTTTAATTTGACATACGATCGCTTAATGAAGAGACTGAGTGAAAGTAAAGACTTCTACAAAGATATCTTAGCCAAACCATTTGACTACTCCGTAAAAGAAGAATTCAATACAGATTATGACAAGTTGCCCTACGCTAAAAACGTTGCTGAATTGAAAGAAAAGTGGCGGAAACAAATCAAATTATCTACACTTTCTTCTTTGACAGATAAGATAAAAATGCAAGAGGATAAGAAAAATGGTGTAGTTCCAGAAAAGAAAGGTAAGGATGAGAGTGAGGCTTCTAAAAAAGACAAAGAGGCAGATAATGCGCCACCAAAATCTTTCGAGGAATTAGAGAAAGAAACACGTGAAAGTTCATTAAAGTCGCTAAACGAGTATTTTGATTTCATTAGTGATTTAGACCAAAACGACTGGTTTTCTGTGTTTGTTAATGCAATTGCTACACGTTTTGATCCTCATACAAATTATTTTCCGCCCGATGAAAAAGAGCGCTTTGATGTTAGTATGAGCGGTAAGTTAGAAGGAATTGGCGCTCGTTTGCAAAAGAAAAATGATTACACTGAAATCTCTGAGTTGATTTCCGGTGGTCCTGCGTGGAGAGGCAAAGAGTTGGAATCTGGTGATATTATTCTTAAGGTTGCTCAAGGGAACGCTGATCCAGTTGAGGTGGTGGGCATGCACTTGGATGATGTTGTGAAAAAGATAAAAGGGCCAAAAGGAACGGAAGTTCGATTGACAGTAAAAAAAGTGGACGGTACAATCAAGATTATTTCTATTATAAGAGATATTGTTGAAATTGAAGAGACTTATGCCAAATCGAGTATTGTAGAGAAAAATGGTCTGAAATATGGCATCATTTATTTGCCAAAATTCTATATCGATTTTGAAAATAATGATAGTCGTGATGCAGGAAAAGATGTGGCTCTTGAAGTGGATAGATTAAAGAACGCGGGTGTTCAAGGAATTATTATGGACTTGCGCGATAATGGTGGAGGATCTTTGAAAACAGTGGTGGATATCGCTGGATTGTTTATAGAAGATGGCCCTGTAGTGCAAATAAAATCTGCAGGAAAAGCAAAAGAAGTTCTCTACGATAAAGACAAAAAAATTCAGTGGGATGGTCCGTTGGTGATTATGCAAAATAGTTTTTCGGCTTCCGCATCAGAAATTTTAGCAGCTGCAATTCAAGATTACAGAAGAGGAGTTGTTATCGGTAGCAAACAATCATACGGTAAAGGAACGGTTCAAAATGTGATCGATTTAAATCAGTTCATTCGCGGAAGCAGTGTTGGCGATTTAGGGGCGTTAAAAACAACAACTCAGAAGTTCTACAGAATTACAGGCGGTTCAACTCAATTGGAAGGAGTTAGCAGTGATGTGGCGATTCCGGATCGTTACGCCTATCTGAAAATGGGAGAGCGCGATATTGATAATGCGATGCCATGGGACAAAATTGAGCCCGCTCAGTTTAAGTTTTGGGAAAAGCAAAATAGCTTTGATGCTGCAATCGATAAGAGCAAAAATAGAATTGCAAGCAACGAGAAATTCAAGTTAATCGATGAGAATGCCAAGTGGATTGATCAACGAAATAAAGAGAATGTCTACAGCTTAAATATTGATGTTTTTAAAGCAGAACAAAAAGCAATTGAGGAAAAAGCCAAAAAATACAAATCAATTGCAGACTACAAAAACGCTTTGCAGTTCAAATCCTTACCAAGTGAGGAAGAAGCAATGAAAACGGATGTTTCACTGAAAGAGAAAAGAGAAAGATGGCATGAAAGCTTGTCGAAAGACATTTACGTAGAGGAAGCAATTAATGTCTTAGATGATTTGCAACCAAAGGAGCTTGTAAAATCTGTTGAAAACAAATTGAAAAAAGACAAAGTGGTAAAGTCTTAGATTTGTAAAATAAGTATCAAAAAAGCCTCAAGAGTCATTAGTGATTTTTGAGGCTTTTTCTTGTTTAATAAAAACTACGGAAAGGATTTTACCACTCATTTACTTTATTCGCATCCATTTTCAAGAAAATAAAGAGCAAAATGGTGAATCCCCAAAGTCCAGAACCTCCATAGGAAAAGAAGGGCAATGGAACTCCAATAGTGGGGAATATACCTGCTACCATTGCAATATTGACAAAGAAGTGAATGAACAAGATACAGGCAACACAATAACCATACACCCTGCTAAATTTGGTCTTTTGCCTTTCTGCTAAATAGATGGTTCTAAAAATCAAACCGATAAAAAGTGCAATAACAATTAAAGAACCGAGGAAACCCCACTCTTCTCCAACAGTGGTAAAAATATAGTCGGTGTGCTGTTCGGGCACGAATCCACCTTTTGTTTGAGTTCCTTCTAGAAATCCTTTTCCAAAAAATCCTCCAGAGCCAATAGCAATTTCAGATTGATTGGTGTTGTAGCCAATACCTTTCATGTCGACCTCTTTGCCAAGAAGAATATTAAAACGGTCTCGATGGTGTTGTTTAAAAACCGACTCAAAAACATAATCAACAGAGAAAACAAATCCTGAAATAAGTACCATGGCAATTGCGCTGGCAATAATATTTCTGTCAATAATTCGACTGCGATAGTATGTAAATAAAGTAACAAGAAATGCAATTAGAATGACCGCCCAAGGTTGAAGTATTAAGGAGAGAACAAATATAACAATGGCAATTAACCCAGTCCATAAATACCAAGGAGGCAAACCTTCACGATACAAAACGAAGAAAAACACCATAAATATTAAAGCACTTCCAGGATCATGCACGACAATCAAAAGGACGGGCAGAAAGATAATACCCAAAGCTTGAATTTGCCTATTCACATCCTTTAGATTGACCTGGGCATCACTTAAATACTTCGCTAATGCTAATGAAGTTGCTGCCTTAACAAATTCGGAAGGTTGTAAACCAAAGGCTCCAAAAGAATACCAATTCGCTTGTCCTTTGACCGTTTTACCAAAAACAAACAAGCCCGCTAATGATAACAAGCCAATAACGTAGATAATACTTGAAAATTTCTCATAAAATTTTCCGTCAACAGAAAGCACGACGAATATTAGAGGAATCGCTAAGGCTATACTTAGGAGTTGTTTGCCATAAAACTGTGTTAGGTCTAAAGTAAAAGGTTCGTCCGATAACGATAAAGAAGAAGAATAGATATTTAACCAACCCATGATGACTAGCACAATGTAAATAATTACACTGATCCAATCCAGATTATTGGTTACACTTTGGTTTTTCATCTCAATTAATTTTCAGTAGCTTCTTCAGGAGTCAAAACTTTTGGTTTGAGTAATAAACTATCTACTTCTTTTTTGCCAGTATATTTAGCATATTCTCCTTGTAAGCTTCCCTCGAGCATTCGTTTTTCTAAATCGGTACGCGTAATTTTCTTTTTCAAATATTTTTCGATCATCAAGCTTGTGATAGGCCCTGCCCAGCGCGCGCCCCAGTATCCGTTTTCAACCAAAACGGCAATAGCAATTTTAGGATTGTTTCGAGGAGCAAAGGCTACAAAAATAGAATGGTCTTGCAATTTTACTCGCTTACCATTAATTTTTGCAAAGTTCTCAGCGGTTCCGGTTTTTCCGCAAATTTCAATTCCTTCCACTTGCAGTGCATGCGCGGTACCTAAATTATAAACGTCGAACAAACCATCTATGACTGGTTGAAAATATTTTCTTTCTACAGTAGTAACATGTTTAGTTCTATATTTTTTATCAATAACTTCCCCTTTAATCGATTTGATGATATGAGGAGTGTAATAAAAACCATGATTTGCAACAGCCGCCATCATATTTGCGAGTTGAATTGGCGTCATCAAGACTTCACCTTGCCCGATGGCATTAGAGACGATTGCCGTGCTTCGCCATCCTCCATTTGGATACATTTTTTTGTATGTTTTTGAGGTTGGTGCTTTTCCTCGTCGTCCTGTTGGCAAATCGTATCCCATAAATTCGCCAAGGCCAAAACTTTTTAAGTGTCTGCTCCAAACATCAACGCCGTCTGCCGGCCGCAAGTACTTATTTATGGTTTTCATGTACACCGTTCCAAAATAAGCGTTACAAGATTCATAAATCCCGCGATGCAATTGTTGCGCACCTCCATGGCAGTGACATTTCATAAAACGGCCTCTTGCATAACTAAAACCATGGCGACAATATACTGTTGTTTGTTCATCAATAACTTTTTCTTGAAGCGCAATCAAACCGGTCAAGATCTTAAATGGGGAACCTGGTGGATATTCTGCCAACAATCCTCTGTCATATAGCGGTTTCGCAATGGAATCTCGGTATAATTTCGTGTAATTTTTAGATCGTTGTCTTCCTACTAAAATTGCAGGATCGTAGGACGGAGCGGTAACTAATGCTAGAATTTCACCCGTTTGCGGTTCTATAGCTACAATTCCGCCTCTTTTGTTAATCATCAATTCCTCGCCGTATTTTTGAAGCTCCGCATCTATGGAAAGATGAATATCTTTTCCTTGAACAGCGATCGTATCATATTTTCCTTCTTTATACGAACCAATTTCCCGATTGTATTTGTCTTTTTGAATATATTTTACTCCTTTTATTCCTCGCAAAGTGATTTCGTAACTTTCCTCAACGCCTTGTTTTCCGAGTAAGTCACCGCTATTGTAATACGGATTTTTTTCAACAGTTTTTTCATTTGCTTGAGTAATAAAGCCGAAGACATTGGCTCCAAATTTTACCTGATAATCCCGTAACGACCTCTTCTGAATATAAAATCCCGGAAATTTTCGAATCTTTTCTTGAAAAGCCGCATATTCCAATTTGTTTAATTGAGGTAAAAAAACAGAAGGCAATCTTGGACTATAAACTTTGGCCTTTGCAATAATTTTTATAAAATCTTCTTTAGATACGTTCAATAAATGGCAGAACTCCAGCGTGTCGATGTTCTTCATTTCCCTGGGAATAACCATTATATCATACGATGGCTGGTTTGCAACAAGAAGTTCCCCATTTCTATCGTAAATGTATCCTCTTTCTGGATAATCGTATTGAATTTTTATCGCGTTATTGTCTGATTTTAGTTTGAAAGAATCGTCAATAATTTGCAAGTAAAAAAGCCTTAATACCAGCATTATTGTTGCGATGATAATAACAGTTGGCAACAATACTTTTCTCATCTTTTATTGGGCTTGATTAAATATATTATGAGAATACAGATTATTAGTGTGAAAATGGTGCTTACAAAAGTTTTAAGGATGATTTCAAATAGAAAGCTTACACGAAAAACTTCCAATATAAATAGAACGAAATGATGAATCACCACCGCTATCGCTAGAAATGAAAATCGTTCTGGTGTCAATACATCGTTTAATCGTACAGTTTGATATTCATAACTCAAACCGAATGAGAACTTAAAAATATAGGGTCTATAGTACGCTAGCAACAAGGATGCAGCGGCATGAACTCCTCCAGAATTACAAAACATATCTAGAATAAGACCCAAAAAGAAACTGGCTACTAAAAGTCCGGTTTTATTCCCATTTACAGGATACAAGATAATAAACAAGATATACGGATAAGGATTGATATATCCTAGAAAATCTAAGTTATTGAAAATAAGAATCTGAGCCGCCAGTAGCAGTACAAATCTCGCGATATTTACCAATACTGCGCTATTCATTTTCTTTCTTTTCTAAATTGAGGATTTCTTCTCGATCTTTGCTTTTTATGATGTAAACATGACCTAAATTGGTCATGTCATTAAACAGTTTGATGTTTAATGTATAGTAATTTGTTTTATTGTCGACGTAAATATTGTTGATTGTTCCAACACCAATATTTTCAGGAAAGATTACTGACTGTCCACCGGTCACAATTGTATCTCCTTTTCTTACAGAAGCCAAGCGAGGGACATCAATCAATTGTACAAAACCAGTACTTTTTCCGTTCCACACTAGTGAGCCAAAGTGATTGGACTTCTTGATCTTGGCATTTATCTGAGATTTTACATTCAAAATACTGATGACTGTGGCGTAATTCTTAGAAGTTTTATCTACAATTCCAATGATACCAGAACTATTAATTACACCCATATCTGATTTTACACCAGCAGCACTTCCACTATTTATGGTGAGGTAATTTTCGTATACGTTATAAGAATTGTGAATGACTTTAGAAACAATGATGTCGGCATTTCTTATCCCTTTGATGGAGTCAATTTTTGGAAAAGTTGTAGTGTCCTTAGCATTAAAAATGATGCTTTTCAATCTCGCATTTTCAATCGCCAATGCCTCATTTTGATTCTTGAGGTTCAAATATTCACTAACATTATTGATTCGTTCATAGACACCACCGCTCAAGAAATTTGCAGAGCTAATTACTTTGCTTCTATGATAAGAATGAGATTGAATAGTGAAGACTAACGAAACCACTAAAAGCAGCAAAAACAGCAATCGATAGCTGTTTTTAAATATAAAAATAAATATTTGCTGCATCTGGTTCTAAATATTTAAAATATCAAATTCCAAATTTCATCGCAACGGCTGAACTGATGTTTTGAATTTGGAATTTCATTATTGGAATTTTATTTAATAAGGATACTTCTAAATTTTGGAATGTTTTTCAATGCCATTCCAGTTCCTCTAACAACCGCTCGCAAAGGATCTTCAGCAATATAAACCGGCAAATCTGTTTTTTGAGAAATACGTTTGTCTAAGCCTCTTAACATGGATCCACCACCAGCTAAATAAATTCCTGTATTATAAATGTCTGCGGCCAATTCAGGCGGGGTTTGAGATAAGTGTCTCCATTACCGCGTCTTCAATTCGCTGAATGGATTTATCTAGTGCTTTCGCAATTTCACGATAGGAAACTTCTACTTGTTTTGGTTTCCCAGTGAGCAAATCTCGACCTTGAACAGACATATCATCTGGCGCAGTTTCTAATTCTTCTAATGCCGCACCAACTGTAATTTTTATTTTTTCAGCCGTACTTTCACCAACAAATAAATTATGTTGTGTACGCATGTAGTAAACAATATCATTGGTAAAAACGTCACCCGCAATCTTCACGGACTTATCACATACGATTCCACCCAAAGCGATCACCGCAATTTCTGTTGTTCCACCACCAATATCAACAATCATATTCCCTTTTGGTTGCATGATATCGATTCCAATACCAATAGCAGCGGCCATAGGCTCATGAATCAGATAAACTTCTTTTCCGTTTACACGCTCACAGGATTCTTTTACCGCTCGCATCTCTACTTCGGTAATTCCAGAAGGAATACAAACCACCATTCGTAAAGCAGGTGTAAACATTCTCTTTTTTAGCGCCGGAATACTTTTGATAAACATGCTGATCATCTTCTCCGAAGCATCAAAATCTGCAATAACACCATCTTTAAGTGGACGGATGGTTTTTATGTTTTCATGGGTTTTACCTTGCATCATATTCGCCTCTTTTCCTACGGCAATTATTTTACCAGATATACGATCACGAGCTACGATCGATGGACTGTCAATGACTACTTTATCATTGTGAATAATAAGAGTATTAGCGGTACCAAGGTCTATCGCAATATCCTCGGTCATGAAATCAAAAAATCCCATAAGTCTTTTAAGGGTTTATTATGTTTATATAAAATTTAGTCGACAAAGTTAAACAAATTAATGTTTAAAATGACGCGTTCCCGTAAATACCATTGCAACTTTATTTTCGTTGCAATAATCGATACTTAATGAATCTTTTATTGAGCCTCCAGGCTGAATTACCGCTGTAATACCAGCCTCTTTCGCAATTGCAACACAATCAGGGAAAGGGAAAAAAGCATCACTTGCCATAACAGATCCATTCAAATCAAATCCAAAAGCGTGGGCTTTTTCTATCGCTTGTTTCAAGGCATCAACTCTCGAAGTTTGTCCAGTTCCCGACGCAATTAAAGTTCGATTTTTTGCAAGAACAATCGTATTCGATTTTGTGTTTTTGCAGATCTTAGAAGCAAACAACAAATCTTCAATTTCATCGGAACTCGGTGCAGTAAACGTAACGGTTTTTAGATGTTCTTTATTGTCGGTAATGTTGTTTTTATCTTGAACTAAAAGTCCGTTTAAGCATGTTCGCACTTGTCTTTGCGGTAAGGCTACTTCATTTTGAACAAGTATGATTCGGTTTTTCTTTTCAGACAAAATTGAAATGGCGCCAGCATCATAACTTGGTGCAATGACAACTTCGCAGAATAGCGCGTTGATTTCGTTCGCGGTTTCGACATCGATTTTTTGATTTGCAATAAGAACGCCTCCAAATGCTGAAGTCGGATCGCCTGCCAATGCGGCCATGTACGCCTCTTTGATCGTATTTCTAGTGGCCAATCCACAAGCATTATTGTGCTTCAAAATTGCAAAGGTTGGGGCATCACTTTTAAATTCTAGAATCAAATTGACTGCTGCGTCGACATCTAACAAATTATTATAAGACAATTCCTTGCCGTGAATTTTCTGAAACATAGCTTCGAAGTCGCCAAAGAAAAAGCCCTTTTGATGCGGGTTTTCACCATATCGCAAAATTTGTCCGTGAGCAATACTTTCTTTGTAAATCGTTTCGTCTTCATTAAAATAATTGAAAATAGCCGTATCATAGTGAGAGGAAACGTGAAAAGCTTTTGTGGCTAATAGTCGTCTGTTTTCGAGTGTTGTCGCTCCATTTTGAGAAGTTATCAATTCAAATAACAGAGCATATTCATCTACCGAGGCAACAATCACGGTGTCTCTAAAGTTTTTTGCAGCAGCTCTAATCAATGAAATTCCACCAATGTCAATTTTTTCAATGATATCGACTTCAGACGCACCTGACGCCACGGTTTTCTCAAATGGATACAAATCGACGATGACCAAATCAATCTGCGGAATCTGAAATTCTTCCATTTGTTGTACATCAGTTTGGTTGTCTTGACGATTTAGGATTCCACCAAAAATCTTCGGATGCAAGGTTTTTACGCGACCTCCTAGTATCGAGGGATAAGAAGTGACATCTTCAACTGCGACGACGGGAATTCCAAGATTTTTAATGAAGTCTTCTGTTCCGCCAGTTGAATAAAGGGTTACATTTTGTTCGTGTAGTTTCCGAACAATGGGCTCTAATCCATCTTTAGAAAAAACGGATATTAAGGCTGATTGGATTGTTTTTAAAGTGCTCATATAGTAGTTGTGTTTATTGTGGCAAAAGTAGTTTTTTGAAAGTAAAATTCAATCGATTTGTGTAACAATATTTACTAAAATTGTACAAATGACCAAGTCCGATTTTATTAGGTTTGTTGCTACAAAATACGGACTTTTACCTTTCAAAATTTATTGTATGATCGTCTATTTCCGATTGCTTTCTGAGAGTTTAAGTTTTGCCCTGAATGCGCTTCGCAACAATAAGTTGAGAACCTTATTATCATTACTTGGAGTAACCATCGGAATCTTTTCAATTATCGCGGTTCTTGCTGCAGTTGATTCTTTAGATAGAAAAATCAAGAGTGATTTGAGCACTTTAGATAAAAACACGATTTACTTGACTAGTGTTTCATTTGGCCCCACTGATATTCCTGAATGGAAAAGAGAACAGTTTCCGAAGGTGAATTATGAAGAATATCAGAATTTAAAGCAAAATCTTAATCATACAGAACACGTTTGTTATCAGTTTTTTACCAATAGGGAAAGTGTGAAGTTTGAAAAAAAAGTAATGACAGATGTAAATATCGTGCCCGTGACTTACGAGTTTGTTGATATTCAACGTTTGGAATTTGCTGAAGGGCGATTTTTTAATGAACCCGAATCTAATTCAGGTAGACCAGTCGTGGTTTTAGGGTATGAAATTGCCAAAGGTTTATTTGATGATGTTGATCCTATCGGAAAAACCGTTCGATTGTACGGACAACGTTTTGTAGTTATTGGCGTGACCAAAAAGAAAGGAGAATCGGGACTTGATATGGGAGGAGGCGATGACACTTCAGTTTTCCTTCCAATTAATTTCTTGCGGCAATTGTATGGTGACAATAACGAAATGATGTTGCCTGTAATCATTATCAAACCGGAGAAAGGTGCTGATATTCCTGAATTGAAAGGTGAAATCGCACAAAAATTAAGGAATGTCCGAGGCGTAAAAACGGATGAAACAGACAATTTTTTTATTAATATTCTATCGGGATTTACAGATTTGATTGACGGAATTGTCTCTCAAATGAATATAATTGGGTGGATTATTAGTGGATTCTCCTTATTGGTTGGTGGATTTGGAATTGCGAATATTATGTTTGTTTCGGTAAAGGAACGAACAAGTCTCATTGGGATTCAAAAATCTTTGGGAGCCAAGAACAAGTTTATATTATTTCAATTTTTATTTGAATCGATTATTTTGTCTGTGATAGGAGGAGTATTCGGATTGCTCTTGGTTTGGATTATTTCGATTGTTTTGACCAACGCGCTCGAATTTGAATTTATATTAGGTTTTTGGAATGTCGTTCTGGGAACAGGATTGTCCGCTTTTATTGGTCTTCTATCTGGAATTCTTCCTGCAATTTCAGCTTCACGCTTGGATCCTGTTGAGGCGATTCGAACTGGAATGTAGGATTAATTTTGAATTTTTGAAAATTCCCGGGTAATCGTAATCAAACTCTTGTCCCACTGATTGATAGAAGCATTAAAAGTGGTTGGGAAAGATTCTATATCAACTCGCTGCAATTTGTTATTTGTAATAGTAAAAATTCGTTTAAATGGCTGAAAATCGCCAAGCGGAGTGCCTCGAAGTGTTGTTTCATATAGAAATTCAGCAGTATTTTCATTTAACATCTTTATTCTTCCCAACCAAACTGTACTTGACATCGATTCGTTCGAATCGTCAAAACATTCAATAGCAGTAATATTACCTGAAGTATTCCCAGACATCGAGAAATTACCCATATCATTGAAGAAACCAGGAGTTAAATCAACATTCGAATAGAAGCTTAATGTTTGTGTTTCCATACAGTCAAATTCTAAAATCATATCAGTAGAGCTAATCCCGTCTTTGTTTAGGTCGATAGGTTGAGAAGTTTTGAAAGACGTTAATTTCCATTGATAATTTGTTATTGCCGAAGAATCGTAGACGACTTCTGAATCCTTGCTTTCAGAACATGAAAAAAACAATGTTAAGGGTAGTAAAAGTAATATTCTAATTGACATTTGTGTATTTCTATTATATACTTATGAATTAAAAAAAAGTTCAAAAACAATAAGTCTTGAACTTTTTAACTCTTGAAACAATGATATCACTTATCGTATTTCGTTATTCTCAATCAAGTCAATAAACAAATTAATTTTATCTTTCAACTCTTTTCGCGGTGTAATAAAATCTAAGAAACCATGTTCTAAAACAAATTCTGCAGTTTGAAATCCTTCAGGCAGATCTTTTCCCGTTGTGTCTTTTACCACACGTGGTCCTGCAAATCCAATTAAAGCACCAGGTTCTGAAATGTTTACATCTCCCAACATAGCGTAAGAGGCTGTTGTTCCTCCTGTTGTTGGATCTGTACACAAGGAAATATATGGAATCCCAGCTTCTGCCAATTGCGCCAATTTTGCTGAGGTTTTTGCCAATTGCATTAATGAATAAGCGGCTTCCATCATACGTGCGCCACCCGATTTAGAAATCATTACAAATGGAATTTTGTTTTTGATAGAATGATCAATTCCTCTTGCAATTTTTTCACCAACAACTGCCCCCATTGACCCGCCGATAAAGGCAAAGTCCATGCAGCAAACCACAAGGTCTTTCCCCTTTGATTTTCCAACCGCGGTGCGAACAGCATCCTTTAGCTTTGTTTTCTCCATCACTTCTTTCAAACGGTCAGAATATTTCTTCGTGTCTTCAAAATGCAAAGGGTCTTTCGACGTCATCTTGGCATCTAGTTCTTTAAACTCATTGTTGTCGAACAAGATTTGAAAATACTCTGCGCTTCCAATTCTAACATGAAACCCGTCTTCTGGACTTACCCATAGATTGCGTTCCAACTCATCTGCATCGATAATTTTTCCTGTTGGAGATTTATACCATAAGCCTTTAGGGACATCTTTTTTGTCTTCCGTTGCAGTGGTGATTCCTTTTTCTGTTCTTTTAAACCAAGCCATATCTTTTTAATTGATAATTGATAATTGACAACTATTAATTATCAATTATCAATTGTTAATTGTTAATTATAAAGTGTTTACATTGTTCAAGTCAGCGAAAGCCTGTTCTAATCTTTTATTGAACGTTATTTCGCCTTCACGAACCCACTTTCTTGGGTCGTAGTGCTTTTTATTTGGGGAGTCTGGTCCGTCTGGACTACCAATTTGTGTTCTTAAATATTCAATATTATTCACCATATAATCACGAATTCCCTCGGTAAAAGCAAATTGTAAATCGGTATCAATGTTCATTTTGATCACCCCATAGCTGATGCCTTCTCTAATTTCCTCGAGAGTGGATCCAGATCCACCATGAAAAACAAAATCAACCGGATTGTGACCTGTGTTGAATTTGTTCTGAACATAATCTTGAGAATTTTTAAGAATCTTCGGAGTTAGTTTTACGTTTCCTGGTTTGTATACTCCATGCACATTTCCAAAGGCCGCAGCAATTGTAAAACGCGGGCTTACTTTCATTAATTCCTCATACGCATAAGCAACTTCATTAGGTTGCGTGTATAGTTTTGAACTGTCCACATCTGAATTATCCACGCCATCCTCTTCACCACCTGTAATTCCCAATTCTATTTCTAAGGTCATTCCCATCTTGCTCATTCGCTTCAAATATTGCGCACAAATTTCGATGTTTTCATGAAGTGGTTCTTCTGATAAATCAATCATGTGCGAACTATATAAAGGCTTTCCTGTTTCGGCGAAGTGTTTTTCGCTTGCATCTAACAGTCCATCTAACCAAGGCAATAATTTCTTTGCGCAATGGTCGGTATGCAAAATTACAGTAGCTCCGTATGCTTCAGCTAAAGTATGAATGTGTTTCGCACCGGCGATACCGCCAGCAATAGCAGCTTTTTCATTGGCATTTGACAATCCTTTTCCAGCATTAAAAGCCGCGCCGCCATTCGAAAATTGAATGATAACAGGAGCGTTGAGTTTCGCTGCAGTTTCTAAGACACCGTTTATGGTACTTGAACCTGTCACGTTTACAGCAGGCAAAGCAAATCCCTTTTCTTTTGCGTACTTGAATATTTCTTGAACTTGATCGCCAGTGGCAACGCCAGGTTTTATGCTATGAGCCATAAGTGTTTGTTTTAAAGTTAAGGACTACAAAAATAATAATTTATAAATTTAGAATGGATAGTTTATACCAATATTTACGACCGAATTTCCAAAATTATAGTCTCTGAACCATTTCTTATTAGAGGTGTCAGATGGATTGAAAGTCTTAAATCCAAAGTCTAGCCGCAAAACAAAGAAACTTAAGTCATATCGTAATCCAAATCCTGAACCGACCGCCGTATCTTGCAAGGATTCTATTCCAGTAAAGACAGCTTCTTCCGCCTCTATATTGTCGAATACATTCCAGATGTTACCGGTATCTATAAATAAGGCACCATTAAACTTTGAGAAAAAATTAAACCTGAATTCAGCACTAACCGCAATCTTAAAGTTAGCTTCATTAAAGTCTCTTCGTGCTGAAGTTCTTCCCGGACCAAGCGAGTAGGATTGCCATGCTCTATTATCATTGGATCCGCCAGAAAAATAACTTCGCGAAAAAGGAACACTTTCTGAATTACCATAAGGAACCGCGATTCCGACGAAACTCCGAAAGGCTAGCACTTTTTTCTTTTTTAGATCCCAATGCTTGATATACTCAAGTTCGGTCTTATAATACTGCGAGTAAGCTACTTCAAAGATTGTTTTACTGGCATCTTGAGATCCTGTCTGCTTGGATATATTTGCTAATAGAGACAGAAAATTTCCAGCAGATTCGATTTTTGATCTAAAAATATGAAAACTCTCATCATTGATGTCCTTTTTTGTCGATTTTGAAACAGAAAAGCTGGAAGCAAAAATTAAGTTGTTTTCCGTAAGCCGAATTGCGCGTTCTGCAACACTCCTTACGGACTTTAAGTCATCAGTATTTAAAGTAATCACATTATTTGCAACATCCCCAAGAAAACCTTCAATCCCTGTATTCACAATCAGATTATTACTTTCATCAAAGTAACTAGGATTGGCATTGTATTGTTTCGCTAAATCATTTATTAGATCGTAAGAAGACTTGTAGATATTAAAATAATTATCTGGATTTAGATTTTTTACATATTGAATATTGAATAAGTCAAATCGAAGCGATGTGCTTCGATTGTGTGTCCAATTATAAGTCATTGCACCAGTGAAATTCTCTTTATCTAAACCGATATTTTGCTGTTTCGAAAAACCCATCGTCACAGAAGTAGAAGGCAACATCCGTTTCGGTATGATTTTGTCAGCATTGAAAAACATAAAGATTCTCGGAAAATTTAACTTCAAATCAACCCCATAATCACTAACATTAAAAAACTGGTTGTTAGGATTGGCGAGATCTCGAGAGGATCCAATGTTCCCTCTAGTTACAATTTCAAATGTTTCAGCGCCATTAAACACGTTCCGAATAAGAAACGATAAGTTTCCAGATATTCCGAAATCTTGTATGTTCGAATGGGTAAAATCGATGCCGTAACCAAAACTATATTTTTCTCTTTGTGTTAAGTATATATCCGCAATTAAAGATTTATGAATGGAATCATTTGGATCGACTCTGTATTTAATTGTTGGATAATTGAAAACCCTCAAATTACTGAGATATCTTGTACTAAGATTGGTTTTTGAATCAGAATACAAACTTCCTTTTGTAACAAAAATGGCATTGGTAATTGCTTTCGGTTTGTACTTGAGCTTTCCCTTACTAAATAGATTAAAATTAGAAAACGAGGTCTTTTTTTCAGCTACTTTTGATGTGTCTTTAGGGTTATGGTCAGTGTAAATATTTACTTCGCTAATGGGGTATAAATTGAATGGTTTGGTCTTAATAGAGTCAGCTTGGCTATAAGAAAAATTCTCGATTTTTAAATTGATGTTGGCCTTATGATTTCCATTTAACGTATCAATATCAAAGTTTATAAACGTTGGCTGAAAATCATAAGCGCCATTGTTTCGGAAATGAGTGGTAATTCTACTTCTTTCAGCCTCAAAGTCAACAGTTTTATATTGCTTTCCAGATTTCAGAAAAGTAGCCGCTCTGTTGTCTTGATAAAGCGAGTCTAATGCTGGCGTTAAGATTGTAGTTCTTATGCTGTCGATGGTATATGGATTTCCTGTGTTTAGGTTATATTTAATTTTAACTTTTCTAGGGCTAATAGAATCGACTTCAAATGTCGACTTAACGTCAAAATAACCTTGATTGAAATAGTGAGATTTCAAACGGAGATTTGATTTCACGGTGCTCTTATCTTCAGGAATAACTGGCGCTTCGCCTGTTTTTTTTAGAAATTCATGAATACCAGAGTACCAAAAAGATTTTCCCAAACGATTGACTTGTTTCGCCGAAAGGAGTTTCGACATTCGCTTATATTTTTCAGGATTTTTGGTAAATCTCGCTTGGTACAACGAATCATGTTTGAGACTTGCAAGATTGTACAAATTCAGTCTCAATTTATAACCGAGAATAGAAGAGTTCGGCTTTTGATATATCAAATCGGTAATGTTCTCCGCATTTATTTTTTTTTCATTAACGAAAACTTCGTTTTTAGTCAATAAATTTTTATCTGACGGAACCCTCTTCAAAGTATTACAGGCGGTAATAATAATCCCTATTAGAATAAATAATGATATTTTTGCTGTGGAGTTGCTCAAGGGTGAAAAGATATTTGAATCAAAAGTACATTTTTTCTATGGTTAGTAAAAACCAAATAAAATTAATAACGAGTTTGCAGCAAAAAAAATACCGTGCGACCCATGGGTTATTTATTGCAGAGGGCTTTAAAGTGATTCAAGAATTGCTTCAGTCTAATTTTGAGTTGCATCATTTATACCAAACAGAAGCTTTGTTTGAGTCGGTGCCCAATGAGTTGAAGTCGCTGATTTCTCCTGCAGAATTGGGCAAGATTTCGGCGCTCGCTGCCGCTAACAATTGTTTGGCGATCTTTAAGATTCCGCCGGTGAATCCCATAAAAGAACACGGACTTATTGTTGCTTTAGACGACATTAGGGATCCAGGAAACTTAGGAACGATTTTGCGAATGTGCGATTGGTTTGGCGTAGATCAACTGGTTTGTTCAAAGGAAACGGTCGATTTATATAATCCAAAAGTGGTTCAAGCAACGATGGGTTCTATTTCTAGGGTTAAAGTCAGTTACGTTGATCTTGTAGCATGGCTTACGCAAGCAAAATTACCTGTTTACGGGGCGGTTATGACAGGAAGAAATATTTATAAAGAAGAATTTCCCAAAGAGGCAATCATTGTTTTGGGTAATGAAGCAAACGGTATAAGTCCAGCGATAGAGGAAGTTATAAAGAATCGCATTACTATTCCCCGATTTGGAAAAGTACAACAAACCGAAAGTTTGAATGTTGCTACAGCTGCAGCAATCGTTTTGAGCGAATTCTGCCGAAATCAGAACTAATGCTATTGTAGTTTAATGGAAGGTAAAGTTGATCAAGATAGCTCTAGTCGACATTGAACTTATGTTACCGGTCCAAGGACTATTCGGGTCTTTATCCCTAACCAACTCATCTCCAGTTCCGAAAACGCCTCGAATGGACGGGGAAAATTTAAAATATTCTAAATATAAATCGATTCCAAATCCCAATTCATAATTACTTGTCCAAGGTTTTACTCTAAATTTCTGTTGCGAATTATCATCTTCTGATTTGGAATTACTGGCAAGATTGAGTGTTCTGGAGAGACCTGCCAATAAATAGGGTCTTATATTTCCTGTTCGCATGGATGAAAATTTTAACAGAAAAGGAAAGTGAATATAGGTGGCTGGCACTTCCCGCTTGGCATCTAAATCTCTGGTGAAATTTGAGTAAGTAAGATTTCTTTGTGTATAAAAGAGTCCCGGTTCAAATCTCAAATTGATATAATTTGAAAGTCTCAAATCGCCAACAAGTCCAACACTAAAACCAGTGGTTCGATCTACATTAATGTCTGGGCCATTTACCTTATACTCGAATTTATAATCGAAGCTGTTAAATCCTAGAAAGTAGCCCCAATAGACTCTTTGTTTGTCAAAATTCTCCAAATTGACTAGCGGATCTTTACCGAATACTTTCCTTCCATGCTGCGCATTTCCCAGTAGGACACAAAGTAAAAGGACAAAAGTAATTTTGTTTTTCATTTAAAACTCTTATTTTTTGGATGCGCTGTAAATAGTTGCCACTCCAAAAGTTTGCGGTTCGGCAAGCACTTCTATAAACCCATTTTTTCGCAAAATATTGTTTAAGGCTTCTCCAAATGGGAAAACGGATGCTGATTCGGAAAGATAATTGTAAGCCGCTTTATCTTTCGAAAAAATTTTTCCAATCAACGGTAAAAGATACTTAGTATATAAAGAATAGCCTTGTTTGTAGGGCGTTTTTGTCGGATTTGAAGTTTCTAAAACTACAAAAATCCCATTCGGTTTCAGTACACGAAGTATTTCTTTTAATCCAAGATCTAAATGTTCGAAATTTCGAATTCCAAAGGCAACGGTAATGGCGTCAAATGAATTGTCTTCAAACGGCATTGCTTCCGAATCTGCTAGCACCATTTCTATCTTATTAGACAAATTGGCGTTTGTTATTTTTTTTCTTCCAACCTCAAGCATTCCCGCTGAAATGTCTAATCCTATAATTTTTTCAGCTGAGGTTTCGGCCATTAACAATGCTAAATCTCCTGTTCCTGTTGCAATATCTAATACTGTTTTAGGATTTTTTTTTGAAACAAGTGCTAGCACTTTCTTTCTCCATTTCACATCAATGCCAAATGAAATCACACGATTTAATCCGTCATAGTTGCCAGAAATGGTGTCGAACATTTGAGCAATTTGATCTTTTTTGCTCAATGTTGATGATTTGTATGGAGTAATATTCTTTGACATTTTTATTTTCGACAAATATACTATAAACAATAGAATCTAAAAATGTCCGCGATAATAATACGATATAGGGTTTTTAAAAAGACAAGGATTCGATTATCTTCAGGAAAGTTTACAATCTCCTGAGATAGGTCTCGTAGGTAAAATCATATTGGTGCTTTTCGTCTTTGGGATGATATTCTTTCTCGACAAGTTTCCATTCATTTGGATTTATTACTGGAAAAAAAGTATCCGCATCAAAGTCGGCATGCACTCTAGTCAATTCAATTTTGTCCACAAAAGGTAATGTTTGTTGGTATATTTCGCCTCCTCCAATGACAAATGCGTCTTCTTCTGGCGGCAAAATAGCCAAGGCATTTTCAAAATTGGATACAACAATAGCTCCTTCAACTTCGTAATTTGCTTGACGAGAAATGATGACATGGGTTCGGTTTGGCAACGGCTTCGGAAAACTTTCAAAGGTTTTTCTACCCATGATAATATAGTGGTTCGAAGTCAATTGTTTGAATCTTTTAAAATCATCTGGCAAGTGCCAAAGTAGTTGATTATTTTTCCCCAATGCATTGTTTTCTGCAGCAGCAGCAATCATTATTATCATTTTGAATTGTATTATTTTTGATTTTTCAATGTATCCTCCGTCAACTCAGAGATCTTATTTTTTTGTTTTTGAATTAATCGGTCAATTTGTTCACGTTCCCAATCCTTATTCATAAACCGATCGGTAATAAAGACTTTAATAAAATGAAGTATAAAGAGAAAAACCCAGATAACACACGCCCAAATGTACCATTGTTGAGGCTGCCCATATTTTAGAAATACATTTGCAATAAAAAAAAATAAACTTCCGATCACCAAAAAAACAAAATGATAATATAATATCTTTTTTTGTCTTAACCTTTGCCGCGCATTTTCGTATAATTCATGTTGGTCTTTGTCCATAACAATCTAATCACAATGTTAAAAGGCAATTTGTATCTTCGTTGTATTCACAAATTTACATTTTAATATTAAAACTTTATAACTGTTTTTTTCTACCTTTAAACCACAAATTAATGCTAATGCGTTTTCTTACTCTTGCTTTTCTTTTTTTTAATCTATCTGTCGCTTTTTCTCAGGAAACGAAATTGCCTTATCCGATGATAGCGGTTGATTCTTTATACAGAGAAGATCAGTTCTATTTTTCTTTCTCCTATAATACGCTCTTGCAAACACCTTCTGGAGTCAACACAAATAAATTTTCACCAGGGTTCAAAGTTGGTTTCCTCCGAGATATGCCAATAAATAAGCGAAGAAACAAAGCGATTGCACCAGGACTTGGATTGTCTTATGCTAATTATTTCCAGAACTTGTTTATTTATAAAGAAGAAGGATTGCCAGTTTACAGTACGAGCAGCATTGATAATAGTTATAAGAAAAACAAGTTTGAGCAAGTTTTTATTGATGTTCCCATAGAGTTTAGATGGAGAACTTCCGTTCCTGAATCGCATAAGTTTTGGAGAATATATTCTGGTTTGCAACTGAGTTATTTGGTTTATTCTAGGTCAATTTATACCGATCCAATTTCTTCCATCACGGTTTCGAATAATAAAGATTTTAATAAATTTCAAGCTGGAGTATATTTAGTTGCAGGCAACAACACTTGGAATTTCTACGCGTATTACGGTTTAGTTCCTATTTTTTCATCTGCTGCTCGCGTCGATAATGAACGAGTGAGCATGAATGCCCTTCATTTCGGAATGATGTTCTATATCTTATAGCCAGAATCGCAATAGCGCCAGCTGGGGAAAAATTCCTATGGCAAATCCTAACAAGAGTTCTTTTGTTGTATGAGCGTTCATTACCATCCTAGAAGAAGCTACCAATCCGTTGCATAAAATGAGCAATGCCACGCTAGAAATTAAGTTTGTATTATCGTGAATGCTGAGTGCAATTACAAATATGGTAAGTGAACTGATTCCTAAAGTATGAATGCTGATCTTGATTTTTAAGAACAAAAAAACATAAGCCAATAGCGCACTAAGAATACCACCTAAGTAGAAAAAAAACAACTCTGGTAAGACTGTTAGGGAGACACTTTTTGAAAGTAATAATGCCATCAAAAATATCTGCACCAACATCGGAATTTTGCGCTGAGACGCTTCTGAAACCATGATAGAATCGACTTTTCCCATCGCTTTTAAAAAATACAATATGGTAAATGGGATAAAGATTGTGACAAGAATAATCTGAGAAAGCAGCAAGAATTTCGGTAATGTTTCCAAATAATTGTCCGCTCCATACAGATAGAATAAAGAGCCAAAAAGAGGAATAAAAATCGGGTGTAAGAGATAAGAAAAGAGAACTAAGATCTTTTTCAAAGTTAAAAATGTTTAAAACGAGTTACATCTTTTTTCGCAAACGAGCGACAGGAATATCCAGTTGTTCTCTGTATTTTGCAATCGTTCTTCGAGCAATGGGATAACCTTTTTCTTTCAGAAGTTCCGCCAATTGATCATCGGGAAGCGGCTTGTGTTTGTCTTCTTCTTCTAAGATATTTTTCAATATTTTTTTGATTTCTAAGGTAGAAACATCTTCACCTTGATCATTTTTCATCGCTTCGGAGAAAAATTCTTTAATCAACTTAGTGCCGTAAGGGGTTTCAACATATTTGCTATTGGCGACACGTGAAATTGTTGAGATATCCATGCCGACCATTTCGGAGATGTCCTTCAAGATCATCGGACGCAATTTAGTTTCATCGCCATCTAAGAAAAATTCTTCTTGGTAATGCATGATGGCATTCATCGTCACCCAAAGCGTTTCTTGGCGCTGTTTAATGGCGTCAATAAACCACTTGGCCGCATCTAATTTTTGTTTTATAAATTGAACAGCGTCTTTCTGGGCATGCGATTTATCTTTCGAAACTTTATAGGTCTGCAACATCTCTTGGTAATCTTTAGATACGTGCAATGTGGGTGCATTTCGACCATTTAATGTCAATTCTAGTTGTCCATCTACAATTCTAATCGCAAAATCTGGAACCACATTTTCTGTGACCTTATTCGCTCCCGTAAAAGAACCACCAGGTTTTGGATTTAGCTTTTCGATTTCATGAACTGCTTTCTTTAACTGTTCGTTGGAAACATTGAATTTGTGTTGCAGCTTTTCGTAGTGTTTTTTACTAAAAGCATCAAATTGTGTTTCGATAATATTAGTGGCTAAAGCGACATATTCAGAAGGCGTTTTGTGTTTTAATTGCAACAACAAACATTCTTGTAAATCGCGCGCGCCAACACCTGAAGGTTCTAATTCGTGAATAATGTGCAAGATGCGTTCAACGGTTTTTTCGTCAGTATAAATTCCTTGCGTAAACGCCATATCATCCACGATGTCGGCAATACTTCTTCGAATATAACCCATATCGTCAATGCTGCCCACTAAGAATTCGGCAATTTCGCGTTCCTCATCATTCAAAATGAAAGTGTTCAACTGATTGATCAAATCTTGGTGAAAACTCACCGGAGAAGCCAAAGGAGATTCGCGATGTTCGTCATCATCACTGTAGTTATTGGCTTGTGTTTTGTATTCTGGTGTTTCGTCGTTACTTAAGTATTCATCGATATTGATGTCTTCTGCTTCAATGCTTTCATTGTCATCAAAATCTTCGTATTCTTCGTTGTCAAATTCGTCTTTCTCGTATTCTTCATCTTCTTCCTTTCCGGCTTCAAGTGCTGGATTCTCATTCATTTCCTCTTTCAATCGTTGCTCAAAGGCTTGCGTAGGCAACTGAATCAACTTCATCAACTGGATTTGTTGTGGAGATAATTTTTGAGTTAATTTGAGATTGAGAAATTGCTTGAGCATGGTTGTTTAATAGTTGATTTGTTTAACCGGTTAATTGTTTAACCGTTTAACCGTTTAATCGTTAATTCGTTTAATCGTTTTGTTCTTCCGAATAAACGATTACACGGTTGAACGATTCCACAAAAAATTAAAATTCTGCGTTCATTGGCGTTCTAGGAAACGGAATTACATCACGAATATTACTCATTCCCGTTACAAACAACACCAATCTTTCAAACCCTAAACCGAAACCAGAGTGCACAGCGGTTCCGAATCTACGCGTATCTAAATACCACCACAATTCTTCCTCATCGATGCCTAGTGCTTTCATTTTTTCTACTAAAACATCATGGCGCTCTTCTCTTTGTGAACCACCAACAATTTCTCCGATTCCCGGGAATAAAATATCCATCGCGCGAACGGTTTTGCCATCTTCATTCAATCGCATATAAAATGCTTTGATGTTGGCTGGATAGTCAAACAAAATCACTGGACATTTGAAATGCTTTTCTACCAAGAATCTTTCGTGCTCGCTTTGCAAGTCAGCGCCCCATTCATTGATAATATAATTGAATTTCTTCTTTTTATTGGGTATGGAATCTCGCAAGATATCAATCGCTTCCGTATAAGAAACGCGTTTAAAATCATTAGTCAATACAAAATTCAATTTTTCTAATAGAGACATTTCACTGCGTTCCGCTTGTGGTTTTGATTTTTCTTCATCCGCCAATCGACTCTCCAAAAATTTCAAATCTTCGCCACATTTGTCAACCGTATATTTCACCACATATTTGATGAAATCTTCTGCCAAATCCATATTGTCGTTCAGGTCGTTGAAAGCGACTTCCGGCTCAATCATCCAAAATTCAGCTAAGTGACGTGACGTGTTTGAGTTTTCTGCTCTAAAAGTAGGTCCGAAAGTATATACTTGACCCAAGGCCATCGCAAAAGTCTCTGCTTCCAATTGCCCAGAAACGGTAAGGTTGGTTTCTTTACCGAAGAAATCTTCTTTAAAATTAACTTTTCCTTCGTCAGTTCTTGGCGTTCCATCAAAAGGTAAGGCAGTCACTCTAAACATTTCTCCTGCGCCTTCCGCATCCGAACCAGTTATAATCGGCGTATTGACATACACAAATCCTCTTTCCTGAAAATATTGATGCACCGCAAATGACAACATCGAACGCACGCGCATAATGGCTCCAAAAGCATTAGTCCGAACTCTAAGGTGCGCATTTTCACGCAAAAATTCTAACGAGTGTTTTTTCGGTTGCATCGGAAATTTCTCCGCATCCGAATCGCCCAAGATTTCTAATTTCGAAACTTGAATCTCATATTTTTGTCCAGCACCTTGACTTTCTACCAAAGCGCCAGTAACCGAAATGGCAGCTCCAGTAGTAATTCGTTTTAAAGTTTCTTCAGGCGTATTTTCAAAATCTACGACACATTGAATATTGTTGATTGTCGAACCGTCATTCAACGCAATAAATTGATTGTTTCTAAAAGTTCTTACCCATCCTTTGGCATTTACTTGTGCAACGGTGGCACTACTTCCTAATAAGTCTTTTACTTTTGTATGTTTCATTTTTTGAATTTTTAGATCATTCGATTTTTGGTTTTTCAGCGCCAAATCGAATGCAAATATAATGGATTTGCTGTAATTTTTAGAAGCTATTCCCGCTATCCGTTGCAATCTTTTTGCTCTACTAAATTTCGTTCAACGGTTGTCGCAACGATAAAGCAAAAAGGATTTTCACTGCTATCGGGGCTAGGGTATTTATTTTCAATACAAACGCGGGGTTTTTATTTGGCTTTCCCTTC
The DNA here is from genome assembly GCA_016714905.1 of Flavobacterium sp. Lineage (GTDB taxonomy): Bacteria > Bacteroidota > Bacteroidia > Flavobacteriales > Flavobacteriaceae > Flavobacterium. Next base: position 53,782 of record JADKBW010000007.1, read on the forward strand.
AAGTTCTTTTAATGCTTTCTTTTTTTCGAAAGTCAATACCAAGGACGGCAACACTAGCAAATTAGCGAACATCGCAAAGAGTAACGTACACGATATCAATCCGCCTAAAGCAATTGTACCTACAAAACTAGATAAAGTGAAAATGGCAAATCCAAATATCAAGACAACAGAAGTGTAAAAAGTACTAATGCCTGTTTCACGAATTGAACTAATTACAGACTTATTGACCAAGCCATTATTTTTAATCAGATCATGTCGGTATTTGGCCATAAATTGAATCGCATTGTCGACAGAAATTCCAAACGCAATACTAAAAACCAAAATTGTTGACGGTTTTAAAGGGATTTCGAAATAGCCCATCAATCCAGAGGTAATGCACAATGGTAGGACATTAGTTATCACCGAAGCCATGACCATTTTAACAGATCTGAATAAATAGGCCATCAATGCCGCAATCACCAGAATAGCAAAAATGAGCGAAATAATAAGATTGTCTATGAGATAGGAAGTTCCTTTTTGAAAGACCAATGCTTTTCCTGTCAATGTTACAGTGTAACGGTCTTTCGGAAACAACTCGTCTATTTTTGATTGTAGTTTATGTTCAACTCTCGCCATTTCTTCGGTTCCGATATCTTTCATAAATGTCGTAATTCGGGCATATTGACCCGTCTTGTCGACATAGCTTTTCATCAAATTGTCTTTGGTGTTCTTCGTTGCGTTTTTGGCGTAGGAAAGGATAAAAGCTTGTTCTTGTGAGTTCGGCAATTCATAAAAATCAGGATTGCCATTATAAAAGGCTTGCTTCGAATACTTCACCAAATTGACTACAGAAACTGGTGAGAAAGTTCCGGAATTTCAGCAATCGTCTTTTGAAGTTCGTCCATTTTTCTTCATGGTCGATAGTTTCATGACACCTTTTTTACGATGCGTGTCAATCATGATTTCTAAAGGCATCACACCGTGAAACTCCTTTTCATAAAAGAGAATGTCTTTAAAAAAGGAAGCGCTTTTTGGCATTTCACCAATTAAACTACCAGACACTTTCATTTGCGTCACACCAATAACACTAAAGATCATTAACAGAGCATAGATAATGTAAATTCTGGTGCGTCTGTACATTACTAAATTTTCAACCCAACTTAATAAAGATGAAATATAGTTTTTACTCAAGTGATACAAGTGTTTTTCCTTAGGCAAAGGCATATAACTGTATACAATTGGCACGATACAAAGCGTCAGAAGATACACCGTCATAACGTTGATCGCGGTTACCAAACCAAATTCATACAGTAAGTCATTATTGGTAATCATAAATGTGGCAAAACCAACAGCTGTAGTTAGATTAGTCATCAAAGTAGAAACACCAATTTTTGAAATTACACGCTGCAACGCTTTCGCCTGATTCTTGAATTTTGATTTCCTGTTGGTATTTATTGATGAGGAAAATACAGTTACAAATTCCAATGACGATAATCAAAGGTGGGATAATGGCTGTAAGGATTGTAATCTTATAGTGAAAGAACCCCAAGGTTCCAAACGACCAAACAACACCCAATAGCAAGATACTTATTGAGATAAAAGTGGCACGAAACGATCGAAAAAACAAAAAGAAAATAAAAGAGGTGATAAACAAAGCAGCACCAATAAAAAGGCCAATCTCACCTTTCATGTTTTCTGCATTGATGGTTCGGATATAAGGCATTCCGGAAACGCGCAGGTCAATGCCTGTTGCTTTTTCAAACTTTTCGACTTTTGGAACTAGATTTTCAAGAATAAACGTTTTTCTAGCTTCGGTATTGACAATGCTTTTTTTCAAGTAAACTGCCGAACGAATGCTGCCAGATTCCTTGTTAAATAACAACCCTTCGTAGAATGGCAACCTTTCAAACAACTCTGTTTTTACTTCTTTAAGATAGTCCAATCGATTGGTTTGAGTCGAATCGATAAAGGAAACCAGTCGAAATTTTTGAGCAATCGTATCTTTTTCTAATTTCTTTAAGTCATTCAAGGACACAACCAAATCCACTTCTTTTGCTTTTTTCAGACCTGACATCAGTTCGTTCCAGGCCGCGAATGCTTGCGGCGTAAAGAAAGTCTTGTCGTCAAATCCAATAACGATGAGGTTTCCTTCTTCCCCAAATTTGTCTAAGAAATCCTGATATTGTTGGTTTATAATGTGTTTTTTAGGCAGAAGATTGGCTTCTGTATACGTCATCCCTAAATTTCTCCATTGAAAACCTAGAAAAATAGTGAGCGCAACAATAGCCACAATAATGGCGTTTCTGTTTTTAAGAATAATTCTAGCCAGTCCTTCCCAGAATCCAACCTGATGCGTGTTTTTCATATGCTTATAAAAACGAGTCGCAAAGGTAAATAAAACAAGAGAAATTCAATTCATTCGAGCGCGGGTTTTCTAAAATAATTACCTTTTAATAGACTAGAACAAATTTTTGCATGCTATTTTTTTTGACGTTATAATTTCTATATTTGGATTCTAATCAATCGCGCCAGACGACATTTTAAATTAGACCTAAAAACGCTATGAAGAATTTCAAGAATTCTATATTTTACATCATTGTGACTGGGGGTTTTTCCGCGATGATCTATTGGATTCTCGCTCAAGGAAAATTCTTGGAAATGGGCAGAAATATTGTAGTTGCTAATTCGACCAATTCACAATGGACGGAATTTATTGCCTCGCTTCTTCATAATGTGAAACATCCATTAGCAATACTTTTAGCCCAAATTATTACGATTATTATTGTCGCTCGTTTTTTTGGCTGGATGTTCCGTAAAATAGGGCAGCCAACAGTAATCGGAGAAATTATCGCAGGTATTGTACTCGGTCCATCTTTAGTAGGCATGTACTTTCCTGAGTTTTCTCATGCGCTTTTCCCAACGGCTTCGTTGGGGAATCTACAGTTTTTAAGTCAAATTGGCTTGATACTATTCATGTTTGTCATCGGAATGGAACTTGACTTAAAAGTACTGAAGAACAAAGCCAATGAAGCGCTTGTCATTAGTCACGCTAGTATCATCATTCCTTTCGCATTGGGTGTGGGTTTGGCTTATTTTGTTTATCATCGTTTTGCACCACAGGGCGTCGAGTTCTTGTCTTTCAGTCTTTTTCTAGGTATCGCGATGAGCATCACTGCCTTTCCGGTATTGGCAAGGATTGTTCAGGAGAGAGGCATTCATAAAACCAAGATTGGTACGATTGTAATTACTTGCGCCGCAACAGACGACATCACAGCCTGGTGTATTTTGGCCGCGGTTATTGCGATTGTCAAAGCAGGATCTTTTGTAAGTTCACTATATATTATCGGATTGGCCTTCGCCTACGTTTTGGTCATGATATTTGTTGTCAAGCCCTTTTTGAAAAGAATTGGAGATTTGTACGGTACAAAAAACAAGTTGAATAAACCAGTCGTGGCGATTTTCTTTTTAACGTTGATTCTATCGTCATACTTGACCGAAATTATTGGAATTCACGCGCTTTTTGGGGCGTTTATGACTGGAGCCATCATGCCAGATATCGCGAAGTTTAGAGCTATTTTTATTAATAAAGTCGAAGATGTCTCGGTGATTTTATTATTGCCGTTGTTTTTTGTCTTCACTGGTTTACGAACTCAAATTGGCTTAATCAATGACTCGTATTTATGGGAGATTACGGGCTGGATTATTCTCGTTGCTGTCGCTGGAAAATTTTTCGGAAGTGCATTAGCGGCTAAATTCGTTGGTCAAAATTGGCAAGAAAGTTTGACGATTGGTGCCCTGATGAATACCCGTGGTTTAATGGAATTGGTCGTACTTAATATTGGATATGATTTGGGTGTTTTAACCTCTGAAATTTTTACTATGATGGTAATTATGGCTTTGGTAACAACTTTTATGACGGGTCCTGCACTCGATTTAATTAACTATATTTTTAAGACGAAAGACATTTTTATTCCAGAAGAAATTGAACATGATGGTAATAAGTACAAGATTCTTATTTCCTTTGGGAACAACGAAAAAGGCAAATCATTGTTGAGGTTGGCGAATAGTTTTGTGGCAAAACAGAAAGATACTTCAAGCATTACAGCGATGCATTTATCTTTGAGTGATGAAATGCATTCCTATAATTTAGAAGAACATGAAAAGAAACGATTTACCCCTATTTTGGAAGAATCAAAAATTCTGAAACAAGAGATCACGACGATTTTTAAAGCTACGGTTGATATCGAAACTGACATCTCTGATATTGCCAATCAAGGTGATTACGACTTGCTTTTAGTGGGTCTGGGAAAATCAATTTTTGAAGGAACCTTATTAGGAAAAGTCCTGGGCTTTACCACGAGAATCATCAATCCAGATCGCCTCATTGACAAGTTTACTGGAAAAGAAGGATTATTTGAAAATTCTCCTTTTGATGAAAGAACTCGTCAAATTATTTCAAAAAGTAAAATGCCTCTTGGTGTACTAATCGATAAAGATTTACAAGAAGTAAAAAATGTATTTGTCCCATTCTTTTCTTCGGAGGATGCTTTTTTGATTGACTATTTTCAAAAGTTGATTTATAACAGCGACTCCAATATTTCCCTTTTAGACATCAATAATTTGGTCAAAAATAATTTTGTGATGGGAAGCGCCATTCATTCATTGGAAGATAAATACCCGGATAACATTACAGTTTTGCAAGACAGAACGATGAAAAAGGACTTTCTGTCCAAACAAGATCTAATGATTATCAGTCTAGAAAGCTGGAAAAAACTGGTTGACTCCCAAAGTCTATGGTTGAGCCATGTGCCATCAGTATTGATTCTAAAACCCTAAATTCAAAATAAAAGATAATTTTATAGCCAGATTATCCTCCGTTTTCGGCAGTTGATAGGGTCCGTAACGGTAAAATGCAGTTAATCCAAATCCACTGTAAATCTGATTTAATTCGATTCCTGATTCATAATAGCCTTTTTCTAAAGTATTGAATTCTAGGCCAAGATGTCGTTCTTTATGTTGCATATTGCCCCATGCCGCACGAGTTACTAAAACAAAAGCAGGTTTTATTTTTCTTGATATTTTTAGTCTTTTAAATCCGTGTTTGACGTGAATCATCGCAAATTCACTCGAGAAAAATTCGTTAAAAAACATGGTCTCAAAACTATTTTTTCCTGCAATCGTAATGCGTTCGATCAGCTTATTGTTGGTCAAATTATTGGGAGAAGTATTGTATAGATGCGTAAGGGGAATTGCTCCTTGAGCATAACCACTTTCGAATAGCACTGCGGTTTTTTGACCATTCAAATAGGTTTTTTCAAACTCTACACGAAAATCAATCTTTCTAAAATCAAAATCGTTTTCAAATAATTTAGGAAGGCTCCACGTATACTGAAATGTAAATTTTGGGAAGCGTTTTTTTACTTCAAATCGACCATCCTCTGTTTGAAGATAATCACTAAAAGGGTTCCATTGCAATGAAAACTGTGTGGTTGTCATTGTATATTTCTCATACAAAGTAGCATTAAAATCATAGAAGTAATCAAATAGAGGGTCGACCTTGGTATACATAATCTGGTAAATACTTTCCGTTTTTGGGATGAGTTTGGTTTCAAAATAGGCCCGCCAACTTTGATAGTCGTAAAATGTCTTCAAGTTGATTGGTCTTGGGTCGTACAACTTAAAATTTCTTTTTATCAATCGCAAAGCTGCTACTCGCAATTTCACGAATATCATCGGTGTATGATCCGCCAATCCATGAATTTGTATTACTATCAATTCTCGTTGACAACCCAAGGTTGTATTTGTATTGCTCGTCTTTTAGTCCATAAGCGATATAGCCATCAAGTCGGATTACTTTTGAAAATGAATTGCTGGTCTTTCCGCCCAATCCAAAACGGAATCCTTCGTAATTATTGAAACTTACCAAGTATCGCAAATCCATGTCGAAATAACCAAACGGGACATAACCATTGAGTATTTTTCGCCCTTGAAAAAGTCTTTTTTCTATTTTATTTTTTGTTGCGACACTGTCTAAGGTAAAGTAGGTTCTCTGACTCCGTAAATCCAATGAGTCAGTTCTGTATCGATTCCAAAATGCTTCGTTTTGAATTTCAGCATCTTTCTCCACTTCCATATTTTGGAAAGGGTTCTTGATGCTGACAGGATTGTTGTATTTGACATCAAACAAACGAGTTTCTGAAAAGAGATAAGTAAAGTCTGACGCGCCTTTCTTTCTCGAGTTATTGTCATTTTCCCCCGAATCAAACGCTAAAGTTTCACCCAAGATTCGGATGTCATAGTTGTTTTTACCTTTGACAATTTTAAACAGTTTTTGTGTAGGGAACCATAATTTTTGTTCAGGGAAATATTCAAATTCATGCGTTCCGCTAATATCTAATAGTCCTTTGATCCGCATGATGGCTTTGTTGATGGCGAAGTTCTCTGCGTCGACATATAAGACGCCTTCTAATCCAGCTTCTTTTCTTTTTTTCTTATTTTTAAAATAAATCAAGTAGGACTTTCGATCATGGATTGTAGTGCTATCAATTAACTTAAATCGATAATTTTGAAACGTGGTATTCGAAATCGGGCTTTTGTAGGCAGTCTCAAACAACTCGTACTGATTGTCATAGACTGAAAAGGACTGCAAATTAACCGACAATATTTCATATATCGGTTGCTTGAAACCAGCCATTTTGGTTCCTAAAATGGTTTCTTTGAGTGCTTTCCCGCGATATTGAAATTGTGAGACGCGCTCGGTTTGAAACAAATGTTGTTTGGAGATTATTTTTTTGAATTTATAATCAGAGGAATCCACTTTATAATGATTCCCCGCCTTGGCTTTTTTGATAAAAACACTGTCGAGGCTGCCCTTAATTGAATCAGGATTGGCGGTAATAACTAATTTATTGTATGCCTTAAACTCAAATGTTTCTAGTTTTTTTTGTGGATCATTCTGAGATTTTCGCGCAATTACATTTTTGATGATTTGCAGTCCTCTTGCGTTGCTCGACACAGTAACTTCTTTAAGCTGGTCACGCTGAGGATTAAGTTCTATTGAATAGAATTTGCTATTGTTTTCCAATAAGATTTCATTGGGCGCATAGCCAACATACGAAACGAGCAACGAAAGCGAAGGCGTTCGCGATAAGATGACAAATTTACCATCTAAATCACTCAGTGTTTGAACTCCTGTATTGGTGGTGATGGTCGCGAATGGCAAGGGATTTCTAGAATCACGGTCTCTAATTACTCCTGAAAATTGAAATTGCGCTTGACAGACAAGCGTAAAAAGCAAAAAGAGGAAACAGCATTTTTTCATTCGTTTGAATAACAAAATTCAGAAGATGGTCTAAAGATAAGTAAAATAAAAATCCGCCTTGTTACGAAAACGAGGCGGATTAATTATTATTTCGGAAAGTACTATACTTTCATGATTTCAGCTTCTTTGTGAGCTAGAATATCGTCAATTTTTTTGATAAATGAATTCGTCAAATTTTGAACTTCGTCTTCCGCGGTTTTACATATATCTTCCGATGTGCCTTCTTTTTCTAATTTTTTAATGTCTGTATTGGCATCCTTACGAGCATTTCTTATCCCAATTTTGGCGTCTTCTGCTTCCGCTTTGGCTTGTTTGGTTAAGTCTCGACGACGTTCTTCAGTTAATGGCGGTACAGAAATAATAATCACATCACCATTGTTCATCGGATTGAAACCAATGTTCGCTACCATGATTGCTTTTTCTATCGGCTGCAACATGCTTTTTTCATAGGGCTGGATAGTTATCGTTCGTGCGTCTGGGACATTCATATTCGCAATTTGCGCTAATGGCGTTTGAGATCCGTAATAGTCAACAAAAACACTACCCAACATGGCTGGCGATGCTTTTCCCGCTCGAATGTTCAAAAATGATTTTTCTAAATGCGCTATCGAACCATTCATCGATTCTTTGGTGCTGTCTATAATAAATTCAATTTCTTCAGTCATATTTTCGATTTTAAGACTGTGAGACTTTAAGATTATTTGGACTTTAAGATTTTCGCAAAGTCAATCTTATCGTCTTATCATCTAACTGTCTTACAATCTATTAAATATTTACTACTGTTCCTACTGTTTCTCCTTCACAAATTTTCAATAAATTGCCTCTTTTGTTCATGTCAAAAACAACAATTGGTAACTGGTTTTCTTGACTCAACGTAAATGCCGTACTGTCCATAACGTTCAATCCTTTTTTGATTACATCATCAAAAGTAATTGAATCAAATTTCGTGGCAGAGGCATCTTTTTCTGGGTCTGAAGTGTAAATTCCATCCACACGCGTTCCTTTCAAAATAACATCAGCATGAATTTCAACACCTCTTAAAACAGCAGCGGTATCCGTGGTGAAATACGGATTACCAGTTCCGGCTCCGAAAATTACAATTCGACCTTTTTCAAGGTGACGAACCGCTCTTCGTTTGATGTATGGTTCCGCAATCGCTTCAATTTTTAAGGCAGTTTGCAAACGAGTCAACATGCCATGATCTTCTAAAGCACCTTGCAATGCCATGCCGTTAATTACCGTTGCGAGCATTCCCATGTAATCGCCTTGAACACGATCCATTCCGTTACTTGCACCTGAAACTCCTCTAAAAATATTTCCGCCTCCTATAACAATAGCGATTTCTACACCTTTGTCATGAATTTGTTTTATCTCTTCAGCATATTCGTCCAAACGCGCTGGGTCAATTCCATATTGTCGGTTGCCCATCAATGCTTCACCGCTTAATTTTAGAAGAATTCTTTTGTATTTCATTACTTTGTTTTAAAGAGTTGTGCAAATATAGTTATATTCTTTTTTTATGAAATAGTCTATCTAAAAAAAAGGGAAGGTAATTCACGGGCATAATTTTTAGAATAGGTGATGAATGTCACCCAAACGCAAATGATTAATCCTTAAATTTGCATTAATAAATACTCAGATTATGAAAGTTGCCGTAGCCCAAGGACTCGTAAATAGTCATTCTTATCTTCAATATCGATCATTAGTAACTTCTTTGTTAGCAAATGGAAAAGTAACTGGGAACGAACAATCACAAGATTTAGTTCATTACACCGAATTGAATGAAGCCCGAATGAATCGCCTCGATAAGAAAATGGTGATTACAGAAGAAAATATTCAAAGGCTTTTAACCTTAAAAAGAAAATATATTTGGTTGGTTTTGTCAGAAGGTTGGTGTGGTGATGCGGCGCAAATTTTGCCGATTATTAATAAAATGGATTCTATTTCTCAACATATTGAACTAAAGATAGCATTCCGCGATGAGCATGAAGCGCTCATGAATTTATTTCTTACCAATGGAAGTAAAGCAATTCCTAAACTAATTGTTTTAGATAAGAATTCAGAAGCCGTATTAGGGAATTGGGGACCAAGACCGAAAGGCGCAACCAATCTTATCAAAAGCTACAAGCAGCAATACGGCGTGGTAGACGAAACGGCAAAAACAGAATTGCAATTGTGGTATTTACACGATAAAGGAATAAGCACACAAAATGAAATCGTGGAACTTATGTTGCAATGCGAACAATTGAATCATCAAACGATGTAATGTCCAAAGCATCCTTTACATCATAATCCCCAATTTTAGTTCGACGCAAGGCAATCAAATGTGCGCCCGAATGTAATGCTTTTCCAAAATCAAAAGCTAAGGAACGAATGTAAGTTCCTTTGCTGCAAACGACTCTAAAGTCAACTTCTGGCAAAGCAATTCGAGTGATTTCAAATTCGTGAATCGTGGTTTTTCGAAAGGCAATCTCAACTGTTTCTCCAGCTCGTGCATGATCGTAAAGTCGAACGCCATCTTTTTTTATGGCGGAGAAAATAGGTGGTTTTTGATTTATTTCTCCTAAAAACTGCGGAATAGTTTCCTGTATCAAATCATCAGTAATATGAGATGTTGGATAAGTTTGATCGATTTCAGTTTCTAAATCATAGGATGGTGTCGTAGCGCCAATATAAAAAGTTCCCGTATATTCTTTGGCCTGACCTTGTAATTCTTCAATTCTTTTGGTGAATTTTCCTGTGCAGACTAACAAAAGTCCCGTTGCGAGAGGATCGAGTGTGCCGGCATGACCAATTTTGATTTTCTTCAAACCCAATTTACTTTTCAAAATCCATTTCATTTTATTGACCGCTTGAAAGGAAGTCCAATGCAGCGATTTGTCTATCAATAAAATTTGTCCGTTTTGAAAATCTTCTGCCGTCATTAAATTACACTCAAAGGATGGATAAAGAAATGAATCAGCAATAAAGCAGCGCCTAAAACAATCCGATAATAACCAAAAACCTTAAAACCGTGTTTCGTCAGAAATCCAATAAAACTTTTGATGGCCAATAAGGCAACAACAAAGGCAACGACATTTCCGATAATCAATAAATTAATTTGATCATCAGTCAATACATAACCATCTTTATAAAAGTCGTAACATTTTTTTACTGTTGCACCTAACATCGTCGGAACCGCCAAAAAGAAGGAGAATTCAGCTGCCGCAGTTCGCGATAGATTTTGCGACATGCCGCCTACAATGCTGGCGCCACTTCTAGAAATCCCAGGAATCATAGCCAAACATTGAAATAGTCCAATCTTAAATCCTTTTGCATAGGTAACTTCGACATTTTCTGAATTCCCAAACCAGTCGTCAACTTTGAGCAAGACAATTCCACCTAATAACAACGATACCGCCACGGTGACTGGGTTTTCTAACAATGCGTCGATTTTCTTACTGAAAAGCAATCCTAAAACCACCGCGGGAATAAAAGCCACGAGCAATTTAAAGTAAAATTCTATCGTTTGAAAAAAACGTTTGAAATACAAAACCACAACCGACAAGATGGCTCCTAATTGAATAACAATCGTAAACAATTTGGTAAACTCATCATGTTCAATTCCGAAGTAAGTGCTGCCAAGAATCAAATGGCCTGTAGAAGAAACTGGTAAAAACTCAGTAATGCCTTCGATGATGGCGAGAATAATAGATTGAAGTATATTCATGGAAATGAATGAAATTAATATAAAAGAAGCGCGCTAGTTCTAGCGAAAAATGCAATTTATGCTGAGAAATCTAATTGTCTTTTTTCGGGTTCTTTACAATCGAATAAATCGTAATCCCAAAGCCAATCAAGACCAACGTGGGTGCCAATCGTATTCTTTGAAAATTAAAGACAGCTTCGTTAAATACTTTTGGATCATCGCTACCACCGCCAGACATCAAGACAAATCCAATGGTAATAACTGCAATTCCAATTAATAAAATTTTATAATTGACTTTCTCAAAAAGGAATTCTTGTTTTTCTTGTTCGTTGTCTTTCATATTCTTAAAATCTAACTGTCTTGCAATCTAATACAAATCGTCTGTTCGTAAATTCAAATATTTCTGTGTCGCAAAAAACGTGCTCACCCAAGTAATCAAAATGCCCACGACTAAAACGCCTAACAATATGGCAGCAACCATCAACTGATCCGCTAATATATTCAAACTCGGCCAACTATTGTCAATGTAAATCAGCGTTCCAATCAAAGCGATAATGGCCAACACTGCGCCAATCACACCCAATCGGATGCTGCGCCAAATAAACGGTTTTCGTATAAACGATTTCGTCGCGCCCACCATTTGCATCGTCTTGATGATAAAACGATTGGAATAAATAGCCAAACGCATCGAGCTGTTAATCAACAACACCGCAATCAAAGCCAAAATGCCGCTGATTATCAAAATCCACATGCTCACTTTCTTAATGTTGTCATTCACCAAACTCACCAATTGCTTGTCGTAAACGATGTCAGCAATCATGTCATTCGCCAAAAATCGACTTTCAATTTTTCGGATATTTTCGGTGTCAATAAAGTCTGCTTTCAAATGAATGTCATAGGAGTTCTGCAACGGATTCGCACCCAAAAGGTCATAAAATCCTCGCCAATAATGTCTGTGTGCATTTTCGCGGCTTGTTCTTTCGTCACATAATCACTCGATTTGACAAACTTCGCTGCTTTCAGTTCTTGTCCAAAAGCCACCATCGTGCTATCTGTAGCTTCGTTTTTGAAGAAAACAGTCATCACAATTTCTTCTTTAAAATCGTCCGACAATTTCTTAGAATTAATCACGAAAAAACCTAAAATACCCAAAAGAAAAAGTACCAAAAACATACTCAGTACCACAGAAAAATAAGAAGAAATAAGCCGACGCTTTTGAAATTTTTCGAATGAAGAACTCATAAATGATAGTAATTATGGCGTAAAAATAATAAAGAAATTCTTTAATCATAGTTTATAACGAGCAAAGTTTTGACTTTCGTACAATAAACGTAAATTTGCCCTCAGTTTTTAGGAGCACAACAATTGTTTTCCTTACAACAGTCGTCCCGCTTTTCGCTGCAATCTTTTGTGCCGAACGCCGTCACAAAAGGATTTCCGCTACAATCGGGGCTAATTTTTGAACGTATTTTGCTACCATCAAGTATCCAAGATTCGCCAACAAAACAACATCACACTCGCTTTGCGCCTCTGCGTCTTTGTGAGCAATTAAATAATCAAAAACTCAGCAACTCAGTTTCTCAGCAACTCAGTCACTTCAATATGAAATACAATCCAAACCAAATAGAAGCCAAATGGCAAAAATACTGGGCCGATAACCAAACCTTCGCCGCCAGCAACGCATCGGATAAGCCTAAATATTACGTACTCGATATGTTTCCTTATCCATCTGGAGCAGGTTTGCACGTTGGACATCCGCTAGGTTATATCGCGTCCGATATTTATGCACGATTCAAACGCCACCAAGGTTTCAACGTGTTGCATCCGCAAGGTTACGACAGTTTTGGTTTGCCAGCAGAACAATACGCCATCCAAACTGGGCAACATCCGGATAAAACAACCAAAGAAAATATCGCGCGCTACCGCGAACAACTCGATAAAATTGGTTTTTCTTTCGATTGGAGTCGAGAAGTGCGAACCTCCAACGCCGATTATTACAAACACACGCAATGGATTTTCATTCAATTGTTCAATTCCTGGTATAACAAAACCGCCGATCAAGCCGAAGATATTTCGACACTAGTTGCCGAATTCGAACAAAACGGAAACGCCAACGTCAATGCGGTTTGCGACGACAACATCGAGGCATTTTCAGCAGCAGCATGGAACGCTTTTTCATCAGAACAACAACAAAAAATACTATTGCAATACCGTTTAACTTACTTGGCGGAAACCGAAGTCAATTGGTGTCCAGCACTCGGCACTGTGCTCGCCAACGACGAAATCGTCAATGGAGTTTCCGAACGTGGCGGTCACCCGGTCATCCGTAAAAAAATGACCCAATGGAGCATGCGCATTTCAGCCTATGCGGAACGTTTGCTACAAGGTTTAGACACCATCGATTGGAGCGAAAGCATCAAAGAAAGCCAACGCAACTGGATTGGAAAATCCGTGGGAGCCATGGTAACTTTCAACCTACAACCTACAACCTACAACCCACAACCTGGAGCTATCGAAGTTTTCACCACGCGTCCTGATACGATTTTTGGAGTGACTTTCATGACGTTAGCGCCCGAACACGAATTGGTCGCTCAAATCACAACAGCCGAACAAAAAGCTACCGTTGAAGCCTATATCGAAAAAACAGCCAAACGCTCCGAACGTGAACGAATGGCAGATGTCAAAACGATTTCTGGGGTTTTCACCGGAGCGTATGCCGAACATCCGTTTACCAAAGAACCGATTCCAGTTTGGATTGGCGATTACGTTTTGGCGGGTTATGGAACAGGCGCTGTAATGGCGGTTCCTTGTGGCGACGAACGCGATTATGCTTTTGCGAATTTCTTTAAAGGTGAAAATGGCATGCCAGCAATAAAAAATATTTTTGCCAATGTCGATATATCTCAGGAAGCTTTTGGTTCGAAAGACAATGTAGAAATTGCAAATTCGGATTTCCTAAACGGACTCAATTACAAAGAAGCGACGAAGAAAGTCATCATCGAACTCGAAAAAATAAACCAAGGCAAAGGCAAAACCAACTACCGTTTACGCGACGCCGTATTTTCAAGGCAGCGCTATTGGGGCGAACCTTTCCCAGTTTATTACGTCAATGGTTTGCCACAAATGATCGATGCGAAGCATTTACCGATTGTATTGCCAGAAGTTGAAAAATATTTACCGACAGAAGACGGTCAACCGCCATTAGGAAATGCAACGACTTGGGCTTGGGACAGTGTTCAGTGTTCAGTAGTTAGTAATCAGTTGATAGATCATAAAACTGTATTCCCTTTAGAGCTTAACACCATGCCAGGTTGGGCGGGAAGTTCGTGGTACTGGATGCGTTATATGGATGCACACAACGAAACCGAATTTGCTAGCCAAGCTGCGCTAGATTATTGGCAAAACGTAGATTTGTATATCGGCGGATCCGAACACGCGACGGGACATTTATTGTATTCGCGGTTCTGGAATAAATTTCTCAAAGACAAAGGATTTGCCCCGACGGAGGAGCCGTTTAAAAAGTTAATCAATCAGGGAATGATTTTGGGGATGAGTGCTTTTGTGTATCGCAGCGAAGATTCTAAAAAGTTATATTCAAAAGGAATGGTTCAAAATGAGATTGTTCACCCAATCCACGTTGATTTAGCTGTGATCAATGATATGACTAATGAATTAGATATCGAAAAATTCAAATCACATCCATTATATTCTGATTACAAAGACGCCGAATTCATTTTGGAAAACGGTAAATATATTGTCGGGCGTGAAGTCGAAAAAATGTCCAAATCGAAATACAACGTAGTCAATCCCGACGACATTTGCAACGAATACGGTGCTGACACTTTAAGATTATACGAAATGTTTCTCGGTCCACTCGAGCAAGCCAAACCATGGAATACGGCTGGAATTACAGGCGTTTTCGGATTTCTAAAGAAATTGTGGCGTTTGTATTTTGATGACAATGGTTTGATTGTTACGAACAACGAACCTTCTAAAGACAGTTTGAAAACTTTGCATAAAACGATTAAGAAAGTAGGAGAGGACATCACCAACTTTTCGTTCAATACTTCAGTGAGTCAGTTTATGATTTGCGTCAATGAATTGTCGACGCAAAATTGTCATGAGCGTGCGATACTCGAACCATTAGCCGTTTTGATTTCACCTTATGCGCCACATATTGCTGAAGAATTGTGGAGTCAATTAGGAAATTCGGGTTCGATATCTACCGTCGCATTTCCAGAATTTGATGCCAAGCATTTGGTGGAAAGCAGCAAAGAATATCCGGTTTCTTTTAATGGAAAAATGCGATTTACGTTGGAGTTGCCACTCGATCTAACCGCAGCACAAATTGAAGAAATTGTCATGAAAGACGAGCGCACGATCAAACAATTGGAAGGCAGAACGCCGAACAAAGTGATTATCGTTCCAGGAAAGATTATTAATCTCGTCGGGTAAATAAACTTTGTGTCTTTGTGTCTTTGCGGCAAAAATTTCATGACAAAATAACACGAATGTTAACGCAAAGCAAATTGGCTTGTAAATTGACAGGCAATTTGTACTTTTAAATTTTAAAACTAAAAAACAAAAAATTATGTATTTGATATTAGCAGGTTTAATCATGTTAGTGAGTTGGTTGGTGAGCAATCGACTGAAAAACAAATTCGAATTGTATTCTAAATTGCACTTGCAAAATGGCATGTCTGGAAGAGAAATTGCAGAGAAAATGTTGGCCGATCATGGGATTCGTGATGTAAAAGTGATTTCTGTAGAAGGTCAATTGACCGATCACTACAATCCAGCGGACAAGACAGTCAATTTGAGTGAAGCGGTTTATAACCAAAGAAATGCGGCTGCTGCAGCAGTTGCGGCGCACGAATGTGGTCACGCGGTGCAACATGCTACGGCTTATAGTTGGCTGGAAATGCGTTCGAAATTGGTTCCGGTGGTTTCTGTCGCTTCCAATTATGTACAATGGATTTTGATCGGTGGAATTTTGATGATTAAAACCTTCCCGCAATTGTTGTTGATTGGAATTATCATTTTTGCTGCCACAACATTATTCTCTATAATTACTTTACCAGTAGAATACGATGCGAGTAACAGAGCTTTAGCTTGGTTAGAAAACAAACAAATGTTGAATCGCGAAGAACAAGCTGGCGCTAAAGATGCTTTGAAATGGGCGGCCAGAACGTATGTGGTTGCTGCTATTGGTTCGATTGCGACGCTGTTGTATTACGTGATGATTTATATGAATAGAAGATAAAAGGTTAATAATCATTATTTGAAATTCCAAATTCCAAAAGCATGCAATTGGAATTTGGTTTTTTTTTATTTCGAATTGTCGTTTTAATATTGGGGTTTGGGATTTGTTTCCTTCAAACAGTAATTATGTAGTTATTTTCGATAATTGTAAAATACGATTTGGGGAGGCAATCTCTAATTTTACCGACAAAATAGCATGATGAATGCACTAAAAATGAAGGAACCGAAAGCACAGCAAAACAAAGTAATCAGTAATTTGGATTCATTGGCAAAATTGATGGATTCTCAATTCCAGATTCCAAGCACCAAAATTAGATTTGGCCTGGATGCTTTAATAGGACTTATTCCCGGCGTCGGAGATTTTGCTGGATTCGTAGTCTCGGGTTATATGATTGTGGTTTTAGCAAGCAATGGTGCGAGTGGTTTTGTAATAGCTAGAATATCACTAAATATTTTGATTGATGCAATAATTGGATCGATTCCGTTTCTGGGAGATATTTTTGACTTGGCGTTTAAAGCAAACGAACGAAATATGAAACTCGTGCATGAACATTATAAAGAGGGCAGACATCAAGGCGGCGCATGGAAAGTCGTGCTGCCTGTTTTGTTTTTTCTTTTTCTCTTAATTATAGGTATTGCTTGGATAGCCTACAGTATGGTAATGTGGCTACTACATTTTATTTTTTAAACTGCAACCAGATTTGTCTATTGGTCTGCTGATCCAACTATAAAGGGTTAATATTCAATATTTAAAATTCCAAAGTCCAATGTCATTCAATTGGAATTTGGAATTTTTTTATTGGAATTTTAAAGCTGTATTTGTCTATCAATCTGCTGATCTAAAGAAATAAACGTTTCCGTTCTCGAAACGCCTTCAATCGCCTGAATCTTGGTATTGAGCAATTGCATCAAATGTTCGTTGTCGCGGCAAATGATTTTGATGAGTATCGACCAATTTCCCGTAGTATAATGACATTCTAGAACTTCGGGGATTTTCTTGAGTTCACGCACCGCTTCCGAATTACGAGCGGCTTTATCTAAGTAAACGCCAACAAAAGCCATCGTGCTGTAGCCCAAAACTTTGGTATTGATGGTAAATTTCGATCCTGAAATCACGCCCGCTTGCTCTAATTTCCGCAGTCTTTGGTGAATGGCAGCTCCAGAAATGCCAATCTTATTAGCGATTTGCAGAATGGGTTTACGCGCATCGTGCATGAGGTCACGAAGTATTTCTTTGTCGATGCCATCTATCTCTATTTGTAGCTGGTTTAGGGCGCCCCCCCCCCGGGGTTGGGCGGGCGGGCGGGGGCCCCCACCGGCCCGGGCCCCCTTCTTTTCTGCCCCGGGGGGAAAACCGCGGAAAGAAAAAACACAAATTTCATTTGAAGGAATTGATTTTCATGACTTTGAATTTGAAACCAAAAATACGATTTTGATTTTAGAATGAAAGCAGAAAGTGTATTTTGTATACGGATAAGGCTGAAAAAACGGATTTCACAGCGCACCGAGAAACCCTAGCCCTGATGGGAAGCGGTATCCTTTTTATGCTGAACTTGTTTCAGTATCTACCGGCGTGACCACAATAATTATAAAGATGCTGAAACAAGTTCAGCATAAAAAAGATATAGCGAACAGCAGGTTCCCGGCTCCTAAAAATCTTAGTGTTTTACACGATCGGGATTATATCCGAGATAATCCATTTGTTTTTCGTTGAAGATGACACCGTATTCTTCGAGTTCCTCCAGAATGGGCAGGTAAACTTCCTTATTAATCGGCAATTGCACGCCAGGGGTTTTGATTTTTCCGTTGAGGATTTGCAGTGTTGCCATCGCGACTGGAAGTCCAACCGTTTTTGCCATTGCAGTATAAGTTTGGTCATCGCCAATACAAACCATTTTTGAATCGATTTGTTTTTGCACGCCGTTGATTTCGTAGCCGAATTTATGGTACATCACGATCATGTCTTTGTCGTGTTCCTCGAGCGTCCATTTGTCGCTTAGGATTTTCTCTAGAATTTGTGCTGGAGAAGCATTTTTGAGTCCAACGATTTTATTCGGATTGAATAAATCAAGCTCTAATAACTTGTCCCACATAATGTCGTCTTGTTCGATGCCCAGTTGCAAACGCAATTTGATTTCGACAGAATCGGTCGGATGATAGGGCAAGAACAGATTGATAAACTCGCGATAACTAATCGTTTCAGAATTGTCTATTTGGTAACTATCGTCAGTCATACCCAATTGCACGAACATATTCCACGCTTTAGAAAAACCGACACGACGGATGGTTCCTCTATATAAAGTAAGCGCATCGTCTAAACCGTAAACGGAGCGGTATTTTAAGGAATCTCGGTTAGCGTAAGCTTCAAATCGGCCGTAACCTTCGACTTCCAGAAACTCAGTTCTCCGAAACAATTTGTGATACGGAATATATTTGTAGGTGCCTTCTTGAATGAATTTCGCGGCGCCACCTTGCCCTGCCAACACGACATTTCTCGGCGCCCAAGTAAATTTGTAATTCCATAAATTGTTGTCAGATTCTGGTGCGACTAAACCACCACAGAACGACTCGAATAGGATCATTTTTCCGCCTTGATCTCTGATTTCATCAATAACTTTCATCGCGCTCATGTGATCGATACCAGGATCCAATCCGATTTCGTTCATAAAGATAAGGTTGTTGGCTTTGGCTTGTGCGTCGAGTTCTTGCATGGCATCGCTGACATAAGAAGCGGTGACCATGTGTTTTTTATAAGTAATGCAGTCTTTGGCCACTTCAATATGCAGATGTGCGGGCAGCATGGAGATCACAATATCTGCTTTTTGAATTTCGTTTTGGCGTTGATTTGCATCAAAAATATCCAAAGCAATGGCTGTGGCATTCTTGTGATTATTGGTTTTTCGTTGCGCGAGTTCTTTTGATAAATCTCCAATTGTTAGATGTAATTGCTCAACTTCTGATTTATTTAAAAGATATTGAATTAACGAAGAAGCCGAGCGTCCGGCGCCAATAATTAGTATGTTTCTCATGGTTTTTTGCAAATAGGTTCCAAAGGTATACAATAGGTTAAATGTTTTAGCCACGAATGCACGACAATTTCATTCGCGGATTCGTGGCTAAACTATAAATTTTTTAAAAGGAATTATTCCAATCCTTCCAAATCTTGCAAATCTTCTTGTTTGGATTCGATTTTCTTTTGTTCGAATTGAACATCTTGTTCAACTTCATCCGGCATCATGGCGCGAACCATCACTATGACAAGTGTTAATCCAGCTACAATTATTAACCATTTTGGGACATTTCTGTTGCTTGCGTCGGATTTCGCATAAGCGAGACCAGCAAATAATAAAGATAATCCAACAGGCAAAACACCCAAGGTTCCCATTGGTAAAATCACGAATACAATTCCAAGAATTGCAAAAATAAAGGCTAAAACGATTAGTGCTTTTCTCATATTAAATTCCAGTTGCTTTAGTTAATGTTAATTGTCCTGTTCCAACAGGAATGCTAAATTGAATCAATGCTGGCACTTTCGCTGCATCTGCAGTTAAGTAGATGATATTTTTATCAGTTCCTCTCAATTTATTGGTCTTGGCACCAATTGATATTTTATAACAAACTTTCTTCCCAAGGTTTCCAGCGTTTATGGTTTCTTTTCCTAAATATTTAGCAGAAACCCCCATTTCTTTTTCGTCAAAAACCACAACAAAACTTTGAGTTTGACCAGGTTTGAAGGTACTAAAATTGACGGTTCTCAATTTATATAAAATAGCGACAACATCTTGGCTGCCACCGCGAACTTGAAAAGCTTTTTTTGTTTCTGGCATGTTTTTTTTAGTTACAGTACTCTCAATAGTACGGCCGTCGCTTTTAAAAATGTACTTTTCTTTCTTGGTATATTTTCCTTCAAAAATATCTCGTTTGTAGAGATTCGATCTTAAAGTAACAGGGTCAACATACGATTCGTATCGATCACGAATCTTGAAAAAAGTGTCCCATTTACTGTAAGTAGTTGCCTCGCAACTTAAATGTAATAGTGTTTTCTTTGAAGTTTTTACGGTCTCTGTTTGCATGGTCACTTGAGCCAATTGCGTCATCAAACCACTCATATTGTAAGAGGCAGAATAGATGAATTTTTCTCCAGATTTAACAGCACCAGTGTTTTGTGCGCTGAGGCTTAGCGATGCAAATGCTGTAATAAAGAATAAGATTTTCTTCATATTATTTTGTTTTTTAAAGTGCAAATGTACATTTTTTTGTTAGGAGCTAAATCCCGTTTTCCGTTCTATCTTTTTATGCTGAACTTGTTTCAGTATCTTTAAAATAATTACGGTCACGCCGATAGATAGTGAAACAAGTTCAGCATAAAAAGGATGCCGCTGCAACCGGGGCTAAAAACAGTCCGATTTCTTTGAGGTCTGATAGATAACAAATACTTTTACCATTTATTATAAAAACACAAAATCATGGAAAGAAAAATAGTTCGAATCGCGGCCATACTTGGTATGTTGGCAATTATTTTCGGGGCGTTTGGTGCGCATGCTTTAAAGAAAGTACTGACCGTGGAACAATTGGTCACGTTTGAAACAGGAGTGAAGTATCAGATGTACCACGCTCTGTTACTGCTATTTGTTGGATTATCTGCACAAGTAAGTGAAATAGCCAAAAAGCGTATCTTCTATTTTGTAATTACGGGGGTTTTATGCTTTTCTGGATCTATTTATTTGTTGGCAACGAATGACTTATCCACTTTCGACTTCAAAAAGATTGGATTTATTACACCAATTGGCGGTCTGTTATTGATCGTCGGATGGATGTGTCTGTTCATCGATTTTTTGAAGAAAAAATCATAATATTTCAAGTTTCTAAATCTAGGTAAAATATTATTTTTACTTTTGTGCTTTAATTTAAACACAACACAATTACAATTATATGGAGAATTACGCCCAAATTACGAAATCGATTTCGTTGGAAAAGTACGGTATCAAAGACGCAGCGGAAGTTATCTACAATCCATCTTATGACTTTCTATACCAAGAAGAATTAAAGCCAACTTTAGAAGGTTTTGAAAAAGGACAGCTGACAGAATTAGGAGCGGTAAATGTAATGACAGGTGTTTTTACCGGTCGCTCTCCAAAAGATAAGTATATTGTTGACGATAGCATTACAAAAGATACAATTTGGTGGAATTCGGTAAAAGCTGTCAACGATAATAAACCAATTTCACAAACCACATGGAATGCATTAAAAGAAACTACACTAACGCAATTGTCTGGAAAGCGATTGTTTGTGATCGATGCGTTTTGTGGTGCAAATGAGAACACGCGACTTAAAGTGCGTTTTATAATGGAAGTGGCTTGGCAAGCTCATTTCGTAAAGAATATGTTTATCCGTCCAACGCAAGAAGAATTAGAAAGTTTTGGCGAGCCAGATTTTATTGTAATGAATGCGTCCAAAACTAGTTTTAAAGATTATGCTGCTCATGCTTTGAATTCTGAAGTTTATGTTGCCTTTAATCTTACTGAAAAAATCCAATTAATCGGCGGAACTTGGTATGGTGGTGAAATGAAAAAAGGATTGTTCGCCATGATGAACTATTATTTGCCTTTACAAGGAATTGCATCCATGCACTGTTCTGCGAATAAAGGAAAAGATGGCGATGTAGCTGTTTTCTTCGGTTTGTCTGGAACAGGAAAAACTACCCTTTCAACAGATCCTAAAAGAGAATTAATTGGTGATGACGAACACGGTTGGGATAACGATGGTGTTTTCAATTTTGAAGGCGGTTGTTATGCAAAACCATCGACCTGAGTCGAGAAAATGAGCCAGACATATTCGAAGCCATCAAGAAGGATGCGTTACTAGAAAACGTTACTGTTGACGCCAACGGAAAAATTGACTTTAAAGATGGTTCAGTAACTCAAAACACGAGAGTTTCTTATCCAATCAATCATATACATAATATTGTAAAACCCATTTCTAAAGCAGGTCACGCTACCAAAGTTATTTTCTTAACAGCAGATGCTTTTGGTGTCATGCCACCAGTTTCAAAACTAACTCCAGAGCAAACTAAATACTATTTTCTTTCTGGTTTCACGGCTAAGTTAGCAGGAACAGAACGAGGAGTAACGGAGCCACAACCGACTTTTTCAGCCTGTTTTGGTAAAGCATTCTTAACCTTGCATCCTACCAAGTATGGAGAGGAATTGGTAAAGAAAATGGAAAAGCACAATGCGAAAGCCTATATGGTTAATACAGGCTGGAACGGAACTGGAAAAAGAATTTCAATCAAAGATACACGCGCCATTATCGATGCGATTCTAGACGGTTCTATCGAAAAAGCGGAAACTAAGTTAATTCCCGTGTTTAATTTTGAAGTTCCAACAGCACTTCATGATGTAGATGCTTCGATTCTAGATCCAAGAGCAACTTACGCGGATGCATCCGAGTGGAATGCGAAAGCAGAAGATTTGGCAGCGAGGTTTATTTCCAATTTCCAGCAGTATACTGATAATACCGAAGGGCAAAATTTAGTCAAAGCTGGTCCTCAAAATTAGAGAATCAATTGCCTTATTGATATTTATAAGTCGATTTTTGAATTAAGTGCAATCATTTTATTCAAAAATCGACTTTTTTTCATCTAAAGATAATTCAGAACTAAAACGTTTTCTTGTTTCAGATTGGAAATTTTATAGCTTAATAATTAAGAATACAACTATTTTTAACGCTGGTTTTTGTCATTTTCTTAAATCGTTCTTACCTCTGTTAAATATAGCAGAGAATTTATTTACTTTGCCCCATAACATTAAAAATGAAATAGTTATGTCAGTAAAAAAACAATTTATAAAAACTAAGCCAGTTTGCAAAGTAACTTTTACAGTTGAAGCGAAAGAGGCAAATAATGCAGCAGTTGTTGGAGATTTTAATAACTGGAACCCAAAAGAAGGTGAATTGAGTAAACTAAAAAATGGTACTTTTAAAGGTGTTTTTGACGTGAACAAAGACGCTTCTTATGAGTTTAAATATGTAATTGATGGTGCTTTTGTAAATGAGGTTGAAGCAGACTCTTACAGATTTAATGAATTCGCAGGTGCTGAAAACAGTGTATTGGAAGTTTAATTTTACTTTTAAATAGCAAAAAGTCGCTCAAGGAGCGACTTTTTTTATGTCTATTTTTTTTACAACCGAGCTAAGAAACTCAAATCGCTGTTGCTTGCGAGTTCCTCGGGATTTTTGTTCTGTTGAAACAATCGTGCAGACAATTCGCCTTTAAGGATTATTTGTTCTCCGGTAACTTCTAACCAACTTCCTTCTCTTAGTCCAAGTACAGGGACGGAATTAAACGCATGAAATTCTTTAATGCGTGTTTCTCTCGTTTCTCCCATGTGCTTCGATTGTAAATCAGGATCCAAATAATGTGGATTCAAATTAAATGGTATTAAGCCCAATGTTTGAAAACTTGGCGGATAAATGATGGGCATATCGTTCGTTGTTTGCATCGATAATCCTGTAATATTGCTGCCAGCACTAGTTCCTAAATACGGAGTTCCATTTTTTAAAGTTTGAGATAAGACATCCATTACTTTGTTCTTATACAATTGAAAAACCAAAAGAAAGGTATTTCCACCTCCGGTAAATATTCCTTGTGCTGCTTCAATTGCCTGAATCGGATCTTCAAATTCGTGAAGACCTTGTACTTCTATTTTGAGTTGCGCGAATACACTTCGAACTTTTGCAGTAGAGTCTTCATGAGAAATGCCACTAGGTCTCGCGTAGGGGATAAATAGGATAGACTTACAGTTTTTAAAGTGAGTTTTCAACGTTGGTAGGATGTATTCTAAATATCTACCACCATGAAGGGTCGATGTACTTGCAATAATTAGATTTTTCATAACAGGGTCATTATTGGGGCTAAAGATAAAAACCTTTTCCTTTTGAAAAGAGGGTGTCGATTTTTAAATTTAACACAGACTTACCGTTTTGTTGGCAAACAATTAGGATTACACAATTATTTTTGCTGACATTCTACTGAATTACTAGATTGGGCGTAATAAATGGAAGAATTTGCTGATAGAAAGGTGATAAATCACTAGCTTTGTTAGTAGTTGAAAATTGAATTTCAATCGTCATTTTTTGATTTCAACCTTGTGGAATTCTAATTTAAATTTCTTGATTATGAAAAAGATTTTCGGAATCTTAGCTGTGATTTTATTTAGCACTGTAACATTTGCCCAAGAAAATTCAAGAAAAATTGTTCATGGGCAAGCAATGAATGATTCTGTTGCCGTGCAGGACGTTGTGGTTTTTAATATTAGTGCTAAGGTAGGAGCGGTGTTGAAAAAAAATGGATATTTCGATATAAGAGCGCGCGAGAATGATACTTTAGTATTTTCAAGCTTGTTATTTAGATCAAAACGAATAGTGCTTTCTGCAGACGATATCAAATCTGCTGAAATCAAAATAAGGTTACAAACTTTCACCAATCAATTGACAGAGGTAATTGTTGAATCAAATAGGAATCTCAAACCCATCTCTGGCAGCAAACAAGACATTATTGATAAGAAGTATGTTGATGACGGTCAATCTTCTCCAAAAAATACCGTAATGCCAACGAATGTGACAGAAAACGGAATGGATTTCGTTCGAATGTATAAAGACGTTATGAAATTGCTCCGAAAAAACAATCCAAACAAGAATGATTTAACTTCCACCACCACATTTACCGAATTAGTCATGAAGAAAATAAAGTACTCCTTTTTTAACAGTACATTGAAACTACAGGACGATGAAATTAAACTTTTTTTGCTGTACTGCGAGAACGATTCAAGAGTGGTTAAAGTCATGAAATCTAAATCTGAATTTGAATTGATGGATTTTTTAATTGAGGAAAATATTGATTTTAAGAAGTTAACAGCTGTAGAAAAAAAATAAAATCAAGATTCATAGACATTGCGAACCCTTTTCACTTTCTTTTTCTCTTTATGTATTCAGGTGGCGCTCTCGCAAAAATTACTGTCGGGAAGAGTAATGATGGAGGGCAATTTCATCGAAAATGTTAATGTAACTAATGTTGCATCAAATAAGTCAGTGTCGACGAATCAAGAAGGAACGTTTACAATTCCAGTAAATATTGGTGACGCCTTGGTATTTTCAGCAGTAAATTTAGAAACAAAGCGAAAAGTGATTGCTGCTGAAGACTTAACAGAGGCCTTTGTTATTGTCAAGATGAGCGCTAGTATCATTCCATTAAAAGAAGTGAAAGTCAATGATAATTCTTCTATCACCGCCGAAAATCTGGGTGTCATTCCCAAAGGTCAAAAAAAATACACGCCAGCTGAACGAAGAGTTCATGAAGCCACAACCGGCGGCGGATTAGTTCCGTTGAACCCAATTCTAAATGCCATTTCTGGCAGAACGACCATGCTCAAAAAGGAAGTAGTTGCAGAAAAAAAAGAGCGATTGTTATTACGACTAGATGGATGGTTTGAAGAAAAATTTTACACGAATTCTCTTAAAATACCGCAGGAATATATCAAAGGTTTTCATTATTTTTTAATTGAAGACAATGATTTTGTTCGCGCCTTGAAAGCAAAGAACAAAACGCTTACAAAGTTCCTCATGAGTAAGCTAGCATTGAGTTATAAGGAAACCATTTCAATACCATAGAAATTACTATTTTTGAAGTATGAAAAAAATCGGTATTGTCTATTTTTTATTATTTATTGCGCTTAGTTCTTTCACCATTCACAAGTTTTATATCGCGATTTACCAAGTCAATTTTGTTTCGGAGAAGAAACGAATTGAGATTACTTCCAGAATTTTTGTCGATGATCTAAACGCCGCGTTGGAGCAACGCTTCAAAGTAAAAACGCATATTGGTGAGGATTCTGAAACACCAGATGATAGGCTAAAAATGAATCAATATCTTTTGGAACATTTCAAAATTAAAGTAAATGGTGTTCCAAAAAGTATCGTGTTCATAAGTAAAGAAATGGAAAGTAATGTGGTTGTTGGTTACTACAAAATCAATGAAATTTCCAGCATTAAATCACTTTCAGTCGAAAACACCTCCTTAATGGAGGTTTATTCAGATCAGCAAAATATCATTCAAACGAACTTCAATGGAAAAAAACAAAGTTTATTATTGACCGCGGATAATACTAATGGGGTGTTAAAATAGACTTGAATCCGAAGTGCTCGAAAAAAAAACTTTATTTTTAGAGCTTCAAAATTTATAGTATGAAAAAAAGTATTCTTATTGGTTTGTTGACATTGTCATTTTTTAGTTTTCTGAATGCTCAAGAACTAGCAAAACCAAAACAAAAAGGGCATGTTGACGAAAACAAATTCAGACAAATGTATGATTTGTTGGCAACACCTAATACGTATAGAACCGCGTCAGGTGCTCCAGGCCCGTATTATTATCAACAGCAAGCTGATTATAAGATTGATATAGAATTGGATGACAAAAATACCAGACTTTACGGCGTTGAAACGGTCACTTATACGAATAATGCACAAGAATCACTTGATTATTTGTGGATGCAATTGGATCAAAATATTGCGGCTAGAACTTCCAAAACACCTTTAGTTGATAGTAATACCACCGATCCAGCGATGAGCACGCAGGCTTTTTCTAGAAAGTACTTAGAAGAAAAATACGATGGCGGTTTTAAAATCGATTACGTTAAAGACGGTAAAGGAAGTCCGATGCCGTATACCATCAATGAAACGATGATGCGCATCAATTTGGCAAAACCCTTGGCTCACGGTGAGAAAATAGTTTTGAATATCAAATGGAATTACATCATCAACAATTATATGCTCGATGGAGGTCGCTCTGGATACGAACATTTTGAAGACGGCAATAATTTGTATGTATTGGCGCAATTTTATCCGCGAATGGCAGTATATAATGATGTGGAAGGATGGCAAAATATGCAGTTCTGGGGAAGTGGCGAATTTGCTTTGCCTTTCGGGAATTTTGAAGTGAATATTACGGTTCCAGCAGACCACATTATGGAAGCGACCGGTGTACTACAAAATAGAGCTGAAGTTTTTACAGCCGAACAAGTAAAACGATATGCATTGGCAGAAAAGAGTTATGACAAACCGGTAATTGTTGTCACACAAGCAGAAGCGATGGCAGCTGAAAAAGGATTCTCAACACAGAAAAAAACATGGAAATTTAAGGCGGAGAATGTCCGTGATTTTGGAATTTCTACGTCTAGAAAATTCATTTTGGATGCTATGGCGGTGAAGTTTGGCGAAAGAAATGTAATGGCAGTTTCGATTTATCCAAAAGAAGGTAATCCGCTTTGGGAAGAATATTCCACAAGAGCCGTTGCACACACCTTAAAAAGTTATTCGAGTTATACTTTCGATTATCCTTATCCAAAAGCGGTATCGGTAAGTGCGCGCGATCAAGGAATGGAATACCCAATGATTTGCTGGAATTTCGGCCGACCAGATGCTGATGGTAAATACACAGATCGAGTTAAATATGGGATGTTGGGTGTTATTATTCATGAAGTGGGACACAACTTTTTCCAATGATTGTGAACTCTGACGAGCGTCAATGGACGTGGATGGATGAAGGATTGAATACTTTTATGGAATACTTGGCGGAGATAACATTTGATCCTAATTTCCCAGCAGATCGAGGTCCGGCGAAAACTATTGTTCCTTA
This sequence comes from Flavobacterium sp., assembly GCA_016714905.1. Taxonomy (GTDB): domain Bacteria; phylum Bacteroidota; class Bacteroidia; order Flavobacteriales; family Flavobacteriaceae; genus Flavobacterium. The sequence continues at coordinate 81,721 of JADKBW010000007.1, forward strand.
TATGAGCGGTGATCAGTCTAAGATCGATCCCATTATGACCAATTCTGAAAGCATCAAGCAATTTGGAAATAATGCGTATGGAAAGCCTGCTGTTGGGTTGAATATCCTACGTGAAACGATTATGGGACATGACTTATTTGATTATGCATTTAAGACCTACGCAAATCGATGGAAATTCAAACATCCGACACCTGAAGATTTCTTTAGAACGATGGAAGATGCTTCGGCCGTCGACTTAGATTGGTTCTTCAGAGGGTGGTTTTATACTACAGATTTTAATGATATTGGAATCAAAGAAGTCAAAAAGTACTACGTATCCAACACGCCTTCTAAAGAAGTAACGGATTTTCTAGCAAAAAGAAAAAGAAGACGTTCTGGTGTGGATGGGCCAATGGTGTATATGATTGCAGAGGGCAGTGAAGATTACAAACCAGAAATGAACAAACCGTTTGAAATTAAAGAAATAAAAAGTTTAGATGAGTATGTTCAAGCGACTTTCACCAAGGAAGAACAAGCTAAATTGAATAGTCCGAAGTACTTCTTTCAAGTAACCTTTGACAAACCAGGCGGATTGGTAATGCCGATTATTGTTGAAATTACTTTCGAAGACGGAACAGTTGAAAACTATAAATTCCCAGCTCAAATTTGGAGAATGAATGACAATCAAGTCTCTAGAACTTTTGCTACAAAAAAAGCGATTACTAAAATTGTGGTCGATCCTAAATTGGAAACGGCAGACATTGACGTGACAAACAATACATGGCCAAAACAAGAAGTCAAATCAAAATTTGATTAGGGAGAATTTAAGACGATAGGTAAAGGCACTTCTATTTTACTTGTTAACTTTGCAAAAAAAAATAAAATATGTTTGGAATTGGTGGAGGCGAATTAGTGTTGATTCTTTTTATCATGTTGATGCTTTTCGGGGCGGAGAAAATCCCTGAAATAGCAAGAACGATGGGTAAAATAATGGCACAATTAAAAAATGCCACAAATGATATCAAGAGTGAAATTCAGAAAAGTGCTGAAAATAATGGACTAGACAAAACGTTTCAGGAAATGCATGGGAATTTTTCCGACTTATCTCAGAATATTACAACTGAAATCAATAAAGCAAAGACGAAACTGTTAGAAGATTCGCCACAAGTCGAAACTCCAGAAGATATTGAACTCATTGAAGGACCCGTAAAGCGTCAGAAATAAATGCTAGATAAACTTATAGCTGTTGACAAACAACTTTTCGTTTTCCTTAACGGATTGGGATCAGCGCACTACGATGGACTTTGGCTTTTGATTACCAAACAAATCTACTGGACACCACTTTTTTTACTTGTTTTCTTTATTTTACAAAAAAAAATAGGCTGGAAACAGTTGGGAATCTTGCTGTTATTTATTGCTGTACTCATTCTCATTTCAGATCAAACAGCCAATCTTTTCAAAACAACTTTCCAGCGACTAAGACCCTGCAACGATCCTGAAATTAAAGATTTGATCAGAATTGTTAAAGACAGCAGTACTTATGGTTTTTTCTCTGCTCATGCTTCGAGTTCTATGGCTTGTACGACATTTGTTTTTCTCCTATTTAAAAAGCACTTTAAATTTCCGTTTTTGTTTTTTTTGTTTCCATTAGTTTTTGCCTATAGTAGAATTTATTTGGGAGTACATTTCCCGCTAGACATTTTAGCAGGGTTTGCCTTTGGAACTTTTTACGCCTTACTGCTCCAAAAAGCTTATCAATTTTTACAACCTAAATATTTCCCACAAGATTAGGTTAAAGTTGCTTCTGCTTTTGTGTTGTGTTGGTTGCTTTTATTTTTAATTGATTTCAGTCTTTTTTCATACGTTTGTACAAAATCGAGAAAATGAAAACTGAAAAACCAACTCAATTAGTAGCATTACTAAGGCAACTTTTGGCGGAAACGGATAAAATGAAAGTGGGTCAATCCTATATCGCCGCAATAGAAGAAATGAAAAGAATCACTTTCGCAGATGAAGTAAACAATCCTTTTTCTAATTTAGTTTATAAACACCTCATTCAACTATCAATCAAAGATTTCATTCATGCTGGTCGTTCTGAAGCCAGCGCAAAAGTGGTCCATGATGTAATTGAAGTTATTACTAATGCAGATCTCGTTTCGTAGTTTTTTCTAAAGCACGCGACTTACGGTCAATCCATCTCTAATTGGAAGCAAAACCGTTTCAACGCGAGGGTCATTTTTTAAATGCGCATTATATTCTACCAGTACTTTTGTGCTCAGATCGTTAGGCTCCAAAGGTTCTACAACTTTACCACTCCACAGCACATTATCCGACAAGATGATGCCGCCACGATTCATTTTCGGAACAATCAATTCGTAATAATTGAGGTAATTTTCTTTATCTGCGTCAATAAATACCAAATCAAATTTTAAATCCAAAGTTGGGAGAATCGAAAGGGCTTCTCCGAGATGTTGGGTAATTTGGTTTCCCCAAGGCGATTTGTCGAAGTATTTTCGCTGAAAATCAACCAATTCTTCTTTGATGTCAATGGTGTGCAGCGACCCTTTCTTGCATTCCTTCGCACAAACACAAAGCCGAGTAGCCTGTATAGGTGCCGATTTCTAGGATGTTTGTGGGTCGAATTAATTTGGAAAGCATACTCAAAACTCTTCCTTGAAAATGCCCACTCAACATGCGAGGCAATAAGATTTTTTGATAGGTTTCTTTATTCAAAGCCGCCAGCAATTCTGGTTCTTTTTCAGAATGGCGCTCGATGTAGTCTTCTAACTCTTCGGAAATAAAGTGCATGCTAGGAATTTTTGACAAAGTTATCAAAATATCAAAACGACGCATGAGCATTTATGGCAACAGATGGAATAAATCGACAAATAGTCGTTAAATTTGCCGCATGGAAACCGAAAAGAAAGACATTCGCGCTTTATCAAAAGAACAATTACGGGACTTTTTTGTTTCGAATGGAGATCAATCTTTTCGTGGCAATCAAGTCTACGAATGGTTGTGGAGCAAAGGCGCACATCGATTTGAAGACATGACTAATGTATCAAAGGCAACCAGAACGATGCTCGAAGAACATTTTGTCATCAATCATATCAAAGTCGATCAGATGCAACGTAGTGAAGACGGCACGGTAAAAAATGCGGTTCGTTTGCACGATGGATTAGTGGTCGAATCGGTTTTGATTCCAACAAACACAAGAACTACAGCCTGTGTTTCTAGTCAAGTGGGCTGCAGTTTGGATTGTAATTTTTGCGCCACAGCGCGATTAAAAAGAATGCGGAATTTAGAGCCGGCTGAAATTTACGATCAAGTCATTGCAATCGACAAAGAAAGCCGTTTATATTACAATCATCCTTTATCGAATATCGTTTTTATGGGAATGGGCGAACCGTTGATGAATTACAACAATGTGCTCAAAGCCATCGAAATGATTACTTCGGAAGAAGGATTAGGGATGTCGCCCAAAAGAATTACGGTTTCCACATCAGGCGTTCCCAAGATGATTAAGAAGTTGGCGGATGATGAGGTGAAATTTAAGTTGGCGGTTTCTTTGCATTCCGCGATTGACGACATTCGATCTCGAATTATGCCATTTAGCACTAATTTTCCTTTGGCTGATTTGCGGGAATCTTTAGAATATTGGTATCAAAAAACGAAAAGTAAAATTACCTACGAATACGTCGTTTGGAAAGATATCAACGACAACAAAGCTTCGATTGATGCTTTGGTAAAATTCTGCAAATATGTTCCTTGTAAAGTGAACCTCATCGAATACAATCCGATTGATGACGGAGAATTCCAACAGGCTTCCGACGAGTCGATTGATGCTTATATTCATGCCCTAGAGGCAAACGGAATTGTTGCTAAAGTTAGAAGAAGTCGAGGAAAAGACATTGATGCTGCCTGCGGTCAATTGGCGAATAAAGAAGCATAAAAAAAAGCTCCATTTAGGAACCTTTTTTGTATATTTCTATTGCTTAATTTCTCAAAGTGAATGTTATTGGTGAACCACCATTAATAGTAATTGTGCCAGTATTGTCGCAATTTCCATCTCCATAATCAATTACAGCTGTATTGTTGTTATTGCTTTTAGTAATGGTAATTATACCACTTACAAGCTCATAACGATTTTGTCCTTGTTCTTGTTGACAACTATAAACGATTCTCAATGGTGATGCGTCACTAATTGTATTTGTATGCGTTACTCCGTTTGATTGGTTTGTTGTCATCCAACTTCCTGTCACCGAAAATTCGTTGGATTCAGGATTGTATTCTCTAATTCTATGCCCAGTTCTCGTAAAAACTCTTCCATCTGGATTGGTGATTGTCATGTTTAGGTCGATGTCTGCTTTGATATGACCATTTTCTAATCGGGTTTTTACCACTGTTCTATTTCCTTCAACATGTCGGTCATTGTGATAAAAATTTTCAAAGGAAAAATTCAAAGTTCTTGTTGCTGCATCAAAATCATCTTGAAATGTAATAATGATTTTCCCTCTTACATAATTACCATTGTCTAGGAGACAATTTGTGGTTCCGTAATCTAACGTTCTTGTCCACGTGCTGCCGTTTTGAGAGGTACTTACGGTTAGACAACCAGCAGCTAAATCACTGTGTCTTCCTGCTTCGGTGGCGTTTGATTGACTTTCTACTATTTGGGCAACATCATCACCAATATTGTCAATTTTTGCATTGGCGACAATGTCACTTGAATTAATCGAAGACGACGACGTTTCTTTCTCATTCTTAGTGCAACTTACAATTGATAAGATGGCTAAAAAACCAAGTGCTAAAATTTTTGTTTTCATGATTGTTGTTTTTTAAAGTTCGGGTTTTGGACTAACTCGTTTTGCTATGGTTTAATTCTATTAGTAAAAATATTAAATTTTAACTTTTAAATCTCTACAACTTAATACTATCTTTGAAATTCAATGAATATCATTTCACAAATAAAGCTGCCCATTAATAACGAAATGGAACTTTTTGAGAAAAAGTTCTACGATTCGATGACTTCAAAAGTGGCGCTGCTCAATAGAATTACCTATTATATAGTAAATCGAAAAGGAAAACAAATGCGTCCCATGTTTGTTTTTCTAACTGCTAAAATGTTGAATAACGGCATGGTCAACGAACGAACGTACCATGGCGCTTCCGTCATTGAATTAATTCATACTGCTACCTTAGTGCACGATGACGTTGTGGATGATAGCAATCGAAGAAGAGGATTCTTCTCTATTAATGCACTTTGGAAAAACAAAATTGCGGTTTTAGTTGGCGATTATTTACTTTCAAAAGGATTGTTACTTTCTATTGACAATGGCGATTTCGATTTGCTTAAAATTATTTCAGTAGCCGTTCGCGAAATGAGCTAAGGCGAACTACTTCAAATTGAAAAAGCACGTCGATTAGACATCAGTGAAGCCATTATTACGAAATTATTCGAAAGAAAACCGCCACGCTAATTGCGTCTTGTTGTGCACTTGGCGCCAAATCTGTCAATGAGGATGAAGCACAAGTAGAAACCATGAGAAAGTTTGGCGAATTGATTGGAATGGCATTTCAAATCAAAGACGATTTATTCGATTATACGGAAGACGCAATAGGAAAACCAACTGGTATTGATATCAAAGAGCAAAAAATGACTTTGCCGTTAATTTATGTCATCAATAATTGTAGCGCCAAAGAGAAATCGTGGTTGATCAATTCCATCAAAAACCACAATAAAGATAAAAAGCGCGTCAAAGAAGTCATTGCCTTCGTAAAAAACCAAAACGGATTGGCGTACGCAGAACAAAAAATGATCGAATTTCAGCAAGAAGCGATTCAATTACTACAAAAATTCCCCGATTCCGACTACAAAGCTTCGCTGTTGTTGATGGTTAACTACGTAATTGAAAGAAAAATTTAATTTTTTTCATTTATAAATCATTGTAAAAGAGCAAATTAAAAAATAATTTTACTTTTTTTTAAAGAGCGTGCAACCATTTTCTACACTTGTGCGTCTATGCTAACAGTAACACTTTACAAAAGGTTTTGAAAATAATCGATTTACATCAAGAAGAGAAAAACAGAATTCAACTGGCAGTCGAAAACAATCGACAAGCGCAACAGTTGATTTATGCTAAATATGCTCCGAAAATGTTAAGTGTTTGCCGTCAATATGTAAAAGATATTCATCATGCAGAAGACGTTATGATTACCGCTTTTATGAAGGTTTTTACTAGCCTAAAGAATTTTGAGCATAAAGGTAGTTTTGAAGGTTGGATTCGCCGCATCATGGTCAACGAATGTATTTCCTACATCAGAGCCAACAAGAAAATTAGTTTTTTAGAAGAAGAAAGTTATAAAGAAGAAAGCGAAAATGGAACCGAGAGTCAATTCAATGTCGAAGAAATACAGTTTCTCATAGACACTTTGCCCGACGGATACAAGATGGTTTTCAATTTGTACGCCATCGAAGGTTACAAACATCAAGAAATTGCAGCATTGCTCTCCATTAACGAAGGAACATCAAAATCACAATTGTCGCACGCAAGAAGAATATTGCAAAACGAAATCAGTAAGTTAAAAGCACAACACAATGGGACTAAATAAATTAGAGAAAGAATTCAAGCGTCAACTTGATCAACGCGAAATCAAACCCTCGCCAGCTGCTTGGGATCGTTTGGATGCGATGTTAACCATTACGGAAGAGAAAAATAGAAAGTCAAGTTGCACTGCAAAAGAAGAATACTTCAATTTCGCCTTCTCACAAAATCAATAAGCAAATTAACGTTCCCCAAAATCAAATCGCACAAACCTCAAATACAAACAAAAATAATGTAGAACAACAAATCGAAAAATCAATTAACAACCAAAAAACGAATGAAATCAATCAAACTTCACTAAACCAAATCACGAACGAATCTCAAATCGCCCAAGTAACAACCAAAGCAAGTAATCCGACTGTCAAAGTAAACGCTTCCAATTTACTTTCCGAAGTCGACAATGAACTCGAACTTTCTTTTCGCGAGAAAGTAATCCGAAAAATCGACAAAAATTACAAAACCGTAAAAGTGGCACTCGCCAATCGCAATCAACAATAAAAAAGCAATACTAAAACAATCATCACCCGAGAGCCTTGCTCGAATTGGCAAAGCAATCAAAAAACGCAACAATCATGAGAAATTTTACCTTTTATTTAGCCGGATTTTTAATCCTATTCTTAACGCAAGTGTATGGTCAAGAAACATTCGAATCTCGAGCCAAAAACATCGCTTTTAAAATCGAAAGCGTTACCAAAGAAGAAAAACTCGCCCTCAAAGACGAAGTCGAAGCAGTCAACATCGAACTAGAAAAAAACCAAATTACTAAAGAACAAGCCGACGACAAGAAAGCCAAATTAGCAGAAGTTAGAGCGAAAAATATCGAAACAAGAGTCGGCGCGCTGCAAGAAGAACTAAAAAACCTCGTACAAGAAAAAGTCGATGGGAAAATTAAAGAAGAAGATTCAACCAGAAGATACACTTTTACTTTTCCAAATATGAAAATAAGCGATAAATTTAAAGAAGGAGAAAGCAGAACTACCTCACAATTTGTATTCGCTTTTGGACTCAACAATCTCGCGACCAACAAAGCCGTAGCCAATTCCGATTATCGCTACTGGGGCTCGCATTTCTACGAATGGGGCGTTACTTGGAACACGCGTCTTCTTAAAAATCATAATCTTCTGCATGCTAAATACGGTCTGTCTCTCATGTACAACAACTTGCGGCCAACCGACAACCGCTCTTTTGTAGAAAACGGCAAATACACCAATCTCGAAGTCAGCGCAACACACCTGGAAGATTCTCGTTTTCGAAACGTCTATTTAGTGGTTCCGATGCATCTCGAATTTGATTTTTCTGGAAAAACACAAAAAGATGATAAAACTATTTTTAGAACGCATCAATCTTTTCGTGTAGGTCTTGGCGGTTATGTCGGCGGTAACATCAAATCCAAACAAATTTTATGTTACGAAGATGAAAACGGCAACGATGTCCGACAAAAAACAAAAGGCGATTTCAATGTCAATGATTTTATCTACGGCGCCAGCGTCTATGTAGGTTATCAAGCAGTGAGTTTGTATGCCAAGTATGATTTGAGTCCATTATTTAGGCACAATGTAGTAGATCAGAACAATGTTTCCCTTGGACTCCGATTCGATTTCAACTAAAATGTTCAACCTTGTTTATATGTCAAAGAAGCACTTCGAAAGAGGTGCTTTTTTTATTAGGAGCCGGGAACCTGCTATCCGCTAAATTTTTTGCGCCACACGAGCGGAGCGAACTGACGAAGTAAACAACGGCGCAAAAAGATACCGCTGCACACGAGCGCAGCGAACTGGCGAAGCAATCAGGGCTAGGGTTACATCTTACCAAAAACCATTGACCAAAACCAACAAAAAATTCCTAACTTTGACGCTTTCCTGAATTTCAAATTTCAACAAGCTTGATCTCAAAATCATCCATAGATACCGTTTTCGAAACCGCTCGCGTTGAAGAGGTGATTGGTGATTTTGTGCAACTCAAACGAGCTGGAAGTAACTTCAAAGGATTAAGTCCATTCTCGGATGAACGTTCACCATCATTTATGGTGTCACCCGTCAAACAAATCTGGAAAGATTTTAGTTCTGGAAAAGGCGGAAATGCAGTAGCGTTCTTGATGGAGCACGAACATTTTACGTATCCAGAAGCGATTCGCTATTTGGCCCGAAAATACAATATTGAGCTGGAAGAAACCGAGCAAACGCAAGAAGAAAAGGCCAATACAGATATTAAGGAAAGTATGTTTTTGGTATCGGAGTTTGCCAAGAATTATTTTCAAGACACACTCTTAAATTCAGAAGAAGGAAAAGCCATCGGTTATTCCTATTTTAAGGAAAGAGGTTTTACCAACGAAACCATCAAAAAGTTCGCTTTAGGATATTCTCCCGAACAATGGGACGCTTTTTCAAAAGAAGCATTAGGAAAAGGATTTAAGCTAGAATTCCTCGAAAGCACTGGACTGACGATTGTCAAAGAAGAACGTTTGATTGATCGTTTTAGAGGTCGCGTGATGTTTCCTATTCACAGTATGTCCGGCAGAATATTAGGCTTCGGAGGTCGAATTCTAACCAATGATAAGAAAGCCGCCAAATATGTCAATTCGCCTGAAAGTGAAATTTACCACAAAAGCAAAGTGCTTTATGGAATTTATTACGCCAAACAAGCCATTGCCAAACAAAACAATTGCTTCTTAGTGGAAGGTTACACAGATGTTATTCAATTTCACCAAGCCGGAATCGAAAATGTGGTCGCATCTTCAGGAACAGCGCTGACTCCAGATCAAATCCGATTGATCAATCGACTGACTAAAAACATTACCGTTCTATACGACGGCGACGCAGCAGGATTGCGCGCTTCTATTCGCGGAATCGACTTGATTCTTGAAGAAGGCATGAACGTCCGCGTTTGTACTTTCCCCGAAGGTGAAGATCCGGATAGTTTTGCCAAGAAAACTTCTTATGAAGATTTGGTCTTGTATTTAGAGGAAAATGCCAGAGATTTTATCCAGTTTAAAGCTTCATTACTCATGAATGAAGCCCAAAATGACCCTATCAAGAAAGCCGATTTGATTCGAGATATGGTTACAAGTATTTCTAAAATACCAGACCGAATCAAAAGAGAAATCTATATTCAAGAGTGTTCCCGAATCATGGATATATCTGAGCAAGTTTTAGTCAATACCCTGGCGCAATTAGTACAAAAAGACATTTCAGAAGCAGGCAAAAAATTAAAACAAGAACAGAAAGCATTTGAGGTTGTCAAGAACGAAAATCCAATTGCTGTTCAAAAGGTAGACGTACTCATGAATTGGAACGAAAAATTATTGAAATCCTTTTGCTTTACGGCGATAAGTCGGAAGAATTTGAAGATGTCATTCTGAAAGCAAATAACGAAGGCGAACTAGAAGAAGTATTTGAAAGAAAAGAGTATAAAGTTTTTCAAAGAATTTACCTGAGTTTACAAGAAGACGAAATTGAACTAGCTAATCCAATGTTTTTAGGGATTTACAATCATATCATCCAGTATTTCCTGCAGAACGAAACCTTCAACTTAGAAGAGTACTTGATGAATCTTTCACCGGAATTCGCACAAGAAGTGACCAACATTATCATGGAAAATGAACTCAACGAACTCAGTAATTGGGAAGGAAGAAACGTATTTGTAAAAATGAAAGAGGTTACTACAGCACAATACGTTTCAGAAACAATTTTAAGTATTCGATGGTTTCTGGTGGGTCAATTAATCGAGGAACTAAAACACTCTGTTTCAAAAGAACTAGAGGAAGACAATTCGGAACACTTACGAATGACCATGGATTACAACGGATTGATCAATTCGTTTTCAAAAAAACTAGGAAGAGTATTGTCTCGTTATAGTTAGACGATTTCTAACGTTTTTGCTTTATTCACTAAATCAACCAAATTCGTAACATTCAGTTTTGTGAGCAATCGCAATTTATAGGTACTAATCGTTTTTTCATTCAATCCTAAAATGGAAGAAATTTCATTGTTCTTCTTTCCACTACTTAAATAACGCAAGACCTCAATTTCACGATTAGAAAGTTTTCGATACAATCTTTCACTTTTGTTTTGTTTGGCAATCAATGCTAGATTTTTCTTGATTGTGTCATTCAGAATCGTTTGACCTTGGAATACGCGTATGATCGCAACACCTAAAGTTTCAATCTTGGCGGTTTTGTGGACATAACCTGCAACACCAGCTTTAATCGCATTGGGCGCATAAATTTGTTCAGAATAACTGCTAAAAACAATCACTTTCGTCTTGGTATAATTCCTAATAATCGCCTTCAATTCATAAATACTAGACAATCCATCTAAATCCAAATCCAAAACTAAAACGTCTATTTCTTTCGTATAAAGTACATCTTTCACCATCGAAAAATTACCTACATTAGAAACAATTGCGATTTCTGAGTGATCTTTAAAGTAAGATTTGATTCCAAAATGCACAACAGGATAGTTATCTGCCAAACAAACTTTAATCATAGTGGTATTGATTTATGAATTAAGTATTTTAAGAATGGATAAATTTAGTTAAAAAAAACTTAATGCCTCAAAAATTTTAGATAAAGTACCATTAATTCCGTTGAACTAAGCAAACTGGTATTGGATTCATTTTGTGCTGATTAAACGTATTTAAGCGTTTATAAATGGCAAACACTTCTTTTTCTCGACCTTCAAAATCATCTGCACACTTACCTTTCTCATCTTCTGACATAGCCCATTCTAGTTCGTCATAAGTGGCACCCAATTGATCTTCATCAGTTCGGTCATCGCCAAACAAACCGTCTGTTGGCGGAGCATTCAAGATTGATTCAGGAACTTTTAAATAGTGACCCAATGCAAATACATCTGACTTCATCAAGTCTGCAATTGGACTCAAATCAACGCCGCCGTCGCCATACTTGGTGTAAAATCCGACGCCAAAATCTTCAACTTTATTGCCTGTTCCCGCCACTAAAAGGCCGTGAATTCCGGCAAAGTAATACAAAGTCGTCATCCGTAATCGCGCTCGAGAATTGGCCAAAGCCAAATGCAATTTAGATTCATCGGGACTTGTTGGAACTTGCTTCTTGAAATCCTCAAAAACCGAGGATAAATCAGCTTCCACACTACTCACATTTGCAAAACGTTCCTTTAATTGTGCAATATGTTCCTTTCCACGATACACCTGATGCTGTACCTGATGAATTGGCATCTCCACACAAAGTACTTTCAATCCAGTTTGCGCACATAACGTTGAGGTGACGGCAGAATCGATACCGCCAGAAACGCCCACAACAAATCCGTTCACTTTTGCGTTTTTAGCGTAATTTCTTAACCAGTTTACGATGTGCAAGTTGACTTTTTCAGCATCAATGCTACTTTTTTTCGCCATAATTTTCAAGAATTTTATAAACCAAAAGGTATCTTTGCAAAAATAATAATTATTGGGAGCTATTTCCTGCTGTCCGCTATATCTTTTTTGCTAAGCAATTATAGCGTGGGAGACAGGATTTTTTCTAAGCAAAAAAGGATGCCGCTGCCATCAGGGCTAAATTACGTACACTATATGAAACCAATCGTTGTTTTACCATTAATTTTAAGTTTTTTCTTATTTTTTTCTTGTGACAAGAAAACTAAAATCGAGAAAGCGGTTGAGGAAATTCCAGTTCAAATCAAGGTTAATCGTTTTGATAAGGCTTTTTTTGAAACTGCGCCGCAAGATTTGCCTAAGCTCAAACAAGATTATCCATTCTTTTTTCCTGCAGGAAATGACGACAGTGTTTGGTTAGAGAAGATGCAGCATCCACAATGGCGCGAGTTGTACACCGAAGTAGAGAAACTATATGCCAACTTCGATGGTAAAACCGCCGAAATAGAAGATCTTTTTAAACATATCAAATACTATTTCCCGGAAACAAAAATGCCTAAAGTGTATACAGTCATTTCCGAAATGGATTACCATAACAAAGTAATTTACACCAAAGAAATGCTCATCATCTCTCTTGAACTTTACCTCGGAAGCAAACATCGCTTTTACGAGTTTCCGGCATACATTACCCAAAACTTTGAATCCAATCAAATCTTACCAGATATTGCTTCTTGCTTTGCCAAAACAAAAGTGGCGCCGCCAAATGATCTTACATTTCTATCGCAAATGATTTATGTAGGAAAGGAATTGTACCTCAAAGATCAACTGCTTCCAGAAACTTCAGATGCCGATAAGATTGGATATACGAAAGAACAATTAATGTGGTGTCAAGAAAACGAAAGCTATATCTGGCGTTATTTTATAGAAAACAAAATGTTGTATGATAGCGATCAAAAATTAATTCCTCGTTTTATCAATCCCGCGCCATTTTCAAAGTTCTATCTCGAAATTGACAACGAAACACCTGGAAGAATAGGAACTTGGATGGGCTGGCAAATCGCCCGTTCATTTATGGAAAACAATAAAGTTTCACTCAATGACTTTCTGAAAATGGACGCGAAAGAAATTTTCGAAAAATCAAAATACAAACCCAAGAAATAATGTCAAAAACAATGACCTCTGAAATAAAGTTCTTAGTCGAATTAGACGAAAATAGAGTTCCGGAAAAACTCACCTGGACCGCACAAGATGGCGGTGTCGACGCAGAAGAAGCCAAAGCGATGATGCTCTCTATTTGGGATAGCAAAGCTAAAGAAACATTACGAATCGACCTTTGGACTAAAGAAATGCCAGTAGATGAAATGAAGTTGTTTTTTCATCAAACGCTAGTAGCGATGTCGGAAACCTTTCAACGTGCAACTGGCGATGAAAAAATGACCGCAACTATGAAAGATTTTTGTGATTATTTTGCCGAGAAATTAGAGTTGAAATAACAAAGCACTTCCGCGCCTACTAGAATTCGCTATTGTTCTTAAAAACGTCCTGATTGATTTCCTCAATATAAGAAAGTAATTCTTCTTTACCTGTGCTTTCAGTCGCTGAGGTGACAAAATAAGGAGGCATTTCCGCCCAATTGTTTGCTAGCATTTGCTTCGAGTACGCAGCAATATGCGATTGAATTTTTACTTTGCTAATTTTGTCGGCTTTGGTGAAAATGATGCAAAACGGGATTTCACTTTCGCCCATAAACTCCATAAACTCTAAATCGATGTTTTGGGCTTCGTGTCGAATATCGATGAGTACAAAGGCACAAACCAATTGTTCTCGTTTTTCAAAATAATCGGTAATAAATTGCTGAAAAACCGATTTTGTTTTCTTAGATACTTTTGCATAACCATAGCCCGGTAAATCGACTAAAAACCAATTATTGTTAATCTTAAAATGATTGATTAATTGTGTTTTTCCTGGTCTTCCCGAAGTTTTTGCTAAGTTTTTATGATTGGTTAGCATGTTGATCAATGAAGATTTACCAACATTTGAACGACCAATAAAAGCGTATTCTGGCAAAATATCTTTCGGACATTTGGCTACTTCAGAATTGCTGATAATAAATTCGGCAGTGGTAATTTTCATGAGTGGAGTTAATTTTGCCAAAGGTAACTAAAACAAGCAAAAGCATGTAATATAGTTAATTAGCTTGTCAAGCGATAATGACATTTATAGTTTTTGTTCTTTCAACCACTGATGCATCAAGACATTGAATTCATCTGGATGTTCCATCATCGCAGCATGTCCACATTTGTCAATCCAATAAAGGGATGAATGAGGGAGTAGTTTGTGGAATTCTTCTGCGACTTCCGGTGGCGTGACATTGTCGTTTTTACCCCAAATAATACAAGTTGGGACGTGCATTTTAGGTAAATCCTTTGCCATATTATGACGAATGGCACTTTTCGCAATGGTCAAAGTCTTAATTAGTTTGATGCGATCGTTCGCCATCGAATAAACTTCATCAACAATTTCTTTCGTTGCGATTTTAGGATCGTAAAAAACAGCTTCCGCTTTTTTCTGAATATAGTCATAATCCCCTCGTCTCGGATAGCTGTCGCCCATCGCACTTTCGTACAATCCCGAACTGCCAGTAATTACAAGTCCAAGCATTTTTTCCGGATACATTTTAGTATGGTACAAAGCAATATGACCGCCTAAAGAATTTCCTAACAGAATCACCCGATCAAATCCTTTAAAGGTGATAAAATCCTTTACATATTTAGCAAAAGCCTTCACGTTGGTCTTTAAGATATTCTGAGTATATATGGGAAGTTCAGGGATAACAACTTTATATCCGTGTAAAGGGAAGTAATTTGCAACGCCATCAAAGTTGCTCAAACCACCCATGAGACCGTGAAGAATAACAATTGGCGTTCCTTCTCCTGCTTCGTAATACGTGTACTTTCCTTCCTTTTTTAAAATAGAATTCATCGTTTTTATTGCTATTTCTTGCGGCACAAATATAGGATTTTATAGATTAAAAGAAACGCTTCATCTGTTTTTAGGACCAAAAAAGTCATTGGTGGGTTTTAGTAATATCATGGGCGGCATTTCGATACATTCCTATTTTTTTAACAACAGACTTTTGAATGACAATACTTTTCTAATGTTTTGCTAAAGAAGTTGTTGTGCTAAAAAAGTCCGCAAGCAGAGGAAAAAGGCACAAAGTGGTAAAACTTATCAACAAAGTGGTAGTTTGTGGTAAATTGTGGTAATTATTTTTATATTTTTGCTCCTAAACATTTTAAAGCCACTTTTTTGAATTCAATTGTTGGAACATATGAATGCAAAGTCGATGCTAAAGGGAGGTTGCTGATTCCAGCACCTTTGAAAAAGCAGTTGTCGATTGCTCTTCAAGACGGATTTGTCTTGAAGCGTTCTGTTTTTCAACCTTGTCTCGAATTGTATCCAATGAACGAATGGAACTTGATGATGGAAAAAATCAATAAGCTCAATCGTTTTGTGAAAAAGAACAATGATTTCATCCGGAGGTTCACTGCGGGTGTTAAAGTGGTAGAAATCGACGCTCTTGGTCGATTGTTAATTCCAAAAGATTTAGTGGTGTTCTCTCAAATATCCAAGGATGTGGTGCTGTCTTCTGCAGTGAATATCGTGGAGATCTGGGATAAAGATTTATACGAAAAAGCAATAGATGATTCTGTAATTGATTTTGCCGATTTGGCAGAAGATGTAATGGGAAATGTTAATGATGATGCTAATGGAATATCATAATCCAGTTCTGCTTCATGCTTCTGTCGATGGTCTAAACATCAAGCCAGACGGGATTTATGTTGATGTGACATTTGGCGGCGGCGGACATTCTAGGGAAATTCTAAATCGATTGGGTTCAAACGGAAAATTGTTTGCTTTTGATCAAGATGAAGATGCTTTAGCGAATAGCATAATAGATGAGCGATTTGTGTTGATCAATGAAAATTTCAGATACTTAAAACGTTTTTTACGATTTCACGGAATTCAAAAAGTGGATGGAATTCTGGCAGATTTAGGCGTTTCATCACATCAATTTGATAAAGGTGAACGTGGTTTTTCTACTCGTTTTGATGCTGAGCTTGACATGAGAATGAGTCAAAAAAACGACCTAAATGCTTTCCGTGTAGTCAATGAATATGATGCTGAAAATCTAAAACGAGTATTTCTTGATTATGGTGAACTAAAAAACGCACCAGCGATTGCCAGAGTGATTATCGAAGCTAGAGAAAATACACCGATTAGGAATACGGAACAGCTAAAAATTGTTTTAGGTCGATTTTACCAGCACACAAAAGCCATAAAATACTGGCGCAAATGTACCAAGCGATAAGAATCGAGGTCAATCAAGAGATGGAAGTGTTGAAAGAGTTTCTCGAACAATCTTTGGAAGTTTTGAATACAGGTGGAAGATTGAGTGTCATTTCCTATCATTCACTAGAAGACCGATTGGTTAAACGATATATCAAGAATGGGATGTTTGAAGGAGAGCCAGAGCGAGATTTTTTCGGAAACTATTCCGTTCCATTCAAGACAATAGGGAAATTAATTGTTCCAGATGCTAACGAAATTAAGATAAACAATAGAGCTAGAAGTGCCAAGTTGAGAATTGCAGAAAAATTGTAAGTATGAAAAACGGTGTTTATAGCATTTTAAAAGCACGGTTCTTAATCAACGAGGAAGCCAATGCAGCCAAGAATTGGCGGTTTATCGTATTCTTGATTTTGCTGGCAATTATCATGATTGCTAATACACAGCGCTATGAGCAGAAAGTATTTAAAATCATTGCATTAACTGGTGAAGTAAAAGAGCTGCGGTCAGAATTTGTTGACCGTCGTTCTGAATTGATGAAGCTGAGAATGGAATCGACCGTGTCGGAAAAAATGGAAGCAAAACAAATCTATCCATCATCAGTGCCGCCAACTAAAATTAAAGTAAAAAAAGAAGAGGAAAAAAGTTTGTTAAAAAGAATATGGCAGTAGAAGATAAATATATTTCTTATCGTATGTATATGGTTGCTTTTGCGATGTTTCTCATGGCAATTGCAATTACTTTCAAGCTAACAAACATTCAATGGGTGGAAGGCGACTACTATCGCAAATTAGCAAAAGAAAGAACGGTGCGAAATTTTGTAATTCCTGCCAATAAAGGAAATGTATATTCTGCAGATGGAAGTTTATTAGCAACGTCGATTCCAAAATACACCATCCGTTTTGATGCTGTTGCGCCTAAAAGTGAAGCGTTCGAAAAAAATGTAAAATCACTTGCCGATTCTTTGGGATTGCTGTTAAGAAAACCCAGTAGCACTTTTCAATCTGACTTGAGAAAAGCCCGAGCAAATAACAACCGATACTTCCTAGTGGCTCGTGACTTAAGTTATACGCAGTATATGAAAATCAAAAGTTTTCCATTATTCAACTTAGGTGCATACAAAGGCGGCATCATCACGGAGCAAAAGACCGTTCGTGAACATCCCATTGGTAAGATCGCGGAAAGAACAATCGGTTACGAAAGAGTTACTCCCAGCGGAGAGAAGGACGGTAAAGGTATCGAATGGGCTTTTAGAAAATATCTCAACGGTAAAGATGGTAAAATCCTAAAACAAAAAATTGCCAAAGGTCAGTGGAAACCCATACGCGATGTCAATGAAGTAGATCCTCAAGACGGTTACGACGTGATATCAACCATCGATGTTTATATTCAAGATATTGCCCACCATGCTTTGCTTAAACAACTTCGTGCCTTTAACGCAGATCACGGTTGTGTGGTGGTGATGGAAACAAAAACAGGCAAAATCAAAGCCATATCTAATCTTGGAAAAAATCCAGAAAGCGCAAATAAAGCAGAAGACAGTACGTACTTTGAGACTACTAATTACGCGATAGCAGAATCGCATGAGCCAGGCTCAACCTACAAATTGGCAGATTTGATGACTTTGTTAGAAGATAAGAAAGTCGATACCAGCGCTGTTTTCGATAGCCAAGGTGGAACTATCATTTATTCAGGTAAGAAAGTTCGAGATTCGCATGAAGGCGGCTATGGCAAAATTTCACTCGCACGCGGATTTGAGGTTTCTTCCAATACGGTTATGGTGCAAGCAGTATACAATAACTATAAAAATGACCCGGCTCAATTTGTCAATCATCTCAATTCCTACGGATTAAATAAACCACTTGGTCTTCCAATCAAGGGTGAGGGAATACCCTATATTCCGCAACCTGGAGATAAAAACTGGAGCGCTATTTCTTTACCATGGATGGCATTTGGATATGGCGTTTCTATCACTCCTCTACAAACACTGACTTACTACAATGCTGTCGCCAACAACGGTGTGATGGTTAAACCTCAATTTGTTTCTGAAATAAAAGAATGGAACAAAACCATCAAAAAATTTAACACCGAAGTAATCAATCCAAGAGTATGCTCGAACGAAACCTTACTTAAAGTTAGAGACGTTTTACAAAATGTAGTGAAGAAAGGAACGGGATCTAAACTCTATTCCAAAGACTTTTCCATGGCTGGAAAAACAGGTACCGCGCAAGCGAATTATGCGAAAAATGGCGGTATTGAAAAGCACTACATTTCTTCATTTGTAGGTTACTTTCCGGCAGAATCTCCCAAATATTCGTGTATAGTGGTGGTTCACGAACCCAATACTTCAAACAATAATTATTACGGTGCGGACGTAGCAGGTCCGGTTTTCAAAAGAATCGCGCAAAAAATATTTACGGATGTGCCTTCTACAAACGAAATCAAAAATTTGAACAAGAAGAACACAAAGCAAGAAGAGAATTATACCTCGTATTATACAAAAGCACAAAAAAAACAAAGTTTTATACCAAATGTGAGAGGAATGTCTGGGATGGATGCAATTGCATTGCTTGGAAATTTAGGGTTAAATATAAAAGTTAAGGGTACTGGAAAAGTCAAATCTCAGTCAATCCAACCCGGACAACCTTTCAATAAAAAAACAACAATAATACTCGAATTATCGTGATTGTCTTAAAAGAAATAGTATACAAAGTAAGCATTGAAGCAGTTAAAGGCGCTACAGATATTGCTATTAATGCCATCGACTTTGATTCAAGAAAAATTGGATCAAACGATTTGTTTATTGCTATTCGGGGTACGCAATCTAATGGTCATGATTTTATTGATAAAGCCATTCATCAAGGAGCAATAGCGATAGTTTGCGACACTTTTCCAGCTAAAATTGTAGAAGGAATCACTTATATTCAAGTAATAGACACCAACAAAGCACTCGCATTTATTGCGGCCAATTTCTACGGAAATCCATCGCATTCATTGAAATTAGTTGGCATTACAGGGACTAATGGAAAAACAACCATAGCGTCCTTACTATACCAATTATTTCAAAAAGCAGGATATCAAGTAGGTTTGCTTTCTACCGTAAAAATCATGGTAGATACTATTGAATATAAGGCAACTCATACCACACCAGATTCAATTACCATCAACAAGTATTTGAGAGAAATGGTTGACAGCGGTGTGACTCATTGTTTTATGGAAGTGAGTTCACATGGCATCCACCAGCAAAGAACAGAAGCATTACAATTCGAAGGCGGTGTTTTCACGAACTTATCACACGATCACCTCGATTATCATCCAACTTTCGCGGAATACCGCGATGTGAAGAAATCGTTTTTTGATCACCTTCCTAAATCTGCTTTTTCTTTGGTCAACATTGATGATAAGAACGGAATTGTAATGATGCAAAATACCGTATCACGAAAATTGACTTACGCACTAAAATCATATGCAAATTACAAAGCACAGATATTAGAAAGTCAAATGTCAGGATTGTTGATGAAGATTAATGACAATGAGGTTTGGGTAAGACTAATCGGAACTTTCAATGCGTATAATTTACTCGCCATTTATGGAACGGCAGTTGAATTGGGTCTTGATTCCTTTGAAGTACTGCGACTGCTGTCTGAATTAGAAAGTGTTTCTGGACGTTTTCAATATATCGTATCCAACGAGAAGATTACTGCAATTGTTGATTATGCACACACACCCGATGCGCTTGAAAATGTACTCAAAACCATCAACGATATCCGAACTAAAAACGAACAACTCATTACCATTGTGGGTTGCGGCGGTGACAGAGATAAAACCAAACGTCCAATCATGGCGAATATCGCAACGACATTAAGTGATAAGGTCATCATCACGTCGGATAATCCAAGAACAGAAGATCCTGAGGTAATAATTGCGGAAATGGAAAAAGGAGTTGAACCGCAAAATTTCAAAAAAGCGGTTTCCATTACCGACAGGAAGCAAGCCATCAAAACCGCTTGCCAATTAGCACAACCAAACGATATCATTCTGATAGCTGGAAAGGGACACGAAACGTATCAAGAAATTAATGGCGTTCGCTACGATTTTGACGATATGCAAATTGTAAAGGAATTATTAATGCAACTGGGGAAATAGCCGAATAATCAAATTCCAAGTCCCAATGGTTGGAATTTGGAATTTTAAATATTGGAATTTATGTTATACTACTTATTTGAATACCTCGACAAAACACTTAATATTCCTGGAACTGGGGTATTTCAATACATTACTTTTCGCTCAGCTTTGGCGGTCATTCTATCGTTGATGATTTCAACTATTTATGGAAAGCGAATTATTGCTTTTCTTAGAAATCAACAGGTGGGAGAAACCGTTCGCGAATTAGGTTTAGAAGGACAAAATGAAAAAGCAGGAACACCAACCATGGGTGGACTGATTATCATTATTGCAACATTAATTCCGGTATTCCTTTTTACAAAATTGAATAACATCTATATCATTTTGCTGATAGTTACGACCTTATGGATGGGAACTATCGGATTTATAGATGATTACATCAAAATTTTCAAAAAAGACAAACAAGGTTTAAAAGGGATTTTTAAAGTCATTGGTCAGATTGGTTTGGGATTAATCGTAGGTGCTGTTTTGTATTTGCATCCGGGAGTAACACTAAGAAATGACTCCAACAAAACCATCACAATCAACCAAAAGGAAAATGTGATTGCACCAATGGCAGTCGAAGAAAAATCGACCGCGACAACCATTCCGTTCTTCAAAAATAATGAATTTGATTACGCAGAATTATTGGCATGGACAGGCGAAGGCTACGAAAATTGGGCGTGGTTGGTGTTTATCCCCATTGTCATTTTCATTATTACTGCAGTTTCTAATGGAGCCAATCTCACAGATGGCATCGATGGACTTGCCGCCGGAACCTCCGCCATATCTGTAGTCGCTTTAGGGATTTTCACTTTTGTTTCGGGTAACATCATTTTCTCGAGCTATCTCAATATTATGTATATCCCCAACTCGGGAGAAATGACGGTTTTTATTGCCGCTTTCGCTGGAGCCCTCGTTGGTTTTCTTTGGTATAATTCTTATCCAGCAACCGTATTTATGGGTGATACCGGAAGTTTAACAATTGGAGGTGTGATTGCAGTTTTAGCCATTTCAGTACGCAAGGAACTTTTGATTCCGCTATTGTGCGGAATTTTCTTAGTCGAAAATTTCTCCGTGGTGCTCCAAGTTAGCTATTTCAAATACACCAAAAAACGTTTCGGCGAAGGACGAAGAATTTTCCTCATGTCGCCTTTACATCATCACTACCAAAAGAAAGGTTATCACGAAAGTAAAATTGTAACGCGGTTTTGGATTGTCGGAATTATACTCGCCATTCTATCCATAGTGACATTAAAATTAAGATAAATGCAACGATTGGTCGTACTCGGTGGCGGGGAAAGTGGAGTAGGGACAGCCATACTCGGAAAGAAAGAAGGCTACGAGGTTTTCGTGTCTGATTTCGGAAAAATAAAACAAAATTATAAAGACGTTCTTATCAATAATGACATCGGATGGGAAGAAGAAACCCACACCGAAGCGAAGATTCTAAATGCCGATGTGGTCATGAAAAGCCCCGGAATTCCAGATAAGTCTCCAATCGTTAAAAAGCTCCATGAAAAGCAAATCCCCGTAATCTCTGAAATAGAATTTGCGGCGCCTTTCACCAAAGCAATCACCATCGGAATCACCGGAAGTAACGGCAAAACCACGACAACAATGCTCACCTATCATCTGCTGAAGTCCGGTGGTTTGAATGTCGGATTAGGAGGAAACATCGGAAAGAGCTTTGCATGGCAAGTGGCGGAAAACAACTTCGATTATTATGTACTCGAATTAAGTAGTTTCCAATTAGACGGAATCATCAACTATAAGCCACATATCGCGATACTCGCCAATATCAGCCCAGATCATTTAGATCGATATGAATATAAGTATGAAAATTATATCGCTTCAAAATTTAGAATTACAATGAATCAAACCGCAGATGATTATTTCATCTACGACGCCGATGACGAAGCCATCGCAAACTGGTTAAAACAAAACAAAACTAATGCTCAATTAATTCCTTTTTCAATCACCAAAACGTTTCAAAAAGGAGCCTATCTAAAAGACAACAAAATGGAAGTAATTATCAACGAAGAAGAATTTATCATGGAGACCGAATATATTGCGCTCGAAGGAAAGCACAATATGAAAAATGCCATGGCAGCAACCTCGGTAGCCCAACTGATGAAGATTCGCAAGGAAACCATTAGAGAAAGTCTATCTAATTTTCAAGGCGTAGAACATCGTCTAGAAAAGGTGCTCAAAATTCAAAATGTGCAGTACATCAACGACTCCAAAGCGACCAATGTCAATGCAACTTTTTTTGCCCTTGATAGTATGACCGGACCAACCGTTTGGATTGTCGGTGGTGTCGATAAAGGAAACGATTATTCCGAATTGATGTCGCTCGTGCACGAAAAAGTAAAAGCAATTGTCTGCCTAGGTGTCGACAACAAGAAAATAATTGATGCATTCGGAAACGTAGTCGACGTAATGATCGAGGTCGATTCGATGAACGATGCGGTAAAGATGGCGCAACGTCTTGCCGAAAAAGGCGATACTGTGTTGCTGTCTCCTGCCTGCGCGAGTTTCGATTTGTTCGAAAACTATGAAGACAGAGGCAATCAGTTCAAGTACGCGGTGAAGAATTTGTAGAAGCCGGGAACCTGCTATGCGCTCCTATCTTTCACGCCGAACGCCGGCGCAAAAGGATAACCGCTACTATCAGGGCTAGGGTTTACGGTAAAGACGGAGATACAGTTAACAATAGAAAAGAGAAAAGAAGAAAGACCGCTTCGCTGAAAGAGACAAGACCAACAACTGACAACATATAACATACAACGTACAACCATCGACAATGCTACAACTCATCAAAAACCTAAAAGGAGACAAAGTAATCTGGACATTCGTGGCCTTATTAGCCTTGTTTTCGTTTATGCCAGTTTTTAGTGCCAGTAGCAACTTGGCTTATATGGGTCACGGTACCGGAAATACTTTGGGTTATCTGGTCAAACATTTCGCACATATTTGTATCGGTTTTATGATTATTTACTGGATTCATAAAGTGCCGTATCATTATTTCAGAGCGATTTCTATAGTGGCTTTGCCAGTCGTTTGGGCTATTGCTTGCTTATACTTTAGTAAAAGGAACCGTTATCGCAGGAGCCAATGCCAGCCGATGGATTCAAGTGCCATTCATCGGAATCACCTTTCAAACCTCGACGCTCGCCTTTATAGTCTTGATGATTTTCGTGGCTAGATATTTATCGAAAAAAAGAGAAACTCCCATTACGCTAAAAAATTCTTTGTGGGAATTGTGGTTGCCGGTTTTTACGACTTTAATGTTTATCCTACCCGCCAATTTCTCTACGGCAGCATTGATGTTCTCCATGGTATTGATGCTTGCTTTTATTGGGCAATATCCACTAAAGTATATCGCAGTTATTATAGGCGCTGGAATTTTAGCTTTGACCTTTTTCATATTGGTGAGTAAAGTTTTTCCAGATGCTTCTTTCTTTAGCCGTGTTAAAACATGGGAAAGTCGATTCGAGAATTTCACCACCGACAAACCAGACGAAGACGATTATCAAATTGAAAAAGCCAAAATCGCCATTGCTTCTGGCGGAATTCAAGGTTTAGGTCCAGGAAAAAGTGTTCAGAAAAATTTCCTTCCGCAATCCTCATCCGATTTTATTTACGCAATCATCGTCGAAGAATACGGTTTAATCGGCGGATTAACCATCTTGGGATTGTACATGTTGTTGTTCTTCCGATTTATAGTCGCGGCACACAAAGCCAATTCGTTGTTCGGAAAATTAGTCGTCGTTGGTCTTGGATTTCCAATTGTCTTTCAGGCATTAATTAATATGGCGGTGGCGGTTGAGTTATTACCGGTAACAGGACAGACGCTACCTTTAATTAGCAGCGGAGGAAGCTCCATCTGGATGACCTGCATCGCGCTCGGAATTATTATCGGTGTCACCAAAAAAGAAGAAGAAATTGCCGCTGAACTCAACGAAAAGGAACAACGCGAAGCCACGCTCAAACGCATGATCGACGCGCAAATCGAACGGGAAGAAAAAGCGGAAGCAGCATTAAAAGAAATAGAAGCTGCCGAGAAAACAGAAAGTTATTCCATAGAAGATAAAACCAACCCGATGAACGCTGTTCTAAATAAAAAATAAAGAGAGAAAAGAATCAAGAGTCAAGAACCAAGAAACTCATAAAATAGAGAAAGAATAGAGAATCCAAAGTAACATCTTGCTTCTTGCTTCTTGTCTATTTTATCTAAAAAAATGACAAAACTAAAATTCATATTAAGCGGCGGCGGGACTGGTGGACATATCTACCCGGCGATTGCTATTGCGAATGAATTGAAGTCGCGGTTTCCCGACGCAGAATTCCTATTCGTCGGTGCGCAAGATAAAATGGAAATGCAAAAAGTGCCTCAAGCGGGTTACGATATCAAAGGACTTTGGATTGCAGGTTTACAAAGAAAGTTAACGATTGACAATGCGATGTTTCCTTTCAAATTGGTGAGTAGTTTAGCAAAATCAAGAGCCATCATCAAACAATTTAAACCGAATGTAGTGATTGGAACTGGCGGATTTGCTAGTGGACCGTTGTTGCAAATGGCAAATAGCGCAGGAATTCCAACAGTGATTCAAGAACAAAATTCGTATCCTGGCATCACCAATAAATTATTGAGTAAAAAAGCCAACTCGATTTGTGTGGCATATGAAAATCTCGATCGCTTTTTTCCAAAAGAGAAAATTAGACTTACCGGAAATCCAGTGCGTCAAGATCTAATCGCTATTGATAGCAAAAGAATCGAAGCAATTGCCTATTTCAAATTGAACCCCAAAAAGAAAACCCTTTTAGTGCTTGGCGGAAGTCTAGGCGCCAGGAGAATCAACCAACTCATTGCTAAAGAACTCGATTTTTTGTCGTCAAAAGATGTTCAGGTCATTTGGCAATGTGGTAAGTTTTATATCGAAGAATACCAACAATTTAATAATCGAGAAAACGTTCAAGTGGTAGCATTTATTGACAAAATGGATCTGGTCTACGCGGCAGCAGATTTTGTGATTTCTCGCGCGGGCGCATCTTCTGTTTCAGAATTGTGTTTGGTAGGCAAGCCAGTCATTTTTATTCCGTCGCCCAATGTTGCCGAAGATCATCAAACAAAGAATGCGCAAGCCATTGTCGACAAGAAAGGCGCAATCCTATTAAAAGAAAATGAACTTGAGGAAAGATTTGAAACGGTTTTCAATAATTTGTTAATCGATGAAAACTTGCAAAAAGAGCTTTCCCAGAACATCAAGACATTGGCGAAACCCAATGCAACAAATGATATCGTAGAAGAAATAATAAAATTAATCAAAGTATAAAACGAGCAAGACTCAGTATCTCAGCAACTCAAAAATGAACCTAAACCAAATACATAACGTCTATTTTATCGGTATCGGAGGCATCGGAATGAGCGCCTTAGCACGGTATTTCAAAACTTTAGGCAAGAAGGTGTCTGGCTACGACAAAACCGAAACCGAACTGACCAAAGAGTTGGCGGTAAGTGGTATTGAGATTCATTTTGAAGATGCTATCGAAAAAATCCCAACCGATTTTTATCAAGAGAATACTTTGGTCATCATCACGCCAGCTATTCCGAGTCATCATTCTGAATGGAATTACTTTATAGAACGCGATTATCAAATCAAGAAAAGAGCAGAAGTGCTCGGAATCATTACGAAAGATACGTTTTGTTTTGCAGTTGCAGGAACGCATGGCAAGACCACAACGTCAAGTATTCTGGGACATATTTTGTATCAGAGTGGTGTTGACGTGACGTCCTTTATCGGTGGAATTGTAGAAAACTATGATTCTAATCTAATCGGAAACGGCAAAACAGTTACTGTTGTTGAAGCTGATGAATTTGACCGCTCATTTTTACACCTGCATCCGAATATCGCATGCGTCACTTCTACCGATGCGGATCATTTAGATATTTATGGCGATAAGGCATCCATCGAAGCTTCTTTCCAAGAGTTTGCTGATAAAGTCGAAGACAAAAGCAAATTGTTTATCGCAAAGGGTCTTCATCTACAAGGAATTGAGGTTGCAGTAAACGAAGAAGCAAGTTTCAAAGCATTTCATGTTCGAATTGAAAACAGTGAATACCTATTTGATGTTCAAACGCCATCGGAAATCATTAAAGATCTTCGGTTTAGCTTGCCAGGAAAGCATAATTTAACCAATGCGTTAATGGCGCTTGCGATGGCAAAAACATACGGAATTGATAACGAGGATATACGAATGGCATTGGCGGCCTTCAGAGGAATTCGACGTCGATTTTCGTTTCAAATTAAAACAGACGACTTGGTTTTTATAGATGATTACGCGCATCATCCAACTGAAATTAATGCGGTGCATCAAGCCGTTCGAGAGCTCTATCCGAATCGAAAAGTACTGGCGATTTTTCAACCTCATTTGTTCAGCAGAACTAAAGATTTTGCCGATGGTTTTGCGGAGAGTTTGTCTGCTTTTGATGAAATCCTGCTACTAGACATTTATCCCGCAAGAGAGTTGCCAATGGAAGGCATAACATCACAATGGTTGCTTTCTAAAATGACCAACCCAAACGTTAAATTGGTTTCAAAAATAGAGTTAATAACTGCGATAAAATCAAGTGAAGCAAAAGTGATTGTCACCATTGGAGCAGGCGATATCGGAGAATTAGTAAAATCCATTAAAGAAGCATTGTCATGAGTTGGTTAAAATGGTCAAATATTCGATTAATACTGATGTTCGCGTTGATGGTGTTTTTGTATTCCTTCACTTCAATCCGAAATGAGAAACGAAAATTGGTTAAATCGGAAGTGGTTTTTGTTGACAATTCTAGTCCATATATCAAACAGGAAACGGTTAATAAATTGTTAATAGAAAATAAAACCGACGCGCAAAGCATACGTAAAGATAAATTAGATTTGAACCAATTGGAGAAGTCTATCAATTCGAACCCAATGATTGAAAAATCTGAGGTTTTTGTTAGCATAGATGGGGTATTAAAAGCGATGGTAAAACAAAAAACACCAATCGCGAGAGTGTTCAACGATGAAAGCTCTTTTTATATTGACTATCAAGGAAATATAATGCCATTGTCGGATGAATTTACAGCAAGAGTTCCAATAATTTCGGGGGATATTAACAACATAAATAAAGACGATTTCAACAAATTGTTGCGATTCATTTGGCTGGATGATTTTTTGAAAAAAAACATCATCGGAATTCAAATCTCGCCTGTTGGAAGCTTAAAAATGCAGAATAGAAATTTCAATTATGAGATTCTGTTTGGTAAAGCCATCAATATAGAACGCAAGTTTCAAAACTATAAAGCGTTTTATCAAAAAACAAGCGTCGATAGTACATTATCTCGTTATAAAAGAATTAATCTGACATTTACGCAACAAGTAGTTTGCACTAAATAATAGAATATGGAAAAAGAGAATATCGCAGTAGGACTTGACATCGGAACCACGAAAATTGTGGCCATGATTGGAAAGAAAAACGAATACGGTAAGTTAGAGATTTTGGGCGTTGGAAAGTCCAAAAGTCTTGGCGTTGCTCGTGGTGTAGTAAATAACATCACTCAAACAATCCATTCTATTCAACAAGCGATTCTTGAAGCAGAAACCAATTCTGGATACAAGATTAAAGATGTTGTGGTGGGCATTGCAGGACAACATATTCGCAGCATTCAACATAGTGACTATATCAGCCGAAGCAATGCGGAAGAAGTAATTGGAGGGAAAGATATCGATTTGCTCATCAATCAAGTTCATAAATTGGCAATGCTTCCTGGAGAAGAAATCATCCATGTTTTGCCACAAGAATTTAAGATTGACGGACAATCAGACATCAAAGAACCGATTGGAATGTACGGTGGTCGATTGGAAAGCAGTTTCCACGTAGTTGTTGGTCAAGCATCATCTATTCGCAACGTCGGAAGATGCATTCAAAGTTCCGGAATTGAATTGTCTGGATTAACCTTAGAACCATTGGCTTCTGCGGATGCTGTTTTAAGTCAAGAAGAGAAAGAAGCCGGTGTCGCTTTAATTGATATTGGTGGTGGAACTACTGATTTAGCCATTTTTAAAGATGGAATTATTAGACATACTGCGGTTGGCTTGGCCAGGTGAAAATAAAGACAACGAAATTGTTTCAATTCCAGGATTACGCGGTAGAGAACCAAAAGAAATTTCTTTAAAAAACTTATCTAAAATCATTCATGCACGTGTGGTTGAAATTATTGAACAAGTTTTTACAGAAATTAAAGCCTATGGTCACGAAGATCCACGTAAGAAATTAATTGCTGGAATTGTATTGACTGGTGGTGGTGCGAATTTGAAACACATCAAACAGCTGGTAGAATATATCACCGGAATGGATACCAGAATCGGATATCCAAACGAACACTTGGCTGGAAATTCTGATGAAGAAATCTCTAGTCCATTATATGCGACTGCTGTTGGATTGGTGATGAATAGCATCGAAAACAAAACCCAAAGTGCGGTGCGGTTTGAAACGACCGTGGTGCCAGAGAAAGTAACGTTTAAGCAAGAAAGAACTTTTGAACCTTTCGATATTCCGAAGCCAGCAGAAGAGCCAGTTTTTGAAAAAGTGGTTGAAGAAGTAAAGGTTGAAGTGGAAGTCTCGTCAGTCAAGCCAGAATCAACAGAAACCAAAATTAGACGTTCCTTTTTTGATAAATACGTCGACAAGATTAAAGAATTTTTAGATAACGCAGAATAAGGTTTACGCCTCAAATAATAAAATAAGAATATCAAAAACCAAAAATTATGACAAGCAACTCAGATTTTGGAAACATTTCGTTTGATTTACCAAAAAATCAATCCAATGTAATTAAAGTAATTGGAGTCGGTGGCGGCGGAAGTAATGCCATCAATCACATGTTTAAGCAAGGCATCAAAGGCGTAGATTTTATCGTTTGCAACACCGATGCACAAGCTTTGCAAAATAGTTCTGTTCCTAATAAAATTCAATTGGGAATGCATCTTACAGAAGGATTAGGCGCTGGTGCTAATCCAGAAGTGGGGCAACAATCAGCTATTGAAAGTATTGCCGAGATCGAAAAAATGTTGGATACCAATACCAAAATGGTCTTTATAACTGCTGGTATGGGCGGTGGAACAGGAACAGGTGCTGCTCCAGTTATCGCACAATTGGCAAAAGAAAGAGACATTTTAACTGTAGGTATCGTAACCATTCCATTCCAGTTTGAAGGAAAAGTTCGTTCCGATCAAGCGTTGCTGGGAGTTGAGAAATTGCGTAAGCAGGTCGATTCTTTGATTGTGATCAACAACAACAAACTGAGAGAAGTTTATGGCAACCTAGGCTTCAAAGCTGGGTTCTCTAAAGCGGATGAAGTTTTAGCGACCGCCTCTCGCGGAATTGCTGAAGTTATCACGCACCACTACACACAAAACATCGATTTAAAAGATGCAAAAACAGTATTGTCAAATAGCGGAACAGCCATCATGGGTTCAGCTACTGCTATTGGAGACAATCGTGCAAAAGAAGCGATTATTGCCGCTTTAGATTCACCGCTTTTAAATGACAATAAAATTACAGGAGCCAAAAACGTATTGTTGCTTATCGTTTCTGGATCTAACGAAATTACAATTGACGAAATCGGAGAAATCAACGATCATATTCAAACCGAAGCGGGCTTTAACGCCAACATCATTATGGGAGTTGGTGAAGATGATACGCTAGGCGATTCGATTGCAGTAACTATTATTGCTACTGGTTTTAATGTTGAACAACAAAACGAAATTGTCAATACAGAACCGAAGAAAATTATCCACTCTTTAGATGGTGAACATAAATTAGAGCATGATTTAAGCAATAAGGCTATTCCATCTTTTCACGTTGACTTAGAAATAGAAAAGCCGACTACAGACGAGAAAATCGTTTTTGAATTGATCGATGACGAAGTGCCAGTTGATGAAGTGAGTCAACCGGTATTAGATGAAAATGAACTGATTGTTATTTCTGAATTTATCAAAAATTTGGACGTTACTTTTGAAATCGTTTCGCCAGAAAAGCCAATCGAATTTGAAGTTTCAAAACCTGTTGTTTCTGAGATTACCGAAATCAAAGTAATTGATGCTACTGAGGTAAAAGAAGAGCAAGCGACTTTCTCTTTTGACTTACCGATATCAAAACCTGTCGAGGAAGTCGATGAAAACAAGATTCTTTTTGAGTTAAGCAATGAGACCAAAAACATCGAAGTGAATCAAGCTGTACAAGTGGTTCCGATGACGGAACTAAATGAGAATGGGATCATCAAATATTCATTGGAAGAATATATGGAATTGGAAAATGAACTTCTAAATTCTAAACCTGTCGAAAATATTGCTGCAGAACCAGTTGAAGAGGAATTGAACATTACCATGAAAAAGGTAGATGAAGTTTCTAATTTTTCTCCTGCATTTGAGGACGTTTCACCAATGGAAATGTCTATCGAAGAAACGTTGCGCGTAAGAGCCGACGAGAGAAGAAGAAAATTGAAAGACTTCAATTACAAATTCCACAACAATCCATCTCGCATGGAAGAGTTTGAAAAAGAACCAGCATACAAAAGATTAGGGATTGATATCAATACCAATCCGCAAGAAAATAACACGTCTCGTACGTCTTTAGGAACGGATAGCAACGACGACATTCAATTGCGTTCAAACAATTCGTTTCTTCATGACAATGTCGATTAACTAATCCCCAATTGGTTGCGATTAACCCGAAAATTTCCTCAAGTTTTCGGGTTTTTTGTTTAAATTAATTCATACATTGTCGAACTTTTTAACTTTAATATTAATTATAATGAAAAACACAAAAACAATCGGATTGCTAGTCATGGCATTGGCAATCAATACAGTATCTCACGCTCAGTTAGGTGGGATGTTAAAGAAAGCTGCTAAAAATGTAGCAACTGATCAAGCTACAAAAGCAGTGACTGGATCAAATTCGACTTCTTCTTCATCTTCTTCAAGTTCAAGCTCAAATTCAGGCACTAGTTCAGGATCAGTAGCGTCAAGTGTGACTTTAGACTGGAAGCAATATCCGCAAACTCCAGCAATTACAATGAAGTCTTTGTTAGAAGGTACGCAAGTAAGTACACATGGTAATTTAAACATGAACTTTTACAGAGCTACGTTTATTCCCAACAAGAAGGCGTCAGGTCAGCCAGTAGACATGATATATGACAAAAAT
Source organism: Flavobacterium sp. (assembly GCA_016714905.1). Classification (GTDB taxonomy): domain Bacteria; phylum Bacteroidota; class Bacteroidia; order Flavobacteriales; family Flavobacteriaceae; genus Flavobacterium. The sequence continues at coordinate 113,409 of JADKBW010000007.1, forward strand.
GTCTTGACTACAAAGATTTACTTCAATGACCAGTTTGTGAAAGACGGGACTTATCCAGACGGAAGCTATTCTATGGAAGGAAAGCAAAATACATATCGCGATGACAGAAATTCAGCAAATATTCAACTCGACAAAGAAGGAAAATACCGAATTGATTACTTCGCTGGAGGTGTTCAGTTTTATACATTTGATTTTGAGGTTTTCAAAAAAGTCGATTCAGATCCGTATGCTACCAACAATACTTTATGGTTCTCAAAAGGTCCTTGGGAAAAGTACGCTTATATTACGCCACAAACATCGGGTAATTTCATCTTAGGATTTTATATGATGCATACCGATTTCAAACCAAATCCTAATGACCCAAGAAAAACATCGAAAAGTGTAAACTGGTATCCAGAATTATTACAAAACGGAAAAGTAATCTCTGTGCCAAACAAGCAAGTAGCTATTGTTCCGCAAGGAGAATGGAAAGACATGTCTTGTTCTATGAAATTAATTGGAGCAAAAGACTATTTGAAAATTGCAGAATTAAAAGACGGAAGTTATACTTTGAAAATTACTGTAGATGGTGAACCAGCACCAAGAATGTATGATTTCAAAGCAGCCGGTGGCAACATCGTTCAAAGCGACAAACAAGACAGAACGAAAAACACAGACCCTAAAACATTAGTTGAAGGTTGGAATAATTTCTTCTGGTTAGAGCGCAAATAATCTAATTAACAAATTCTTTATAACCCGAAAACATCGTTTTGTTTTCGGGTTATTTTGTTTAAAAAAGTAGCAGAACATCTAACATTTTTTTGTAGTTTTGTCGGGCCTTAATCCGGCTGTACGCTCTATCTTTCTCGCCGAACGACGGCAAGAAAGGATGCCGCTACCATCCGGGGCAAGCACAGCAATAGCATATCAAAATCGTTCATCTAATATCAAAAAAAATGAGTCTATCAGCAAACATCATGGAGGAAATTAAAACCGCCATGAGAGCTAAAGATACTGTCGCTCTAGAAGCGCTTAGAGCCATCAAATCTGAATTGTTATTGGCACAAACTGCCTCTGGTAATAAAGAAGAGATTTCGGAAGAAGAGGAGATCAAATTGTTGCAGCGATTGGTAAAAACTCGAAAAGATAGCGCCAACATATTTACACAGCAAAATCGCATGGACTTGGCGGAACCAGAATTAGCGCAAATTGCGGTAATCGAGAAATTCCTTCCTGCGCAACTCAGCGAAGCTGAAGTAGAAGCCGTAATTGCAAAAATTATTGCAGAAACTGGAGCCTCTGGAATAGCGTCTATGGGAAAAGTCATGGGAATCGCTTCTGCCCAATTAGGTGGAACTGCTGAAGGAAAGACAATTTCTACGATTGTAAAGAAATTATTAGTTTAAATAGGACTGTAAAACTATAAGATTCTAAGACAATATGATCTTACAGTCTTGAAATCTAACAGTCTTATAATCCAATAAATGGCTGCGTAGTTCAACTGGATACCTGTCTGCCGACAGGCAGGGAATATCAGATTTCGGATAAAATGGAATATTTTGTTTACATTTTGAGAAGTTTAAAAGACGGACGATTCTATAAAGGTCAAACTCAAAATATAGAAAAACGTTTACTAGAGCATAATTCAGGAAAAACAAAATCAACCAAAGGTTATGTACCATGGGAATTAGTCTATTTCGAAAGTTTTAAAACAAGAGAAGAAGCATTACTTCGAGAAAAGCATTTTAAAACAGGGGTTGGTAGAGCGTTTTTGAATAAGAATTTTAATAAATAATGGCTGCGTAGTTCAACTGGATAGAATATCAGATTTCGGCTCTGATGGTTGCAGGTTCGAACCCTGCCGCGGTCACAAAAAGCTCAAGATTCTTGAGCTTTTTTTATATCTTTTGATAATGGAGGTTTTTATTTTTTTTGTCTTATTTGTTGCTGGAGCAATTCTGCTCTATTTTACCATGTTTATCATGAGTTTATTAGACGACATCTCCATATTTTTTTTCCAAAAACCGCTTTATATCCATCTTTACTTTAAACTCAAAAAGGTATCACAACAAGAAGAAACAATCCTAAGACAAAAGTTTCCTTTTTACATAAAACTATCGGAGCGACATCGGCGATATTTTCACCATAGGTTAGCTTCCTTTAATGAAAAGTATACATTTATACCAAGAGAAGATTTTTTGATCAACAAAGAAGTTCAAACATTAATTGCAGGAACTTATGTGATGCTAACATTTGGAATGAGATTCTATTTAATTAATTCTTTCGATAAAATAATTATATATCCAGAAGAATATTATTCTACTCATAGTGAAAAATATTTCAAGGGAGTACAACCCGTTAATGAAATCGGTTGTGTTTTCTTGGAAAGATTTCTTGGAAGGCTTTGAAACTGAAAATGACAACCTACATTTAGGAATTCACGAGTTTTCGCATGTTATGCATTACAACAGTTTGCGCAGTTCTGATGGAAGTTCCTTGGCTTTTCGGAAGCAATACAAAAAGCTTTTTAAAGAAGTAAACAGTTCTCAAACTAGGCAAAAACTCATAGAATCCAACTATTTTCGGATTTATGCGTACACAAACCAATACGAGTTCCTTTCTGTTATCATTGAACATTATTTTGAAACACCAAGTGAATTCAGTTTGGAATTTCCAGAATTGTTTACAACAGTAAGTTTAATGCTCAATCATAAACCCAGTCTTGGAATAAAAAGAAATAGCAATATTGCTTAGCATTGGGATAGGCCTTTTAAAAGAAATGTCTAGATACTTTTCGTCTTTTTCAAATCAGCAATCGTCTGAGTAGGATTATCCGCTCTAAAAACAAAATTTCCCGCTACTAAAACATCAGCGCCGACAGCCACAAGTTGTGCGGCGTTGTTGGTGACGCCACCATCAATTTCTATGATAGTTGACGCATCTTTCTTTGTGATTAAAGCTTTAAGTTTGGCAACTTTCTCATATGTGTTTTCAATAAATGACTGTCCACCAAAACCTGGATTAACACTCATCACACAAACCAAATCAATATCGCAAATGATGTCTTCTAATAAGTCGACGTTGGTGTGCGGATTTATGGCGACACCTGCTTTCATACCAGCTGCTTTAATAGCCTGTAACGTTCTATGAAGATGATTACAGGCTTCATAATGAACAGTTAGTACATTGGCGCCCAAATCAGCAAAAGTTTGAATATAACGATCCGGATCGATAATCATCAAATGCACATCGATGGTTTTCTTGGCGTGTTTGGTAATGGCTTCTAAAACGGGCATTCCAAAAGAAATATTTGGAACGAAAACGCCATCCATGATGTCGATGTGAAACCAATCTGCTTCGCTGCTATTAATCATTTCGATGTCGCGTTGTAAATTGGCGAAATCGGCAGCTAGTATTGATGGAGCGATGATGGTGTTTTTCATATATGTAGTTGTGTGTTTGTAGTGCAAAAATAGGTTTTTTTACCGCAAGGTGCGCAAAGTTTTTTTCGCAATGGGACGCATAGTAAGACACGGTTGCGTGAGGGATTGAAGCGGTATCCTCGCAGCGCAGCGAAGAGATATAGCGGAAAGCCCGACCCTTGTGGTCACGCCCAATTTTTATTTATGATTAAAAGAATCTGAAACGAGTTCAGATTAAAAACAAAACTCCGGACTCGAGCCCGCAAGGCGAACAGAGCGAAGCTAAACCCGAGCGAAGCGAACAGACCGGAAGTTTTGTTTCGACAGAAAAAAACAAAACTCCGGAAACTCGAGCGAAGCGAACAGACCGGAAGTTTTGTTTCGACAGAAAAAAACAAAACTCCGGAAACTCGAGCGAAGCGAACAGACCGGAAGTTTTGTTTCGACAGAAAAAAACAAAACTCCGGAAACTCGAGCGAAGCGAACAGACCGGAAGTTTTGTTTCGACAGAAAAAAACAAAACTCGAAACTCCGGCAACGAACAGACCGGAAGTTTTGCTACAGAAAATCCGGTAATCAGCCGGAGTTTCAATCATCAATCAAAAAACGAACAGTTAATCAGACTGTTGTTGCTATGAAATCCTAAATTCAAAAAATTGGAATTTGGAATTTTGGAATTGGAATTTATCCAAGATAAGTTTTTAATATTTTACTTCTAGAAGTGTGCTTTAATCTGCGAATAGCTTTTTCTTTAATTTGACGAACACGTTCGCGAGTTAAATCGAAAGTTTCGCCGATTTCTTCCAATGTCATTGGATGTTGATCGCCCAATCCGAAATACAAACGTACAACGTCTGCTTCTCTTGGGGTAAGTGTTTCCAAAGATCTTTCGATTTCGGTACGCAACGATTCGTGAATTAATTCTCTATCTGGATTTGGAGATTCGCCTGAACGCAATACGTCGTATAAGTTAGAATCTTCACCTTCCACCAGCGGTGCATCCATGGATAAATGACGACCAGAGTTTTTCATGCTCTCTTTCACGTCATTGACGGTCATGTCTAATTCTTTTGCTATTTCTTCGGCTGAAGGCGGACGTTCATTAGATTGCTCTAACAAAGCGTACATCTTGTTAATTTTATTAATCGAGCCAATTTTGTTCAAAGGCAAACGAACGATACGAGATTGCTCTGCCAAAGCTTGTAAAATCGATTGACGAATCCACCATACGGCGTAAGAGATAAATTTGAAACCACGGGTTTCATCGAAACGTTGTGCTGCTTTGATCAAACCAAGATTTCCTTCGTTAATTAAATCGGGTAAGGTTAACCCTTGATTTTGGTATTGTTTTGCCACAGAAACTACGAAACGTAGGTTGGCTTTTGTTAGTTTTTCTAGAGCTCTTTGGTCACCAGCTTTGATACGTTGTGCTAATTCTACTTCTTCATCAGCGGTAATCAAATCTACTTTTCCGATTTCTTGCAAATACTTGTCTAACGACGCCGTTTCACGATTGGTTACCTGTTTGGTGATTTTAAGTTGTCTCATAGTGTCATGTACTTTTTTAAAGTGTACAAGGCTTGTACGGTGTGAGGTGCAATAAAGTTACAAGGTGGTTGAAATTTTATTCTTTAATTGTGCATTTAGCCACGCTGAATCTTCGATTTCCCTTTGTATCGGGCTATTCGCAGGTGCTTTTTTGCGCCAGTTTTTTTTGCAAAAAGAGAAACCGAAGGGAAGCGGGCGAACCCAGCGAGCTAATCAAAACTTCCATCCCTAATGTACGGCGCAGTTAAAAGAAAAACCCATCTTCAAATTGAAAATGGGTTTTACCAATTTACACTTTAAAATATTCTTATAGAGTTCTTTTCTGTGCAGTCCAATTCCCTACCTGGATTTTCTGATCTTCTATTCACCCTGTTCCGCTAATTATGTGTTACCAGTTAAATTCCAAAAAAGTCCCTTCATCCAACCCGTTCCAGAAAAAGTACAGAACCATCTGCTTGTTCCTTCAATAAACAGGCACTTTGGGCTCCGTAGGGCCTTCCGCAGATTAGACCGGCTAATAAAATCTATCACAGTAACAATGTTTAAAATTCCATGTAGAGGTCCTGTATAATTTCCTTGATAACATTTTACTTTTAAATCTGAATACTCTTTCAAAATATTTAAGATGCATTTAGGATGGCTGGAAAACCAATGCAGTCAGGTAACTCAGCAGTATCGCCGTTATTTGAAACATAATCAAATGACATTGCTCCCACTTGTAAAAGTTAATGCGTAATACCCCAGTTTCCACTTACTTCTCCAAAACGTTGTAAAAGTAGAAGAAACGCCATCTAATACAAGTAGCATTTAGATTCCATCATTTTGATGTTGATTGTAATAGTTCCCGATGACCCGATAATAACGCCCTTGTAAATTCCAAAATTACTGGCGTCAAATTCTGCTTTTGCCAGCGGCACTGTTGCTAAGGCAATAGGAGTGTTACTATTCGAAGAACTGTCATCTGAGCATGAAAACAAAAATGTAATCGCAAAAATAAGTGTAATTAATTTTTTCATTGGTGTAGTTTGTTAAATTTATGTAAAGATATGGAATTGAATCTTTCTGTATGTAAAATTCATAAAAAATCCCCTATTCAATATTTTGAATAAGGGATTTTAGATTTTATTTCTTTATTATCTTCTTGGGCCTTTATCGTCGCGTCGTTCAGGACGAGGTCCGCGCTCTTCTCTCGGAGGCGCATTTTCATCTCTTGGAGGTCTTGGCAAAAGCGCTTTTCTAGATACTTTTTCTTTTCTCGTTTTCGGGTCAACACCTAAGTATTTAACCATAAAAACGTCACCCATATTCACCACATCGGTTACATTTTCAGTACGTTCCCAAGCCAATTCTGAAACGTGTAATAACACCTCGTTTCCTGGAGCTTCCGTATATTCAACCACAGCACCAAAGTCTAGTAATTTGATTACTTTCACTTCATATGATTCGCCCATGGTTGGTTTGAAAATAATCGAGTCGATTTTTGCTAATACTGCTGCAATTCCGTCTGGATCCGTTCCTAAGATTTCAACTACACCTTGTTCATCTACTTCATTAATCACAATCGTAGTTCCAGTAGCTTTTTGCAATTCTTGAATTACTTTTCCACCTGGTCCAATCAAAGCACCAATAAAGGCACCTGGAATGGTTCTCATGATGATTTTCGGAGCATGTACTTTAACCTCAGCTCTTGGTTGCGCCAACGTTTCAGTTAATTTTCCTAAGATATGCAAACGTCCGTCACGGGCTTGAGCCAAAGCTTGCTCCATGATTTCATATTTCAATCCATCAATTTTGATGTCCATTTGACAAGCGGTAATTCCTTCTGAAGTTCCAGTTACTTTAAAATCCATATCACCCAAATGATCTTCATCACCTAAGATATCTGACAATACTGCGAAACGTTCTCCGTCCGTAATCAATCCCATTGCGATTCCAGAAACTGGACGAATCATTTGAACACCCGCATCCATTAAGGATAATGTTCCAGCACAAACCGTTGCCATAGAAGACGAACCGTTCGATTCTAATACTTCAGAAACCACACGAATGGTATAAGGACAATCAGCAGGAATCATGTTTTTCAACGCACGTTGTGCCAAGTTTCCGTGACCTACTTCTCTTCTTGAAGTTCCTCTTAAAGGACGCGCCTCTCCAGTAGAGAATGGCGGGAAATTATAGTGTAAATAGAATTTTTCTTCTCCTTGCTCTGAAGGCGAATCAATTTGATTTGCTTCTCTAGATGTTCCTAAAGTTGCTGTTGCCAATGCTTGCGTTTCGCCACGTGTAAACAATGCCGAACCGTGCACTGATGGTAAGTAATCTATTTCACACCAGATTGGTCTGATTTCAGTAGTTTTTCTTCCATCTAAACGTGTTCCTAAATCCAAGGTTACGTTACGAACTGCTTCTTTATTGGTTTTGTAGAAATATTTTCCTACTAAGTCACCATTTTCTGCCAATTCTTCTTCTGTAAATAAAGCTTTTACTTCTTCTTTGACAGCATCAAATGCAGCAGAACGTTCGTGTTTAGCAGAACCTTTGCTTGCAATGGCATAAATTTTATCATAGGCAGCCGCTCTTACTTTTGCGTAAATAGCATCGTCCGATTTCTCTTGATCATAGGTACGAACTTCTTTTTTTCCAAAAGCTGCCGCTAATCTTTCTTGTGCGGCAATTTGAACTTTAATATGTTCGTGTGCAAATTTGATTGCTTCAACCATTTCTGCTTCTGAAATTTCTTTCATTTCACCTTCTACCATTGCGATAGAATCGGTTGAAGCTCCAATCATCATGTCGATATCTGACAATTCTAATTGTGCACGAGATGGATTGATGATGAATTTTCCATCAATACGACCGACTCTAGCTTCAGAAATTAAGGTTTCAAATGGAATGTCAGACAAAGCTAACGCAGCCGAAGCCGCTAATCCAGCTAAAGCATCTGGCATCACGTTGTCATCATGCGACATCAACTGAATCATCACTTGCACTTCAGCGTGATAATCACTTGGGAAAAGCGGACGCAATACACGGTCTACTAATCTCATGGTGAGCACTTCATTGTCACTCGGACGTGCTTCTCTTTTGAAGAAACCTCCTGGGAAACGACCTGCTGCAGCAAATTTTTCACGATAATCTACCGTTAACGGTAAAAAATCGATACCTGGACTTGCTTTTCTTGCGGAAACCACGGTTCCTAAAATAACCGTATTTCCAATTCTAACTACTACAGAACCGTCAGCTTGTTTTGCTAAACGCCCTGTCTCGATTGTGATGCTTCTGCCATCACCCAAATCGATTTTTTCTACAAATAATTGTGGAATCATAAATTTTCCTTTTTTAATTTTACATTGGTTCTCTGCCTGTCGACAGAATAGTTGTGTTGTTGTAGTTGTTGTTTACCCAATGAAAAACCAAACTTTTTTTATGCAATATAATGGTAAAAAAAAGAGGCGCGTGAGCACCTCTTTTTCGTATTGATTATTTTCTAATATTCAATTCTTTGATAATCTCACGGTATCTGTTGATGTCTGTTTTCTTTAAATAGTCTAACAAAGATCTTCTTTTACCTACCAATTTCACTAGGGAACGCTCGGTGTTGTAATCATGACGATTCTTTTTCAAGTGTTCTGTTAAGTGATTGATTCTAAATGTGAACAAAGCAATCTGGCTTTCTGATTTTCCAGTGTTTGTTGCGTTTCCTCCGTGTTTAGCGAAGATTTCAGCTTTTACTTCTGATGTTAAGTACATGCTAATATTGTTTAAATGATTATTATGTATGAATTGGGATTTTCCTAATTCGTGCGCAAAGGTAAAATTAATTATCAATTATGAGTTATGCACACGGAATTATTTTCAAAATAATTTTGCAACTTCTTGATTTACAAATTCTAAAAACCGTTCGTCTTCTTCCGTAAAAGGATCTAGCACATTCGAATCGATATCAATCTGACCAATGTTTTTCCCATTGACGAACAGCGGAACTACGATTTCAGATTTTACGGTAAAGCTACAGGCAATATAATTGTCTTGCGCAGCAACATCGGGAACGACGAAGTTTTGGTTAGAAACTGCCACTTGTCCACAGATGCCTTTTCCAAAAGGAATCACTGTATGATCTGTCGGGGCACCAACATAAGGTCCAAGATGCAAGGTTTGCGTTTCGTGGTTGGCAAAGTAAAAACCAATCCAAGTATAATAGGAAATGTTGGTTTCGAGCAATTTACAAACGAGAAGTAGTTTTTCGTCTCGGGTTTGATTTTCTGCTGTGAGAATGGCTTGGACTTGCGGTTTTAAAAGGTCAAATTTCATATGGATGCGGATTTGCGTTAGGGATGGAGGCGGTATCCTCGCAACGCAGTGGAGAGATAAAGCCGAGAGCCCGACCCGGAGGGTAACGCCATTATTTTGTGCAAAAGTAATCCTTGTGTGCGACTATAATTTATATAAATTTGTTAAAAATAAATTTTTTGAAAACGTACTTCCAGCTTTATCGTCCCTTTTTGGTTTTTCTCTTGAAGTTTTTCGCAGTATATGGCGGGCTCACGTTTTTGTATCAATCGTATTTGAGTCAATACGACTCGATTTTGGCATTTGAAGTGGACGCTTTTACCAAGAGTGTAGCGCATCAAGTGCAGTACTTTTTAAATTTTTTGCAGTACGATTGTCAATTGCAACTTCATGAAAGTCAGGCGTCAATCAAATTAATCATTAACGGTGTATATGTTTCGCGCGTTGTAGAAGGTTGCAATGCGTTGAGTGTGATTATTCTTTTTGCGGCTTTTGTCGTAGCGTTTTCTGGAAAGTGGTTGAGAACAATTGGCTTTTTACTTGTGGGTAGTTTTCTTATTCACATGATGAATATACTTCGCATCGCAGTTTTGTCTGTGGCGCTGTTGCATTATCCAGACCAAGAAACATTGCTCCATGGCGTTGTTTTTCCGTTGATTATTTACGGTTTTGTCTTTGGATTGTGGGTGATTTGGGTCAATCAATTTTCGAATTATGCTAGAAAGGATTAAGTTCAATCGAAATAAAATTATTGCCATTGCGATATTGGTTTTCGTATTGGTGACAATTCGCGCTTTTGAAGATTGGCTTTTCTACGATCCTTTTGCGCTTTATTTTAGGAATGACTATTTGAGTTTGGGTTTTCCAAAATTTGACATGTTATCGTTGTTCTTGAGTATGGGTTTGCGTTTTGCGCTGAATTCGTTTCTTTCCTTGGCCATTATTTATTGTCTATTTAAAGATTGGGGATTGACAAAATTTGCTGCAGTTCTTTATGCTTTCTTTTTCGTTGTTCTGATTACCGCCTTTTTTGTTTTGGTGCTTTTTACCGATCAGTATAACAATTTTATTGTGTTTTATGTTCGGCGATTCTTGATTCAACCACTCTTACTATTGCTTTTCATTCCTGCAATTCTCTACCAAAAAAGAATGAAGTAGGTGCATATTTTTGTACCTTTATTAGTGCTTATCGAAGATATGTCAATCTTAATGAAGGAATCATGAAAATAGTAAAGCATTCAGGTGATGTTGTCGATTACGATCCGAATAAACTTCGAAATTCTTTAGTAAAATCAGGCGCTAATAGCACCGTGGTCGACGATATCTTAGACCGTATTGAAAAAGAAATATACGAGGGAATGCCTACGAAGCAAATCTATAAGTTGGCTTTTGGGTATTTAAAAAAAGCATCAAATTCACATGCCGCGCGTTATAATCTTCGGCAAGCGCTGCAACTTTTAGGTCCTGCAGGTTTTTTCTTTGAAAAATATATGGCGCGACTTTTTGAAGCTGAGAAATACGAAACCAAAACAAACGTGACTTTGCAAGGGCGTTGCGTTACGCATGAACTTGACGTAGTGATTCGAAAAAATGGCTTGATTGCTATGGTCGAATGTAAATTTCACACAGGAAGAGAAGCGACGACGGATGTAAAAGTACCCATGTATATTCTGTCTCGCTTTAATGATTTGAAAGAAAAACCGCACGTACTATTTTCAGGAAAGGAAGCAATTACAAAATGTTGGGTTATTACCAACAATCGATTTACCTCTGATGCAGTAACTTTTGCAACTTGTTCAGGTATTCAGTTACTTAGTTGGGATTATCCGAAAGAGCTCAATTTGAGAAACAAAATCGACGCACATCAATTATATCCAATTACTTGTTTGACCACACTGTCAATAGCAGAGAAGGATAAGTTGTTAATTCTTGACGTTTTATTGGTAAAGGAGATTATCAATAATTCTCAATGTTTAGAAAAAATAGGGTTAAGTCCTAACCGAATACATAATGTTTTGAAAGAAGCAACTGCGTTGTGCCGATTTTTTTGAAACAAAGTTTCTAATATTTAAAATTTAGTCAAAATGAAAATTAAATTTCTAGGTGGAGTGGGAACGGTTACTGGTTCAAAGACCTTGGTAGAAACTAATGGTCTTCGGATTTTAATTGATTGTGGCCTCTTTCAAGGGATTAAGCCCTTGCGAGAACTCAATTGGGAAACCCTTGTCTGCATTGCCGTCAACGATTGATTATGTATTGTTAACGCATGGACATTTGGACCACTGTGGCTGGTTGCCGCGATTGGTTGCGCAAGGATTTTCTGGGAAAATATATTGTACAAGCCCAACCGCTGCGATTGCTAAGTTGATTATGTTGGATAGCGCCAAAATTCAAGAAGAAGAAGCCAATATGGCCAATAAAGGTCAGTACTCGAAACACGAAAAAGCAGAACCTTTATATACGGTGCAACAAGCGGAAGCGGTATTTCCACATTTTAGAATAATTAAAATCAATGAAGCAGTCCATTTAGATGCTGAGATTTCGGCTGTTTTTACCAATGCGGGTCATATTATTGGCGCCTGCACGATTCAATTGGAAGCAGAGGGAAAGACCTTGGTGTTTTCAGGCGACATTGGAAGAGATGACGATGTGCTGCTTTTTCCGCCAACAAAACCGCACAAAGGAGATTATATTTTTTTAGAAAGTACTTATGGAAACCGAATTCATCCAGATACTGATGTGAAATTGGAGTTAGCATCATACATCAACAATACGGTCGAAAAAGGTGGAACGATTATCATACCAAGTTTCGCGGTCGAACGTGCACAAACCATCATGTATTTGCTTTGGCAGCTCAAAGAAGAAAAGCGAATTCCAGACATGCCCTACGTTATTGATACGCCTATGGGAATTAATGTGCTTCAAGTTTTTGAAGACAGCAAAAAATGGCACAAAATACCAGAACACGAATATGTTGCGATGTGCAAAATGTTTGCTATGAATTCGGACTATCAAGAAACCATAGCTACAATTTTCGATAATCAGCCGAAAGTCATTATTGCAGCTAGCGGAATGATAACTGGAGGTCGTGTTTTGAGTTATTTGGAACGCTATATTGAGTTGCCCGAAACAACAGTCATTATTATTGGTTATCAGGCAGAGGGAACACGGGGAAGAAAATTGTTAGAAGGAGCAACAGATATCAAGATTAGAGGGAAATATTATGCGGTTCATGCCAACATTCTTGAGATTCAAAGCTTGTCTGCGCACGGAGATCAAAATGATTTGATGAATTGGTTAACCGCGCTCGAAAACAAGCCCAAGAAAGTCTTCTTGGTGCATGGTGAAAACCAGCCCGCCGACGAGCTTAGGATTAAAATTCAGGAAAAGTATGGTTACGACTGTGCTGTTCCATTGATGGGTCAAGAAGTTGAATTGTAAATATTTAACAAGATTTTGGTTTGCGACTTCCGTTTAATTCCTACTTTTGCCCCATGAAATTTCAAAAATCCATAAGCCTTTTTTTAGCATTTTTCCTGTTCCTTTCGAACATGGGACTAGCGATGAATGTGCATTATTGTGGTGATGAAATAGCCTCTGTATCCCTTAATACAAACCTTGATTCTTCCGATACGGAGGAAGATTGCTGCGGTATCGTCGAAAAACAATCCCATTGTTGTTCAGACAAAGTTGTTCATTTTGAAAAAAAAACCGACCAAGCTACTGTTTTTACTGTTCAATTAGATAGTGTCGATGTTTTCGTTTATGACACTTGGCAGCCTATTGTTTTTTCACCTTTTTCGGTTAATGAATTCAATGGAAGTTCGGAATATTCTTTTCAATCGAATGCGCCACCGCTCTTTAAGTTGTATTCTCAATATATTTTCTACGATTGTTTTTAATGTTTTTTTAAAAAGGAAAATCTTATTCCACAATATTAAAACATTAGAACATTTTTATGAAAAAACAACTTCCATTACTTCTCGTAATGATTTTTTGCTCGTTGCAACTCTCCGCTCAAGACACGTTGAAAACAGTAAAAGTAGAATCGACACGAAAAAGTATCTTAAAATCATTTACTGTTACAGGAAATACTTCAGTAATGACAAGCAAGGAATTGCTCAAGGCCGCCTGTTGCAATCTTGCGGAAAGCTTTGAAACCAATCCTTCCATTGATGTCAACTTTTCGGATGCTTTGACGGGAACCAAGCAAATCAAAATGTTAGGTTTAACCAGCCCGTATTTGATGATCACAGAGGAAAATATTCCCTCAGTTCGCGGCGCCTCTCAAGCGTACGGGCTGTCGTTTACTCCAGGAACTTGGGTGGAAAGCATTCAAATTACGAAAGGCGCAGGATCTGTGGTAAACGGCTATGAAAGCATCTCAGGACAAATCAACACGGAGTTACTGAAGCCACTGAATGATATTCCGTTTTTCTTAAATGCCTATGGATCGACGGATTCTCGTTATGAATTAAACACTCATTTCAACAAGAAAATTTCGACAAATTGGGCGACTAGTTTATTTGTACATGGCAATACGCGAGTGGCGAAAAACGATCAAAATGGCGATGGGTTTTTGGACAATCCATTGGGGAAGCAAATCAATTTACTAAATCGCTGGCAATATACCAATCCGGACTCAGGTTTGGTTTCGTTTTTTAGCGTCAAGTATATGAATGATGAGAAACAAACTGGCGAGGTCAATTTCAACAAAGACCGCGATAAGATGACTACCAATTTTTGGGGTTCGGAAATCAATTCTGAAAGATTCGATTTTAGTTCCAAAGTCGGATACATTTTTAAAGACATTCCCAATCAGAGTATTGGTTTTCAAAATGCCTACAGCAGTCATCGCCAAACGTCCTATTTTGGTTTGAACACTTACGATATTAAACAAAGCAGCTATTATTCTAACTTGATTTTTAATTCCATTATCAGTAATATCAAGAATAAGTTTGCTGCTGGTTTAAACTTTACTTCCGATCAATATCAGGAGTTTGTAAATGCGCTTGATTACAGTAGAATCGACAATTCTGCAGGAAGTTTTTTCGAATATACTTATGACAATCAAGATAATTTCAGTGTGATTTTGGGAGGCAGAGTTGATTATCACAATCGACTTGGTGTCTTTGCAACGCCGCGTCTGCATTTACGATACAATCCTTGGGAAAATGGAGTAATTCGGTTTTCTGCAGGACGAGGAAAAAGAGCAGCGAATATATTTGCGGAGAATCAACAACTTTTTGCTAGTTCACGACAATTCGAAATTCTAGATACTAAAGGAAAAATCTATGGACTAGATCCGGAAATCGCATGGAATTACGGAGTGAGTTTCGGTCAAAAATTTGTTCTTTTCGGCAAAAAAGCAGATGTTGGGTTGGACTTTTATCGCACAGATTTCCAAAATCAAGCGGTGGTTGATTTGTTTGAAAGTCCACAGAAAGTCGCGTTTTATAATCTAAAAGGAAAATCATTTGCCAATAGTTTGCAGGTGGATTTCAATATGGAATTGATGAAGCATCTTGATTTACGAACGGCTTACAAATACTATGATATTTCTACAGATTATCTTTCCGGAACTTATCAGCGGCCGTTGCAAGCCAAGCATCGATTTTTTGCTAATGTAGAATACGCAACGCATATTTCTGAAGAAGGTCAACAATGGCGCATGGATGCCACGGTCAATTGGTTTGGAAAGCAACAGTTACCGAACACGGCGACAAATGTCGAGGTAGACAGACTTCCTGAATTTTCTCCGTCATTTTCCACGTTGAATATGCAGATTACCTTGCAACAATCTCGTAACTTTGAGATGTATTTTGGTGGTGAAAATATAGGAAATTACCGCCAAAGAAAAGCGATATTAGGTGCTATGAATCCATTCGGAGCCAATTTTGACACTTCAATCATTTATGCACCAGTTTTTGGGCAAATGTTTTACGCAGGAATGAGATTAAAAATTAGATAACCATTAAAATTTAGTAAAATGAAAAATATAATAATGATAATGTGTCTGATTTTCGTTGGATTATCGGCACAAGCCCAAGAGGCAAAAAATAAAAACGCAAAATATTCCATTGATGTCAATGGAAATTGTGAGCAATGCAAAAAGCGCATTGAAAAAGCAGCGTATAGTATTGCTGGAGTTAAATCTGCAGTATGGTCGGTAGAAACGCATCAATTAAGTTTGATTTTAAATGAAGAGAAAACTTCCCTTTCGGCGGTGAAAAAAGGAATTGCTAAAATTGGTCATGATACAGAAGAAGAGAAAGCTACTGATGACGTTTATAATAATTTACACCATTGCTGCCAGTATGAACGGAAAAAATAATCGTTGATGAGAAAAGCACTTTTACTGCTTCTTGCGCTTCAATTTCAATTTCTTTATCCTCAAAAAGCAATAGAAAATCAGGCGAATTGGTTTGCCTATACTGGTCAATATAAGTTAACTTCGAAATGGGGATTGCATGCAGAAGCACAATTCCGAATGGATGAAGATATTCAGTTTAGCAAGCAGAATTTATTTCGCATGGGCGCTATTTATTATCCAAACCAGAACACCAATTTTATAGTTGGTTACGGATTGATCAATACGCTGAATAGTGCAGTTGATGATTATTTTAAAGAAGATAGGATTTGGGAACAGTACCAGCATACCTGCAAGTGGCGTGGCGCAAAAAACGTGATGATCAATCGGTTGCGATTAGAGCAACGATTTGTAGATAAAATTGGGCTTCAGAATGATCAAGTGGTTCGAGTGGAAACAAATTATCAAAATAGATTCCGATACTTCAGTCGCCATCTTTTTCATTTGAAATACATAAATGAAAACAAAGATGAATGCTATGCGGTTGTGCAAGATGAAGTGTTTTTAAATATTGGTTCTAATGAAGTTAATTCGAATTTTTTTGATCAGAATCGATTTTTTGTGGGGATAGGAATTCAATCCAACTCCAATTTCAGAATAGAGTTTGGATACTTGAACCAATTGATAAATCCTGATTCTGGCGCAGATCTAATGAACCATACTCTTTCTGTTGGTCTTTTTCACAATTTGACGTTTTAGAAACTAATTTTGGTTGCGGACGCTCAAAATAGCATGTTGATACTGTGACTTTTAAAGAGACAAGTAATCATTGACTAATCGTTAAGTTAACTTTAAAATGAATCAATTGATTGCGGTTAAAGTAAATTATTCTTACTTTCACACACTTAAATTTCAATTACAATCCGACTTATGAATCAATTCGAATGGACCCAATTACTAAATCCAGAGTTTTATATCACTTTTGAAATTGCTGGAATCCAACTCGGATTGTATATTGTTTTGTTTATTGTCTTTGCAGAAACTGGTTTGTTTGCTGGATTCTTTCTTCCCGGGGATAGTTTGCTTTTTTTGTCAGGAATTTACAGCCGCGATTTGGTTCAGAATGTCGCTTTTTTAGACAGTGATTTTATTAATGTTACTCTTTTGTCGACCGCCGTTGCTGTTGCAGGTATTTTTGGAAACATGACGGGTTATTGGTTTGGAGCCAAAAGCGGGTATTACTTATTTAAGAAGGAAGATACGTTTTGGTTTAAGAAAAAGTACTTGCTACAGTCGAAAGATTTCTTTGAAAAGTATGGTGGTAAAGCAATCATTTTTGCTCGATTTTTACCAATTTTTAGGACATTCGCGCCGATAGTAGCCGGGATTGTTTCGATGGATAAGAAGAAGTTTATGTTCTTTAATATTTTGAGTTCTTTCCTTTGGTCATTTGTTCTTATATTTTCTGGGCATTATCTATACGGTGTTTTCCTAAAACAAGGCATCGATTTGAAGCACCATATTGAGTGGATTGTAATTGGAATAATCTTAATCTCAACGATTCCAGTTTTTATGAAGTTGTTAAAGAAAAGAACAGCCAAACCATCTGATCAAGATGAAATATAAAAAAAATCCGAAGTTATTAGCTTCGGATTTTTTATTTTATAGATGTTAATTTTACATCATTCCAGGCATTCCGCCGCCCATTGGCATTCCACCACCTGCGTTTTCTTCTTTAATTTCAACCAAAGCACATTCTGTAGTTAAAATCATTCCTGCCACAGAAGCAGCATTTTCTAAAGCCACACGAGTCACTTTTTTAGGATCGATGATTCCAGCTTTTAACATATCAACATACTCGTCTGTTTTAGCATTGTAACCAAAATCGCCTTTGCCTTCAGCCACTTTTGCTACTACTACTGAACCTTCTAGACCAGCATTTTCGACAATAGTTCTTAACGGAGATTCTACGGCACGAGAAATAATTTGAATTCCTGTTGCTTCATCTGCATTGTCTGCTTTTACGTTTTTCAAAACGTTTTTAGCTCTTAGCAACGCCACGCCGCCTCCAGCAACAATTCCTTCTTCAACAGCAGCGCGAGTAGCATGAAGCGCGTCGTCAACTCTGTCTTTTTTCTCTTTCATTTCTACTTCAGAAGCAGCTCCAACATAAAGAACAGCAACACCACCAGCCAATTTAGCCAATCGTTCTTGCAATTTTTCTTTATCATAGTCAGAAGTGGAAGCTTCCATTTGACCCTTGATTTGATTCACTCGGTTTTTGATCATATCCGCTGCACCAGCGCCACTCACAACCGTGGTGTTATCTTTGTCGATAGTTACTCTTTTAGCAGTTCCTAACATATCGATCGTAGTGTTTTCTAGTGTATAACCTCTTTCTTCTGAAATTACAGTACCACCAGTGAGGATAGCGATATCTTCTAACATCGCTTTTCTTCTGTCACCGAAACCAGGAGCTTTTACAGCTGCGATTTTTAGTGCACCACGCAATTTATTTACCACCAAAGTTGATAATGCTTCACCATCAACATCTTCTGCGATAATCAACAAAGGTTTACCTGATTGTGCCACTGGCTCTAGAACAGGTAATAATTCCTTTAAAGAAGATACTTTTTTGTCATACAATAAGATGTAAGGATTTTCCAATTCCGCTTCCATTTTCTCTGGATTTGTTACGAAATAGGGAGATAAATATCCTCTGTCGAATTGCATTCCTTCTACAACATCAACATAAGTTTCAGTTCCTTTGGCTTCTTCTACTGTAATCACACCTTCTTTACCTACTTTCGCAAAAGCATTGGCAATTAATTCGCCAATTATTTCATCATTATTTGCTGAAATCGAAGCAATTTGTTTAATTTTTTCTGAGCTGCTGCCTACTACTTTAGCTTGTTTAGCTAAATCGGCAACGATAGCCTCGACCGCTTTGTCAATTCCTCTTTTCAAATCCATAGGATTGGCTCCAGCGGCTACGTTTTTCAAACCTTCTTTTACAATTGCTTGTGCAAGAACTGTTGCGGTTGTCGTTCCGTCTCCAGCCAAATCATTGGTCTTAGAGGCCACTTCTTTTACCATTTGTGCCCCCATGTTTTCAAGCGGGTCTTGCAATTCAATTTCTTTTGCTACTGTTACGCCGTCTTTCGTTACGTTTGGTCCACCGAAAGATTTTCCGATGATTACGTTACGTCCTTTTGGACCTAAAGTAACTTTTACAGCGTTTGCTAATGCATCTACACCACGTTTTAATCCGTCACGTGCTTCAATATCAAATTTTATGTCTTTTGCCATTTTTTTGCTTTTATTTATTTTTAATTATTGAATTAGATTATAGCTAGAATATCATCTTCTCGCATCATCAAATAATCTTTACCATCTAATTTTAGTTCAGTTCCAGCGTATTTACCATACAAAACAGAATCGCCAATTTTTACAGTCATTGTGTGATCTTTGGTTCCAGTTCCAACTGCTACAACAGTTCCTTTTTGAGGTTTTTCTTTTGCTGTGTCTGGTATGAAAATCCCAGACGCTGTTTTGGTTTCTGCAGCTACAGGTTCAATTAGAACTCGATCTGAAAGTGGTTTAATTTTTAAAGCCATAATGTATTTTTTTAATGTTTTTTATACTAAATTTAATTGTCCTCTCGGCTTTCAGAAAATGTGCCATCAAAGAAAAACTGACAATTTTACTTAAAAAAAATGCCAGCATTGTCAAGCTGGCATTTCTTCTATTTTGGATAGAATTTATTTTTTCACTGGTTCAGCACTCGCTGGAGTTGTTGGAGCTGGTGCTTCAGTTTTTGCAGGAGCTTCTTTTGCTGGAGTAGCAGCTGCTGGAGTAGCTGTTTTAGCTGCGCCTGCTTCTGTTTGATCAATAATTTTTGAATCGGTATCGCTTAGAGTTCCAGAAAAACTTAAACTTGATAGCATGATTAAAACAATCAAGATCGTTGCTAAATACCAAGTGCTTTTGTCTAGGAAATCAGTCGTTTTTTGAACTCCGCCTATCATTTGTGATCCTCCAAGAGACGAAGAAAGTCCGCCACCTTTAGGATTCTGTACCATGATGACGATTATCAATAGAAAACATACTATTGTGATTAAAACTAAAAAAATTGAAAATGTGCTCATTGTTAGTTATTATTTTGTTGTAAATTTTTGATATCTAAAATTCGGTCTGCAAAGAAACTACTTTTTTCTGGATATTTCAAAATTAATATTTCATAAGCTTGAATTGCTTTTTGATATTTTTTTGTTCGAGATAAACCCGTGCTAAAGTCTCTGTCATTAACGATGAATTATCTGCATTACTAGGCTCAAAAGAAATAGTGGAGATATCTGCGTCTTTTTTTACTGGTGAGATTTTGGGATTAGTTTCAATAAACTTATCGATTAGGACGTTTTTTTTTTGCTTCTCGAAATTGACTTCAGAAGATTTTTCTTTTTCGAGAGGATTCTCAATAATTTCACGATTTATGGGTTGGAATTTAGACAATTGCAACCATTCTTGAAATGAGTGTCGTTCTGTCAACGAGAAATTCAGTGGCGTACCGATTTCTAATTTTTCCTCTGCTTCTGATACGGGTTTTGAATCGAAAGAATCTTCTTCAATGACGCTATTTTCCTCCATTTGGGTTTCGCTTCCTGCACTAGAAGCTTCTCTAATTGAAGTCAAAATTGATTGTTCAATCGTGTTTTCTCGAATGACCAATTTTGGATCGTCTGAAACCACTTCGCTTTCGGCTACTGTGATATCTAGAATTTCAGCTGCTTTCTGCTCGTACAGCCCTTTTTGAATAGTAGTAAATGTATCTGAAGTAATAAAGTCGAATAAAACACTGCGATCCGTGGTGTGTGCCGCTGCAATTTTAAGGGCGTAATTGTATTTGAAACTGTTTTGATTATATAAACCTTTTAAATATAATGCTCGTGCACTTTGAAAGTAGGGAAATTCCTGTATGATTTTCCCCAAAGCCTCGGTTTGCTTGTCATTGACAGCATCGGGTTTGTTAATCAAGTTGGTATATTCGGCTACGTTCATTGTGTGGTTAGTCGTTTAATCGTTTAATCGTTCAATCGTTCAATCGTTTATCGGTTTATTCGTTGGCTTTCCTTTCGGTTTAACAAATAAATGACTAAACGGTAGAACAAAAAAAAGCATTTTTTACCATTTAGCTAGTGATTCATTGAAAATATCTTGTGTAATTCTTTCAAAAATTTCCTCAAGTCCAGCGCTTAGTTTAGATCCAACCAGCTGCTCCGTTCCGGGGTAATTATAAAAGAAATTGAATTTTTTCTCAAAAGAATCAGTTTCCTTGTTTTTATTTGAAAACCGCACATTCACGGTAATGGATAGACGGCTTTCGGCAGCTCGTTGATCAGCAGTTGCTGTTGTTGGACTGATATTATAATCAACAATTTCACCTTCGTAGGTAAGATCTCCGCCTGAACTGACCAAATTCAAATTGGTCTGATTCTGGATTAAATTCTGTAGTTTTTGCGTAAATGTTCGTTCAATACCAGGCTCAATTAAAGGGCGCATTGTTTTGAAAATAATTGACTTGAAATGTCTTTGCATCTATTTTTCCTGTTCCGGTAAAGTTATATACCGAACAGCTGTTGAAACTCAACGCAATGAAGCAAATTAAAAGATAATTGAGGTATTTCATTTAAAAAATAAAAATCCAAAGGTATTGAAAATACTCTTTTTGTGGTTACAAATCAAACTGTTTTATTTTTCGATATAAGGTTCTTTCCGAAATACCCAATTCATCCGCCGCAGCTTTTCGTTTGCCTTTGTTTTTTTCGAGTGACTTTTTGATGAGTTCGATTTCTTTTTGTTCTAATTTTAGTACTTCCTCTTCCTCGACTGTCTCTGCAAATTGAAATTGCTCATCGTTGTCAACAAAAACAGTTGGGTTGTTAGGAGTTGTCATCACGGAAGTTCGCGGTGTTTCTTCGAAGGTAATTTCACTTTCATTTCCATTAGAACCATAAATCTTCTGAATCAAATTCGGATTGATATCTTGCACTTTCCCGGTTCCGTTTTTCATCAATTCTAAAGTGAGTTTTTTCAAATCATACAAATCACTTTTCATGTCAAAAAGCACTTTATATAGGATGTCTCGTTCGGTGCTGAAATCACCGTCGGATTTTTTGTCTTTAATAACCGAAGGTAAATTACTTCCTTCAGCAGGTAAGTACGATTGTAAAGTTGCAGCGGTTATATCGCGATTGGTTTCTAAAACCGATATTTGTTCGGCGACATTTCGCAGTTGACGAATGTTTCCGCTCCATCTAAATTTCTGTAAAACCTGCACTGCGTGGTCATCCAATTTTAGTGGAGGCATTTTATATTTATGCGCAAAATCAGCTGCAAATTTTCTAAATAATAAATGGATGTCGTCTTTACGTTCGCGAAGTGGTGGCAACATAATATCGACCGTACTCAAACGGTAGTATAAATCTTCTCTGAATTTTCCTTTTTCAATGGCGTCAAACAAATTGACGTTGGTCGCTGCTACGATACGCACATTGGTTTTTTGTACTTGAGATGATCCAACTTTGATAAATTCACCATTTTCTAAAACACGCAGCAATCGCACTTGCGTTGTTAAGGGTAATTCACCGACTTCATCTAAGAAAATGGTGCCTCCATCTGCTACTTCAAAATAACCCTCACGTGTACTTGTAGCGCCAGTAAATGAGCCTTTTTCGTGACCGAATAGTTCGCTGTCGATGGTGCCTTCTGGAATCGCCCCACAGTTAACGGCAATATACTTCCCATGCTTTCTATGCGAAAGCGAATGTATGATTCTAGGAATATTTTCTTTCCCAACACCACTTTCACCAGCCACCAAAACAGAAATGTCCGTCGGCGCCACTTGAATCGCTTTTTCGATCGCGCGATTGAGCTTTGGGTCGTTCCCGATAATTTCGAATCGTTGTTTTATTGCTTGTACACTTTCCATTTTTAATTGATAATTTACAATTGATAATTGATAATTAGGATTTCCATTATCAATTATCAATTATCCATTGTTAATTATTATAAGTTCATTTCCGAATAACCAACTGCTTCCCCAATCAAAGTTCCGCTGGTGCAATTGGTAATTTTCACATTGACGAATTCACCGATTTTATAATTTTCTTTTGGGAAAACAACGGTAATACTTTGCGAATTGCGTCCAGACCAATCTTGATCTGACTTTTTCGATTCTTTCTCAATTAATACTTCGACCGTTTTTCCGACAAATTGTTTCGTTCGAAAAGCACTGTGTTGCCTTTGCAGATCGACAATTTCTTGCAGGCGTCTCAATTTGGTTTCTTCAGGAACATCGTCCTCCATTTTTCTACCAGCCAAGGTTCCAGGTCGTTCAGAATACGCATACATATAACCAAAATCATATTTTACATACTCCATTAAACTTAGGGTGTCTTGGTGATCTTCTTCGGTTTCGGTAGGGAATCCGGCAATCATGTCTTGCGTAATACCGCAGTCTGGAATTATAGATTTGATGTTATCAATCAATTGCATGTACTCTTCGCGTGAATGCAGGCGGTTCATTTCTTTTAATATTCTATTACTTCCAGATTGCACTGGTAGATGAATATGATTGCAAATATTATCGTGTTTTGCGATAACTTGAAGCACACTTAAATGCATGTCTTGAGGATTGGAAGTAGAAAACCGAATTCGCATTTTCGGAAATCCAACCGCCACCATTTCTAACAATTGGTCAAAATCGACCGCTGTGGCTTTTTGCATGTCAGTCGCTTTGTCGAAATCTTTTTTGAGTCCACCGCCATACCATAAATAACTATCCACATTTTGACCCAAAAGCGTAATTTCTTTGTAACCAGCATCTGACAAATCTTGAATCTCTTTCATAATGCTTTGAGGCTCGCGGCTGCGTTCTCGACCCCGGGTAAAAGGGACAACACAAAAGGTACACATATTATCACAACCACGGGTAATCGAAACCAAAGCGGAAACGCCATTGGTCATCAATCGAACTGGTGCAATATCGCCATAGGTTTCGTCTTTAGAAAGAATGACATTAATCGCATCACGACCTTCTTCTACTTCTTGCAGCAAATTGGGCAAGTCTTTGTAGGCATCAGGTCCGACTACCAAGTCGACTATTTTTTCTTCTTCGAGAAATTTATCTTTCAAACGTTCGGCCATACAGCCCAAAACACCTACTTTCATTTTCGGATTTACGTCGCGTTTGACTGCATTATATTTTTGTAATCTTTTGCGAATGGTTTGTTCTGCTTTGTCCCGTATAGAACAGGTATTCACCAAAACCAAATCGGCTTCTTCTAATATTGTTGTGGTATTAAAACCGTTTTCTGACAATATCGACGCAACGATTTCGCTGTCTGAAAAGTTCATTGCGCAACCATAACTTTCGATATAGAGTTTTTTTGTATTTTCTTGTTTATGTTGTAGGGTGAGACTTTCGCCTTGTTTGGTCTCTTCAATAATCTTTTCCATATTCCTTTTTAAAACGCTTCAGATTGACGACAAAGATAATGCAATTGAATGAAAATATGACAAGATGTCAGATGAACTTTATGGTTTGCTTTTAATTTTATTTAGGAGCTGTTCCCGCTGTACGCTCTATCTTTTTCGCATCGCAATTTGGGAGAACATAAACGGAAAATGGTGCGAAAAAGGATGCCGCTTCCATCGGGGCTATGGCATTCCGCAGCATAGTAGTTTATCGACCAAGAACCCAAAATTTCGTTCAAAAGAACAATATTTAAAAAAAATAGATACTTTTGCCCCGAGTGTAAAACCGATGTTAATTCAACTGAGGTAGTAAACAAAAGCAATATGGCAAAGAATTTAGTGATCGTGGAGTCGCCCGCAAAGGCAAAGACTATCGAAAAATTTTTGGGTAGCGATTATCAGGTGGAGTCCAGTTATGGTCACATTGCCGATCTGCCATCCAAAGAAATTGGAGTGGATGTTGCCAATGGTTTTAAACCCAAATATGAAGTCTCCGCAGACAAGAAAGCGTTGGTTTCAAAGCTAAAAACTTTAGCAAAGAATTCAGAAATGGTTTGGTTGGCTTCCGATGAGGACCGAGAAGGAGAAGCCATTTCCTGGCATTTAGCGGAGGAATTGAAACTCGATAAAAATAAAACGAAGCGAATCGTTTTTCATGAAATTACAAAAACGGCTATCCTAAAAGCGATTGAAAACCCGAGAGAGATTGATTATAATTTGGTCAATGCACAGCAAGCGCGACGTGTCCTAGACCGATTGGTCGGTTACGAATTGTCGCCAGTCTTGTGGAGAAAAGTAAAAGGAGGTTTGTCGGCAGGAAGAGTTCAATCGGTTGCAGTTCGTTTGATTGTGGAGCGTGAACGAGAAATACAAAATTTCAAATCAGTGGCTTCCTATTCAGTTAGTGCTGAATTTACCAATGAAAATGGGAAAGCGTTCAAAGCAAAACTTCCGAAAAATTTTGTTACAAAAAAGGAAGCAGAAGCATTTTTGACCAGTAATATTAATGCTTCATTCTCCGTCGCTGAGATTGAAACTAAGCCGGCTAAAAAGTCGCCAGCTGCACCGTTTACAACTTCTACATTGCAACAAGAAGCAGCTAGAAAATTATATTTACCAGTTGGAATAACGATGCAATTGGCTCAAAGGTTATATGAAGCTGGATTAATCACGTATATGAGAACTGATAGTGTCAACCTATCGAAAGACGCAATGAATGCTGCCGAAGCGGAAATTGTCAAATCGTATGGAAAAGAGTTTTCAAAACCACGAGTTTTCGCTACGAAAAGCAAAGGTGCTCAAGAAGCGCACGAAGCCATTCGCCCTACTGATATGTCTCGACATTCAGTGAACATCGATAGAGATCAAGCCAGATTATATGACTTGATTTGGAAAAGAACTTTAGCGTCCCAAATGAGCGATGCGGAGTTAGAGCGAACCGCTGTTAAGATTGAAGCTAATAAGCATAATGAATTGTTTCTTGCTTCAGGTGAAGTGCTACTTTTTGAAGGCTTTTTGAAAGTGTATTTGGAAGGGAATGACGATGACGAAGAAGAGCAAGAAGGAATGCTTCCAGCGATGAAGATTAAAGAGAAATTAAATAACAATTATATTACCGCAACGGAGCGATATTCTAGACCAGCCGCTAGATACACAGAAGCTGCGTTGGTAAAGAAATTAGAAGAATTGGGCATTGGTCGTCCGTCGACTTATGCGCCAACAATTTCAACAATTATCAATAGAACTTATATTGAAAAAGGAAATTTAGAGGGACAAGAAAGAAATTATACACAATTAACGTTGCAGCAAGATGCCGTTAAGGAGCAAACTTTAAAAGAGAATACTGGTTCTGATAAGGGAAAGTTAGTTCCTACTGATATTGGAACAATAGTGACGGACTTCTTGGTCAAGAACTTTGGAAGTATACTTGATTATAACTTTACAGCTAAAGTTGAACAGGATTTTGATGAGATTGCAGAAGGGAATGTGAATTGGGAGAAGATGATGCAAGATTTTTACAATAAATTTCATCCAAATGTTGTTGAAGTTGAGGCAAATGCTGAAAGAGAAAGCGGCGAAAGAATTTTAGGTGTCGACCCGAAATCTGGTAAACCAATAAGTGTTCGTTTAGGAAAATTTGGACCAATGGCTCAAATTGGCGACGCGGACGATGACGAAAAGAAGTTTGCTAGTTTGATGTCGGATCAAAACATCGGGAATATTACTTTGGAAGAAGCCTTAAATTTATTTCTCTTGCCCAAAAGTCTCGGCGAATATAATGGTGAAGAAGTAGAAGTAAATAATGGTCGATTTGGACCTTACGTTCGATTCGGCGGCGCATTTATTTCATTGCCAAAGGGAGAGAATCCACTCGATGTTACTATGGAGCGTGCTCAAGAACTTATTAATGAAAAAGTTAAAGCGGATGCGCCGATTGCGATATACAAAAGTTATCCTGTACAAAAAGGAGTGGGTCGATTTGGACCTTTCATCAAGTGGAACGGATTATTTATTAATGTAAGTAAAAAGTACAATTTTGATGCTTTGTCGCAGTTAGAAGTGGAGTCATTAATTGAGGAAAAATTGCAAAAAGATATAGATAAAGTTATTCATTACTGGGAGGCGGAAGGTATAACTGTTGAAAAAGCACGTTGGGGTCGGTCAGTTATTACGAAAGGGAAGTTAAAAATTGAGTTGAGCAAAGATGTTGATGCAACAAAACTTACGCTAGCACAAGTGCAAGAGTTAATTGAAAAGAAATCTCCAGCCAAGAAAAGTTCGACTAAAAAAAGTTCGGTAAAAAAAGCAAATACTGTTAAAAAGAAGTAAGCAATGGAGTTTAGTTTTTTGGAGCCTATTGATATCGAGATTCAGCAGTTCGTAAAGCAATTGACTTCACAGCAGTTAGGTAGTAAAGTAGTTTTTCATAATTCTGAAGATCTTCCAGATTTAAATAAGATTCGGGTGGCCATTGTTGGAGTGTTGGAATCAAAACAAGATGGTACAGTAACTTCCCTGAAAAGTATTAGGAATGAGCTGTACGCATTATATCCAGGAAATTGGGAGACATCAATAGCAGATTTGGGTAATATAAGGCCTGGTCACTCGCAAAAAGACACTTTTTTCGCTTTGCAGTCGGTCGTTTCGGCATTAATTAAGAAAAGGATAATTCCAATTATAATAGGTGGTTCACAGGATTTGACGTATGCATTGTACAGAGCTTACGATGTTTTAGAGCAAATGGTTAATTTGGTAGCGATTGACAGCAAGTTTGATTTTGGAAAAGAATCAGATGTCATATCGGCAACTTCTTACCTTACAAAAATAATTTTGGATGAACCGAACAACCTGTTTAATTTTTGTAATGTGGGGTATCAAACGTATTATAATTCGCAAGAAGAAATAGATTTAGTTGAAAAATTGTTTTTCGACAGTTATCGATTGGGCGACGTTTGCAGTAATATTTCCATCGCAGAGCCTGTTTTTAGGGATGCGGACATTATTAGTCTAGATTTAACTTCAATAAAGACTTCCGACTCAGGAAATTTTCGTAATTTTATACCTAATGGATTTTCAGGTAAAGAAATTTGCTCCTTAGCGCGGTATGCTGGTTTAAGTGATAAAGTTTCATGTTTTGGTATATTTAATCATGGTGATACTGAACAAGAATCAAAATTGACGTCACAAATTATTTGGTATTTTATAGAAGGTTTTCATTATCGGTCGAATGAGTATCCGTTCGGAAGTAAAGAAAATTACTTGAAGTATATTATTCCACTAGAGGATCAAGAATTAGTATTCTATAAAAGCCACAAAACAGGCAGATGGTGGATTGAAATTCCATATTTATCAACTGCAAATACTAAACTTAAGAAAAATACGTTGTTACCATGTTACCACGAGGAGTATCTAGCTGCTTGCCAACATGAAATTCCAGAGAGATGGTGGAAAGCACAACGAAAGAACATTATTTAGTGTGCAAATTATGATTTGAAACGTGTGGAGCTCACAAAATTGAAAGATATAACTTACTTTTTTTGCATATATACGCATTTCATCGATATTATTTGCTTTTAATCGACAAAATATTTTTCTGTTTACGTTTAAAATTCTATTTTTGGAATGGCGAATTGATAGATTCGTTTTTCCAATTTAAAATTTAATAATATTTAATTGCTTTTTTAAAAAATAATAAATAGGTTTACGCCCTTAAAATATTAACACATACATAACCCCAATATATATGAAGAAATTCATTTCATTTTCAGTAATAGTAGCTATGTTGGTTGGCTGTGGCGGCTCGAGCGACAAAGGTGAATTGGTAGGAGTTAAAGGCAAGAAATGGAATCCTGAAAAGCCTTATGGGATGACATTGGTTCCTGGTGGTTCATTCATTATGGGAAAATCAGACGATGATTTGGCAAACATTCAAGATGCTCCAACCAAAACAGTTACAGTAAGATCGTTTTACATGGATGAAACCGAAATTACTAATAGTGAGTATCGCGAGTTTGTTGAATGGGTTAAAGATTCAACAATTAGAGTTCGGTTAGCTATTTTGGCTGATGAAGTTGGTGGTGGTGGAACTGCGGGAGCTGCTAAAGGAGGGAAATCAGGCAAAAATGCAGGAAGCATTGGTGATTTTGCTTTTAATGACGCGGATCCGGCAAAAATGACGGCATATGATAAATATATGTACGAGAATTATTATAGCGTCGGAACTGATGATGATCCATACGCTGGACGAAAGTTAAATAGAAAAGTTAAATTGATTAAAGACACTTCTAAATATCCAGATGAGTATTATACAGAAGTGATGGATACGATGTATTTGCCTGTTGCTGAATCTTTTAATGGGCTTAGAACGATAGATGTCAATAAATTGAAATTTCGCTATTCTTACATGGATATTCAAGCGGCTGCCAAGGCAAAGACTGGTAAGAGAAAGGATTTTATTAAAACTGAGCAAACTAAGGTTTACCCTGACACAACAGTTTGGATAAAGGATTTTGCATATTCATATAATGAACCGATGCATAATGACTATTTATGGCACCAAGCCTATTCTGAGTACCCAGTTGTTGGGGTAAATTGGAAACAGGCAAAGGCATTTTGTGCATGGAGAACTTTAAAGAAAAATACCTACATAAAATCCAAAAAGAAGGGTAGAGATTTGACAAATTCGTTCAGATTACCAACTGAGGCAGAATGGGAATATTCTGCTAGAGGAGGTTTGCAATCTGGAGCATACCCATGGGGAGGGCCTTATACTAAAAATGATAGAGGTTGTTTCTTGGCTAATTTTAAACCAAATCGTGGGGATTATGCTGCTGATCAATCACTCTACACAGTAGAAGCCAAATCATTTGAACCAAATGGTTATAATCTGTATAACATGGCAGGGAATGTTGCTGAATGGACGGATTCGTCATATGATGCAGGTGCTTATGAGTATGTTTCTTCTATGAATCCTAATGTTCCAGATTCTAAAAACATGCGGAAAGTAGTTCGAGGAGGTTCTTGGAAAGATGTTGCATATTTTCTTCAGGTAAGTACGCGAGACTTTGAGTACGCTGACACAGCTAGAAGTTATATTGGTTTCAGAACAGTACAAGATTACATGGGAACTGTGACCACGGGTAAAGCACCTAAAAGATAAATAATTAACCAATTAAATATACATTAACTTAACTAACTAAATTTTTTATTATGGCATTATTAAGCAAAAAAGCAATGAATTTCGCTTACGGTATGGGAGCGGCAATTGTAATCATCGGAGCATTATTCAAAATTACTCACATAGAGTTTGGCTTTATTACTGGTAACTTAATGTTAACAATTGGTCTAGTAACAGAAGCGCTTATATTTGGATTGTCTGCATTTGAACCAGTAGATGACGAGTTGGATTGGACATTAGTATACCCAGAACTTGCAAATGGAGAAGCTAGAAAGAAAGAAGCGAAAAAGGAAGATGCGAAAGATGCACAGGGGATGTTGTCTCAAAAACTAGATGCTATGTTGAAAGAGGCTAAAGTTGATGGGGAGTTGATGGCTAGTTTAGGTAATAGTATCAAGAACTTTGAATCAGCAGCGAAAGGCATTGCACCTGCTGTGGACGGTATTGCTGCTACTAAGAAATACAGTGAAGAATTAACACTAGCTGCTGCTCAAATGGAGTCTTTGAATAGTCTATACAAAATTCAATTGGATAGCGCTTCTAGAAATGCACAAATCAACAATGAAGTGGCAGAAAATAATTTAAAACTAAAAGATCAAATGCAGTCATTAACATCAAACTTGTCGTCATTGAACAATGTTTATGGTGGAATGTTATCTGCAATGAGTAATAAAGGGAATTAGTATCTCACTACATTTTTAATATAAACAAAACAAACTTAATTAGAAAAAAATGGCAGGAGGAAAATTAACCCCTAGACAGAAGATGATTAACCTGATGTATTTGGTTTTCATCGCAATGTTGGCACTAAATATGTCCAAAGAAGTATTATCTGCTTTTGGAATTTTGAATACAAAAATTGTCGAATCTAACGCTATAGCAGATACCAGAAATGAGTCTTCATTTCTGCAGTTAGCTCAAAAGGCTTCTGATCAACCAGGACAATATGGTGATAAGAAAGCTAAGGTAGAGAAAATCAGAGCTGTCTGTAAGGAATTTAGTGATTATTTAGAAGGTATTAAGACAGAAATAACTAAGGAATTTCCAAAAGATAAAGAAGGGAATTATCCATGCGAACAAATGGATAAAAGCGACCAAATGGATAATATGTTCTATATTGGTGATAAAGAATCTCCTAAAGCTAAGGAGTTTCTAGCAAAAATTCAAGGTTTTTCTGGTAAAATAAAGGCGATAGGTGGAAGCTCTATTGCTGATTCAGAAATGAAAAAAATCGAGAAAAGATTTGCGACTAATGCGGTTTATTCTGAAAAGGCGGAAGCAAAAATCTCTTGGTTAGATTACAACTATCACCATTTTCCATTGATTGCTTCTGTTACCAAGTTAACGCAATTACAAGCAGATATTAAAACTACTGAAAGTGATGTAATGACAGGAATGTTTCAATCAGACCTAGTTGCTGCTGCTTCTCTTACGGCATATCAACCAATAGTGGTTCCTGAAAAAACTGCGTTTTTTCAAGGAGAAGCTGTTAAAGGAAAAATTATACTTGGAAAGTTTGATCCAACCTTAGTTGCAAAATCTGTAGTTGTAAATGGTCAGTCTGTTAAAGCTACTGCCGGTCAAGCGGAATTTTCTTTTGGTGCTGGTTCTGTTGGAGAACATGATATTACGGGTTCTTTCAATTTTGATGAAAACGGAAAAGTTATTAGTTTGCCAATAAAAGGAAATTACGTGGTAGTTCCTAGACCTAACTCCGCTACTATTTCTGCTGATAAAATGAATGTTGTTTATCGTGGTGTTGTAAATCCAATGACGATTTCGTTCGCCGGAGTTTCGGACAATAATGTTACTGCAAGTGCTCCCGGAATGACGAAGGGAAGTAAGCCAGGTAAATATGAAATTCGACCAGGTCAGGGGACAGAATTGACAATAAATGTTACAGCTAAATTACCAGATGGTAAGCCAGTTTCGGATAAGAAAACTTTTAGAATTAAAGGTATTCCAGGTCCTACAGGAACAATCAGAGGAGAAATGGGCGTTGTTAAAGGACCAAAGAATAGTTTGGAAGTTTCTACTGTTGGGGCTAAATTGGTTGACTTTGATTTCGAGGTTGGTTTAGATGTTGTTGGATTTAATTTAAAAGTTGCCGGTCAACCTACAGTGGTAGTTCAAGGAAATAAATTAAATGCGCAATGTAAAGCAGTACTCTCTAAAGCAGGAAGAGGAGACCAAGTAACAATTTCTGAAATAAAAACAAAATTATCTGGTGCTGGTAGTTATATGTTGCCAAGAACTGCTCCAGTTATTTTTGAAGTGCAATAATAATTTAAGTTAGACGCACGTTACCTTGTTAACTTAAGAAACTGATAATTATATAAAGATGAAGTATAGAAATTTTTTAATCGTTGTAGTATTTACCATTGGTGGTTTTGCTTCTTTTGCTCAGTCGAACTTGCTTAATGCAAAAGTACCTTCTGAAATTGGAAAGAAAACAGCTGCTCAATTAATTTCTGACAATGACAAGCCATTAGCTTATGGATATGTTCATGATAGAGATGTATTGATGGGAAAAACAACTTGGGAAACTATCGATTTGGATGAGAGAATTAACTTCCCTTTATACTATCCGATTGACACCGCAAACATCGGTAAAGATAGAAGATCTTTATATGATGTCTTGACTAAAGCCATGAAAGATGGTAAATTGACTGAGGTCTATACTGATAGCTATTTCAACACAAAGAAGACGTTGAAAGATATTGAAGCTTCTTTGACAAGAATTGATACAACCGATCCAGGTAGAGAGCAATTTAATGCTGGAATTCCAATTGATCCGCAATACATTGTACGTACAGATTTAGCTGCTATTGATGTTGCCGATTACAAAATAAAAGGATATTGGTACTTTGATAAAAGACAAAGTGAATTGAAGTATCGTTTACTCGGTTTATGTCCAATTGTTCCCGACGTCTACACAGTGGGAAAAGAGGAGCAAGATTTCATTGAAATTTTTTGGATATATTTTCCTGCAGCGAGAGAAGTGCTGCATGAGGCCAAGGCGTTTAATGATCGAAATTCCGCGATGCCTATTACTTTTGATCATTTGTTAAATTCACGTCGTTTTAATGCAGTGATATACAAAGAAGAGAATGTCTATGGTGATAGAGAAATTGCTGAGTACATGAAGGAAAATTCTCAAATGCAATTGCTCGAGTCGGAACGTGTTAAGGATAAGATTAGAGATTTCGAACAAGATATGTGGAATTATTAATTTGATTTCATTGACACACTAAACTCCTATCAAATGATAGGAGTTTTTTTATTTTAGCAGAATGATAGATTATTTAATTATTGGGGCTGGATTAGCGGGCATCTCATTTGCTGAGACGGCGTTGCGCAACAATAAGAAAATATTAGTCATTGACGGTGGTCAAAACTCGTCTTCTAAAGTTGCTGCTGGGTTATATAATCCTGTCATATTAAAGCGGTTTACGCCAGTCTGGGACGCTCAAAACCAACTTTTAGTACTAAATGATTTCTATAGAAATCTCGAATCAAAATTGGACCAGCAATTTGATTTCAAAAAACCAATTCTACGTAAGTTTTTTTCCATAGAAGAACAGAATAACTGGTATGTAGCTTGTGATAAGTTGGATTTAGCACCATTCTTATCCACAGAGTTAATTTCGCGCAAGTTTCGTGGAATAGAATCTCCATTTGATTTCGGAGTAGTAAATGCAACCGGTTATATTGAGGTGTCTTTATTATTGAAGAACTATACACAGTATTTGCACGAAAGAGGTATATTCGTCAATGATACTTTTGACTATAGTCTTTTAACCACTACTGACGAATGCATACGATACAAGGATTTCAAAGCAAAACACATCATCTTTGCAGAAGGCTTCGGAATGCATCAAAATCCATTTTTTAATGACCTGCCTTTAGACGGTGTGAAAGGGGAACTTTTTATTATCAAAGCACCTCAGCTGGATTTGGATGTCATTGTGAATACCAGCGTCTTTATATTGCCTTTAGGTGAGCATTTATTCAAAGTGGGAGCGACCTATAATTGGAACGATAAAACCAGTACTCCCACGCAAGAAGGCAAAGAAGAGCTAATTGATAGAATCAAAGAAATTTTAACCTGTGAATTTGAAATTATTTCGCATTATGCTGGTGTTCGCCCAACAGTCAAAGATCGAAAGCCGTTGGTTGGAAAGCATCCCGACTATAAGAATATGTATATACTGAATGGCTTGGGAACTCGAGGAGTTATGCTAGGACCGTCCATGGCAAAAGCATTATATGAGTTTATCGAGGATGGCGTTCCTCTAGCACCAGAAATAAACATCAATAGGTTTAGAAAAAAGTAGTTATTTCTTGGCGTTAGAGTCGTACGAAATAAACATATTAATATAGATGTTTCGAGCCCATCGTAATACTAACGGGTATAAGACGATAATTGAACCAACAATGATTCCAAAAGAAACTTTCAAATTCAGTTTGAAAAATACGTGTGAAATTACGAAAGCCGCAATTCCAATGGCCACATTAAGGGCATAACTCACGTACATCGCTCCATAAAAAAAAGAGGGTTCCAATTGATATTTCAACCCACAATGACTGCATTTTTCATGCATTTTTAATACGGTCAACATGTTGAATGGATTTGGGTTTACATACATACTCTCATTCTGACATCTCGGACAAGTTCCTGTTAAAATACTATTTAGTTTGGATCCTTTTTTTAACATTTGCAAAAATTTTTTACAAAGGTATTCTTTTGTAGATGTTTCTAATGTAACAATAGTCACAATTATATGCTAAACATACACAATCTCTCAGTTTCATTCGGTGGAACGTACTTATTCGAAGAAGTTACTTTTAGAATGGGTGCCGGCGATAGAGTAGGTCTAGTCGGGAAAAATGGCGCGGGAAAATCAACAATGCTAAAAATACTAGCAAAAGATATGATTCCTGATTCCGGAAGTATTGCTACAGAAAAAGAAGTAAAAATTGGTTTCCTTCGTCAAGATATCGATTTTGAACAAGGCAGAACCGTACTCGAAGAAGCTTATCAAGCGTTCACAGAGATTAAAGAAGTCGAAAAACGTTTGACTGAAATCAATCACCAATTGGTGACTAGAACCGATTACGAAAGTGAGCAATACTCACAAATCATCGAGGACTTATCCGATTATACCCATCGTTTTGAGCTGCTAGGCGGTTATAATTATGTGGGCGACACCGAAAAAATTCTTCTTGGATTGGGATTCAAACGTGAAGTGTTTAATAATCTAACGGAAACTTTTTCAGGTGGATGGAGAATGCGAATTGAATTAGCCAAATTGCTGCTGCAAGCCAACGATATTCTACTATTAGATGAGCCAACCAATCACCTCGATATCGAAAGTATCATCTGGTTAGAAAGCTTCCTTCGCAACTATCCGGGAGTGGTTGTCATCGTTTCCCATGATAAAATGTTTCTCGATAACGTGACAAATCGCACAATCGAAATATCTTTAGGAAAAGCCTATGATTTTAATAAGCCTTATTCTCAATATCTAGAGTTACGTCACGAAATTCGTGAAAAACAACTGGCGACTCAAAAGAATCAAGCTAAGAAAATTGAAGAAACGGAAAAGCTAATTGAAAAGTTTCGTGCCAAAGCCTCTAAAGCGTCGATGGCACAGTCTCTCATCAAAAAGCTCGATAAAGTAGAACGTATTGAAGTAGACGAAGACGATAATTCCGTAATGAATATTTCCTTTCCGGTTTCTAAAGTTCCTGGAAAAGTAGTAATCGAAGCAGATCATGTTACCAAAAAATACGGAGACAAAACCATCCTCAAAGACATCAACCTCCTAGTTGAGCGTGGAAGTAAAATTGCTTTTGTCGGTCAAAATGGTCAAGGAAAATCTACCTTTATCAAAGCAATTGTCCACGAGTTCGAATTCGACGGTTCAATCAAACTCGGACATAATGTGCAAGTCGGCTATTTCGCGCAAAATCAAGCGGAATATCTCGACGGTGAAATCACCCTTTTACGCACAATGGAAGACGCCGCAACCGATACCAATCGCTCAAAAGTACGCGATATGCTAGGCTCGTTCCTATTTCGTGGTGATGATGTAGAGAAAAAAGTAAAAGTGCTTTCCGGCGGCGAACGAAACCGACTAGCACTGTGCAAATTATTATTGCAACCCATCAATGTGTTGCTGATGGATGAGCCAACAAATCACCTCGACATCAAATCTAAAAATGTCCTCAAAGCCGCGCTTCAAAAATTCGAAGGAACCTTACTCTTGGTTTCGCACGATAGAGATTTTCTACAAGGAATGTCGAACATTGTATACGAATTCAAAGACCAAAAAATCAAAGAATATCTGGGCGATATCAACTATTTCTTAGAGCAGCGCAATCTCGAGAACATGCGCGAAGTCGAGAAAAAAGACGTGGTCAAAAAAGAAGTTCTGGCCAACAATACCAAAGTGTCCTACGAAGATCAGAAGAAAAACAAAACGCTTCAAAACCGACTGAGTAAAGTAGAAAGCAATATCAAACAACTCGAAATTGATATTCAAAACGACGACAAAGCATTGGCATCCAACTACGACAAGCACATCGAAGACGCCTCGTTTTTCATCGCCTACAACAAGAAAAAAGCCGAGCTAGACAAACTACTAGATGAATGGGAACAAGTGCAATTGGAAATTGATAACGCTTAATTTTAGGAGCTATTTCCCGCTGTCCGTTACAATCTTTTTTATAATCCTTTCAGAGTGTAAAACTCCGAAAAGAGTATAAAAAAGGATTTCCTCTACCATCGGGGCTAGGGTAATCCGTTCCAATCCAATTCTTTTGTATATTTGAAATCATGCGCCAGAATTCCTTGCAACAAAATCTTCATTTAATACTATCGAGTATTATCGTAGTTGCCGCCGCATTGATCTACGGACTCTCACCAAGTACAATCTTGCCACAACTATTCGACTTTCAAGTTGCAACAACAGATTTATCGAACGTGTTTCGAGCCATCATGGGCTTATATCTTGCCTTTGCTTTATTTTGGATGGTCGGAATCTTCAATCACAACCTGTGGAAAGCAGCCACCTTGTCGCAAATCCTTTTTATGGGCGGATTGGCATTCGGTCGAATATTGAGTTTGCTTTTTGATGGAGTTCCCTCAATGCTTTTTGCTTTAGGAACGATAGGGGAATTGATATTGGCTGTATTTGGGTATTATCAAATTAGAATGTATTTAAGAAAAAACTAGAACATCTTCTTGAAAGCATAGTTCTAAAATTCCTTTTACTTAAACGGATTCCGTTC
The DNA here is from genome assembly GCA_016714905.1 of Flavobacterium sp. Classification (GTDB taxonomy): domain Bacteria; phylum Bacteroidota; class Bacteroidia; order Flavobacteriales; family Flavobacteriaceae; genus Flavobacterium. The sequence goes on from JADKBW010000007.1 coordinate 150,466, forward strand.
TTTCCAAATCATTTCAGGCTCTAAATAGGGAAAGATGATCGACATTTTGGAGTTGACAAACCGATTGCTATGCTCAATCAATCCGAACATTTTGATTGGCTTGGCGCCGACAGCACTTTTAATTTCTAGGGCAGTTCTTCCAAAAACTATGCTGTCGTACTGCTTATTAATTGCATAACCAATCATGTCGTACAACATATTGAGGTAAAGCATTTTTTCCTTTTGTACCGCATCATCGTAACCGAGAAAATACGTGTCTAAAGTTTTGCCGTTTTTAATCAGCGTGTTAAACCCAATCAGTTTCCCGTTTTCAAAGTAGCCGTAAAATAGAAACTTGTCTTTCAATTTCTCTTTAAAAACCCGAAAGTGATTCTTGGCTAAGAAAAAGGTGTTGAACGGTGCGTTTTTAGCGACATGGAAGTACAAGTCATAAATAGCATCTTCCAAAGCTATAATTTCCGCCAAGTTCATTTTCTTTTTTTCTAAATGAAGAATTTTTTTTCGAGCCCGTTTGTATTGATCCCTGTATTTCTTGCTGAGTGCATTTACATAATCACCCTCTGAATTCCAAGTCTCGTGTATAGAAAACAGCATATTGGGTTGGGTAGTAAATACGTAGTGTTTTTGATAGTCGGCTAGCTCAAAGGACTTGATTTCTTCTTCTCCAAAGTCTTTGTATGAGGTTAGATGAATTTTTTTCCCTTTTGATTGCAATTGATTTTGCAAATCTATTGTAGCAGCGTTTATGGTTACTAGTGCTTTTTCTCGCAAAATATCTTGCGAAAAAACATAGGCATTTTGTCCAGTAAGCATATTATTACCTACAAATAAGACATGGGAAGCAAAATTTTTGAAGATAAAGTTTCTTATGTAGGTCTTAATACATCGGTCTCTTTCACCATATGATTCAAGTTGATTCAAATCTAAGAATTGTGACAAAAGTATTCCCACTAGGCGAGTATCATCAAACAGTCCAATATAATAACAAAACATATTCTTGGGTGCAGAAGTTTCCAATACTTCCAAATAGTCTTTTGAAAGAAAAATATTAGATGCTGCCATATCATCCCATTGGTTGGGCAGTTTTGACGTTGCGCTGTATATTTGATAAGAATAAAGTGTATTCAATGAAATCCCATCTAATTTTTGACGGTGTAATTTAGAGAAAGTTATACGAGGGCTTCTAAATTTAACCTAACTTTATAAAAAAAGAAATGACTGCGATGAACGAAACGATCATTAAGAAACAACTACAGCTTCTAAATAGTTGGAGTCATATTGACGATGCGATAGAAAAGAATTATTCATTTACGAATTTTGCAGAAGCATTGGCCTTTATCAATAAAGTAGGAGCGATAGCTGAAAAAATGAACCATCATCCGGAGTTGTTCAATGTCTATAATAAAGTAAAACTCCGATTAACGACACATGATGCCCATGGCATTACTCAAAAAGATTTTGATTTGGCTGCAGCTGTTGATGCTATCCCATAAAAAAATCGCGTCCTAGATAAGACGCGATTCCATTTTGTATTAGATCGTTTATTGCCAACCGCAAATGATGGCGCCCATAATCGTAAAGCAAACAGTCCAGAATCCTGCGGTTACCATGGTATACTTAAAACTTCTTCTTTCATAGAGCGCATTTGTTCCGATTACTGGTAACACCAAGAGCAATCCAGTAATAAACCCATGTAAGGCTCCGTGCTTAAAGGTACGGAATGCATTACCGTAATCTGCCATAAACTCAGCATAAGATGGTTTAGCAATCGTTGGATCACCGCCAACCATTCCTATTGCTCCAAATTGATGGATAACGAGCATCTGTAAAATAAGACTCATTAAGAAAGCGTACAATAACGACAATCCAAAGATCATAGCCATATTGGCTCCTTTCATTTTTTCTTCTGTCATTCCTGATTCTTTCATCCAAATAGTTCCGAAAACTTTGGGATTGTACCAAATAAATCCGACCACTAAAGTCGAAAGCGCTGCCACTAATAATGCTAAAAAATTAATTTCCATTATGATTTGTTTAATTGGTTAGGTAATCAAATGTACTTATTTTTTTATATGTGTCTTATTAATTTTTGCTTTTTTGTCATGATGTAGTTCATCGATTATGTATAAATCAACTTTAATTATTGTAGGAAAAATATAGTAAAAAAAATGAAAAAGATGCATTTCATCGATTTTATTTGCTCATTATCGATAACCGATATAAGTTTACACCATCAATAAACGTAAAAACATTCATTATGAAAACGATTACTACCTTATTCTTGTCTTTTGTTGCGACAGCATCGATGATGGCAAATATTTCTAACTCAGAAAAAGAGGCATTAGTAAAATTGTATAAAGCGACTAATGGAAGTCAGTGGACTAACAAATGGGATTTGAAAGCTTCTGAGACTACTTGGTATGGTGTTAAAATTCAAAATAATCAGGTTATTGGTTTGAATCTCTCAAACAATCATTTAGTAGGACAGTTGCCAGCGGAAATAGGTAACCTTGTTTACTTACAGCAATTGAACTTATTTAAAAACGATATTTCAGGTTTGATTCCACATACGATTGGAAACTTAAAGCAGATGAAAAATTTGAACCTAGCGTTCAACAAATTGTCTGGTAAAATTCCAACATCACTTGGTCAAGCTACTGCTTTAATCTCGGTAGAAATGTTTATGAATCAATTGTCTGGTGAACTTCCAGCAGAGTTAGGAAACTTAAAAAACCTAAAAACCTTGTCTTTATTCAACAATGAATTGACTGGAAATATTCCAACGACAATCTACGACATGAAGTCTTTGAAAGTACTGTTATTAAATAGCAATAAACTTACAGGTAGATTAGGCAGAGAAGTTGCGAATATGTCTTCACTTGAAAACCTGAGTTTATTCGAAAATAATATGGACGGTCAAGTCCCATTCGATTTAGAAAAATTGAATAATCTAAAAGAAATGAATATTTCATACAATATGTTTAGCGGATTGGTTTCTAAAAACCTCGCAAAACTAGACACACTTAACATGACCATGATCAATGAAAAAGGATTGGCGGTCAACTTGCCAGTCGTTGATAAAAACTCAGCGTATGCAAATGAAGATTAATAATTAAAGTCAAAAACAAACTCAAAACATCGTTACTTCTTAAACTCAAAATTATGAAAAAATTTACCTTCCTCGTCCTGACGATATTATTGTCAACGCCGATCTTGGCAAGTGTTTCACTTCCAGAGAAAGATGCGCTAATCAAATTATATATTGCTACTAACGGAAGCCATTGGAAAACAAAATGGAATCTAGAAGAACCAGTTGAAAGATGGTTCGGAGTTAAAGTTAGTGATAGCAAGGTGATTTCGCTAGATCTTTCTAATAATAATTTGATTGGTGAACTGCCAAACGAATTAGGAAATCTGATCTACCTTCAAAAACTTAAATTAACTAGAAATGCAATCTCTGGCGTACTTCCACAATCAATTGGAAACATGAAAATGTTGAAGATATTGAACGTTTCTTTTAATAAATTGACAGGAACAATTCCAACCGAAATTGGAGAAGTTAACGAATTGATACTTCTTGAGTTGTATATGAATAAACTCTCGGGCCAATTACCAAGTGAAATAGGAAATCTGAAAAAGCTAAAAAATTGTCGGTGTACAACAACGAATTGCAAGGAAGTCTTCCATTGTCATTGTATCAAATGAAATCGCTCAAGATTTTGCTTCTAAAACAGCAATAAATTTAGCGGTAGATTAGAGCCGGAAATTGCCAACTTATCGCAATTAGAGGTGTTCAGTTTGTTCGACAATAATATGGAAGGGCAAATACCATTCAATCTAGAAAAGCTAAATAAACTGAAAGAAATGAACATCTCTTACAATATGTTTAACGGACCAGTTTCAAAGAATTTATCTAAAATGGATTCGCTCAACATGACGATGCTCAATCAAGAGGGATTGGCAGTCAACCTAAAAGTGCTTGATAAAAATACAGCACTGACTAATGAAGATTAAAGAAAGTTTTTTTTATAGTTAATAATTGTTTTGTAATTAAATTAATGGGTTAAAAACCACCAATGGGAATTGGTGGTTTTTTGTTTTTTATACTTTCCTTGTGGATGTTGTTTAAAATGAGTTGATTGAAGCATTGACATTTTTTGACAAATTAACTTGTGTTTATGATTTTAGGTTGTATATTTGCACTCGAAACAGCGCGGGATAGAGCAGTAGGCAGCTCGTCGGGCTCATAACCCGAAGGTCACAGGTTCGAGTCCTGTTCCCGCTACTAAGTAAGCCATTCAGCAATGAGTGGCTTTTTTTATATAATCACAGTGCGATCAAATTTATGGAACATAAAGCAGGCTTCGTCAATATTATTGGAAACCCTAACGTAGGTAAATCAACACTCATGAATGCTTTTGTGGGAGAACGATTATCTATCATCACTTCAAAAGCACAAACCACACGACACCGAATCTTAGGCATTGTCAACGGAGATGATTTTCAACTTATCTTGTCCGACACGCCTGGAATCATCAAGCCAGCCTACGAGATGCAAGAATCGATGATGAACTTTGTCAAATCGGCTTTCGAAGATGCAGATATTTTAATTTATATGGTCGAGATTGGCGAACAAGATCTCAAAGACGAAGCGTTTTTCAATAAAATTATCCATGCAAAAATTCCAGTTTTGTTGCTCTTAAATAAAATCGACAATTCCAATCAAGAGCAGTTGGAAGAACAAGTTGCCTTTTGGTCCGCCAAAGTGCCCAATGCCGAAATCTTCCCAATCTCTGCCTTGAAAAACTTCAATGTTCCGGAAGTCTTCGCAAGAATTATTGCGCTGTTGCCAGCCTCACCAGCCTATTATCCGAAAGATCAACTTACTGACAAACCAGAACGCTTTTTCGTCAACGAAACGATTCGCGAAAAAATCTTATTGCACTATAATAAAGAAATTCCTTACGCCGTCGAAATCGAGACAGAAGAGTTTTTCGAAGACGAGAAAATCATACGAATTCGAGCACTAATTATGGTCGAGCGAGATACGCAAAAAGGCATCATTATCGGTCACAAAGGCGAAGCATTGAAACGCGTTGGAGTAGAAGCCCGCGCCGATTTAGAGAAATTCTTCGGTAAGCAAATTCACATCGAAATGTATGTGAAAGTCAATAAGAATTGGAGAAGCAACGTCAATCAACTCAAACGTTTCGGATATAATAATTAAATTCCAATAATTAAATTCCAAATTCTATGTTCCTAGGTTTTGGAATTTGGAATTTGGAATTTCTTTTTTGAAATTTTCTGCTTTTGGGCGTGACCACAAGGGTCGGGCTATCCGTTACTATCTTTTGCGCCACCCGAGCGTAGCGAACGGAAGAAGTAAACACCGGCGCAAAAGGATAACCACTACTATCCCTCACGCAAACATCCATCGTCCTATTTTAAAATTTTTTGAAACAATGCTTCCAATTCATCCATCTGTCCATAGCCATTAGAACGAATTTGCCTTGCAATAAAATAGAGCAAGAACCAAACAACTACCATTAAAACCATCACCAACAAATCCATAGCAAATGGTTGTTTCAAGGTGAGATTAGAATACAAGATCATTCCAAAAATGATAAAGACTCCCGCCACCAAAAAATGCAAGAACATAAAGAAAGTCCATAGTGTTTGCGCTGGGCCAAAAAGTCCGCGTATGTGCGTATGATTCTCTTTTGATTCCAATTCAATGTGTAGATGTGGTGACCAATACTGTCTTTTTTCTCCAATAACATTCATCCAAATGTGATCGTCGCAGACCGAAATCTTAAAATCACCCGACACTTTTTGAGCATAATCCTCAAATTTTTTCCGCACTAAACTAATTTCTTCTGCAACATCTTGATAAAAACGCAAGCGAAGACGAACGTTATTTGAAGCTTCCATAACTATTTTTTTTTACCAGTTATTTATTTCTTTTCTCTGTCTAATGTAGTAAATAAATACGTGTTTTTGAAAATAAATTCACGCATAACTTTGTCATCGAGATGCCAAACAGTTTTATTCGTATGTTTGCTACAATTAACAAAAGGTGTAGAAAATCTGCAGCAAAATTTGTAGCAAAATAACTACAGAAAAACCAATTCTTATGCAAAAATTGACCAGAATGCTGATACTGGTAATCCTTTGGGGTTTCAGCACCAACCTCTTAACTGCGCAAACCACAATTCTCGACCAGAGCTTACTTACCCAACAAAGCTTCGATACGTTTAGTGCTTTTAGTGTTACAGGTTCTCAATCATGGGTCAATAGCTCGCAATATGGCGCCGTCTGTAGTGGTTATGTAGCAGGTCAAAGTTATGAAAACGAAGATTGGCTAATCAGTCCAGCCATGAACCTAAGTCAAATAGAAAATGTTAATCTGACTTTCCGACATACTCGAGGCAGTGGATCTGTATTAAATGTGGGTGTAGCTGAAGGATGGTACAAGGTGTTTGCTACAGCCGATTATACTGGTGATCCGACAACCACACAATGGGTTGAATTAGCTGGATTCAACCAAGACATCCCAGTCGCATGGCAATATGTAGCTTCGGGGCAGCTATTGATACCCGATGAGGTTAAGACAGAAAATACACGAATAGCTTTCCGATATTTGAGCGCTGCCGGCCAAAGCGCCACTTGGGAGATCAAAAATGTAAAAGTTACTGGCGGACCTCCGGGAGTCGACCCGAATCCAGGTGTTTTCAAAATCACCAATTGGAACACGGAATGGCTGGGTTGCACACAATTCGGACCCTTCGACGAATCGCTCCAAATTAGCAACGTCGCCTCGGCTATGTTGGAAATGAATTCAGATATATATTGCCTTCAGGAGGTCTCTAATACAGTTGCCAATCCGTCTATCGAAACCCTTGTTTCATTTTTAGGAAGTGATCAATGGGGAGGCAGTATCGCTCCCAGCAATACTGGCGATTGCTCCCAACGGCAAGGTATCATCTATAAGAAATCGAAAGTAGAGTTGGTGAGTTCAGAAGAATTAAGTAATGGTGTTCCTGGGCAAGGGAATTCTTATTATTACAATTGGGCTAGTGGTCGCTTTCCTGCGCTCTATAATGTGAATCTACTGGCCGGAAGCACCATCATTCCCGTATCGCTAGTCAATATCCACGCTAAATCTGAAGACGGAAATGCGATGAGTTACACCCGTAGATTGGGAGGTTCGCAAGGTCTCAAAACAATACTCGACTTAGCAACATTTAATTCAAGAAACCTTGTCATTATTGGTGATTTCAACGATTATCTCAACGGGACAACCAGTGCGGCTTGCGCTTGCACAGATTCACCTTTTAAAAATTTTGTAGATGATCAAGCTAATTATAGTCCCATAACCCAAAATTTAACCAACATTTCTGGAACTTCGCCGATTATTGAGCATATCATTCTTTCAAACGAGTTGTCTGGAAATGTAATTTCCAATAGCGTTACTCGAGAGTTTGCCGTGACGCAAAGTATTACCAATTTTAATTTTACAACTTCCAACCACATTCCGGTAAGTGCTACGCTTCAATTTTCTTTGCTAGGTAATTCCCAATTTTTGCCCGAAAGTGACAGTTCCTTGTCAATTTATCCGAATCCTGTAAAAGACCATCTTACGTTTGATGTCACTGGAATTAATGACAATACCAGTATAACAATACACGATTTGCAAGGCAGACAAATACAGTATGAAAAGTTAAGTGCTAATTCAGTTAGCGTGGCCGCTTTACCTGCTGGCATCTATCTCCTAAAAGTCGGTAATTACTGTGCAAAATTTGTAAAAGAATAGATAAACTTACGCTCTGCCTTTTAAGTAAGTAGCATGAATTAAGAAAGAGAGTCTCCATTGGGACTCTTTTTTTCGTTTTGGGCGTGTTCGCCGCGGCGAACGGGTTTTCCGCACTCGCTTTTTTACGCTGAACGACAGCGAAAAATGAGCTCAATCGAGGCGCAGCCGAACAGAGCGAAGCTAAACAAGGCGTAAACCCCTAACGCATCTCGGAAGAGTAGTCGCTTTCAATTTTAATCAGTTGTCCTAGCCCCGATAGAAGGGAAAATCCTTTTTTGTTGCAAAAGAAATCCCTTCAATTTAATACCGATGAAACAACAACAAAAAAGATTGGAATGATAGCGGGAATAAGCTCCCAAAAAAACTCTTAATCATAGCGACTCGCAACCTTAGCAACTTAGTACCTTTTTTACCTACCTTTGCGCAATATTTCAAAAAGCATTATGAATAACATTGTTGCCATAGTCGGAAGACCCAACGTAGGAAAATCAACCCTTTTTAATCGGTTGATTCAGAGAAGAGAAGCCATCGTAGATTCGGTTTCGGGTGTGACCCGCGATCGTAATTACGGAAAAAGCGAATGGAATGGAAAAGAGTTTTCTGTTATTGATACTGGCGGTTATATTCGCGGTTCTGACGATGTCTTTGAAGCGGAAATCCGCAAGCAAGTTGAACTCGCCATCGACGAAGCCGACGTAATCATTTTTGTAACCGACGTGGAAGAAGGTATCACACCCATGGACGAAGCCGTAGCAAAATTATTACGAAAAGTGACCAAACCGGTTTTATTGGCAGTCAATAAAGTTGATAATGCGATGCGTGAAAAAGACGCCATCGAATTTTATAATTTAGGATTGGGTGATTATTACACCTTTGCTAGTATTTCTGGTAGCGGAACGGGAGATTTGCTAGATGCCCTAATCGAAGCTTTTCCAATCAAACCAGAACCTACACAAGAAGAAATTGAGTTGCCTCGTTTTGCAGTGGTTGGTCGACCAAACGCTGGAAAATCGAGTTTTATCAATGCCTTAATTGGTAAAGAACGATTTATGGTAACGGATATCGCCGGAACAACTCGCGATGCCATCGATACCAAATTTGACCGATTTGGGTTTGAGTTCAACTTGGTCGACACTGCGGGAATCCGTCGTAAAGCCAAAGTAAAAGAAGATCTCGAATTCTATTCGGTAATGCGCTCGGTTCGTGCGATTGAGCATGCCGATGTTTGTATCCTAATTATTGATGCGACACGCGGATTTGAAGGGCAAGATCAAAGTATATTTTGGTTGGCAGAGAAAAATAGAAAAGGCGTTGTTATCTTGGTCAACAAATGGGATTTGGTCGAAAAAGACACCATGTCGACGCGAGATTATGAAGAAAAAATCCGCAAAGAACTCATGCCATTTACCGACGTGCCTATCTTGTTTGTGTCCGCTTTAACGAAGCAAAGACTTTTGAAAGCACTAGAAACAACAGTTCAAGTTTTTGAAAACAGAAAGCAACATATCGCGACGTCAAAATTTAATGACTATATGCTAAAAGTCATCGAAGGTTATCCGCCGCCAGCATTAAAAGGAAAATATGTAAAAATTAAATATTGCATGCAATTGCCAACACCAACACCACAGTTTGTGTTTTTTGCCAATTTGCCGCAGTATGTCAAAGAAGCTTACAAACGTTTCTTAGAAAATAAGATTCGTGAAAACTGGGATTTTTCAGGAGTTCCGATTGATATCTATATCCGAGAGAAATAATTTTGTAGGAATTTTTTTCTTTCACACTAAATACCGAATTTCGTTGTTATTAATAAAATAGCAACGAAATTTTTTTATGCCGAAATTCTACTTTCTACTTTTGTTTTTTACTTCGATTGTTTTTTCTCAAAATACGATTGTAATTAAAGGAAAAATCCTCGAGAAGAACACGCAAGTTCCATTAGAATCCGCGACGGTTTACCTCACGTCTGTCAAGGATTCTACCGTCATAGATTATACTATTACCGATAAAAACGGGTTGTTTAAAATGGAAACTAGGAAACTCAACAAGCCTGTTTTTTTGAAAGTTTCCTATATGGGTTATCAGTCCTTCCAACAAGAACAAGAGTCTATTGCGGAATCAAAAGATTTTGGAATTATTCGATTAGAGGAAAATGCCAACAATTTGAATGAAGTAATTGTCAAAAGTGAAGCGCCGCCCATTCGAATTAAGAAAGATACGTTGGAGTTTAATGCGTCTTCGTTTAAAGTGCGCCCCGATTCTAATGTGGAGTCTTTACTTAAACAATTGCCTGGAGTAGAAATAGACGCTGATGGAAAAATTACGGTCAATGGCAAAGAAGTCAATCAAGTATTAGTCAACGGCAAACCATTTTTTGACAAAGATGGAAAAATAGCGCTGCAAAGTTTACCCTCAGACATTATCAATAAAGTGCAAGTCACCGACACCAAAACGAGAAAAGAAGAACTCACCAAACAAGCCGCGAGTTCTAACAATGCGAGTATCAATTTGACCATCGATGAAGATAAAAATAAAGGATTGTTTGGCAAGTTTATGGGTGGCTACGGTTCGGATAAGCGCTATGAAAGTAGTGCCTTAATCAACTATTTTAAAAACAAGCGCAAGGTTAGTGTATTGGCGTCTTCCAACAATATCAATTCTACCGGATTTTCTATGGATGAAGTTTTTGATAATATGGGTGGCGGTCGAAATGTTGCCTATTTTTATAATAGTGACGGCAGTTACGGAATTGGGAATATGCGTTTCGGCGGGAACAAGGGAATTACACAATCGAATATGGTCAGGGGTGAACTATGCAGATGAATGGGTGAAAAATTTGGATTCAAATGCCAGCTATTTCTTCACCAATGCGAATACCAACAACGTCAATACAACCAGTCAGATCAATTTATTACCAACTGGAAATTTTACGACAACTTCCGTTTCAAAAACCAATGAAGACCGTTATGGGCATAATCTAAACACCATTTTTGAGCATAAAATAGACTCAACAGGTGTTTTGGAATTGACTACCAAATTTCAAAAATCGAATAGCAAATACGGATCTGATTCATCTCAAGCATCAATAGATGAAAATGAAATATTACTCAATGAAGCGTCTTCGAAAACTTTTGACGATAATGATCGCACCAATTTTAGCAACAACATCAATTTTAATAAAGCTTTCAAAAGAAAAGGGCGCAATATCAATATCTCTTTATCCAATGCTAATTCTAATGAAAAAGTCAATTCATTAAATCAATCAACTTCTATTTTTTACCAAAGTGGCGCGCCCACAGATATTCGAAATCAGAAAATCAACAATAGAAATATCAATGATGTGTATGATGGAGAAGTTCAATATATGGAGCCTATTACCGATTCGTTACAAGTAAGTATGGGTGTTTACATCAAACGCGACAGGAGCATTGAAGAAAGGCAGTCATTTGATTTTGATGCGTTATCACTGTCGTATTCCAGCTTTAATCCAGAATTGTCCAATTTTACCCAGTCGACTGTTAAAATGATTTGCCCAAAATCAGGCTTTTCAATTCAGAAAAAGAAGCTGTCATTGTCAATGACTGGTGGAACCAACATTGTTCAATTTGAAAATTTTTCAAACTACCTTGGAACAGATTTTCAACTGAATAAAGAGTATTTCTTTCCGTATGCGCAAGCTAATTTTAATTATGAATTGGCAAAGTCGAAGCACATTTGGTTTAGTTACGATTATCAAGTCAATATGCCACGAGCCAATCAGTTGCTTCCGGTTGAAAACATCGCGAATCCGCTTAATACTTTTATTGGAAATCCGAATATTGATTTAATTAAGAATCATTCGATTTATCTCAATTTCAACAATTTTGATTACGCCACACGAACAGGTTACACGATTTATGGCGGTGGTGATTTCTATGACAGTCAAGTAGTTTCTTCTACGATTTTTGATGCGAACGGAAAACGAACAACCACTTATGAAAATGTAGCGGGGACAATAGAGTCATGGTGTGGCGGGCATTGGAATAAGACCTATAAAAGAGAAGCGCATACATATAAAGTAAATTTTGGTCTGCAAAATAACTACACCAAGTCGAAAGGATTTACCAACGGAGAACTATTTGAAGCAGACGCTTTCCAATTTACGCCCAGAGTCGGTTTTACCTATGAATATGGGGAGTTGCTTACGATTAGTCCGTCGTATAATGTGTCATTTAGTAATACCAAATACACGAACTATATCATAGAAGCTACGTCGAATGTGTTACATCGATTCAATTTGCAAACTACCACTTATTGGCCGAAGAACTGGGTTTTCGGTAATGATTTTGGTTATACTTACAATTCCAATATCGCCGACGGATTCAAAAAAGATTTTTACTTATGGAATACTAGCTTAGCGTATAGTTTTTACAATAAAAAGTTTACTGCCAAAGTGAAAGTTTATGATATATTAAATCAAAACCAAAGCAATTCTAGAACCATTACGCCCACAACGATTCGAGATGAAGAGAACATTGTTTTGCAACGGTATGTGATGTTTTCGTTGACTTACAAAATCGAAAAGTTTGCTGGAAAAGAAAAGCCTTCACGAGGCGGAAGATACTGGATGCATTAAGACATAGATTAGTTTTCTTCTAAGTAGTGATATCTGCTTCTAATCAACTAATTTTGTTTTTTAATATTGAGGTATGAAATACACTTTACTTTTTCTGATTTCCTGTTTCTCAGGACTTTTTGCTCAAGTCACGCTGAAGATCACATCGCTTCCAGCAAATACTCCAGCAAATGCCACTATATATTTAGCAGGTTCTGTCAACGGCTGAACTGCGGGAGATCCAAATTACCTACTGCAATCCGATGGATTGGGTAATTGGCAAATTGTGATTCCACAAGGAACGGGAACGGTTGAATATAACTTCACGCGAGGAAGTTGGCCAACAGTTGAAGGAAATGCCACAGGAAGTTTTTTGCCCAATAGAAGTTTTACGCATACAAACCAACCACAAACCATCAATCTGACGATACAATCGTGGGAGGATTTGGGAAGTGGCGCAACAAGTACCGCGGCATCCAATGTGCAAATATTGAGTAATTCGTTTGGCATTCCACAATTGAGCACCTCGAGAAGAATTTGGCTGTATTTACCTCCAGATTACAACACTTCTACTAAGTATTATCCTGTTTTATATATGCAGGATGGGCAAAATTTATTTGACAATGTGACTTCTTTTTCTGGTGAATGGCAAGTAGATGAAACTTTAAATACATTGTTTAATCAAGGTGATTACGGAGCAATTGTCGTCGGTATTGATAATGGTGGAGGCGAGCGACTCAACGAATATTCGCCGTGGGTTAATCCGCAATACGGAGGAGGCGACGGAGATGATTACGCCGCTTTTATGGCAAACACACTAAAGCCTTATATCGATGCGAATTACAGAACACGTCCAGAACCCGCAATGAACGCTTTAGTCGGAAGTTCAATGGGCGCATTAATTGCAACTTATGGCGCCTGTGAGTTTCCGAATGCGTTTCGCAAAGTTGGTAATTTGAGTCCAGCCTATTGGTTTGCTTTGAGTAATTTGAATACCTATATCAATTCTTCCGTAAGTGGTTTGCAAGATTACAGAATGTACTTTGTGGCCGGAACGAATGAGTCTGCTACGATGGTGTCGAATACCAATGCGGTTAGAAATAATTTGTTAGCAAAAGGATTAACTTCAGCCAATGCATTGACCAAGTTTGATTCCTACGGAACGCACACAGAAAGTTATTGGAGAGGTGAATTTGGCGCATTATACCAATGGTTGTTTCAAAATGAAAATTTATCAATAGCAACTTCAAGTTATCAGTCACCAAAGATTATTCAAACGCTGTCTGGAAAAATGGTTGTGGAAGGAATTCCATCACCGACCGATTTTGGACTCTACGATTTATGGGGAAAACAAATAAAAACGATTACGCTATCCAATGGAACCTATCAATTCTTAGAGGAACTTTCAAAAGGAATTTATATTTTAAAAAGTAAAAATAACGAAATCGAAGCGATCAAGTTGGTTCGAAATTAAAAAAAGCTACAGGAATTGTAGCTTTTTTTTATATTCAAATCTCTCAAAGTCTCAAATCTACTTTGTCTTAAATCCTTTGCGACTTCGCGTCTTTGCGAGCATTTTATCACTACCAGTCACCACCACTTCCACCGCCGCTAAAGCCACCGCCGCCGAAGCCGCCGCCAAATCCACCGCCACCAGAAGAACCACCGTCGAAGCTGCCGCCGCCAAATCCACCACCGCTGCGACCGAGACTGCTTAAGATAATGACATCTAATAAACTTGGCCCGCTACCCGAGTTGCCCGAATTTCCTCCGTTTTTATTTCCTCGAGAAATAAGAAAGAGTAAAATAACTGCAATAATTATAAAAGGCAAGATGGGAAATTTATCTTTTTTATTTTTCTTTCGTTCGCCCTTGTATTTTCCCTTAAAAACATCAATAATCGCATCGGTTCCTTTGTCTAAGCCGCTGTAATAACTCCCCGCTTTAAATTCAGGGATAATAATGTTTCGGGTAATTTCACCTCCGATACCAGCAGTCAATCGATCTTCTAAACCGTATCCGGCAGAAATCCAAATTTTGCGTTCCGCTTTGGCAAGTAAGATTATTACACCATTATCGTTTTGTTCACTGCCACCAATGCCCCATGTTTGTCCCCATTTTGGTGTGAGAATACCGATGTCTTCGCCTTTTAGACTTTCAATGGTGATCACCACAATTTGGGTGGATGTGGAATCGGAATAACGAATCAGTTTTTCTTCGAGTTGCTTTTTTTCTGTGGCACTCAAAACATTCGCATAGTCATAAACACTCGTTTGAAAGTCAGGTTTCTTGGGAATGTCAAATTGTGCAAATCCAAAATTAGAGACCAATAAAAGGATTACCAAACTAAAGAAATGGAACTTAAATAGAATTGCTTTCATTATCCTTTTGAAATTTCGTTTGATAATTCGTTTGTGTCGCCTTCTTGAAAAGGAAAGAATTTTTTGAGTTGCTCTCCAGCTTTAGAAACACCATCAATCAATCCTTGCTTGAAGTTGCCCATCTTGAAATGAGAAGCCATTATTTCTTTGGTGCTATCCCAAAAATTGTCTGGAACCAAGTCATCGATGCCTTTGTCACCACAAATTACGAAAGCTCTATTTTTGACAGCAATGTAAATGAGCACACCATTTTTCAATTCGGTGGCATCCATTTTAAGTTCATGAAAAATTTCTTTCGCACGATCAAATGGTTCTAAAGAAGTTTCTTTTTCAATGTGCACACGAATCTCACCAGAAGTAGCCATTTCAGCCATTCGAATCGCTTCTACGACCGCCTGTTCTTCTTCTTGAGTGAGGAAATTTTCAACTTTCGACATGGATTGTTTTTTAGTAAAAACGGACTTCAAACACAGCACAAGAATTAGCCCTGGCTAAGAATGAAATCCGTTTTGGATTTTTTTAGAATTTAACTTCAACCGGCTTGTCAGCGCCTTCAACAGATTTAAAATAAGGTTTTTCTTTATAACTGCCCAAAACAAAACTTTGTGGCATGGCTAAAACGTAACCGTTATAAACTTCTACCGATTCATTAAAACGAGTTCTTGACGTCAAAATTTGATTTTCTGTGCTCGCCAATTCATCTTGAAGTTTTAAGAAATTACCGTTTGCTTTTAATTCAGGATATCTTTCTACAGAAACTAATAATCGGGATAATGAAGACGAAACGCCCGACTGTGCTTGTTGAAATTGCGCAAATTGTTCCGGCGTAATGTTCGTCGGATCAATAGAAACGGAGGTTGCTTTCGCTCGCGCTTCGATTACCGCAGTTAAAGTACTTTTTTCAAAGTCAGCGGCACCTTTTACCGTATTCACTAAATTACCAATCAAATCATTTCTTCTTTGATACGCTGTTTCCACATTTCCCCATTCTTTACCCACTGCTTGATTGTATCGCAAGGCAGTGTTTTTGGCTCCTATTACCCATACAATAAGTACTAGTGCAATTATTCCAACGATTCCAATTCCAATAATCCAAGGCAAAAATCTTCTCATGTTTGTTTAATTTTAAAGTTTAGTATTTAATTTATTTTAAGTTCTATTTTTAATTTTGCTAACCTACAACCTACAACTCCTACAACTCACCCTTAATCGTTAGCAATTGGTTCTTAATTCCCTCCAATTTGCTAATGATTTCATACTTGTCTAAAGTCTTTTTCTGCCCTTCTTTCAAATGAATTTTAGCGCCTTCCAAGGTAAATCCTCTTTCTTTTACCAAATGATAAATCAATTGAATATTTTTCACGTCTTCGGGTGTAAACATCCGATTGCCTTTTGCATTTTTTCTCGGTTTGAGGATGTCAAATTCTTTGTCCCAAAAACGAAGTAAGGAAGCGTTGACATCAAAAGCCTTGGCCAATTCGCCAATGCTGTAGTACCGTTTGTCTGGAGATAAATTTAATTGCATTAGTCTAAAGATTGATTTTCTTGATTTGCTAACTTGGTTATGACAACGTATTCCGCTGCCGAGATATTGCCGTAATAAAAATTGAGCGGATTGACGACCTCTCCGCCTTTGTGTACTTCATAATGTAAATGCGGTGCTTCCGACCGTCCTGTGCTTCCCACATAACCAATGACATCACCTCTTTTGACGGTTTGTCCCGCTCTGCAATTGTACTTGCTCAAATGCCCATACAGCGTTTCGTAACCAAAACCATGTCGAATAACGATATGATTTCCATAACCTGAAGCGGTATTGTCTGCCCTTGCAATGACACCGTCTCCAGTGGCGTAAATCGGTGTTCCACTGCGAGCTGAAAAGTCCATGCCTTCATGAAATTTTCGCACCTTGGTAAACGGATCTGACCGATATCCAAAACCAGAAGCAATTTGTTTCAAGTTTTCATTTCGAACGGGTTGAATCGCTAAAATAACCGACAATAATTTATTTTTTTCTTTAGCTAATTTAAGAATTTCATCCAATGATCACGATTGAATTGCCAATTGTTTTGATATCACATCAACACGCTTTGAGGTGTTGACTACCAAATCCGAATTGTTATAACCTTCCAATTCAACATATCTGTTTACGCCACCAAAACCTGCTTTTCGCTGCTCGTCGGGAATCGCCGAAGTATTAAAATATACGCGATAAATGTTATTGTCGCGATCTTGAATGTGCTCCAATACTTCATCAATTTGATCCATTTTTCTATTCAAAATGGCGTATTGTAATTTGAAGTTTTCAATTTCACGGGTCAACAATCGGTCTTTAGGAGTTTCAAAAAAGGGCGTATTCAACAAAACAACAAAACTCAAAAATCCAAAAAGTGCTGAAGCAACCAGAAACAAGGCAACGTACGCAAATTTCGTTCTCTTCTTGGTTTTGATTTTTCGGTACGCTAAATTTTCAGAATCGTAATAATATTTTACCTTCGCCATGTTTTAAAAAATCCTATTTTTGCACCTCAGAAAAGGGTTAGTCGAACAAATTTAAGAAATGTTTCTTTGTTTGGCTCTTTTTTTAAATAATAAAAATAATTAGGGCCCAATCCGGCTGTGCGCTATATCTTTTCCGCCGAACGACGGCGCAAAAGGATGCCGCTTCCGTCCGGGGCAGAGAATCAAACTTTAATCGGGGAACCGTTTAATCAATGGAAACTAATTAATATTCGGCAAATCAAAATGTTTAATCGTTTAAATGTTTAATCGTTAAACCGAAAGAAACTATTAACGATTACACAAATAAGCGCATTAACGATTACACGATTACACAAATCAACGCATAAACGATTACACAAATCAACACATAAACGATTGCACAATACAATGACCTCACAAGACATTAGAAAACAGTTTCTCGATTTTTTCCAAAGCAAAGGACATTTGATTGTTCCTTCTGCACCAATTGTTCTCAAAGACGATCCGACCTTAATGTTCAACAATTCAGGAATGGCGCAGTTTAAGGAATTTTTCTTAGGTAACGGAACGCCCAAAAGTCAACGTATTGCCGATACACAAAAATGTCTTCGTGTATCTGGAAAACACAACGATTTGGAAGATGTAGGTTTTGATACGTATCACCACACCATGTTTGAAATGTTAGGAAACTGGTCATTTGGAGATTACTTCAAGAAAGAAGCAATAAATTGGGCATGGCAATTATTGACCGAAGTTTATAAAATACCAAAGGAAAATCTTTATGTTTCCGTTTTTGAAGGTAGCAAAGAAGACAATGTTCCATTCGATCAAGAAGCTTGGGATATTTGGAAAGGCCTGATCGATGAAGACAGAATCATCCTCGGGAATAAAAAAGACAACTTTTGGGAAATGGGCGATCAAGGTCCGTGTGGACCTTGTTCCGAAATTCATGTCGATTTGCGTTCTGCCGATGAAAAAGCCCTAGTGTCTGGAAAAAGTTTGGTCAATAATGATCATCCACAAGTGGTCGAAATCTGGAACAATGTGTTTATGGAATTCAATCGCAAAGCCGATGGTTCTTTAGAAAAATTACCTGCACAACACGTCGATACCGGAATGGGATTCGAGCGTTTGTGTATGGCTTTGCAAGGCGTAACGTCTAATTACGACACCGATGTTTTTACTCCTTTGATTCATAAAGTGGAGCAAATCACCGGATTAAAGTATACTTCAAACGAAATTCAAAATATTAGCGAGGAACAAAATAAGACGAACATCGCCATTCGCGTGGTGGTCGATCACGTTCGTGCCGTTGCCTTCGCGATTGCAGACGGACAATTGCCTTCTAATACTGGAGCTGGTTATGTGATTCGCAGAATTTTGCGTCGCGCCATTCGTTATGGATTTACATTCCTAAATACTAAAGAACCTTTCATCAACAAATTGGTCGCGGTTTTGGCAGATCAAATGGGTGAGTTTTTCCCTGAAATCAAGGCGCAACAGAGTTTGGTTACTAATGTGATTAAAGAAGAGAAGCGTCGTTTCTGCGCACCTTAGACCAAGGTTTGCAATTTTTGAAAAGAATTTTTGCATTAACCTTCCCTGAAAATAAAGTTGTTTCTAAAGAAAGGAAAAAATATTTCAGGTGTAACAGCATTTAAATTGTATGACACTTTCGGTTTCCCAATTGATTTAACGAGATTAATAGCGAAAGAAAGAGGTTTAACAATTGATGAACAAGGTTTCGACGAAGCGATGTTGGAACAAAAAACACGGTCTCGCGCCGCTTCGGAAGTGTCTACAGAAGATTGGACGGTTTTGATTCCAGGAAATGTAGAAACCTTCGTGGGCTATGATCAATTGGAAAATGAGGTAAAAATTACCCGCATCCGAAAAATTGATAGTAAGAAAGACGGTGTTTTATATCAAATCGTTCTCGATGCCACGCCCTTTTATCCAGAAGGTGGAGGACAAGTGGGAGATCGTGGCGTTTTGACTTCTGCCAATGAGATTATTGAAATCATCGATACCAAAAAAGAAAATAATTTAATCTTGCATTTTACAAAACAACTCCCAGAAAATGTATCTGGTGGTTTTGTTGCTAAAGTCAATCAAGAATTAAGAGATCATTCCCAAAGCAATCATACGGCAACACATTTATTGCATCAAGCGCTACGCAGTATTTTAGGAACCCATGTCGAACAAAAAGGTTCGTTGGTTTCTCCTAATTATTTGCGTTTCGACTTTTCGCATTTTACCAAAGTTACCGATGCTGAATTACAACAAGTGGAAGATTTTGTCAATGCGAGAATTCAAGAACAATTACCTTTGATTGAACGAAGAAATATTCCTTTTCAACAAGCGATTCAAGAAGGCGCAATGGCTTTATTTGGAGAGAAATATGGAGATTCAGTCCGCGCGATTAAGTTTGGAGAAAGCATGGAACTTTGTGGTGGAACGCATGTGAAAAACACGGGTGAGATCTGGCAGTTCAAAATAAAAAGTGAAGGCGCTGTTGCTGCAGGAATTCGAAGAATTGAGGCCATTACCAATCAAGGAGTTAAAGATTACTATAAAAGTCAAGAGCAGGTGTTGCATGAGTTGTCAGAACTGCTAAAGAATCCGCAAGACACCATCAAAGCAGTGATTTCTTTACAAGAAGACAATGCGAAGCTGAGCAAGCAAATAGAAGCCTTAACGAAAGATAAAGTCAAAAATTTAACTGCAGAGTTGGTGCCTCAATTGCAAAATGTAAATGGGGTTCAATTTTTAGCAAAATTAGTAGACATAGACGCTAATAGTGTCAAAGACTTAGCATACGAAATAGGCAATACCGCCAAAAATATATTTCTTGTTTTTGCTACCGCTGATGCCGATAAGCCAATGCTAACGTGCTATATTTCGAAAGAGTTGGTTGCCGAGAAAAATCTAAATGCTGGAAATGTTGTTCGAGAATTAGGAAAGTACATTCAAGGTGGTGGTGGTGGACAACCTTTCTTCGCCACAGCAGGAGGCAAAAACATTGCGGGTATAACCGAGGCGTTAAATCATGCCGTTGAGTTTGTAAATTGACAGCTTAATTCTTAATTGTTAACATTTTCGTTAGCATTTTTTATGTTTATTTGCTTAAGAATAAAGTATCATGAAAAATGTGATTATGAAAAATTCATTGCTTTTGTTTTTTGTTGCACTTGGTTTGTTTTCTTCCTGTGTGAAAGACCCAGAGGAGGATCCAACTATTTTTCCGCCAACAGGTAATTTTTCAGTTGATTTTGATGGTCAAACTTTTGAGTCTTCAAGTACAGATGTAGCGATAAATGGGAGTTCAATGTCATTGATTGCTATCAAAGATGATGGGTCTTATTTTAGAATTGTTTTACCTCAAGACCCAACTGTTGGCACCTACAATTGGGATATTTTAGCTGAAAATTCTGAAGGGTTTTCATTAGAATATTACGATAGCCAAGAAGCAGAACCTTATGTGGCAGCAAAAGACGATGAAGGTCTTTTCGCTTCCTTTCAAGGTTATACAGATACTGCTGAATTAGTGATTTTAGAAATTGATCGGACTAGGAAAAAAGTTTCAGGAACGTTTAAATTTACAGGTGTACGATTTGTAGATGAAGAACAGACAACCATCGAAACCAAGATTTTTAGAGGTGGAATTTTTTACGATCTCCCATACGCAACAACTCCAATAGTTGATCCAGGATCTACCAATTTTTTAGTAAAAAAATCAATTAAGACCGATGCAAATAATGTAATTTCCTCCACAGAATATTACTATTCGGGAAACAAACTCAATTATACTTTAGATTCGGATGGGACAAGGACCAATTATTTATATAATGAAAATTTATTGGCACAAGTAAATGTATTTAGCGGAGGAACTTTGAAAGAAAAATTAACTTACGAATACGATTCAAGCGCAAGGCTCGTCAAGTTCGTCAAGGTAAATATAATTACGCGACTTGGCGAGAAAACAAGTTTCACATTTAATTCGGATGGCACTATTTCATATCAAAATTATAGCGGAACCAATCTCGCTCAAGAGGAATTAGGAACCAGCGGTACGATTTCAAGTTCAAGTTGTATTGAGAATACTGTTAATCCGGACACCTCAGAATTGCAAGTGCTTAGCAGTGAATTTAGTTTTGACACGAAGAACAATCCATTTAAGAATGTTATTGGTATCGACAAAGTTCATTTTGCAATTGGTGACCTTCCATTAAATTTTATTGGAAATATTACAGAGCAAACGAAGCAAATTGACGACGCTGAACCGTCTGTTTTTGAGACCCGTACTTATCTTTACAATATCCTTAATTACCCGACTAAAGTTATTCATAGCAATGGTCTTGGCGAACTACAGTATTCTGTTGATTATATTTATTACTAGACTCAATTTTATTTAGAAGTTTAGCTAAATATACTCCTAGATTTTGCAGCACTTGATAGACAGTACATCTATGTGAAATATAGACAATGAGGTTAACGCATTGCTATGCTATACTTTTTCGCCATACTCAAGAATAGTGCTCTAACGTAACAAAAAGTATAGTCCAATTTTATTCCTTAATTGAAATAATTATAAATGAGCCAAAATCACTCAGCAATAAAAGTCAGGTTTTATCCAATATAATGGGAATCTTTTAAATTCGCAACTGTCTTTTCTTGTGTATTTTTACATAAGTACTTGGATTTCAATAATTTTTTATACTTTTAAGAAAATTTAATATATCATGATATGAAAAACATTATTTTTTTAGTAGCAAATTTTGTTTTACTAAGCTCACTAAATGGCCAAGAAGTAATTCTAAATAGTGGCGGTGGCGACTATTCGGCAATCAAAATCAAAACGGAGTGTGTCAATGACGAACAGAGACAAGCAATTTTTAATGTTATTCAAGAGAACCGCGTTGACTTGGAGCAAAGGAACATTCTGCAGAAAAGCGTTCAACAACTGATTCCCCATCCGCTTTTTATTTGGCCTGTGGTCAAAAATCCGAGCGCTCCGTATTCCAATGTTTGGAGTATTAGTAATTACGTAGATCACAATCCAAATTATCCTAATTTAGTGCAAGATTGGGCCTGTGGTGACAGAACTTATGATACTTCGAGCGGATACAATCATAAAGGAATTGATATTTATACGTGGCCCTTCAGTTGGTATCAAATGGATAATGACCAGGCTTGGGTTGTCGCCGCTGCAGATGGCGTTATTGTTGGCAAAAATGATGGCAATTTTGATCGAAATTGCGCATTTAATAGTCTAAATTGGAATGCAGTTTATATTCAACATTCAGACGGAAGTGTCGCTTGGTATGGTCACCTAAAGAATGGTTCGCTAACTTCAAAATCAATCGGAGAATTTGTGCAAGCTGGTGAAAAAATTGGAGTTGTTGGAAGTTCGGGAAATTCTACAGGACCGCATTTGCATTTTGAAGTGTATGATTTGAACAATCAATTGGTCGACACCTACCAAGGAACTTGTAATACTTGGTCTTCCAGTGTAGACTCTTGGTGGATCAATCAAAAGCCATATCAAGATCCAAAAATTAATGCAGTTTTGACGCACAGTCAACAGATTAATTTTAATAACTGTCCTCAAACGGAGTCTACTTATCTTAACGACAATTTTGCTGCGGGCTCTTCGGTTATCATTGCGATTTATTTAGCCGATCAACTTCCAGGTACTTCTGGATTAATTGAGATTATTAGACCCGATAATTCTGTTGCAACCTCTTTTACCAAAACATTTACTGATTTTTACTACGGTTCATGGTGGTATTGGACATACAGTTCGGTTACTTTTAATCAACCTGGAGTATGGAAGCTAAGGTTTACTTATTTAGGAAATGTAGTGGAGCATAATTTTGAATATGGAACATTGGCAAACCAGAGTTTTATAGATACTCCTTTTCAAATATATCCAAATCCAACAAAAGATTTTATCGTGATTGAAAATAAAAACAATATAAAAATCAAGGAAATCAAGCTTTTAGATTTATCGGCAAAGACCGTAGTTAATTATGACAGTATGGAAAGAAAATTAGATTTGTCCGGGCTCAGCTGGAGTATACGTGCTTGCGATTAACAGCGAAGAGGGGATTTTTAAAAATAAAATAGTTAAAGAATAAAGTATATTTAGTGCAAGAATGAGACAAATTTCAAATTTGTTTTTTTTAAAGGGCAACTTGACATCTTACTTTCTTTTTTTTCTGATAAATTTTGATTTTATTTGTCCTAAATAAATTCAAAATCAAAAAGATACTCATGAAAAAATTATTATTTATATTTTTTATTTCCCTTAGCTTTCTTACTTCCTGTGTTGAGGTTCCTGTTGAAGATGAAGACAACACGTCAGACGTAGTTAGTTTAACAGCCGATTTCGATGGCCAAACATTCGAATCTGCAACAACGGTAGTGGTTATCGATGATGTTTCCATGTCTTTGAAGGCTACTGCGGAAGATGGTTCTTATTTTAAAATTAAGTTACCAGAAAACCCAATCGTAGGAACGTACGATTTGGAAGCGTTAGGTGGAATTCAGAAGGTTTTTCTTTAGAGTACAACGAAGGAATCGGCACCGATTCTTATAGTGCTCCCTTTGTCGGTTATAACGACCCGGCAGAAGTAGTAATCTTAGGGATTGACAGGGTAAACAAAAAAGTATCTGGAACTTTCAGATTTACGGGAATAAGATTCACTGATAATACTGAAACGACAACGGAAAGCAAAGTTTTTACAAACGGAGTTTTCTTAAATCTTCCGTACACCGCAACTGCAGTAATAGATCCTGTTGATGATTCGGTTTTTTTAACGCAAACAATAGATGTTTATACTGATGGAAATGTAATTACTACTGATTATAATTATAATGGAAATAGATTAGTCAGTATCATAAGCAATGATGCTGTTGATACCGCTGATTTATATTTTACTTACACAGGAAGTCTTATCACTAAGATGGAATATAAATTTGAAGACGGAACAGTAGAGCAAACTGAAACTTTCGAATACAACGAAAATAATTTGTTGTCCGCATACAAATTAGTAGTCCCAGACGATCTGGGAGGATATGGTTTTAGATACACCTATGATTACAACGCAGATGAGACAATTACTGGGACCAAGTATATTGGCGATGCGACTAGTCAAGAAGATTTATCTTTGACCGAAACCATAAGTTTTACAGACGGTGAAGTAACTAGCATTGTTACCTCAACAGGTTCGAGCTATACCTACACTTATGATACCAAGAACAATCCTTTGAGAAATGTTGTCGGCTTATCAAAAATTGTTTTTGCTGGAGGTGAAGGAAATAGCTCTATTTATAACCTCACAAGGGAAGTTGTTGTAAATGGATCAGAAACAAATACTTATAATTATACCTATTTATATTTACCAAATAATTATCCAACTCAGAGTACTCAAGATGAAGGAGCAGGTGAATATACTACGCAGTACCTTTACGAATAAATAGCAATAAAAAAATAAGACATAACCCAAGCAAGTAATATTGTTTGGGTTTTTGTTTTCTACAATTAAATTTTATATGAAAAAGCAATTCGCAATTATTGTACTCGTTTTACTTACTATTTCTTGTTCTTCATCGGATTCTGACACGCCTTCGAACCAGACAATTAATGATTCAATTTTGTTAAAGAGAATAATTCAAACTACGACCGGTTCAAGTCAAAATGTCTTTATTAATGATTTCACCTATAGTGGGAACAAATTGGTTACTATTGCCGCTGATAATGGTTTAATCCAAAAGTACTTTTACACAGGAGATTTGATTACAAGGATGGAGTGGACTGTTGACAACAGTGGGATACCAATTATTTATGTTTATTCATATAATAATAATGATCAATTGGTTACTATGACAAAGACGGACAATCTCGTAGATCAGTCTTTTAGAATAACGTATGCTTATAATAATGACAATACCATTACATTAAATGCATATTCGAGAACAGAAAATTCGGAAGAAGAATTTGATAGTTCAAGTAAATACTATATGAATGCTAACAATGATATAGTACGTATTGAAGATTATGATCCATCGGGAACACTTATAACACAAACTACAACATTTGTTTACGATTCCAAATACAACCCGTTTAGAAACATTTTGGGCTGGGGTAAATTATTGATAAGCAGGAGAGGATATCATGCCAATGTTACGTCAATGGTTAGCAGTATCGAAGGCACACAAACATCTACTTACCAGTACAATAATAATGATTTTGCAATTGCTGAATCTCGTACATATAGCGCAAACCCGGGCGTAACATATGCTTTTGAATATATTTACGAATAATCCGTGCAGTTCACCACCAAAATCCCCATTTCTATAAGCAATCATCCCATCGATTATGATTCGAAGATGCTGAGTTTAGGGTCGTGTTTTGCAGTGAACATTGCCGAGAAATTCAACTACTTCAAATTTCAAAACACAGTCAATCCATTTGGAATTTTGTTTCATCCATTAGCGATTCACACAATCATACGAAGAGCCGTTGACGAAGAGTTTTTTACAGAAAGTGAACTCTTTTTTCACAACGAACGTTGGCATTGTTTCGATGTTCATTCGGATTTGAGCCACAGTAATAAAGAAGATTTGCTGCATAATTTAAATCAAAGTCTATTAGATTTAAAATCACAAATCAAAGCGGCATCTCACATTATACTTACGTATGGAACGGCTTGGGTTTACAAAGAAAAGAATTTCCAAAAAATCGTAGCCAATTGCCATAAAGTGCCACAAGCTCAGTTTGAAAAAGAATTGTTATCAGCGGTACAGATAGAAGCTGCAGTTGTAGACACCATCAGTTTGCTTCTCAAAGTAAATCCAAACGTAAATGTCGTTTTGACGGTGTCACCAGTGCGTCACCTCAAAGATGGATTCGTCCAAAACCAACAAAGCAAAGCCAATCTAATTATTGGTATTCATCAAGCGATTCAACAACCAACAACCAACAACCAACAACCGACAACGTATTTCCCTTCCTACGAAATCATGATGGACGAATTGCGTGATTATCGTTTTTATGCTCAAGATATGATTCACCCGAGTCAAACAGCTATCGACTATATTTGGGAACGGTTTGTGGAAACCAATATTACTGGCGATAGCATACAGATTATGAATGAAGTCGATCGTATTCAAAAAGGATTGGCGCACAAACCTTTTCATCCAAATTCCCAAAACCATCAAGTGTTCCAGCAGCAACTAAATCAAAGGATTGCAAAACTTCAAGTAAAGGCGCCGAGCATCACTTTCTAAAATATACGTATTTCTACGTATTGAAACGCTTTCTTAATAACCGCAGATTTGTAAAGTAAATTTTAACTAACAAATCTCAATTTTATGAAAACTTTCAAATCAATTTCAAAATTAGTCTTAATCGCTTTTACCATTGTGCTATCATCATGTAGTAAAGACAACGATAGTTCATCTTCAACACCAATAACTCCTTCAGGATCTTACATTACAGCAACTGTTGACGGAGCGAGTTTCTCAACATCAATTGCGGGTATCTCTACTGCTAGTGGCTCAAGATCAGGTTCAGGAGAATTTACTTTAATACAAGTAGTTGGTGCGGATATTAATAGTAATAGCATCGCTATAAACTTATTAGGGATCACTACCACCGGAACGTATACATTAAATGCAGATTCAGATTCTGTGCTTGCATATACTCCTCCAACAGGTGGATTGTCATATAGTACAGGCGGCTGTTCAGATGTTTCTGGTACAATGAACGTTACTTTTATAGATAATACAAAAATTGAAGGAACCTTTTCTTTTACAGGAAAAGATGTCGACAATTGTGCTACTAGTGCTACCAAAACGGTTACAAACGGTTCTTTTAGATGCGTATTTGTAAACTAGTTTAAACTTAAAACACCAACACAAATAGTCATGAAAACAACAATCATTTTAGGAAAATCAATCGTACTTTCATTAATCTTCATTAGTCTTTCTTGCAGCAGCGATTCGAAAGATTCCAATTCAGGAACGCCATCAGCAACTGACAAAACAACATTCAAACTCGACGGTGTTTTGATAACAGCCGACGAAACAACAGCTACACTATATACTAATCCTGTTGCGGGTGGACAATATTTAGATGTCTACGCAACGAAAGATGGTGTTGAAGTATTAGAATTGCACATGCCTGCCTCTGTTGGAAATTACCCTGCACAGCGCAGCGGATTTACAATGACAGAGTCGTGGTTGACCTACGAAACAGGCGGAACAGACCCAATGCTTGACAACTTTCACTCTGATTCAGGAACAATGAATCTTACTACTTGCGATTTAACAGCAGATGAATTGAGAGGGACTTTCAGTTTTATAGGAAACAATGGAACAACCACCAAGAATATTACAGAGGGAAAAATCGTGGTTTCTGAAATAACTCGATTATAGTAGCTGCATCATGAATCTATTCAATCGTTATTTTTTTCTAATACTGATAGTGGCCTTTTCTTCCACTATTCAAGCGCAAAGACCAGTACTCACTGACGAAGAGCAAATTTCTGAAGCGGTAACCAAGGAAGTTGACGAACTATTTCAATCACAAGATTTTGTCAAACGTAAAACTAAAAAATTTGCAGACACCAAAGGAACGATGGTCATAGATATTGGTGTCGTTCAAAACGGAAAAGTGTCGTCGTTCTTCAAAGTAGACAGTGAAATCAAAAACATCGATTTTATCAATTTTATGTCTGACTATATTTTAAATCACAAATTCCAATTCAAATTACAAAAACAACAGCGATACAAAATTCGCTATACAATTACATTTTAAAGTTCAACAAATAAACATTCAACATGAAAACAACAACGATTGCAATGGTCTCCCTTTGTGTGATGGGAACATTTACAGCCTCAGCGCAACTAGGTGGACTAATAGGAAAAAAATCAGCCGGGAAAAAATCAGGAAGTTTTTCTACGGTTTGGGAATCCGAATTTGATAATAAGGCTTCTCGTTTGGCGCTTTGCGATGGCGATGGTCAATATATTATCGGGACTGATGACAATTCGGCTTCGGTTATCGATGCCAACGGGAAAGCAATTTGGAATGGTGATTACAAAAAATTAACTACCAATAAAACCAACAATTCGGAATATCAATATACGATTTGGAAAGAAAAAGGAGGCTACTTGTTTTTGTTTGATGCTAGAAAACTAGGAACAGATAGAGTAGCCGTACTCGATTTAGCCACGGGGAAAGAACTTTGGAACTCCGAATTGTATCAAAATCTAATTCCAAAAGGAACCAAAGCTGAAGAAGGAACAGATCAAGGCGAATTAGAAACGGTAAAGTATATCGGCGAGTTGGATTCGTTTCTCATTTCACAAAAAAATTCAATCATTTTAGTTAAAGCAAATACTGGCGAGAAAATCTGGGAAACCAATCGATTTAAAGGTGGCGTTGGAAAGTATGTTTATGATGCAAAAAGAAATGAAATCATCATGGTCAATTTTAAGCCGACGGCGTTAGGCGCTTTATTTTCTGGATTCAAAAATCAATTGGTTCGCGTCAATGCTGCTAATGGAGATATACTTTGGGATGCGACTTTTGTAGGAACAATTGAAAAGGAGTTGGTAACACGTCGCGCCATCATCGATCTTTGGATAAAAGGAGATAAGATATTTATGTATTTAGACGGGATGAATGTTTACGACTACAACACAGGCCAAAAAATATGGAACGCGAATTATGAAAATGACATGCAAGGCGCCAACGGTGGATTATTTAGCGGTGGTAAACGTTCTAAAATTTATAGAACATTGGCAGATCCGTTATTTACAGATGATGCGGTCTATTTAGTAATGCTCGGCGGTAGAGATCGAACCAAATACGTTGAAAAACACGATTTAGCGTCTGGGAAATTACTTTGGGCATCAGAAAAAATTACAGGCGCTTTTTGTATGCCGAACATTTATAAATCGGGAGATAAAATCCTCATTCAAGTAGGCGGAAAAGTTCAGGTACAGGAGTTTCGATTGGAAGAAACCTCCAGCAGTTTTGGCGCTGGAATGGCTCTGGGCGGATTTGGTGGAGGCGGAACAGTAAAACAATGGGTTCCTTACATCTATTGGGATTATAAAAATCAAAAGAATTCTGTTTTATGTATAGACGATAAAACAGGTCAAGTAGCTTGGCGTTCAGAACGATTTGACAAGAGAATTACAGATTTCATTCTAGAAGAAAACAAAACTCTTTTCGTTGGAGATGGAGATGAATTTTACGGTTATGACATCGCTTCCGGTAAACAATTATTTGATGTGAAACACAATGATGCAAGAGTTGGAAAAGCTACGGATGTGATCGATTTTGGAGAAAAAGTGGTAGTGTTATCAGAAAAAGGATTGGCCGCTTACAACAAGAAAGATGGAACTCGAGCATACGCATCGGATAAAATCAAAGGCGTTGATTATTTCTACCATATCGGAGATAACTATTTCCTAAGAGACCAAAGAAACAGCAAGAATATCATCTACGGTATCGATATGAGCAACGGAGAAACCAAAGGTTCTGTGCAATCTAAAGGAAAAGGCGGAAGCCCTAAATATGGCAATGGAATCGATATTACATCAGATGGAGAATACATTTTTGCTTTCAAAGGCAAAAAAGTAGAGAAGATAAAAGTAAACAATTAAATAGGTTGAACGTTTGGTTGTTTCAGGCTGCTAATTCGTTTTGGCAGCCTTTTTTTTAAAGCCTTTTTGACAATGAAAAAAATAGTTTTAATTTTATTTTTGGCACTTTCGTTTTCCCTCTATGGACAGCAAATTCAATGGGCAAATAAGCTCATCAAGTACTCGTCTGACTTGGGTGGAAAGCAATACGGAATCAAACGAATTCTCGGCAAACCCGATGTTTTTCCACAAGCCGGAAATTCACCCAATGCGTGGAATCCGAAAAATGCACTCGACGGTTATGAAATCGTTGAAGTTGGATTTGAAAAACCGCAAAGCGTAAAGCAAATCGCCGTATTTGAAAACCTCAATGCAGGTTGCGTCGTAAAGATTAGCGTGGATACCGGCGATGGAAAATACAAAACAGTTTGGACAAGAATAAGAGATTATCGAACACCCACATTTAAAGCAACAATTCCTGCCGATCACGCTTATTACTTTAAACGAAAAAGACGCAAGATTCAAGAAGCTCCAGACGTGTTTAATCCTGGTGTTGAACGTGCTGTTTTAGAATCGGTCGTGAATAATGTAGTCGCTGTTAAAGTGGAGTTTAATTTTGCGCTACTGCCTGGTCAAAAACAAGTTGACGCTATTGGAATCTCAGATTCTGACGTGCCGATCGATGCAAAGATTAATGTTGGAACTGAATTCAAAAACATAACAGCAGAAAAATTCCCAACATTAGATTCGTTCCAAGTCTTAAGTCTTGTAGTGGCTCCTGGCGGTGAAAAAATACTCTTTACACAACAATCGGAGGAAAAGGAATTGGTCTATTCTTGCCAGAAGGAATCAGGTGCGTTATGGTCAATTCCCAAATTAGAATCTTCACTAAGCGAAAATGACCTTCATAACTATGTGGATTTTATCAAAAATGATCTGATCGTAAAAGGAGGAGGCGTCTACAAAAATGCTTCTGGCGAAACAGGATATCAATTTTTTAATCTTGAAAATGGTAATTACCAACCCAAAGACCAACTGAAGATTACGGCGTATGCCAATTACGGCGATGCGGCTTTTCTTACCGCAACAACAGATTTAAAAACAGTCATATTAGCGATAGAGTCCGATTTTACGCAAGGCGGCACCGATTTTTATTTTACGAATAGGAAAGAAGACGGCACTTATGGCTTGCTCCAAAACATGGGGAAAATGATCAATTCTGCGGATGATGACATTTCTCCTCAATTGTTGTCGGACGGCAAAACTCTTTTGTTCAGCTCCAACGGATTTAGTAGTTTTGGAGGTTATGATATTTATGTGAGTTATCGTTTGGATGATAGTTGGAAAAATTGGTCGGAACCCATCAACGTAGGAAGTGGCATTAATTCGGCAGGATATGACGGTGCGCCATACTATGACGAAACCAATGAGGTGCTCTATTTTGTGACTGACGTCGATGGAAAATCAGCAGTTCATTTGGCTAGAGTTCCAAAACAAACATTGATGAATAGAAAGTAAGTTTAATGTAAAGTCGAGTGCTATGATAGTAAGTCTCTGTTTTTGTATTCTTGTCTTGCTCGCAATTGTTGTGCGATTGCTGATGAAGTTCCGTCGACAACAAAAAGTCTTTCAAAGCAAAATCAAATCAATGCAAGATACTATCGTCGAAATATCGCGGAAGCATATTGAATATCAAGAAAGATTGCAGCTCGCGGATGAACTTGACCAAAGTCTCAAATCGATTAAAGCCAACCTAAGCACTTCTATTTTCGACCTTAATTTTGAACTCATGGAAACCCTTTCTAAAAACAACTTGCTCAAATGAAGTTAATCGACTTCTTGTGTTTTGAAGTGTACCCTTTTTTTGTATTTTTAGAAAGTAAATCTTAGATATGAAAAAATTTGTGCTCTTGTTTGGTATCACTTTACTTCTTTTTGCTTGTCATTCAAAGCAAGAGGCGCCAGCAAATAATAAGACGGCAAATCAAATCAAGATTATCAAATGGTATAAAAATATCAGTTATATATCGAATACGCATCCTGATTCTATTGCTTTTTATGCCGACCTGATAGAAAAATTGGCCGAACACGAATCGAATATTTATAAGTCGATGGCGTATACGGTGCGAGGGGTTTATTACCAAAATAGTTCCTCCTACGAATTGTCCAAAAGAGCGTTCGAAAAATCTATTGCCTTAATTGCCGACTCTAAATATGACACCATTCAAGCTAAGGCGTACATCGGTTTGGGGAATTACTACAAAAACACTGGTGATTATCCCAAAGGTTTTGAGTGCTTGTATAAGGCGCTAAAAATATATGAGAAGAAAAAAAACAAGTTTGGTATTTCGAGTGCACAAGGTTGTATCGCTCAAATTTACCTTCAAAAAAATGATCTCGACGCTGCAAAGGAAACTCTAAAAGTGGCCTTGGCGGTTTTGGGAGAAGATAAAGACAATCATATCTATCTCATTTCATCACATACTTTGGCCAATGTATATGGCATGTCTGGAAATTTTGAACGCGCTTTAGCCATTGATGAGGAATGTTTAGCCATTGCTAACAAACTGAAATCACCTCGGAATAAAGTGATGTTCCTCGACAATAAAGCCAATTGTTTTATGTATTCGAATCAACTAGACAGTGCTGCCTATTATTTTCAGGAGTGTCTAAAAATTGATAGGCAAGTAGGCGAAAGAAAACAAATTGCGGATACATACACCAATTTAGGAAACCTAGCCATTTTTCAAAAAGATTATGCTGCGGCGGAAAAACATTTGAACACTAGTATTTCTTTGTTAAAAGAATTAAATCAAAAACCTAATCTTATTAATGCCTACGAAATTTTAGTCGATTTATACCAGCGAGAAGGTAAATTAAAAGAAGCACTCGCTGCCGAATTTGAAAAAGAAAATACCTATCAAGCCGTCATTTCGGAAAAGAAAGAGGCTGCTTTGGCGGAATTCAAAATTCTTTACGAAACCCAAAAGAAAGAGCAACAATTGGCAGAAAGCAAAGTGTTGTTGTTGCAAAATGAAGCAAAAACAAGACGTACTAATTACGTACTCATCGCACTGTCTATTGTTGTGTTTTTCGTCGCGTTGGTTGGTTATTTGTTGTATCGTCAGCAAAAAGCAAAAGTGGAACAAAAGGAAAAAGAATTCGAGCTAAAATCAGCAATTGCTTTAATAGAAAAACAAAACGAATTGCAAGAACAGCGATTAAGTATTTCGAGAGATTTGCATGATAATATCGGGGCACAACTCACTTTTATTATTTCATCGGTCGATAATATTAAATACGCGTTTGAAATACAAAATGAAAAGCTCGATAGCAAATTGCAAAACATCAGCAACTTCACAAAATCAACCATAATTGAACTTCGTGATACGATTTGGGCAATGAATTCTGATGAAATTACATTTGAAGATTTGCGTTCTAGAATCCTAAACTTTATTGAAAAGGCAAAAACGGCCAAGGAAGATGTCGATTTTCAATTTACAATTGACGACAATTTGAATCAACTGAGACTAAATTCGGTCTTTGGAATGAATATTTATCGCGTGATTCAAGAAGCTGTAAACAATGCCCTAAAATACAGTAACGCTAAACAAATTGAAATCTTAGTTTACAAAGTTGAAAACAATTTGGCGGTTAAAATTTCCGATAATGGCGTTGGTTTCGATCTCGAAAATACTGTAAAAGGAAACGGCATTATGAATATGGAGAAACGAATAGAAAGTATCGGTGGAATCATAAGCATCGATTCTAAAGTCAATGAAGGGACAATTGTATCTTTCTTAATTCCTGATAATACCGTGGAAAAATGATCAAAAGTCTCGTTAAAGCACTACTTTTTTCATTCGCTTTGTTTTCAAATGCACAGCAAAAAGCAACAATAGATTCGCTGAACAAATTGCCATTTGCAACAAAAATTGAAAATGCCGCGAATTTGGATGACGATTTCCTAAAAAATGCTGAAGACGCGCACAAATTAAAGTACATTTTGGGCGAAGCGGAAAGCTACAGTAACTTAAGTCTCGTTTATTATTTCCAAGGCAAATATGAAAAGGATTTGCAATATGCGCTCAAGGCTATTGAATTATTCTCGAAAATAAATGCTCAAGAAAAAATCGCGCTAGAGTACGGTGAAGTTGGCTATCGAATGAAAACCCGCAATATCAAAAAGGCGCAAGAGTTTATGCGGAAAGGGAAAGCTATCGCCGAGCAAAATCGCTTTCAAAAACCACTGTTGAGCATTTACAATAATTATGGAGTTTTAAAGGAAATGCAACAAGAATACGATTCTGCATTATATTTCTACAGTAAAGGACTTCGGATGAAGGAACAAATAAATGACAGCGTGGGCATTCCGTATAGTCTGAACAATATCGCAGGGTTATATGTTATTCTGAAGAAATTTGATGAAGCAAAAGTGCTTTATGACAAGGCAATAGCAATGAGAATTCAGCGGCATGACCAAAGTGGAATAGCGGAAAATTATGCGTACTACGGCGACTTATATGCGGCACAAAATCAGAATGAAAAAGCAATTTTATGGTATGAGAAAGCACTGAAAAATGCAATTAAATTCAGATATACCGACTTAATTCAGTTTTGCTACAACAAAATTGCCGAGAATTATGAGGTCTTAAATAATACTAGTGAAGCACTAAAAAATTATAAATTATACTTGCAGTATCGGGATAGCTTGTTGAATAAAGAAACCAATGCAAAAATCTCCGAATTAGAAGTCAAATACGAAACCAAAGAAAAAGAAAAACTTTTGCTTCAAAAGGAAGTTGAATCGCAAAAACAAAAGTACTTAATAATTGCGCTTGCTGTTTTTGCATTTTTCATCTCCTTAGTTGGGTACTTGATTTACCGCCAACAAAAACTAAAAAACAGACAGCAAGTACAAGAGTTTCAATTGAAATCCGCAATTGTACAAATAGAAAATCAAAACCAATTACAAGAACAACGTTTGAGCATTTCTCGGGATTTGCACGATAATATTGGCGCACAGCTTACTTTTATTATTTCCTCGGTTGATAATATCAGATACGCTTTTGATATTCAAAATGAAAAATTAGACCACAAACTTCAAAACATCAGCAACTTCGCAAAAGCAACAATTATAGAATTGCGCGATACGATTTGGGCAATGAATTCGAATGAAATTACATTTGAAGATTTGCAAATCCGAGTCTTAAACTTCCTCGAAAAGGCAAAAGCAGCAAAGGAGGAAATCGACTTTAAGTTTACAATCGATAAGAATCTTTATGATTTGAAACTCAATGCCGTATTTGGAATGAATGTTTATCGTGTCATGCAGGAAGCCATCAACAACGCTCTGAAATACGCCAATCCGAATCAAATTGCAATTGATGTCACTAAAATTGACGGTAAAGTAAGTGTAAAGATAATTGACAATGGCGTTGGTTTCGATTTGAAAACTATAGAAAAAGGCAACGGATTAAATAACATGCAAAAACGTATCGAAGGTATTGGCGGTGTTTTTTCAATGCAATCTGAAGTGGGAAGAGGTACAACAATTTCGATACTTTTATCAATTTAATAAAAGCAACTATGATCAAAATAGCCATCGTCGACGATAACTCATTTTTAATCAAAACGGTAGAAGAAAAACTGTCCTTTTTTGACGATTTTAGTGTAAAAATTGCCGCAGACAACGGACAAAGTCTCCTCGATAAACTAGAGAAAAATCATAACGTAGATTTGATATTAATGGATATCGAAATGCCCGTGATGAACGGAATTGAAGCGACGCAAATCGTAAAACAACGTTATCCGCAAATCAAGATTATCATGTTGACCGTGTTTGACAATGACGAAAATATTTTCAAATCAATCAAGGCGGGCGCCGATGGTTATTTGCTGAAAGAAGTCAATGCCAAAGATCTTCATCAAGGCATACTTGAAACACTCAATGGCGGCGCGACCATGACACCTTCAATTGCGCTAAAGACACTGAAACTTTTTCGAAATCCAATCGATTTCGAGAATGTAAATGACGAGGAAGAAATACAATTGACGGCCAGAGAAGTCGAGGTGCTGGAACAATTGAGCAAAGGCCTGAAATACCAACACATCGCCGAAAATTTGTTCCTTTCTGTCGGCACCATTCGCAAACATGTGGAAAACATTTACACCAAATTGCAGGTGCACAATAAATTAGAAGCTATTCAAAAAGCAAAGAATAACAAACTTATTTAGAAAAAATACGTAGTTTTTCGTATTGCCCTTTTCGTGCGTAGGATTTAGTTTTATCGAATATTTTAAAACTGCGATTCTATGAAAACAAAAATTACATTTACTCTTGCTTTTTTTTGCCATGTTTTTTTTCTCTACGCTCAATATGGAATGCTAGATGCGACCTTTGATGGAGACGGAAAGAAAGTAATCAGTTTTGCAACACCAAATGATTACGGTGAGTTTGTATTAATTCAAGCAGACTCAAAAATTATTGTTGGTGGTCGTTCGTCATTGACCGGGGGCAATCTTTCATTTTCTTTGGCAAGATTAAATCCTGATGGTAGTTTCGACAATACTTTTGGAACGCAGGGAATGGTGACCACCAGCTATGGTACCGACGGATTTGAAGCGCTTTCAGGCGCACTTCAAACAGATGGAAAAATACTGGTTGTTGGTAATGCATTTACAAATATCAATCTGGGTTACTCACAAGTGGCAATCGTACGCTATAATTCTGACGGATCTCTAGACGCAACTTTTGATTCAGATGGTATGGTATTTACCCAAATCACAGATTCAAATGAAGATTTTGTCAAAAGAGTGCGCGTACAACCTGACGGGAAAATAGTAGTAGGAGTTCAGTCTAGAATTAATTTTGATAGAGAATTTGTATTGACGCGCTACAACGCAAATGGGGCTTTAGATGTTGAATTTGGCACAAACGGAATAGTAAGAACAATATTACCAAATACTAATGAAGCGATATATGACCTTGCATTGCAGGATGACGGTAAAATTCTAGCAGTAGGAACAATAAGCGGTAGTTCAAATGATGACTTGGCAGTTTTCAGATATAACACCGACGGAAGCATGGATACTTCATTCGCGTCAAATGGAATGTTTACTTATGATTTCGCCAATGCTCATAATTATGTGTTTGGCGTTGGACTTACTTCTGATTCAAAAATTATACTAGTTGGTAGGTACCAAAATGGGGCAATTTCAAGCCCATTTGTTTGCAAACTTAATGCAAACGGCACTTTTGACGACTCATTTGCCACAAACGGAATGCTCATTCAAACTACTGATGAAATGCCAAATGATGTCATAATTCAAGAAGATGATAGGATACTGGTGGTAGGAACGTCAAACTCGAATTTTGGAATTTGGAAACTCAATTCAAATGGAACATTTGACACCACTTTTGGACTAAACGGAAAAGTAGAAACCACAGTGACGTCAACCTATGCTATCGGAAATAGGGGCGCATTGCAGCCCGATGGTAAATTGGTGGTCGTAGGCAGTGTTTACGGTAATCCTTTTATGAAGTACGGTGTGGTTCGATATACAAACGACAATCCTTTACTTGTTAATGAATTCGAGAACGCACAGATTGCTATTTTTCCTAATCCTACGAATGGGATTTTAAATATTAATTCGGCTCAAAAAATCAATAGAATTGAGGTTTATGATCTGTTAGGACAGCTACTCTCAATTCAAAAATCGAGTTCAAATACAATTGATTTAACAGCCTTTATTTCTGGAGTTTATTGTAGCAGAATTTATCTCGATAATGGAGCTGTTGAAACTGTAAGAGTGATAAAGGAGTAAAATTTGGAATATAATCGCCACTTTCTTCAGATCAAAATACGAAAATAAGCGTATTTTTTGAAGGTTAGACAATCCTACATTTGTCCTATAAATTTTAAAGAAGATCATCATGAAAAAAACATTACTATCATTTGGATTATTAATTTCAGTAATTTTTGCAAATGCGCAATGCTGGTCTAAATTATCTGTAAATACGCATTCCGTTGCAATAAAATCTGACGGCACACTTTGGACCTGGGGGCATAATAGTCAGGGGCAAATAGGAGATGGTACGACCTTAAATAAATTGACTCCGATTCAAATAGGTACCAGTACAAATTGGGCTCAAGTTGCCGCAGGAGATGAATTTACAATGGCGATAAAGACAGACGGCACGCTTTGGGGTTGGGGTTTGAATATTAATGGCGCATTAGGCGACGGTACCAATGTTAACAAAACGATTCCTATTCAAATTGGAACAGCGACCGATTGGTCTAAAGTTTCAGCAGGTGCTTGGTATACAATTGCCATAAAAACTGACGGTACACTTTGGTCCTGGGGTTATAATTATCACGGACAATTGGGCAACGGAACGACAATCGACTCAAATATACCTGTGCAAGTTGGTACTGCAAATAATTGGTCGCAAATCGCTGTAAGAGAACATGCGTTAGCCATAAAAACAGATGGAACTCTTTGGGGTTGGGGAAATAATTTTTATGGTCAATTAGGCGATGGTACCACGGTAGATAAGTATGTTCCTAGTCAAATAGGCTCTGATTCCAATTGGGTTGAGGTTGCTGGAGGCAACGGTCATACAATCGGATTAAAAAACAATGGAACGCTGTGGGCTTGTGGTTTTAATACTTGGGGTGAACTTGGAGATGGTACTACAATTAATAGCAGTACACTTCATCAAATAGGAACAGCTGAAGATTGGCTTCACATTGCAGCGAAAGCACAGCATTCACTTGCCATAAAAACTGACGGTACCCTATGGGCATGGGGATATAATGTTTTCGGACAATTAGGAGATGGAACAACAATAGACAGATTAATACCAACACAAATAAGTGTAGGGAATACTTTTTCAAGGGTTTTGGCAGGAATTTTTAATAGTTCAGCAATCAAAACAGATGGCACTTTAATGAATTGGGGTTGGAATATTCACGGCGAACTAGGAGATGGCACCACAGTAGATAAAGTAGTTCCAACGGCAATAACTACATGTACAGAGTTAGCTACAACTCAATACCAACTGTCCGATAACTTTAAAATCTATCCAAATCCAGTAACTAGTTTCTTAAATATTTCCTTCACCGAAGTAATATCAAAAATTGAAGTGTACAATATGTTAGGTCAAATGGTTCAATGGCAGAATGTCAATGCAACCGAAAGTACTATCGACATGTCTTCGTTAATTTCTGGTACTTATATGTTTAAAGTTACAAATGATAGCGCACAGAAAACGTTCAAAGTGATTAAAGAATAAGTTTTAGTAAATAGTTGGTTTTTTAGACCACGTCCTCGGGCGTGGTTTTTTTGCATCATCCAATATCGAAATTAATTCTATATTTGAAATCGATGAAACCCACCGACCGTAAATCCGAAATCATCGCCATCGCAGCGCAACTTTTTAAAGAAAAAGGCTACAGCGCCGTGACCATGCGGGATATCGCACAAGCTATGAATATCAAAGCGGCAAGTCTCTACAATCACATCAAATCGAAACAGGAAATTCTGGTCTTAATTATCATCGAAATCGCTGAAGAATTTACACAGACGATGGAAACCATTGTGCATTCCGACGAGAACACGATTCAAAAACTAGAAAAAGTCATTCAACTCCATATCGATATTACACTCAGAAATGCCGATGCCTTGGCCTGTCTCAACAACGATTGGATGCATCTTGCCGACGCCGAACTCGCTTATTTCATCAAAATGCGCGAAGATTACGAAGATAATTTCCGTACCATCATCAAAAACGGAATCGCCAACCAAGACATCAAAAATCTCAATGTTGAGGTCATCATTTTCTCTACGCTTTCTACACTACGAACGCTCTATCTTTGGTATGGGAAGAAAAAAAGTCCCAATCCAAGTGTACTCAAATCAAATATGATTCAAGTGTTGCTCAACGGAATTGTCTAGATTTCTGGGAGCTAATTCCCGCTGTTCGTTTCAATCTTTTGTGTCGCTAAATAAGCTCACAAAAGGATTTCCACTGCCATCGGGGCTAGGGCACTCGATTTCAAAATTCAATATTCGTTTTTCATAATTCAAACTTCAAAAAAAGGTCCAGTCACTGCAATTTTCAATCGTAATGTTTGTTTATAATTTATTTCAAAATGCTAATCAACAGTATTTTACAATTTTTCAAACGTTTTCGTAAGCTATAATAAAATAATCCTTAAATTTGCATAGCAAACTAACAACTGTTAGTTTTAATTCATACAGTTACCCTATGGCAAAATTTCATGCTTTAAAAGTGCTCGATATCCGCAAGGAAACCAAAGATTGCTCCGTCATTTCTTTTGACGTTCCAACCGACCTGCAATCTGAATTTCAATACAAACAAGGTCAACATCTCACTTTAAGAACGACTATCGATGGGCAAGAAGTGAGAAGGTCGTATTCTTTATGTTCGAGCCCAATCGAAAATCAATGGAAAGTCGCTGTCAAGAAAATCAGCGGAGGTTTGTTTTCTACTTTCGTAAACGAGTCGCTAAAAAAAGGGCAATCGATAGAGGTCATGGCTCCCAACGGAGTCTTTTTTAAAGACATTCAACCTGAGAAAGCAAAAAATTATATCGCCTTTGCAGCAGGAAGCGGCATCACACCAATTCTCTCCATCATCAAAACGCATTTGGCGCTAGAACCCAATAGCACTTTTAAATTATTTTACCTCAATCGAAGTGTAAAATCAATTATCTTTAAAGAAGAAATAGAATTACTCAAAAACCGGTATTTCGGTCGCTTTGAGATTTTTCATTTTCTAACCAAAGAGCATCGCTCAGTTGAGTTGTTCAACGGTCGA
Organism: Flavobacterium sp.; assembly: GCA_016714905.1. Taxonomy (GTDB): domain Bacteria; phylum Bacteroidota; class Bacteroidia; order Flavobacteriales; family Flavobacteriaceae; genus Flavobacterium. Next base: position 191,241 of record JADKBW010000007.1, read on the forward strand.
TTCACCAAAGAGAAATTGCAAGTGCTCACCGACAAAATTATCGATGTTCCAGAAGTCAGCGATTGTTTTATTTGTGGTCCTGAAGAAATGATATTTCTCATTCGTGATGAATTGGTTGCTGCCGGATTGCCAAAAGAAAAAATTCATTACGAATTGTTTACCAGCGGAAATTCTGAGGCTGATAAACAACGTATCCACAAAATATTAGAGCACAAAGTTCAAGGAACAGAAGTAACCATTATCGATGGTGGAAAAGAATTCCATTTCACAATGGGAGAAGATTTCGACAACATTCTCGACGGTGCTTTGGCTGCGGGCGCTGATTTACCTTATGCTTGTAAAGGCGGCGTGTGTAGCACTTGTCGTTGCCAAGTAGTTGAAGGAACAGTAGCCATGAAATTAAACTACGCGTTAGACGAAAGTGAAGTCAAAAGAAATTACATCCTGAGTTGTCAAGCCGTGCCTACTTCCTCAAAAGTAGTAGTCGATTTTGACGCATAAAAATAAATTGCAATAACTAAAACACAAGTTATGTCAGAAAACGAAGTAAAAAATTTAGAAGCCATTTTCGAAGCTCGAATTGCCAATGACGAAAAAATAGAGCCGAAAGATTGGATGCCGGAGAAATACAGAAAGACGCACATTCGTCAAATTTCTCAACACGCACATTCCGAAATTGTAGGGATGTTACCTGAGGGCAATTGGATAACACGTGCGCCATCGCTAAGAAGGAAAGTGGCTTTATTAGCCAAAGTTCAAGACGAAGGTGGTCACGGATTGTATCTGTACAGCGCAGCCGAAACCTTAGGAATTTCTCGCGATGAATTGATTCAACAATTGCATTCTGGTGAAGCCAAATATTCTAGTATTTTCAATTATCCGGCAATTACTTGGGCAGATATGGGAGCTGTTGGCTGGTTGGTTGATGGGGCAGCCATTATCAATCAAGTTGCTTTGATTTCTACCTCTTACGGACCTTATGCTCGAGCTATGGTGCGCATTTGCAAAGAAGAAAGTTTTCACCAACGTCAGGGATTTGAAATCATGATGACCTTGGCGAATGGCACGCCGGAACAAAAAGCAATGGCGCAAGATGCACTAAATCGCTGGTGGTTGCCGTCGCTAATGATGTTCGGACCAACAGACGATCAATCTCCAAATACAGAACAATCCGTAAAATGGAAATTGAAACGCAAAACCAACGACGAATTGCGTCAAGCCTTCGTAGATCAAACGGTTCCTCAAGCCAATTTGATTGGTTTGACTTTTCCAGATCCAGAACTAAAATGGAACGAAGAACGCAAACACTACGATTTCGGGAAATTAGATTGGGACGAATTCTGGCAAGTGGTCAAAGGACACGGCCCTTGCAATAAAGAAAGAATTTCAGCAAGAATCAAAGCGCACGAAGATGGACAATGGGTGCGTGATGCCGCGATGGCGTATGCTGAAAAGCAAGAAAGTAAAGAAGTAAAAGAAGCAATTTAATAAGGGTTGTATGTTCTAAGTTGTATGTTAAGAGCCTACAACCTACAACCTACAACTTACAACTAATGGAATTATGAAAAACTGGCCACTTTGGGAAGTATTTATCAGAAGTAAAAATGGGTTAGAACACCGCCACTGCGGAAGCCTTCACGCGAGTGATGCAACGATGGCGCTCGAAAACGCCCGCGACGTCTACACCAGAAGAATGGAAGGCGTGAGCATTTGGGTGGTGCCATCCAGTCAAATTACGGCATCCAATCCGGATAATAACGGAGAAACCTTTGAACCAGCCATGGACAAAGCTTATCGCCATCCAACTTTTTATGTGCTTCCAGACGAATTAAAACACATGTAAGATGAAAGAACTTTTAGCTTCATACATCATCGGAATTGCAGACAACTCGCTAATCTTAGGGCAGCGTTTGGGAGAATTATGTGGTCACGGCCCAAGTATCGAAACCGATATTGCTTTGACGAATATTTCGCTCGATTTGCTGGGTCAAACGAGAAGTTATTGTCAATACGTGGCAAAATTACAAGGTAATAATGCCACCGAAGATAGCGTCGCCTTTCTAAGAATTGAAAGAGAATACAAAAATGTGCTCCTAGTAGAGCAACCCAACACCGATTTTGGATATACACTCGCGAGACAATTTCTTTTTGATCATTTCCATCTTTTGTTGTTACAAGAGTTGCAAAATAGCAAAGACCAAACGCTAGCGGCAATTGCCAAAAAAAGCATCAAAGAAGTAAGTTACCATACTAGATTTTCTTCCGATTGGATCAAACGTTTGGGCGATGGAACAGCAGAAAGTCACGATCGAATTCAAAAAGCAATCCATCATTTATGGGCTTGCACCGATGAATTGTTTCACCAAACAGAAGCCGATAAAGCCATGGTTTCAGAAGGAATTGGCGTAGATGTTACGCTTCTAAAAGCGGCGTACTATAAAAATGTAAATGCCATTTTAGAAGAAGCAACAATCGAAATTCCGCAATTGGAGTATTTCCAAAAAGGCGGAAAACAAGGAATTCACAGCGAACACATGGGTTATATTTTAGCCGAAATGCAATACATGCAGCGCGCTTATCCCAATATGAATTGGTAAGAAAATGACGGAACAACTCCAACATATCGACCAAAAATTACTCGAAATTCTAGATACAGTTTCGGATCCAGAAATTCCTGTCTTGTCGATTATGGAAATGGGCGTTGTTCGTTCTGCAACAATTGTAAATGGAATTGTCGAGGTAGTTATAACACCAACATATAGTGGTTGTCCAGCGATGGATGTCATTGGCGATGATATTAAAAGTGCATTTCAAAAAGCGGGATTAGAAGCCAAGGTGGAATTGGTTTTAGCTCCAGCTTGGACTACCGACTGGATCACACCTAAAGGAAGACTTGCATTGGAAAAGTACGGAATTGCGGCTCCTTTAGACGCAGAAGCAGACAAAGAAGCTTTGTTGGGAAATAAAAAATTAGTCAAATGTCCACAATGTGGTTCGACAAATACGAAGCTAATTAGTCAATTTGGATCAACAGCATGCAAAGCTTTTTTTCAATGTGAAGACTGTCAGGAGCCATTTGACTATTTCAAATGTTTAAAATAAAACTGCACGAGCAGTACGAAATAAAATAGGTATGAGCAATAATTCAATTTTATTCAAGATTGAAAACCAAGTCGCGTTTATAACACTCAACAGACCTGAGGTTTTCAATAGTTTCAATCGAGAAATGGCCTTGGCATTGCAAGATATTTTAGATTCTTGTACCGCGGATGCCGCAGTTCGTGCCATTGTGATTACCGGAAGCGGAAAAGCTTTTTGCGCCGGCCAAGACCTGAAAGAAGTAACAGATCCTGAACTCAATCCAGGTTTTAGAAAAATTCTCGAAGAACATTACAATCCCATTATTCAAAAAATAAGAACAATAGAAAAACCAGTAATTGCCGCCGTCAATGGCGTGGCAGCTGGTGCTGGTGCGAATATCGCGTTAGCATGCGATATTGTTGTCGCAACCGAGCATACTTCTTTCATTCAAGCATTTAGTAAAATTGGCTTGATACCCGATAGTGGAGGAACTTTTTTCTTGCCCCGAATTGTCGGAATTCAAAAGGCTACTGCCTTAATGATGTTAGGAGACAAAGTTACTGCTGAGGAATCACTAGCAATGGGATTAGTTTATAAGATTTTTCCAACAGCCTTCTTTATGGATGATGTTACGACTTTGGCTACAACTTTAGCGTCGATGCCAACCAAAGCACTGGGATTAACCAAAAGATTGTTGAACCAATCGATGACGAATTCTCTAGAGCAGCAATTGGCGTTAGAAAGCGATTTGCAAATTGAAGCCAGCTCGTCCAACGATTACGAAGAAGGTGTTACTGCATTCGTCGAAAAACGAACTCCAAAATTTAAAGGAAACTAAAATGATAGTAGGCGTTATTGGTTCTGGAACCATGGGAAGTGGCATTGCACAAGTAGCAGCAACTTCAGGTTGTCATGTTAGTTTGTATGATACCAATCAAGAAGCACTTTCTAAGAGTAAATTGAATCTTGAAACGACATTGTCGAAATTGGTCGAAAAAGGCAAAATCGATACCGCAGAAAAAAACAGAATCAGTGCTAACATTTATTATGTTAATGCACTAAAGGATTTATCCGATGCAACGGTAGTAATTGAAGCGATCGTAGAAAATATTGATGTCAAGCGTAAACTTTTTTCAGATTTAGAAAGTTATGTTGCTCCAGATACTATTTTAGCATCAAACACTTCCTCACTTTCTATTGCTTCTATCGCGGCATCTTGTCAAAAACCAGAACGAGTTATTGGAATTCATTTTTTCAATCCAGCGCCATTAATGCAACTGGTAGAAGTGATTCCAGCCGTTCAAACTAGTGCTGAAGTCTTAGAAAAAACAACTCAAATAATTTCCGATTGGAAGAAAATAGTCGCCGTAGCGAAAGACACGCCAGGATTTATTGTCAATCGTGTTGCCAGGCCTTTTTACAGCGAAGCACTTCGCATCTATGAAGAAGGAATGGCTGATTTTATAACCATCGACTCGGCAATGAAAACTCTAGGTGGCTTCAGAATGGGCCCATTCGAGTTGATGGATTTTATAGGCAATGATGTTAATTACGCTGTGACGGAATCTGTATTTACAGCGTTTTATTTTGATCCAAGATACAAGCCGTCTTTTACGCAAAAACGCCTAACAGAAGCCGGATATTTGGGAAGAAAATCAGGAAAAGGATTTTATGATTATCAAAATACAGCCATTGCAGAACCACTCAATGATGCCAAATTATCACAAACCATTTTCGAAAGAATCTTGGTCATGCTCATCAATGAAGCTGCCGAAGCGTTGTTCTTAAATGTAGCGTCCGCTCCAGACATCGATAATGCCATGACTAAAGGAGTCAATTATCCGAAAGGTTTGTTGGCATGGGCAGATGAAAAAGGAATCGATTGGTGCGTTCAAAAACTAGACGATTTGTATAATGAATATCATGAAGATCGCTATCGATGCAGTGCGATTTTACGAAGAATGAATCGAGAAAATAAAACATTTTATGAATGGAAGGAACAAAAATCCCATACAAAATGCTTTCGCTCGATCCATTCAGTCAATGGCTCGGAATCGAAATACTCGAATGTGAAATTGGGCGCTGCAAACTCGGGATGACCATTCGCAAAGACATGCTTAACAGTATGGCAAAAGCACATGGAGGAATAACTTATTCATTAGCGGACACTGCCTTTGGTTTTTCAGTCAATACGAACGGAAGATACGCGGTTTCGATTGACACTTCCATCAATCATATCGAAGCGTTGGAAGAAGGCGATTACATTACTGCCGACGCAACGCTAGAAAGCATTAAAAACAAAGTCGGTTTTTATATCATTGAAGTTAAAAAAGAAAACACATTGGTCGCACTTTTCAAAGGTGTTGCTTATAGAACTAGTAAAGACTGGGAAGAATAAAATTAACAATTAACTCCAATTCCAATTTCATAATTAACAATTGATAATTAAAGGACAAAAATTATCAATTATCAATTATCCATTATCAATTAGAAGAAAATGGAAGCATACATCATAGACGGAGCACGAACTCCAATCGGAAGTTACCAAGGAGCCCTAGCTGCTGTCAGACCAGACGATTTAGGGGCATTGGTAATCAAAACCGTAGTAGAAAAAAATCCAAATATTCCCAAAGAGGCCTACGATGATGTGATCATGGGTTGCGCCAATCAAGCGGGTGAAGACAACAGAAATGTGGCCCGTATGTCATTGTTAATGGCTGGATTGCCATATACAGTTCCTGGAGAAACTGTCAACCGTTTGTGCAGTTCGGGTTTGTCGGCGGTAATTCATGCGAATCGTGCGATTAAAGCTGGCGATGGACATCTATTCATTGCCGGAGGCGTTGAGAATATGACCCGTGGACCTTTAGTCGTATCCAAACCTTCCGCAGCCTACGGAACCGATTCAAAAATGTACGATTCCAGTTTCGGATGGCGTTTCATCAATCCGAAATTGCATGAAATGTACGGAACGGATGCCATGGGAGAAACCGCTGAAAATTTAGTAGATAAGTACAACATTTCACGCGAAGATCAAGATGCGTTTGCTTTGCATAGTCAACAAAAAGCAACCGCTTCCCAACTTTCAGGACGCTTGGCAAAAGAAATCGTACCTGTTGATATTCCACAACGAAAAGGTGATCCAGTCCTATTTGCGCAAGATGAATTCATCAAGCCAAATACTTCCATTGAAGGATTATCCAAATTGCGACCTGCCTTCAGAAAAGAGGGAAGTGTCACAGCCGGAAATGCGTCTGGCTTAAATGATGGTGCAGCAGCAATCATCATCGCCTCCGAAGAAGCGGTTTCAAAATACAATCTCAAACCACTCGCACGAATCGTAAGTTCTGCAGTAGTAGGAGTAGAGCCACGAATCATGGGAATCGGACCTGTAGAAGCAACAAACAAAGCATTAGACAAAGCCGGTTTGACTCTAGATCAAATCGACATCATCGAACTCAACGAAGCATTCGCAGCGCAAAGCATCGCCTGCATTCGTGCGTTAAGTCTAAAAGACAATGATCCGAGAATTAATCCCAACGGTGGCGCCATAGCAATTGGACATCCATTAGGAATGACTGGTGCTAGAATCGCCTATTCGGCTGCATTAGAATTGCAATTAACAGGAAAAAGATACGCTCTAATTACAATGTGCATCGGCGTTGGTCAAGGCTACGCCGCAATCATAGAACGAGTTTAATTAAAAAAGATAAAAGAAAATAGAAGCAAGAACCAAGATCAAATTAGTTAATTCAAAATTTTGGTCTTAGCGAGAAAATAGATTAAGAAAAACCTTTAACAAAAAACCATGCGGTTTATAAATCAAAAAAACATATGGCGACAATCATGAATAAAACACAACATTACGTACTAGGAAAATGGACTTCAGCAACAGGAGAAGGAAAACCTTCCTACGATGCAGTTACCGGAGAATTCATCGCTGAAACATCAGTTGAAGGATTAGATATTCCAGCCATTTTACATTACGGAAGAACAACAGGCGGACAGCAATTACGCAAGATGACCTTCCAAGAACGGGGAAATATGATCAAAAGTTTGGCGATGTATTTGACCAAACGCAAAGAACAATTCTACGAACTGAGTTACCGAACTGGCGCTACCCGCGTAGATAGCTGGATCGACATCGAAGGTGGATTCGGAAATCTATTCGCCAATGCCTCGCTCCGAAAATTATTCCCCAATCAACCTTACCACGTAGAAGGAGATCCCATCGACTTATCCAAAGGTGGTCGCTTTATGGCGCATCATATTTTAGTTCCCAAGAAAGGCGTGGCAATTCATATAAATGCATTCAATTTTCCAATTTGGGGAATGCTCGAAAAGTGCGCCGTCAATTGGATGGCGGGCATGCCTGCGGTTGTTTTACCAGCACCAACTACGGCTTATCTAACCGAAGCTGTAGTAAAAGAAATAATCGCTTCGAACCTATTACCAGAAGGTGCATTGCAACTGATTTGCGGTACCGCCAAAAATATATTCGACACGGTTGAAAGCCAAGACGTCATTACGTTTACAGGCTCAGCATCCACAGGACGTTTGCTAAAATCGCATCCTAGAATTATTCAGGAAGCGGTGCCATTTACCATGGAAGCAGATTCTTTAAATGCGTCTATTTTAGGAGCCGATGCCGTTCCTGGAACACCAGAATTCGACTTGTTCATCAATCAAGCGAGAAGCGAAATCACGGTTAAATGTGGTCAAAAATGTACCGCCATCAGACGTATGATTGTTCCCGAAAATCCTCTTGGATGATGTTCAAATAGCACTCGGAGAAGCATTGGATAAAGTCACCATCGGTGATCCAAGATTGAAAGAAGTTCGCATGGGCGCCTTGGTTAGCAAAGAGCAAGTGGAAGTCTTAAAAAACAGAATTGGCGAATTGTCAAAATCTGCAAAAGTGGTGTACGGCGATTTGGAAAAAACAAATCTCATCGGCGCAACAGAAAAAGGCGCATTCGTGAGTCCAATTGTACTTCGAGAAGACCAGCCGTTTCAAAATATAGCGGTTCACGAAACCGAAGCATTTGGACCAGTTTCAACCATAATGCCATACAAAAACATAGATGAAGCAATCGAATTCGCCCAAATGGGAAAAGGTTCTTTAGTGTCGTCTATCGTTACCAATAACGATGAAATTGCCAAAGAATATGTCATCAACGCCGCTTCACACCACGGAAGAATTTTAGTGCTAAATCGCGAAAACGCAAAGCAAAGCACAGGACACGGTTCACCATTGCCATTATTGGTTCACGGTGGTCCAGGTCGTGCGGGCGGTGGAGAAGAAATGGGCGGTGTTCGTGGGATCAAACATTATATGCAACGTTGCGCAGTGCAAGGTTCACCAACCACATTAACAGAAATCACTGGAATCTATCAACCGAACTCAAAATACAAAGAAATCACGCAACATCCTTTTCAATACCATTGGGAAGATATCCAACCGGGTATGTCGTTGCGAACACACAACAGAACAGTTACCGACACCGATATTATCAATTTTGCGAATCTGACTTGGGATCATTTCTACGCCCATACCGATATCACTTCTTTAGATGGAAGTATTTTCAAAAAACGAACAGCGCACGGTTACTTTATTTTAGCCGCCGCTGCAGGTTTGTTTGTCTATCCGAATAAAGGTCCAGTGGCCGCAAATTACGGTTTAGAAGAATGCCGATTCTTACGTCCAATTTACCACAATGACACGGTTTATGTGCGTTTGACATGCAAACAAAAAGTAGATCGCGATGTCGCATCTGCGGAACATCCAAGCGGAATTGTCAAATGGTTTGTTGAGGTTTTCGATGTCGAAGACGAATTGGTAGCCGTGGCAACAATCCTAACAATGGTGCAGAAAAAACAAGAAGTTTTTGTCGAAATGACCGAAGCAAAAATTGAGGAATGCCTCAATAAATTAACTGAAAAAAACCAAACCAAAATGGGGAATTTAACGCCGCAACATTTGTTTGAACATTTAGAACAAGGTTATAAAATAATGTCGGGAGAGATTCAAGATTTCGAAATTTCAACACCCGAAAAGATTCTAGATAAAGTGCACAATTCGCTCTATAATTACGATAAATTCCAAAGGAATTGATTTCCAATTAGCAGAAAAAGGCGAATTAGAAGACTTAAATCATCCCGATTTTAAAACCGCCAAACAGAAAATTTCGAAGCCAGAGAAGCCTACAAAACCTTTTTCAAAGAAAATCCCGAAGCCACAATGAAAAACATGGTTTTTGGCGAATTGAACCGTTACGAATGGTATCTGTTAGAACGAAAACATTTGAATCATCATTTTGAACAATTTAATTTTATAGATTAATGATTGAACTTTCCACTTTGTTACAATCTTTGCTTCAAAGAAAAAGAAAAGGCAACCACTGCGGATCAGGCTTTTGAGCATTACAAAAGAAACAAGAATCAGTCAAGAATGTCAACAGCCTACGAAAACAAATAAATGAAGAATACGTTAAAAAGAAATAAAAACCACATCCGAATTTTTCATCCTGAACAAAACTCCTTGCCAGGCAATATTTTAGCACAACTAGCCAACACTATTACTGAAGTTGGAAACAATGAAGATGTAAAAGTCATCATTCTTAAAAGTGGCGGAGATAGAACCTTCTGCGCTGGAGCAAGTTTCAAAGAACTCATCGCCATCAACGACGCAGCCACAGGAAAAGTATTTTTCTCAGGTTTTGCCAATGTTATCAATGCCATGAGAGAATGCCCGAAATTCATCATCGGACGCATCCAAGGAAAAACAGTAGGCGGCGGAGTAGGAATTGCAGCAGCAACTGATTATTGTATAGCAACTAAATTCGCAGCCATAAATTAGTGAACTAAACGTCGGAATCGGCCCATTTGTAGTTTCACCAGCCATCGAAAGAAAATGGGCGTTTCAGCCATGTCACAAATCGCCATCGATGCCAATACATTTTACGATGCAAATTGGGCGAGAAGAAAAAGGATTGTTTGCCAATGTTTACGAAAACATCGAAGAAATAGACGAAGAAGTGCAAAAATTCGCAGAACATTTATGCACCTACAATCCAGAAGCAATGGTCGAAATGAAAAAGATATTTTGGAGAGGCACAGACGATTGGGATAACCTATTAGCAGAAAGAGCCGCGATAAGCGGGCGATTGGTGTTATCGGATTTTACGAAAGAAACATTGAAGAAGTTCAAGTAAAGACAAAAGGATTTTAGGTTTAGGTTATATGACCAAAACAAAACTAAAACCAGTCTATCAACTATTACCTAAACAAATCAACAAATATGATCTACGAATTCAAAGGGTTCATCCCGTCATCCACGAAAGTAGTTTTATCCACCCGCAAGCGGCGGTAACGGGCAACGTGATTATCGGAAAAGACGTTTATGTCGGTCCGGGCGCGGCAATTCGCGGCGATTGGGGAGAAATTATCATTGAAGACGGTTGCAATGTGCAAGAGAATTGCACCATTCATATGTTTCCAGGAAAATCGATGGTGTTGAAAGCTGGAGCGCATATTGGTCACGGAGCGATTATTCACGGCGCCAACATCGGCAAAAATTGCCTGGTCGGAATGAACGCTGTAATTATGGACGATGCAGATGTCGGGGATGAATGTATTATCGGTGCGTTAAGCTTTGTGAAAGCAGGAATGAAAATTCCCAATCGCAAAATGGTAGTCGGTAATCCAGCAGTAATCGTAAAAGATATATCAGATGAGATGATCGACTGGAAGACCAAAGGAACCGCCTTATACCAGCAGTTGCCAAAGGAATGTTATGAAACTTTAAAAGCTGTTGAACCTTTGCGAGAAATTCCAGCTAATCGACCAACTCAAGAATCGTTTTATAAAACATTAGAAGAATTTAAAAAAAAATAAAATACAATGCCAATACTAGAATTCAAAATGCCTAAAATGGGCGAAAGTATTTCAGAAGCGACCATCATCAACTGGACTAAGAAAGTCGGTGATTTTGTGGAAGCGGAGGAAACTTTGGTGGAAGTTGCTACCGATAAAGTAGACAGTGAAATTCCGTCGCCATTTTCAGGAACGATTACCGAAATTCGCTTTCAAAAATACGATTGTTGCTTGGAAGTTTTGGCGTTGTCAGAAACAGATGGTAAAGCTACAGGAAAGAAGATAACTATTGGAAAAAAGAAGAAGCAAGAGCCAAGAACCAAGAAGCCAATATCAGTGCAAACAAAGTAACCGGAAATCAACAAACATCAAACCAACAACCGAAACCAAAACCTTCAACTCACAACACTGATGCGTTTATTTCGCCACTTATCATTAGTATTGCACAAAAAGAAAACTTGTCGATAGAAGAACTGAAAACTATTCCTGGTTCCGGAACCGATGGTAGAATTCAAAAAAGCGATGTTTTCAATTATCTAAAAAGTCGAAAATATCCAATTCAGAGCATACCAACAACCAACAACCAACAACCAACAACTTCCTTTCCCAAGCCAAAAATCAATTTCGTCGAAGGCAAAGACCGCATCATAGAAATGGATCGCATGCGCAAAATGATTGCCGATCATATGGTGTATTCGAAACAAACTTCGCCTCACGTCACTTCGTACATTGAAGTCGATGTGACGAATTTGGTAGATTGGAGAAACAAATACAAAGACGATTTTCAACATAAACACAACGAGAAACTCACGTTTTTACACCCATTTTTGTTGAGGCTGTAGCCAAAGCAATTCAAGATTTTCCAATGATTAATGTTTCTGTTGATGAGAAAAATATCATCGTTCATAGCGATATCAATATCGGAATGGCAACCGCTTTGCCTTCTGGAAACCTAATCGTTCCAGTGGTGAAAAACGCCAACGAGAAAAGCTTATTTGAATTGGCGAAAACCGTCAACCATTTGGCTGAAAGTTCTCGAAACAACAAACTCAAACCCGAAGAAATTCAAGGTAGTACGTTTACGATTTCGAATGTTGGCACGTTCGGAAGCTTGATGGGAACACCGATTATCAATCAACCAGAAGTCGCAATTTTAGCCTTTGGGATTATCAAAAAAAGACCAGAAGTTATCACTACCGAAAAGGGCGATGAGATTGCGATTCGAAGCATGATGTATCTTTCGCTATCCTTCGACCATCAGTCGTTGACGGCTTTTTAGGCGGCTCATTTCTACGAAAAGTTGGTGACTATTTAGAACAATTTGACCTCTATACAACATTATAAAATTTTAGCTTATGTCTTACAACATAAAAGTAACTCCAGCCTTAGTATCTAAAGTAGCTCAAGTCGATATCAACAACGTTCCAATGGGAATTGCGTTTACCGACCATATGTTTATTTGTGAATACCAAAACGGCGCGTGGGTCAACCCAAGAATCGAACCTTTAGAAATGATACCAACACATCCAGCTGCGATGGCGTTGCATTACGGGCAGGCGATTTTTGAAGGATTAAAAGCAACGATGGGCAAAAACAATACGCCTTTGTTATTTCGTCCAGATGAAAATGCGAAGCGAATGAATGTGAGTGCCTATCGTATGGGAATGCCGAATTTCCCTGAAGATTTGTTCGTAGAAGGATTGAAGCAATTGGTAGCTTTAGAGAAAAATTGGGTGCCTACACAAGAAGGAAGTTCCTTGTATTTAAGACCGTTTATGTACGCCGATGAAGCGTTTATCGGAATGCGCGCAGCAACCAGCTTTAAGTTTATTATTATGGCATCACCAGCTGGACCTTTCTTCAACAGAAGAATTAAGTTGTACGCGGAAACCAAATACGTTCGTGCCGTTAATGGTGGAACTGGTGAAGCGAAAGCAGCAGGAAATTATGCTGGCGCGATTCGTCCAACCGAATATGCAAAAGCCAAAGGTTACGATCAAGTATTGTGGTTAGACGCTCAAGATTTTGAATACATTCAAGAAGTCGGCACGATGAATATTTTCTTTAAGATCGGAGGGAAATTTATCACGCCTGATTTGAGTGGATCGATTCTCTCTGGAATCACTAGATTGAGTGTCATTGATATGTTACGAGCAAAAGGATTTGAAGTTACCGAACGTCCGATTACGATGACCGAAATCAAAGAAGCGTCTAAAAACAATTTGTTAGAAGAAGCCTTTGGAGTAGGGACAGCTGTTGGAATTGCCTTGGTGGAAGAAATTGGCAATGGCGATTTTGCCATTACATTGCCAGAAGGAAATCCGATTGGAGAGGAGATTAAGAATATGTTTAACGATATGAAAACACAACGCATTGCAGATACTTTCGGATGGATTGTTCCTGTTGAAAGCTATGCGACGCAGCCCCGATAGAGCCGATATCCTTTGTGAGGTAACGAACAAAGAAAAAAAAAGCGAAAGGGAATTGTCCGCTAAAAATAAACCATTAAGGAATTAAGTTCATTAAGTTTTCGCTTAATTTTTCTTAATCTCTTAATGGTTCAAAAAAATAGAAATGAAAGTTTTAGAAAGAACATTGAACAAAATTATTTTAGAAAAAGCATTTGCCACCATGGCGACCGCGAAAGCGATGACGGAATTGTATGAGGAGAACTTTAAAATTGTTTCCAAGTATGTACATGCAACTTCACGTGGACATGAAGCGATTCAAATTGCTGTGGCAATGCAATTGTTGCCGCAAGATTACGCCTTTCCGTATTATCGCGACGATTCGATGTTGTTGGGTATTGGCATGCGTCCGTACGATTTGATGTTGCAACTGATGGCGAAACGCGACGATCCGTTTTCTGGCGGACGAACGTATTATTGCCATCCGAGTTTGCGCGATGCTGACAAACCTAAGATTCCACATCAATCTTCCGCAACGGGCATGCAAGCGATTCCAGCAACCGGAGCGGCAATGGGATTTTGGTATCAAGAAAATATTGGAATAGAAGATAAAAATCAAGAAAAACCCATTGTCGTTTGTTCTTTAGGTGATGCCTCTGTGACCGAAGGCGAAGTAGCTGAAGCGTTTCAAATGGCGGCGTTGAAACAATTGCCGATTTTATATTTGGTGCAAGACAACGGCTGGGATATTTCAGCGAATGCGAAGGAAACACGTGCCCAAAATGCGTTTGAGTACGCAAAAGGATTTTCACGGTATTGAAGCCATTTCGATTGACGGCGCGAACTTACCGAAAGCTATTTGGCGATTCAAAACGTATTGGAAACCATGCGAAAAGAACGTCGACCGTTTTTAGTGCATGCGAGAGTTCCGTTACTAAACCACCATACTTCTGGTGTTCGAATGGAGTGGTATCGCGATGATTTGGACGAAGCGAAGACGAGAGATCCGTATCCCGTTTTGAAACAACAATTGTTAGACGCTGGATTTACTGCAGCAGCTATTTCAAAAATAGAACAAGACGCCATTATAAAAGTCAAAGCTGATTTTAAGGAAGCGCAATTAGCGGAAGATCCAAAACCGGAAGATTTGTTTACGCATGATTTTGCGCCAACACCGATTACGGAAGAAGTTGGAGAACGCAATCCACCTCGGGAAGACAAAGTCGTGATGGTCGATT
>JADKBW010000008.1:0-195000 GCA_016714905.1 Flavobacterium sp.
AATTAAAGCCGCTGAAAAAGCATTAAAAAACGGAAATAGTGCTGAAGCAATATCAGTCTTAACGCAAACAGAATCAACAATTGGAGCGGCAGAACCTGCAGAAAAAGCACAATTCTACTTTGTGAAAGGAAACGCACATCTTGATCTTGCAAACAAAAAAGTTGAGTTGGCTAAAAATCTTTCATCTGCTGCCAAAGCCTACCAAGAGGTGTTGTCGATAGAAAAATCTTCAGGAAAATCAAAGTACACTTCTCAAGTGCAATCTTCTATCGCAGATATCAAAAATCAGTTAATTAATGGAGCAGTAGATGCAGGAAATTCGAAAGACTATAAAACAGCGTCTAAGTTACTTTACCAATCTTATGAATTGGATAAGACCGATTTAGAAAAGTTATATTATGCAGGAAACTATGCACTAAATGGCGAGGACTATGATACCGCACTTGCCTACTACGAGGATCTGAAAAAGCAAAATTACTCGGGCGAAGGAATGGGATACTATGCAAAAAACGTCTTGAATGAGCAGGAAGAGTTTTTCGGGTCAACTACAGCGTCTAAAACGGATCGTGATACAAAAATTCGTCTAAAATTATACACCAGTCCTAGAGACGAGAAAATTCCGTCAAAAAAAGGTGAAATCCTTAAAAACATTTCGTTAATCTTAGTACAACAAGGGAAGATTGATCAAGCCAAACAAGCTTTAAGCGAAGCCAGAGCTGCAAATCCAGACGACACTTCCATCGCAATGACCGAAGCAAATGTGTACTTAGAATTGAACGATTTTGCCATGTATAAGAAACTGGTTACCGAAGTACTTGCAAAAAATCCAAATGATGCTGATTTGCTATATAATTTAGGAGTTATCGCTTCTAAAACAAGTGCAACAGAAGCCGAGGGTTATTATAAGAAAGCAATCGAAATCAATCCGAGCTTCACCAATGCTTATCTCAACTTAGCCATTCTCAAATTGGACGCCGACAAAAAAATCATTGAAGAAATGAACAAATTAGGAACCTCAGAGAAAGACAATAAACGTTATGACGTGTTGAAAAAACAAAGAAGCGATATGTTCAATTCTGCACTGCCATATCTAGAAAAAGCATTCGATTTGGATCCTAAAAATGAAGATGTTGGAACCACATTACTAAACGTTTACGGAGCACTTGAGATGACCGATAAGAAAAAGGCTTTAAAAGCGAAGCTAGGAAAATAACAAAGTACAAATCCAAAAAAAAAGCCTGTCATCATTGACAGGCTTTTTTATATCATTTTCTTTATGACACGAAGTTTATGCGTATGTCGATTGGTCTCTGCATTGTAAATCCCCAAATGATCCAAGCGATCTATTCTAACCTTTCCACTAGAATGGATGATATAATTATTATCCATAATAATTCCTACGTGAATAATTTTTCCTTCTTCATTATCGAAAAAAGCCAAATCTCCTGGTTCGCTTTCTTCAATAAAACTCAAAGCTTCTCCTTCGGTGGCTTGCTGCGATGCATCTCTTTTCAAATGATAACCATTTAATTTGTAAACCATCTGCGTAAAACCGGAACAATCAATGCCAAAAGGTGTTTTTCCGCCCCACAAATAAGGCGCATTCAAATACATAAAAGATGTATTAATCAAATTCGATTTGGGCTTGACACCGCTAATTTTCATTCCTTCAAAATCAAAACCAGCGATATTAATCTCACTGTGATTCAAGAAAGATAAGGAAGCGCCGAGCGGAATGGGCATCAATAAATTATTAGGAGAGGTAATATATTCAACCAAATCCGAATTTAAGATAATGGCATCTTTCGTCAGTTGCAAATACTGCTCCTCTACAATCGGTTGATACTGCTTCACATCAATCCATCCTTCATAACCATCAAACTGCAATCGAATTCTAGCCCATTGCTTTTCCGTCGATAAAACTTCAAAATGCTCTCCAAACAAGACTTGAGAAACGATTTCGCTTCTGTCACTTGGCTCGGCCCGCAATGGAATAATAGCTAAATTACAAATTCCAAACATGAAGGTTATTTAAATATTTTGAATTTTAAGAAGCGGAAACCTGCTTTCCACTTTATCTTTTGCGTCGAACAACGCCACAAAAGGATGCCGTTACAATCAGGGCTAGGGCATTCGATTTACCACCAACACTGATCAATAGCAATTAATTTTTAATTTCTTTCAATTACAATTGCTGAAGCACCACCACCGCCATTACAAATCGCTGCGGCTCCAATTTTCCCGTTGTTTTGGGCTAGCACATTAATCAAAGTGATGATGATTCTCACTCCTGAACAACCTAATGGATGTCCTAATGAAACCGCTCCACCATTCACATTCACTTTATCATTATCCAATCCTAAAATCTGTGCATTTGCCAAACCAACTACTGAAAAAGCTTCATTAAATTCGAAGAAATCTACATCGCTCAATTGCAAACCGGCTTTGTCTAGTGCTTTTGGTAATGCTTTAGCAGGAGCAGTGGTAAACCATTTTGGCTCCTGTGCCGCATCTGCATAACTTACAATCGTAGCAAGAGGTTTCAATCCCATGGCTTTCGCTTTATCTTCACTCATCAAAATCACAGCTCCAGCTCCATCATTAATTGTAGAAGCATTAGCGGCAGTAACCGTTCCTTCTTTTGTAAATGCTGCATTCAAAGACGGAATCTTATCCAATTTTACATTGGTGTATTCCTCATCTTTCGTTACCATCACTGGTTCACCGCGTCTTTGAGGCACGGCAACTGGCACAACTTCATTGTCAAATTTTCCTGCTTCCCAAGCTTTAGCAGAACGCTCGTAGGATTGAACAGCAAAAGCATCTTGCTGCTCTCGGGTTATTTTATATTCTGTTGCACACAAATCTGCCGAAACACCCATGGCATTGTTGTCATAAGCATCTTGCAATCCATCTTTTTGCATTCCGTCTATCATTGAGGTTGGACCGAATTTCACTCCATTTCGTAAATGCACGTAGTGTGGAATCATACTCATATTTTCCATACCACCAGCAACAATGATTTCTGCATCTCCAGCCATGATTGCTTGTGCGCCTTGCATCACCGCTTTCATTCCAGAAGCACAAACTTTATTTACCGTTGTAGCAATAACTGTATTTGGTAGTCCAGCGTATAATGCAGCCTGTCTTGCTGGAGCTTGACCAACACCTGCTTGAACTACATTTCCCATAATTACCTCATCAACTAAATTAGGATCTAAATTGATTTTACTTAAAGCTCCCTTGATAGCCGCTGCCCCTAAATGTGGCGCACTAACAGTTGACAAAGCGCCCATAAAACTTCCAATTGGAGTTCTTGCTGCCGATACGATAACTACTTTTTTGTTCATGATGGTGAAAATATTTATTTATTCGCTGCGAATTTAATCATTTTCAAGAAATAGTAAATTACATTTCCGATATTATTAAATAATGAATTCCGGTCGACTTAGGAGAATAACCCATTTTGTAAAGAAATTTTGCTTGTCATTCTATAATTCCTTCCATTATTTTTTGCGAAAAAATAGCTATGCATTTGATTGTTAATGATTTTAAAATGGAAGTAAAAAAAAACATTCTAATAATTTGTAAAATATAGAATAGAAAGTTACATTTGCAACCGCTTAAATGCATACACGTTCTTTAAGTTTGGAGAGTTGCCTGAGTGGCCGAAAGGACATGTTTGCTAAACATGCGTATGGGAAACTGTACCAAGGGTTCGAATCCCTTACTCTCCGCTGTTTTGTTTTTTTTCGGGGTGTAGCGTAGCCCGGTTATCGCGCCTGCTTTGGGAGCAGGAGGCCGCAGGTTCGAATCCTGCCACCCCGACAAATAAAAGTCCTTTTGTGCAACAAATGGATTCTATGATTTTAAAATTATGAATGCATTCAATAATTTTAAAAGCTTAAAAAACAATAGCCGAAAGGCGTAGGACTTTGGTTTGGTTTTAAAACCAACAGGATCATAAAATAATCCTGCCACCCCGACAATCAAACTTTTCCATTTAAGTTTTAAAAGAAAAATGGGTGCATAGCTCAGCTGGATAGAGCACCTGCCTTCTAAGCAGGCGGTCGAAGGTTCGAATCCTTCTGCGCTCACAAAAAGCCTTTCGTTTCGAAAGGCTTTTTTGTTTTATTTTTTTTAGAAACAAAAAAAGGCTGTAACGATAAGTTACAGCCTTCAAAATATTTATTCAAATCGTTAGTTCTTACTAACAATAAACTTTTGTTTGAAAGGTTTGTTGTCAATCAATAAGTCTAACACATATAAACCGTTAGAAAGATTTGAAACATCAATACTGTTTTCTACTTTGTTTATTGATTTTACAGCACGTCCGCTGATATCTATAACTTGTCCAGAAACTGTTTCGAATGAAAAAGGAATGTTGATATTTAATACTTCTGAAGTTGGATTTGGGAAAACCGCAACAGTTGAGAAGTCAAAACTTTGTGAACTTAAAGGAATAGCAGGTAAAGCAATCATGTTACCTCCTGAAGCCAATGCAACATATAATCCAAAAGCCGGACCATCACTATTAACAGCTGGGTTCAAGAACCCACTAGCAACAACCGTTAATGCCGCTCCTTGTAATCCTAAAGTATTCAAAGGAGCACTGTATCTAGCAACTGTAACAGTCCCTGTAGCATCTTTCACATCTAAAACGTAATCTGCGGTTGGCAATTCTAAATAAGCTGAATTAAAATTTGGAAATGAAATATCATCTACAATAGTTCCCGCTGGAACACTTGACTCAACAACATCTACCGTTGGCGCATCTGTAGAACCATGGTTTACCAAAACATCTGTATTCGCAGCATTAGATGAGGCTTCTCTTCCTTGTGCGAAAATAGATAAGCCAAATGGCTGAGATGGTGTGTATCCTGTTGCACTTACAATTCCATTTGCAACTATAACATAAGTTTCACCCGCTGTTAATGTTGGTGCAATGTTGTAAATACTTTGTGCTACTGAGGTACTTACACTCGGCGCAATATCGATTTGAATCGGTGTTCCCGCTGGAGCATCAATAAAAGGAGTAGCAGTTCTGAAGGCGAAATCATTCAATAAAAGGTCTCCATTTAAATACACGTCAACCAAAGCTGCTGCTGCATCTGCTGAATTATGAATAACTTGAACTCTAGCAGTTGTCGGAGGAGTTACCAATGGTAACGGGATTAATGCACCTCCAGAAGCAAGTGCAACATACAAACCAAATGCTGGTCCGTCGCTGTTAACAGCTGGGTTTAAAAAACCACTAGCCACTACCGTTAATGCTGCACCTTGCAAGTTTAATGTGGCAAGTGGTGCTGCATAAGTAGCCACCGTAACTGTTCCAGTAGCATCTTTAACATCTAAAACGTAATTAGCGGTTGGCAATTCTAGATAAGCTGAATTAAAATTTGGAAATGAAATATCATCTACAATAGTTCCCGCTGGAACGCTGGTTTCAACAACATCTACAGTTGGCGCATCTGTAGAACCATGGTTTACCAAAACATCGGTATTGCCGGCATTAGATGAAGCTTCTCTTCCTTGTGCAAAAACAGATAATCCAAAAGGCTGTGCAGGAGTATATCCAGTTGGGCTAACAATTC
Source organism: Flavobacterium sp. (assembly GCA_016714905.1). Taxonomy (GTDB): domain Bacteria; phylum Bacteroidota; class Bacteroidia; order Flavobacteriales; family Flavobacteriaceae; genus Flavobacterium. The sequence goes on from JADKBW010000008.1 coordinate 5,595, forward strand.
CATTTGCAACTAAAACATAAGTTTCACCTGCTGTTAAGGTTGGAGCAATGTTGTAAATACTTTGTGCAACAGATGTACTTGTACTTGGCGCAATATCAATTTGTATTGGTGTTCCTGCTGGAGCATCAACGAAAGGAGTAGCAGTTCTAAAAGCGAAATCGTTCAATAACAGATCACCGTTCACATATACATCTACCAATGCTGCTGCTGCATCTGCTGAATTATGAATAACTTGAACTCTAGCAGTTGGAGGAGGAGTTACCAAAGGTAATGGAATTAATGCACCACCTGACGCTAAAGCAACATACAAACCGAATGCAGGTCCGTCGCTGTTAACTGCTGGGTTTAAAAAACCACTAGCCACAACAGTTAATGCTGCACCTTGCAAGTTTAATGTGGCAAGTGGCGCTCCATAAGTAGCCACCGTAACTGTTCCTGTAGCGTCTTTAACCGCTAACACATAATCTGCTGTTGGAAATTCCAAATAACCAGAACTAAAACTTGGATAAGAAATATCATCTACAATGGTACCAGCTGGAACACTAGTTTCAACAACGTCAACTGTTGGAGCGTCCGTAGAACCATGATTTACCAAAATATCGGTAGAAGTTGCAAAAGTTGCAGTTTCTCTTCCTTGTGCGAAAACAGAAAGTCCGAATGGTTGTGCAGGAGTATATCCAGTAGCACTTACAATTCCATTTGCAACAACGACATAGGTTTCACCTGACGTTAATGTTGGAGCAATGTTATAAATACTTTGTGCAACAGAAGTACTTGTACCTGGAGCGATGTCGATTTGAATTGGCACACCTGCTGGTGCATCAATAAATGGTGTAGCAGTTCTAAACGCAAAATCGTTTAACAGAATAGTTCCATTTAAATAAACATCGACCACAGCTGCTGCTGCATCGGCTGAATTGTGAATAACTTGAACTCTAGCTGTTTGTGCTAGTGATGCATGTGCGCTAAACAAAGCGACACCTGCGACGAATAAGTGAGTAAATTTTTTCATAATTGTTTGTTTTTTTTTGTAATTAATGGTCAAATATAGTTTACTCTTTTTAAATAAACATTAAACAAAACAATGTTTGTATTTATTTTAACCATTGTGAAATAATGTTAAAGCGTTGATTATTAAAAGTTAACGATAAGCGCACTATTTTAAAAGCATTGGCACTAATTATAAAAGCATTACTTTTAAACAATGCTTAAATTATTCTATAAGCAATTGAAAGAACTTCCTTATGATACAAGTAATCTAGAAAAATTACTACAACTTAAAATTATTTAATAAAAGTGTTCGACCTTTATTCCCATAAAAAAAGGCCGTAACGCAAACGTTACAGCCTTTTGTATAAAGAAGGTACTTAACTTATTATTTTTTGCTTACCACAATCTTTTGTTGAAATGGCTTATTATCTATCGTTAAATTGATGATATACATACCGTTCGCAAGACTAGAGACATCAAGATTAATATCTCCTTTACTTAATGATTTTATTGTTCTTCCACTCATATCCGTTAAGGTTCCCGAAAAGTATATACGAAAGGAACATGAATCTTTAATAAATCCGAAACTGGGTTTGGTGATACAGCCACTAAAGAAGTATTAAAGTTCTCTGTGCTTAAAGGTGCGAAAGGCAGCGGGATCAAATTTCCTCCACTTGCTAAGGCAACCCATAATCCAAATGTTGGTCCATCACTATTTTGAGTAGGATCTAAGAATCCGCTTGCTACTACTGTAATTGCTTGACCTTGCAAGTTCAAACTTTCGAGCGGTGCACTATACGAAGCCACTGTATTTGTCCCTGTTGCATCTCTGACATCTATAATATAATTTGAGGTAGGCAACTCTAAGTACGCTGAATTGAAGTTTGGAAATGAAATATCATCAACAATTGTTACGTTTGGTATACCAACATTTACTATATCCACTGTTGGTGCATCGGTAGATCCATGATTTACCAAAACATCTGTGTTAGCAGCATTTGATGCTGTTTCTCTTCCTTGCGCAAAAACTGATAATCCAAAAGGTTGTGATGGTGTGTATCCTGTTGCACTTACAATTCCGTTAGCAACCAACACATAAGTTTCTCCTTCTGTTAACGTTGGAGCAATATTGAAAATACTCTCTGCAACTGAAGTACTCGTGCTTGGCGCAATATCTATTTGAATTGGCGTTCCTGCTGGCGCATCAATAAATGGAGTAGCAGTTCTAAAAGCGAAATCATCTAATAAAATAGTTCCATTTAAATATACATCTACCACAGCTGCAGCAGCATCTGCTGAGTTATGAATGACTTGAACTCGAGCTGTTGGAGCAGGTGGCGTAACCAATGGCAATGGAATTAAATTTCCTCCACTTGGTAAAGCAACCCACAATCCAAATACTGGTCCATTGCTATTTTGAGTCGGATCAAAAAATCCACTTGCTACTACTGTCAATGCTGTTCCTTGCAATCCTAAAGTTGCTAATGGTGCCGAATAAGTAGCCACAACTACAGATCCAGTTGCATCAGTAACATCTAACGTATAATCTGCCGTTGGCAATTCTAAATATGCTGAATTAAAGTTTGGAAATGAAATATCATCTACAATAGTTCCAGCTGGAACACTTGTTTCAACAACGTCTACTGTTGGCGCATCAGTTGAACCGTGATTTACCAATACATCTGTATTAGCAGCATTCGAAGCTGTTTCTCTTCCTTGAGCGAAAACTGATAATCCAAAAGGTTGTGATGGTGTGTATCCTGTTGCACTTACAATTCCGTTCGCAACTAAAACATAAGTTTCTCCCTCTGTTAATGTTGGGGCAATATTAAAAATACTCTCTGCAACTGAAGTACTCGTACTTGGTGCAATATCTATTTGAATTGGAGTACCTGCTGGCGTATCAATAAATGGCGAAGCAGTTCTAAAAGCGAAATCATCTAATAAAAGGTCTCCATTTAAATAGACATCTACCAAAGCTGCAGCGGCATCTGCTGAGTTATGAATGACTTGAACTCGAGCTGTTGGAGGAGGTGGTATAACCAATGGCAATGGAATTAAATTTCCTCCACTTGGTAAAGCAACCCACAATCCAAATACTGGTCCATTGCTATTTTGAGTCGGATCAAAAAATCCACTTGCTACTACTGTCAATGCTGTTCCTTGCAATCCTAAAGTTGCTAATGGTGCCGAATAAGTAGCCACAACTACAGATCCAGTTGCATCAGTAACATCTAACGTATAATCTGCCGTTGGCAATTCTAAATATGCTGAATTGAAGTTTGGAAATGAAATATCATCTACAACAGTTCCAGCTGGAACGCTTGTTTCAACAACATCTACTGTTGGCGCATCGGTAGATCCGTGATTTACCAATATATCTGTATTTGACAGCATTTGAAGCGGTTTCTCTTCCTTGTGCAAAAACGGATAATCCAAATGGTTGTGATGGTGTGTATCCTGTTGCACTTACAATTCCGTTAGCAACTAAAACATAAGTTTCTCCCTCTGTTAATGTTGGGGCAATATTAAAAATACTCTCTGAAACCGAAGTACTCGTGCTTGGCGCAATATCTATTTGAATTGGCGTTCCTGCTGGCGCATCAATAAATGGAGTAGCAGTTCTAAAAGCGAAATCATCTAATAAAAGGTCTCCATTTAAATAGACATCTACCAAAGCTGCAGTGGCATCTGCTGAGTTATGAATGACTTGAACTCGAGCTGTTGGAGGAGGTGGTATAACCAATGGCAATGGAATTAAATTTCCTCCACTTGGTAAAGCAACCCATAATCCAAATGCTGGTCCATTGCTATTTTGAGTCGGATCTAAGAATCCACTTGCTACTACTGTCAATGCTGTTCCTTGCAATCCTAAAGTTGTTAAAGGTGCCGAATAAGTAGCCACAACAACAGATCCAGTTGCATCAGTAACATCTAACGTATAATCTGCCGTTGGCAATTCTAAATAAGCTGAATTGAAGTTTGGAAACGAAATGTCATCTACAACAGTTCCAGCTGGAACACTTGTTTCAACAACATCTACTGTTGGCGCATCGGTAGATCCGTGATTTACCACTATATCTGTATTCGCAGTATTTGATGCTGTTTCTCTTCCTTGTGCAAAACGGATAATCCAAATGGTTGTGATGAGTGTATCCTGTTGCACTTACAATTCCGTTAGCAACCAATAAATATGTTTCTCCATCTATTAATGTTGGGGCAATATTAAAAATACTCTCTGCAACTGAAGTACTCGCACTTGGCGCAATATCTATTTGAATTGGAGTACCTGCTGGCGTATCAATAAATGGCGAAGCAGTTCTAAAAGCGAAATCATCCAATAAAAGGTCTCCGTTTAAATAGACATCTACCAAAGCTGCAGCAGCATCTGCTGAGTTATGAATGACTTGAACTCGGGCAGTTGGAGGCGGTGGTATTAGAGGCAATGGAATTAAATTTCCACCATTGTGAGTTGCTACCCATAATCCAAATGCTGGCCCATTGCTATTTTGACTTGGATCCAAAAACCCGCTTGCCACTACAGTTAAAGCCTCGCCTTCGAAATTTAATGTATCTAATGGCGCCGCAAAAGTAGCAACCGTTACCGTTCCAGTTGCATCCTTTACAGCTAAAGTATAATCTGCCGTTGGTAATTCTAAATACCCTGAGGTGAAGTTTGGAAAAGAAATATCATCCACAATAGTTCCAGCAGGAACACTTGTTTCAACAACATCTACAGTTGGTGCATCAGTTGAACCATGATTTACCAATATATCTGTGTTCGCAGCATTAGAGGCTGTTTCCCTTCCTTGAGCAAATACTGATAACTCAAAGGGTTGCGATGGCGTATATCCAGTGGCACTTACAATCCCATTAGCAACAATTATATATTCGCCTCCAACGTCTAGCGTTGTTGTCAAGTTATAAATACTTTCTGCAACTGAAGTGCTTGTACTTGGCGCAATATCAATAGAAATTGGCGTACCAGCACTTAAATCAAGAAAAGGTGTAGCAGTTCTGAATGCGAAATCATCTAAAGCCAAATCTCCGTCAATGTAAACATCTACAAGTGCTGCAGCAGCATCAGGTGAATTATGAATTACTTGAACTCGCGCATATTGCGATTGTCCCAAAGCAATTAGATTTCCTCCTGAAGGTAGTGCCACCCATAAACCAAAACCAGGACCATTGCTATTTTGTGATGGATTTACAAATCCACTAGCAACAACCGTAATTGCTTGTCCTTGCAAACCTAAACCTGCAAGTAAAACATCATAAGAAGATAACACGGTACTTCCGGTTTGATTTGTTACATCAATTGTATAATTACCCGTAGGCACTTCGATATAATTTGAACTGAAAGTTGGATAAAAAATATTGTCAACTAGCGTAGTTAGAGGGAGTACAGTAGTGTTTACAATATCGTATGTTGCTCCATCTGTCACGCCATGACATACCAGAAGATCAGTATTTCCTGGGTTATTCGCTACTTCTCTTGCTTGAGCGTAAACCGTGAGTTCAAATGACTGAGAAGGAGTGTATCCAGTCGGACTCACAATTCCATTTGCTACCACCACATACGTTTCATTCGCAGAAAAAGAAACCACTGCGTTGTAGATACTTTCGGTGCTAGAAACACTGCTACCTGGCGCTATATCAATGCTAAGTGGAATTCCAGCGGGCACATCTGCAAAAGGTGTGGCGGTTCTAAAAGCAAAATCATCATACAATAATGTTCCGTTGACATAGACATCAACTATAGAAGCCGCAGCATCTGCTGAATTGTGTATGATTTGTACACGAGCGCTCTGCGACAGCGCGTTATTACCCATTAATAAGACAATGAGTAACATGACATGGTTGGTAAATTTCTTCATGAATAAAATGTTTAGTTTTGAATTTCAAAAATAGTTTAAACTTTTCTTCAAAATTATAGACAATACTGCTTTTTAGATATTTTTTAACGCCTGTGAAAAGATTATTTTTTGTTTAAGATTAAAAACCTTATTTAACCAAATAAAATCGTTACAAAGTGCTGATATATAATAAGCGTTGCTATTAAACATTTTAAAATATTACTCGAACAGTTAATAATTTTCAAAACTATAAAAAACAACTTCGTAATCAAAATTCTATTACTCAATAATATTGTTTTACTTTGTCTAGTAAACTTCCTCACGAATGAAAATAAAACACTTTTTGCTTTTAATATGCTACCTATTTCTTACTGTTGATTGCGGTACTAGAAAACCGCTCAAAGAAAACAAGACTGCAGTGGTAACACCTGCAGCTAAGCTGTCAAAAAATGAGTCGAGCAATTCTAAAGTGGAGTTAATCGAAATTCATAAAACGATACAAAATTTCGCTATAGACGACACTACATTTGTTAATCTCAAAGACTTTAGTTCTGATTTTGTCTATAATATGAAATATGCTAGTGAAGATAATTTTTTAAAATCAAAAGTGTATGATTGTGAAGCGTGTTACCTTCGATATAAAACGGTAAAATCGCTATTGAATGCAAATCAAAAGTTCCTGAAAAAAGGCTATCGGATTATGCTTTATGATTGCTACCGACCTTTGTCTATTCAGAAAAAAATGTTTGAAATTGTTGCCAATCCAAAATATGTTGCAGATCCCAAAAAAGGTTCCATACACAATCGAGGCGGCGCAGTCGATATTTCATTAGTCGATGCTACTGGAAAAGAATTGGATATGGGAACAGCTTTCGATTTTTTTGGAGAAGAAGCAAGTCATGATTATGAAAACTTGTCAGAGGAAGTTAAAGCAAATCGCAAATTACTTCGCAAGATCATGACACAAAACAATTTTAGAATCTTCGAAAGTGAATGGTGGCATTATAATTTAAAAAACGCTCATAAAGATCCAATTTCAAATTTTAAGTGGAATTGCAATTAGTTTTTTAATTCTAAGCAGTGCATAAAGTTCATAAAGTAAGATTCTGGCTGGTATACTTCGCTATTCAACTCTGACTTAAACTCTTTACGCATCACAAAATCAGCTACATCAGGAACAAATTTTACTCTAATAAAAGATATTTGAGATTGTTTCAAATTTTCATAGTCCGCTTTGTTGATATTAAAATACCCTGACAAGATACGATTGTTTAAACCTTTGTCGTCGCGAATCAAAGAGCCGCAGCTTTCTTCACTAGCAAAGGACAAGGTGATAATCTTATTGTTAATTAATTGCAAGAATATTTTTGAATTTTTATCTAAACATTTCGCCTTAACAAAATCAGCACTTTTTTCAATCATTTGTAAATTGAAAAAGGCTTTTTCATCGGTCAAGATTAAGGAGCCAAATAGGTAAGTCGCATTCCCTGCGAAGTTTTTTTCATACAATAAATACTCCTTTGTAGTTTTGTAACTACCGATAGAATCGATCACATTGGTAGTAAAATCACAAGGCTTTTGCGCAAAATTTGAAGTAATGGTCAGTAAAAAAATAAGGCATACTAAGTATTTCATTGTCGATCTAAATTTTGCTGCAAAGTAAAACTATTTTATTATTATTTAAGTCCGTGCTGAAAAAACAATACAAATCACCTCCATCTAAAATTTTCCATTTTTTTCTAATTTGTTCTACGGAATCTGGAAAATTTCTAGTGCTAACGTTTGCCTTTTTCTCTCGAGAACTGCTTTCATTTCTTTCTTCTGATAGGGAATTATTTTCTCTATCTGAAAAACTCTTCCAGGAAACTGAATAATCGCGTCAGCAGTGTAAAGATGAGAGTTTACGTGCAATTTATCCAACCCAAACTGTATACTTATTTCATCAAAGCCTCCAGATTTCATGATCGCACTGTTCGGCTCAAAAATATATTTTTTTGGAAGTGCATAAGTCGCAAAAGATTTGGTCGGAGTCCAGTTGAATTGGAACTTTTCGACATTTTCATCTCTAATATTTAACGCATGAATCACCGTCGGTTCATCATTTTCTTTGAAATTTCCCCAAAGGAGTTCTTTCACTTCATTATGCACTGCCACTATATGAATGGATTTTACAAATTTCAACTCTTGAAATCCTGCAGCAATATCTAATATCGGCGCGGTTTTAATCAAGATTTTTTTCGAATAGGAAAGATAATAATCGATTAATTCAGGGACATTTGGCGTACAGTCTTTTAACATAAATACTTTCCCTTTAGCATCACTTCGACGAGATGGATCAATGTAAATCCAATCAAAGTGATGTGCTTTGGTTTTTAAGACTGTTTCACTATCTGCCGCAATACATTCAACGTTGTGCACGTTCAATTGATTAAAATTATGTGCTACGATTTTCGATAACTCCTCGTTTATTTCGCAGTGGATCACTGAATTAAATTTCTTGGCAAAATAATAGGCATCAACGCCGAATCCACCAGTCAAATCTACTATTGATTCACCAGCAACTAAAGACGCTTTGTACGCCGCAGTAATTTCTGAAGAAGTTTGCTCGATTGAAATTTTTTGGGGAAAGACAACTCCGGCAGTATTAAACCAGCTCGGTAATTTATTTTCCGATTTTTGTCTGCATTCAATCTGCTCGAGAATTGAGGTCCATTTTACCAAAGGAAAAGGATTGTTCATCAATGCCAGTTTGGTAATTGATGCCTTCAAATTGGCTTTAATAAATTCTTGAATTTCAGGCTGAAGAATTGGAAAATTCAAAGCTAAATGTTTTTGGTCAACAATTGAATAACGATATTGTTGGGGAAAAATTCCTTTCCAACCACTTTAAGAATCGTATAAAGAGGAACGGCAATGATCATCCCAACGATACCTGAAAGGAAACCTGCAATCAGTATGACCAAGAAAATTTCTAATGGATGTGAACTAACGCTTTTTGAAAAAATAATTGGTTGCGACAGGTTGTTGTCTATCAATTGTACAATCCAAAAACCAATCAATACATAAATAGTAACCGGAAGCACTTCACTTTGGAAGTCATTTCCTAAGTAATTCAGCATGGTCAATAGTGCCGCCAAAACAGAAGCAATCAACGGCCCTAAATAAGGAACAATGTTTAAGATAGCACATAAGAAAGCAATCACAATAGCATTTTGAATTCCAAATATTAATAAAACAATCAGATACAATACAAATACAATTAAAAGTTGCAGTAGCAAACCAATAAAGTATCGCGATAGCAAGTGATTAATCTTATCAAGCGAATTTAAAATCTGCGTTTCATGACTGTCAGGAATAATTTTCTTGAAGGCAAGGATAAAAAGAATACGATCTTTTAAAAAGAAGAAAGTGATAAACAAAACTGCTACTAATCCGATTCCAAAACCACTCACAAAATTGATTACAGCATTCAGAAAATTTGGAATAAAATCAAAACTAATCAATGAAGATAATTTAGTTTGGTCGAAAACTATTTTTGAGTCGATGTTGTGGCTTTCCAGAAAAACAGCAATCTGATTGAGTAGGTGGAGGATGTCTTTCTCAATTTGAGCGGTATTGAGCAATGATAAATTTTGTCCTTGATTAATAATTAGCGGAACAAACAACGATATCAATCCAAGTAATAACAATACAAAAACTGAAATGGTAGCAATCGTTGCCAATAGATGATTGAATTTCAGTCGGTTTTTGAAGAAATCTAGAATTGGATTTCCAATTAAGGTTGTGATTAATGCCACCACAAGGTAGACGATAATCGTTTGTATTTGAAAAAGTAAATAGAGCAAAAGTGCAATGGCAACTAAAACTCCAACCGACTTCAAAATTCCGATGGCTATTACTCTAGAAGTCATAAATCTTGTAATTAATTATTAAAAATATAACTCAAAATATTGGCACCCATTTTCAAAGCTTTTAGTCGAACCTCTGCAGGATTATTATGCACTTCTGCGTCTTCCCAACCATCACCTAAGTCGGTTTGAAAAGTGTATAAAAGCACCAATCTTGAGTCGACAAAAATCCCAAAAGCTTGAGGCCTTTTTCCGTCATGCTCATGAATTTTAGGAATGCCGCTGGGGAACGAATATGGTTTTTGAAAAATAGGATGATTCGCTGGAATTTCAACCAGTTCATTGTTAGGCATCAATTTCTTTATCTCTTTGCGAATAAATTCATCCATCCCATAATTATCATCAATGTGCAAGAATCCGCCCGACGACAGATAGTTTCGTAAATTAATTTGGTCCGCCTCAGAAAAAACGACATTGCCATGGCCTGTCATATGAACAAAAGGATAGGAGAAAAGATCTGGACTTCGTGGTTCTACCAGTCCCGGTTTTACCTTTAATCGTGTTCCAATATTTTGATTGCAAAATTTGATCAAATTGGGTAAAGACGTTGGATTGGCGTACCAATCACCACCGCCACTATATTTTAGTAACGCTATTTCCTGCGAAGTACATAAGTTGAAAACAAAAAGAAAAAAAATACAATTTTCTTCATAAGTCAATTACTCTTTAACAATCTTGATTGTTTTGATACTGTTCGAAGCGTTTAATCTTAAAAAATACAAACCGTTTGGCAACTGAGAAATCGTCAATTTGGTTTCTTTTTCGTTTGGATTGACAGCGAATATTTCTTGTCCAATGGCATTTGAAATTTGAATTGATTGAATCACATTTTTACATGAAATAGTAATCGATTCAGTCGCGGGATTTGGATAAACCTGAAAAGCACTATTCGAAAAATCTACTGCATTCAAAACCAAATTTACAGTGATTGCCAATCGATTAGAATTGACATTTCTGCTTTCGCAACCACCAATACTTTGGGAAACATAGTAAGTCGCGCCGTCTTGTAATAGGGTAGAAGTTGGCAGTATATTACCTTCTGTTGCAGCATCGTACCAAGTTAAATTTTCACCCTCTACAACCAGATTTTCTAATGTTTGACCAGCACTAAAACTTTGCAAACTATTTCCAGTTGGAGGATTTACTGCAGGAATAATAATTAATTGAAAAGGTTTGATATAGCGACAACCTGTTTGAAAATTTTCCTGAATTGCGGCATAAATCGTCTTGTTTTCGGTAAAAGAGTATGCATTAACATTAGAAATATTATTTGACGCGCCGTTTTCAGCGTCGGTCATATTTTCGTAATAAGTTACTTCGAAATCTAATGGATTCAATGCTTCCAGTATAATATTCGTATTAGATCCTAAATTTGCTACATAAACAAACGGCGATTCAGTACAAAATATCAAATCTTGTGGACTAGCAAAGGCGGGCTCTGCAACTAATAATTGATTAACTTCATTAGATATTACTGTAGTTTGAGATGCATCACAATTAGAAATTGACATTTGAACGCTGTAAGAATCAGCAGCAGTAGGACAAACTAATAAACTATCATTAAATGCATCAGCTATTAATAGCCCATTGTTATACCATGAAAATGATGCTGGAATATTTCCACCATTAGGAGAGATTCTCCACGCCTCATTTAGCGTATTCCATGTTCCAGTATTTCGACCTGGAGGTGCATATGCTATAGTTCCAGCTTGATTTTGAATTCCAATAAGTCCCGAACCAGAATTCCAAGTTGTACAAGAAGTTCTGCTTTTTACATAAACATCAATAACGTTAGTGGTTTCATGAAGCACAATTTGAGAAGTTTGTAGCCCAACAGAACTATTGCATGCGTATTGCGGCAATTCATTAAAATTGACTACAAAAACTCTATTCGGAGCTGCATTAACTCCAGTATCCAAAATAAAATAATTTACATTTTGAATCTGTGGATCAACTACTGGCGGTGATGCGATATTGGTGTCTTGATACACACCATAAATTGCATTCTTAATTGGAAATCCTGCTGCAGGAATGGTAGCAGTAAAAGGCCAATTACAATATCCTAGAGGAACCTGTGGTCCGATATCAAAAGTAATTACACCATTGGTACCTACTAGTAAATTATTGTAGCAATTTCCATAAAAATTAAAAGTGAAAGGTAACGTGACAATTGGAGACCAACTATCATCACCGGTAGCGGTAATCATTGTACCTCCTGTAAATGGAAAAATAGAACTAAATGGAATACTATTGATTACGTAATCCGTAGTGGTTCTAATTGTTGAATATTCTGTAGTCAATTCAATGCAGTTTCCTTGAGAACAAATGGGTTCTGGCTCTTGAATAGTAATAAATGCTATAGGTGTTTCTTGAGCCACTGCAAAAAAACTAATTGCAAACAGTTGAATAGAGAGGTAGAGGTTTTTCATAATATCTTAATAAATTAATAATTTTCATTTACAAACACCACACTATGACATGCAACAATTGCGGCGGTCTCAGTTCGCAGCCTAGTATTTCCCAAAGATACTGGAATGTATTTATTATCTGACGCCATTTGAATTTCTTTTACAGAAAAATCGCCCTCCGGACCAATGAGTATAGTTACTTCAGTTCGCGGCTGCAAAAGATCTTTCAATAATTTTTTTTCAGTTTCTTCGCAATGTGCAATCAGCAATTGCCCTGAGAATTTATTCTTGATAAAGTCTTTAAAAAGAACTGGTTCATTCAATTTTGGTAAATAAAATTGATTGGATTGTTTCATGGCTGCCACTACTATTTTTTCGAAACGCTCCGTTTTTATATGCTTGCGTTCTGAATGCTCACAAATAATCGGTGTAATTTCGGAAACACCAATTTCTGTAGCTTTCTCTAAAAACCACTCAAAACGATCGTTCATTTTGGTTGGCGCTACAGCAAGATGCAAATAAACATTTGGGCGTTCTGATTGATTGAAACTCACAATTGCCACAGTGCACTTTGTTTCAATGGCAAGTACAATACTACATTCAAATAAAAAACCTAAACCATTAGTAACGAAAAGTATATCGCCGTCCTTTTTTCTTAGTACTTTAATAATGTGTTTGCTTTCTTCTCGGTCAAAAGTGAACTCTTTTGTATTTTCAGAAATCGCTGGATTGTAAAATAGTTGCATAACTAAAATGAAATTCTGGCTTTAGAAACGACCTTAGAGGTTTCGAAATTATCAATTAAAAACTTTTGGTAACCCACAATTCCGATCATTGCAGCGTTGTCTGTTGTGTATTCAAATTTTGGAATGAAAGTCTTCCATCCATATTTTTCTTCTGCCTCCTTTAATGTCTTTCTGATTCCAGAATTTGCAGAGACACCGCCGCCAATGGCGACCTGTTTGATTCCAGTTTCCTTAACGGCTAATTGGAGTTTTTCCATCAAAATTTCAATAATGGTATTTTGAATCGATGCACAAATATCATCAATATTTTCTGCAATAAAATCGGGGTTTTCCGAAGTTTTCTTTTGTATAAAATATAAAATTGCTGTTTTTAATCCTGAAAAACTAAAGTCTAAATGAGACACTTTTGGTTTCGTAAAAGTGAATGCTTTTGGATTGCCTTTTTGTGCATGTTTATCCACTAAAGGGCCGCCAGGATAGGGAAGTCCCAATATTTTTGCACTTTTATCGAATGCTTCGCCCACGGCATCATCCGTTGTTTCTCCGATGATTTCCATATCAAAAAAATCATTGACACGCACAATTTGTGTATGCCCACCGGAAATAGTTAAAGCAAGAAAAGGGAATGTTGGTTTATCAAATCCTTCTTCATCGATAAAGTGCGCCAAAATATGCGCTTGCATATGATTGACTGCGATCAATGGAATTTTCAATGCAATTGCCATTGATTTTGCAAATGAACTCCCTACCAACAAGGAACCCATCAGTCCTGGACCTTGGGTAAAGGCTATTGCAGACAAATCCTCTTTCTGAATCCCAGCTTTCTTTAGAGCAACATCAATAACGGGAACAATATTCAACTGATGCGCACGTGAAGCCAATTCAGGAACAACACCACCAAATTCATTATGAATTAACTGATTAGCAACAACATTAGACAATACTTTGTCGTTTTGAAGTATGGCTGCGGCTGTGTCGTCGCATGAACTTTCAATTGCTAAAATAAAAACTGATTTCTTAGGCATAAATACTTGCAATTTTTGAATAATATTTGACCAAATCCTGTCAAATTATTCTATTTTTACAGCGAAGCCAAAATTAGCCTTTTTTTATCAATGGCAATTGATTCTCATTGGTAAATAATAAATATAATCCATAATTAAAGCATCACTTATCAAAAGAGTTAGAAAAATATTTATTCGCTTTTTACTCGTCCTACTACTACTGCTACTGGTACTTGGTATTGCCTTGACTTTGCCACAGGTTCAAACTCGAATTGCACAATATGTGACCGAAAATTTGAACGAAGACTACAAGACCGATATTCAAATAGAACAAATTGCCGTTACTATTTACGGTGGGGTTAAGCTTAAAAATGTTCTAATCAAAGATCATCACAAGGATACTTTAATTTATGCCAACCGGATTTCGACCAATATTTTAGACGTCAATAAACTAATTAATGGAAAACTGATTTTTGGTAATCTTAGAATAGACCGTTTGCTTCTCAATATGAAAACCTACAAAAAGGAGCATGATTCTAACTTGAATTTATTCATCGATGCTTTTGATGATGGAAAACCTTCTTCAGGTAAATTCCTTTTTACCTCAAAGAATATTTTTCTAGAGAAAAGTCGATTTATTTTGACCGATGAAAACCGAGAAGTGCCAAAAGACGTTGATTTTACGAAACTTCATGGACACTTAAGTGACTTCAAAATACAGGGACCGAATGTCAATACAATTATTGAAAAAATGTCTTTTCAAGACCATCGTGGGCTTTTTGTCAAAAATCTGGAGTCGAAGTTTAGTTACACAAAAAACAAATTCTTTTAACCGATCTTGATATTATGACAGCTTCCTCTTTATTCAAGGGAAATGTAGCGCTAAGTTATAAGCGACAAGATTTTCAAGATTTTAATAATAAAGTACATTTTAACATACTCATTGATCAAGCATCATTGGCTACTAATGATATTCGATATTTCTATAACGAAATAGGGAAGAACCAAACCTTTAATTTGAAGGCACACGTAACTGGAACACTCAACGATTTGACGGCAAGACAGATGAAATTGATTGACAGCAAAAATTCGCAAATCGTTGGCAACGTAAATTTTAGAAACCTTTTCGGTAACTCAAATCAACCTTTTTATATGAAAGGTGATTTTAACAAAGTAGCTTCGAATTACAATGACTTAATCACATTACTACCTAATGTTTTGGGCACAAAATTACCATCGTCGCTCAAAAAATTGGGTCAATTTAATATTCGAGGAAAGGCTGAAATCACGACCAAGTCGATTGTAACGGATTTCTATATGACCACTGCTTTGGGTAATATTCAATCTGACCTTAGCATGACCAATATCGATCATATCGATGATGCCAATTATGAAGGAAATATCATATTAGAAGAGTTTAATATCGGCTCATTCACAGGAGAAAAAGGACTAGGAAAAGTTACGCTGAATATTGATGTAGATGGAAAAGGATTTAAGCAAAAGAACATAAACACTGCTTTTTCTGGGGATATTTATAAAATCCGCTACAACGATTATACTTACACTAAAGTAATTGTAGATGGTAAATTCAAAAACCCCATCTTTGTTGGTAAAGTATTTATCAATGATCCTAATCTATTTATGGATTTCAAAGGATTGATTAATCTCAGTAAGAAAGATATCGCTTATAATTTTCAAACCACCATTGATTATGCTAATCTCAACCAATTAAATTTTGTAAAGAAAGATTCTATTGCCATTTTTAAGGGAAAAGCAGATATCAATATCCTTGGAAATAACCTAGACGATTTAAAAGGCGATGTTCACTTTGAACACACTTCTTATCAAAACAGCAAAAACAACTACTATTTCGAAGAATTTTCACTGCATTCCACTTTTGACAGTGAAAATGTGCGAACCATAGCCATCGAATCAGAAGATATTATGCGAGGGAAAGTCGTCGGGAAATTTAAGATTGGCTTGTTGAAAAAAATGCTAGAGAATTCAGCAGGAAGTTTATATGCCAATTATTCTCGAAATCCGATACCTAAAGGACAGTATCTTAAATTTGATTTTAGTATCGATAACAAAATTGTCGAGGTTTTTTATCCCGAAATAGATATTGGTAAAAACACAAAACTGCGTGGGGCAATTGATTCCTCCACAGATGATTTTAAGTTCAATTTTACATCGCCTGAAATTAAGGCCTACGGAAACACTTTTGACAATATCAAAGTTGATATTGACAACAAAAATCCCTTGTTTAATACTTATGTGTCCTTAGACACTATAAAAACTAAATTTTATAAAGCACGTGATTTCAGTTTAATCAATATTACTACAAAAGACACCTTGTTTCTGCGTACTGAATTTAAAGGTGGCGATACTGGAGAAGATGCGTATAGCTTAAACTTTTATCATACTATCAATGCGCAAAAACAAAACGTAGTTGGAATTCAAAAATCTGAACTGCTTTTTAATAATTTTTTATGGAGTCTAAATCAAGTCGACAACGACAAAAATAAAATTGTATTTGATAAAAAATTTCAAAATTTTGCCATTGAAGACATCGTTTTATCGCACGAAAATCAAAAAGTTCAACTCAATGGTACGTTATTAGGAAGCAAAAATAAAGACCTTCGCCTTGATTTTACGGAAGTGCAACTTGATGAAATATTGCCTGAACTCAGTAGATTTAAAATTGATGGCGCTTTAAATGGCGTGGCACAACTAAAGCAAATCGACGCGGTTTATCAGCCGACCTCTTCGCTTAAAATTCAGAACCTAGTGGTGAATGATGTAGCCTTAGGAAACATGAATCTAAACATACAGGGCGATCAGAGCTTTCAAAAATTCTATATCAATTCGTCCATTGAAAATGAAAATATGGAATCTTTCGTTGCAGACGGAAGTTTAGACATCATTGATGATAGGACTGAACTAGATCTAAATCTTAATTTTGACAGGTTTAATTTGGGGATTTTGAGTTCACTTGGGGATCAGTAATCAGCAATATTCGCGGATTTGCTTCTGGTCGAGCCAACTTGTCTGGAGGGCTGGAAAACATCGATGTGAATGGTCGACTTTTCGTAGATAATGCCGGTTTGGGAATTCCTTATTTGAACACAGATTATAAGATTGAGAATAAGGCTATTGTCGACGTAACAGAAAAGAAATTTATTATTCGTAATGCTGAAATTGAAGATACAAAATACCATACAAAAGCAAAACTTGATGGAAGTATCGGACACTCCAATTTTTCCGATTGGAGTCTGGACTTAAATTTAAGTTCAAATAAAATCCTGGCGTTAGATACCAAAGACAGTGAAGATGCGGCGTACTTCGGCACCGCTTTTATGGATGGAGAAGCTACCATTACAGGACCAATAAGTAAACTATTCATTCAAGTTGATGGTAAATCAGAGAGTGGAACAGCCATCAAGATTCCAATAAATGATGCTGAAGCAAGTGGTGATAATAATTATATTCATTTCATCAGCGCAACTGACAAATACAACTTTAAAAAAGGAATCGCTTCAAGCACTAAAAAGTACGATGGGGTTGAATTGCTATTTAATTTTGATATTACACCAGAAGCAGAAATAGAAATAATATTGGATCGAAATTCTGGCCATGGGATGAAAGGAAAAGGATTCGGATCGCTTTTATTTAAAATAAACACGTTGGGGAAATTCAATATGTGGGGCGACTTTCAAGCGTATGAAGGAACTTATAATTTTAAGTACGGCGGTATCATCAACAAGCAATTCACGATCAAAAAAGGTGGCTCTGTGGTATGGGAAGGTGATCCTATGAAAGCCATTTTAAGTCTTGAAGCAGTTTATAAAACCACCGCAAATCCTGGACTACTATATGAAAATTCCACCATAAATAGAAAGGTTGATGTTGAAGTGGTCATTGGAATCAAAGGAAATTTGAGTAATCCGAATCCAGAGTTTAACATTAATTTTCCAACTTTAAGTTCATCGGTAAAATCCGAGATTCAAACCAATTTAGACGATAAAGATGTGAGGCAAAAGCAAGCGCTGGTCTTATTATCAACGGGTAGCTTCTTGAGCAACGAAGGAATTAATCAAAATTCATTGACAAATAATCTGTATGAAAAAGTAGGTGATATTTTCGGTTCTATTCTTAACAATTCTGACGATAAGATTACCGTTGGAGTAGATTTGGTATCTGCAGATCGAAACCCAGGGCGAGAAACAGACGGGCGTGTTGGCGTTACTATAAGTACTAAAGTCAACGATAGAATTAGTGTGAATGGAAAATTAGGAGTTCCAGTTGGAGGAATAAATGAGTCCGCAATTGTAGGAGATGTCGAAATTCAGTATCGAGTGAATGAAGATGGAACTTTGAACTTACATGTTTTCAATAAAGAAAATGACATTAATTATATAGGACAAGGTATTGGCTATACACAAGGAATAGGTTTGAACTACCAGGTAGATTTTACCACTTTCAAGCAATTACTTCACAAAGTATTTAAAAATCAAAAAATAGATTTGGTAAAGCAGCCTTCTAAGATTATTGATGACTCACACTTATTACCTGATTACATCAACTTTGACGACAAAAAAGAAAAAAATAAACAACCTGAGAAAGTCAATTCCGACGCTATTCCAACAGAAGATTAAATTTTTAATAGTTCCCTTTATTTTTTCTACCATTCTTCAAGTAAGGAAAAACTTATTAACGAAAACGATTGAATTTTAGAAATACCAACTAAGTATCTAAAATTGTCGTCTTTTTATATAAGATGTTTGTTAATTTTACATTTTAATTGTCAAAAAATGCCAAAAACCATAAAAAAAATAGGTGTACTGACTTCTGGTGGTGATTCTCCCGGAATGAATGCCGCTATTCGTTCAGTAGTACGAACTTGCGCATATCACCAGGTGGAATGTATTGGAATTTACCGAGGATACCAAGGAATGATTGAAGGTGACTTCAAGGAAATGGGACCACGAAGCGTAAACAACATCGTCAATAAAGGCGGAACGATACTCAAGTCAGCACGTTCTAAAGAATTTATGACAGCAGAGGAAGAAAGAAAGCCTTCGAGCATCTCAAATCTGCAAATGTAGATGCATTAGTTGTAATTGGAGGAGATGGAAGCTTTACAGGAGCAGAAGTATTTAATAATGAATACGGATTTCCAGTGATTGGAATTCCAGGAACTATTGATAATGACATATACGGAACAAGCCATACCTTAGGATATGATACCGCACTTAACACGGTGGTAGAAGTAATTGATAAAATCCGCGACACCGCTAGCTCACACAATCGTTTGTTTTTCGTAGAAGTCATGGGAAGAGATGCTGGTCATATCGCCCTGAATGCTGGAATCGGAGCGGGAGCAGAAGAAATTCTTATCCCTGAAGAGGATCTCGGTCTTGAGCGTTTACTTGATTCCCTCAAGAAAAGTAAAGCTTCTGGAAAATCATCCAGTATCGTTGTCATTGCCGAAGGAGATAAAATTGGAAAGAACGTTTTTGAACTCAAAGATTATGTCGAAGCAAACCTTCCTGAATACGATGTTCGTGTTTCCGTTCTTGGACACATGCAACGCGGTGGTGCACCATCATGCTTTGATCGGGTTTTAGCGAGCCGACTTGGCGTAAAGGCTGTAGAATCTCTATTAGAAGGCAAATCTAACTTTATGGTAGGATTGCTCAACGATAAAATAGCATTAACACCATTAGAACAAGCTATAAAGGGACATACAGAAATAGATCGCGAATTGTTGCGTGTTTCTGAAATCATGTCTACGTAGTTTTAAAATCAAAAAAAGTTATTGAAGTTTAATTTATAATCGGCGTACAGCCTATTGCGTATCGCCTAAAGCAGACAAAATGAAAGTAAAATTAGGAATTAACGGATTTGGAAGAATTGGAAGAATTGTTTTTAGAGAATCATTCAACAGAGACAACATCGAAGTTGTCGCTATCAATGATTTATTAGATGTTGAACATTTAGCCTATCTATTAAAATACGATTCGGTTCACGGTCGTTTCAACGGAACTGTTGAAGTGAAAGAAGGGAAGTTATACGTTAACGGAAGAAATATTCGAATCACAGCTGAAAAAGATCCATCGACACTAAAATGGGATGAAGTAGGAGCAGAAGTAGTAGCAGATTGTACTGGAATATTTACGACGCTAGAGTCAGCGAGCGCACACATCAAAGGTGGCGCAAAAAAAGTAGTAATCTCAGCACCATCGGCAGATGCGCCAATGTTCGTAATGGGCGTAAACCACGAAAAAGCAACCGCAGCGGATACTATTGTTTCTAATGCATCTTGTACAACCAACTGTTTAGCGCCATTAGCTAAAGTAATCAATGATAATTTCGGAATTGTTGAAGCATTAATGACTACAGTTCACGCTACAACATCAACACAAATGACGGCTGACGGACCTTCCAAAAAAGATTGGAGAGGTGGTCGTGCTGCAAGCGTAAATATCATTCCATCTTCTACAGGTGCCGCAAAAGCAGTAGGAAAAGTAATTCCTGAACTCAATGGTAAATTAACAGGAATGTCATTCCGTGTTCCTACAATTGACGTTTCAGTTGTCGAAGAAATCATGAAAGTGCTTAAAAACGCTTCAGAAACGAGCATGAAAGGAATCCTAGGATACACCGAAGATGATGTGGTTTCTCAAGATTTCATCTCAGACAAACGCACTTCGATTATTGATGCCAAAGCTGGAATCGGACTAAATTCAACTTTTTTCAAAATTGTATCTTGGTACGATAATGAGTACGGTTACTCTAGTAAATTAATCGATTTGTCAGTGCATATTGCTGGCTTAAAATAAAATAGTACATTTACGAAGTCCCATTTTTGTAGATGGGACTTTTATTTTAAGAGCTAATCCCGCTATCCGTTGCAATCTTTTCCGCCGAACCACGTCGCAAAAGGATTTTCACTACTATCGGGGCTAAGGCAACAGAACAAATCAGAACGAATATATTACAAATCAAGTTTCTTAGTTACTCAGCAACTTAGGCACTCAGCAACTCAAATAAAATGAAACTACTCGTAGACAGTGGCTCGACCAAAGCCGATTGGATCGCCATCGATGAATCAGGAAAAGTATTATTTACTACCCAAACATTAGGCTTAAATCCCGAAGTTTTAACCAAAGAAGAAATAATTAGTCGTCTCGATGATAAGTTTGATATTTCTCACAACAAAGACAAAGCAAGTCATCTGTTTTTTTACGGCGCAGGCTGCGGAACAGACAGAATGAAAGATTTCTTAGCCAAAGTCTTTGAAGAATATTTCAGCAAAGCTGCCATTTCTGTTCACGAAGACACTTATGCAGCGGTCTACGCTACTACACCAAAAGACGAGAAAGCCATTGTGTGTATCTTAGGAACAGGCTCAAATTGTAGTTACTTTGATGGGAAAATATTACATCAAAAAGTGCAATCTTTAGGATATATCGCTATGGATGATTGTTCTGGAAATCGATTCGGGCGTCACTTATTGCGTGGCTATTATTTTAATAAGATGCCAAAAGAACTTGCGAAAGAATTTGAAGAAGAGTATAACGTTGATCCAGATTACATCAAACACAATTTATACAAAGAACCCAATCCAAATGCGTATTTGGCAACATTTGCCATGTTTCTAATCAAGCATAAAGACAATCCATTTTGCAAAAATATCATCAAAGCTGAGATGAAAGATTTTGCTGAAAATTACATTATGCAATTTGATAATTGTAGAGATGTACTGGTTCACTTTGTTGGTTCTATCGCTTTCTACCTGAAAGATGAATTAGAACAAATTCTCGAAACTTACGATATCAAAGTAGGCAATGTACTTCGTAGACCGATTGACGGATTGATTGCTTATCATATCTTGAACAAATAACAACATGATGGAGATTGCCATTATCGCACACGACCGAATGAAAGCTGATATGGTGCAGTTCTTAAATAAAAACAAAACCCTATTGCTTGAAGAACACATCAAATTAATTGCTACAGGAACGACCGGTGGACAAGCGGAAAATGCTGGATTTAAAGTAAAACGAATGCTCTCAGGCCCCATGGGAGGTGATGCCCAGATTGCGGCAAGAGTTGCCGAAGGAAAAACGAAAATGGTTTTGTTTTTTAAAGATCCTAATTCTAGTCATCCCCACGAAGTGGATATCAATATGCTGATTCGGGTTTGTGATGTGCATAATATCCCATTGGCAACCAATAAAGCAACGGCACAATTATTACTCAATGCTATCGCGTTGCCATCATAGCAATTTCTATATTAACGAACTTAGGCAAAGCTGCCACTTGAACCGTTTCTCTTGCA
Organism: Flavobacterium sp.; assembly: GCA_016714905.1. GTDB lineage: Bacteria > Bacteroidota > Bacteroidia > Flavobacteriales > Flavobacteriaceae > Flavobacterium. Next base: position 27,851 of record JADKBW010000008.1, read on the forward strand.
GGAGCGGTTTCTTCGTTAAAGTACTTGCTGTAGACGGCATTTATTCTTGCAAAATCGTGCATGTTGGTAATGAAAATTGTTGTCTTATAAACATTTTCAAACGTCATGTCCGCCGCTTCTAAAAGTGCTTTGAGATTCTCCATAACTTGCTCGGTTTCTGCTTCAATAGAATCCAGAACCAATTCCATAGTACTCGGATTTAGAGCGATTTGACCTGACGTATATAAAGTATTACCTACCATAACAGCTTGACTATATGGACCAATCGGTGCTGGTGCTTTTTCAGTAAAAATGATTTTTTTCATTGAGCAAAATATTAACTGTAATTATCTTAAGACTCGATCTGGAAGTGTTCTTTTTTCCCATTTGATATCGCTCAGAACTCCAGATTTGATTCCGATAAAGAAAGACCAAAAGGCATTGGTCCCGTAAGGTGTCCAACTAAAATCCATGCGCCAACTTAATAAATCACGGGAAAATCTAAACTGGGTAAACGTGACCCCTTTTTGCACAAAATCATAACCTGTAGAAACGCCCACTTTCCATTTAGGCGCAATGTCAGAGTTTACAGACATCATCACAGAATTTCCCGAGATTTCTTTTTCTCTTCTATTATTAGAATAAGTCAGTTGATAAGCAAAGTTGATGTCCCACGGCAACGTATATTTATAAAACCCTTTAAAATCGTCTTCCTCTTCATCCTCGCCGAACTGATTTAACCGCCGATCACTAAAATCAGTATTGGTTCCAAACAAATCATCTTCTCGGCCACCATTACGTAGCCCTTGATTATTCTTCTTTTGCTCCTTATCATCACCGTTAAAATCGGTATTATTTAGAGAGTAATTTATAGTCATATTAGCACTAGTCATTCGAAATAGGCTGCCTCCATTATCAATATTAAAGGTATTAAAAGTTCTTCCTGAATTATCAATGGCATATGGATTTAAAGTTGTACCAAAATTGACATTCATCTTGTTCTTAAAGAAAGCTGTTCCTCCACTCAAACGCAATGGCGCCCATTGTAGCGAATCAGCGGTGATATCATAACTAGTCGATAAATTCAGGTTATTCAGTAACATCACTTTTCTCGGTTCTGTTTTGGTAGTATCTTTCTCAGTAACCTTGGCTTCAAAAGTGTTGCTTAAGCTAAAGCCTACACTGCTAGCAATGTTCTTGCCGGGTGCTCCGAAAATTCCTTGCTCAAATCGCGTATACTCTTTGACCATTGTTCCGCTGCCATCGGCGTCATAAGTATCATAATACTGATTGAAACTTGGCGTATAATTATAGGAAACTGAAGGCCTCATAACATGCCGTATGGCTTGAATTTTTTAGATTCCCCGAAATTAAAAGTCCCATAAATCGTCGTTCCTACACTAGAAGAAAATGAATAGGTCCTGAAGGAATCAAATTTATTGACATCTACAATTTCTTCTGTGTTTTTTAATACATCAAAACGCTTTCGAATTGTTTTTAAGTACCAAACTTCCTCATAATTTATCGACGTCGTTGTACTGAAGTATTTGAAAATCTTAAAATTTGTACTCAAAGGAATACTGTGTTGAAGTCCAACTTTGGCATCTTGAAACATTTGAGGTTTGAAAAATAAAGAGTCCGTAGTTGCAAATCTATTTTCTCCTCTCAAGTTGTACTGCAAATTGACATTCTTAATAAATCCTTTCTTTATGCCTTCTTTTGGCGCAAAAGGAAAAATCCGATCCACACTCAATTGCAGCGTTGGCAATGTCATATTAATTTGTTGTGTATTTGTATTTTGCGAATGTGTAGCAGTGAGCGACATATTCACTTGCGGAACGGAATTAAAGGTTTTAGAATAGGAAATAGAAGAAGCTAATGTATTGTTCAAATTAGATCCGACATTCACTTGATTGAGGGATTGTTGGAAATAAGTGCTACTACCAAAATTCACAGAAGCTGAAAATCGAGAATTAGGGCTCGCTTTTGAATCTTGCGCGTGCGACCATTGTATATTGTAGATGTTGGTCTTCGAATAATCGGGAAATCCTCTTTCGCTATTGATTAGATTTTCATATCGAAAATTAACATTTCCTCTAAATTTATATTTTTTTGCATAAGTCGACTCAAATCGCGTTGCATAACTACCATTCGTATAATAGTCTCCCAAAATGGCTAAATCGTAATAATCGCTCAAAGCCAAATAGTAACCGCCGTTCTGAAGCGAATATCCGCGCTCTCGCGTATCATTCCAAGTTGGAATTATTAGTCCAGATCGACTCGTTTCGGACATAGGAAAGAAAGCAAAAGGAAGCGCTATCGGTGTGGGAACATCCGCAATTACCATATTGGTCAAACCAGTGACTACCTTTTTTCCAGGTACAAGTTTTAAACGACTGGTTCTAAAATAATATTCTGGATCTTCGATGTCTTCTGCGGTAGTAAAACGAGCACCTTTCAGAAAATAAACGGAGTCATTTACCCTTTTTGAAATCTCCGCCCGAACTTTAAACTCGCCTTGCTCAGTTCTTGAATTCCAAATCAAAGCCTTCTTAGTTTTGTAGTTGAATCGTATCGAATCCGGTTCAACAATATTGGCGCCTTGCTTAAAATTCGGATACTGCGTATAAACACCTGAAGAATCTTTTATTCTACCCGCATAAACTTCGTTGTTTTCGTAGTTAAAAACAATTATTCCTGACTTTAGTTCAATATCCTGATAGTATAATTCTGCCTTGTCATAGAGAGTAATTAGTTTTTTCTTTTGATCTATTTTCGTGTACGTTTCCGCTTTGTATTTTATTTTCCCTTCTAGTACTGACTTTTTTGGCTTAATACTATCTGTTTTTATAGTATCGCCAATTTTTTCAATGTCGTTTAATGAAATAAAAGTACTGTCTTTTGCGGTCTTTGGTGGAAATGTAGCCGATTTGTTACCCACCTCTTGCGAATAACTTTTGGTAATTCCAATTGTTAGAAAGATGGCTGATAAAACGATATGAAATAAGTTTGTATGCAAAGGTTTTAATGCTATTTTTGTAAAAATATGGCTTAATTTTTGACGCCCCAAACTTAATGATTATTTTCCGTCAAAAATAAGGATATTGAAAAATTAAAGGTTGACCAGTATTACAAAAATTAACATTATTCGATACCATGCGTATGCTACATAGATTTAAGTATTTGTCTTTATTTTTTATTTTTTTGTTTTCTTGTTATTCTTATTCGCAATCTTCCAGTAAATTTAAAGTTACACTCGACGCCGGACATGGTGGACATGATTTTGGAGCCATATATCATGGCCATATCGAAAAGAATATCGCTCTAGCAATCGCCCTAAAAGTAGGAAAGATTTTAGAGGCTAATCCAAATTTCGAAGTAAATTACACCCGAAAAACAGATGTTTTCATTGAACTTGTAGAACGATCAAGTATTGCCAATCGAGTAGATTCCAATATTTTCGTTTCAATTCACTGCAATGCAAACAAAAACACATCTGCCGATGGAAGTGAAACCTATGTAATGGGACTTAATAAGAACGCCTCTAATCTTGCGGTTGCGAAAAGTGAGAATGCCGTTATTACTTTAGAGAAAGATTACAAGCAAAAGTATGAAGGATTTGATCCCAATAACCCAAGTTCAATGATTGGGTTGACTTTAATGCAAGAAGAATATCTTGACAATAGCATTTCATTAGCAAGTAAAATTCAAGATCAATTTGCAGGTTTAAATAAGAAAACAAGAGGCGTAAAGCAAGCACCATTTATGGTTCTTCATAAAGCCTACATGCCAAGAGTGCTTATCGAAATTGGATTTATTTCAAATCCAGCTGAAGGGGCAAGGTTAGATTCTGAAGATGGTCAACAAGACATAGCTCAAGCCATCGCAAATGCCATAATTAGCTACAAGAAAGAATATTTTGGAAGTAATAGCAGTGACCCGATAGACAAACCGTCGAAAAAAATGTCTGAAGTTCCTAAAAAAGAAGAAATATTAATTTCTAAGACAGAATCTCCAGTTGAAAAAATCGAACAAAAATCAGACAATTCAGGAATTATTTTCAGAGTTCAAATTGCAGCGGCAAATAAAAAATTAGATTTGGTTCCTTCTAATTTTAAGGGACTAAACAATGTAAAGTCTACAACTGATAATGGCCAACTTTATAAATACACTTATGGAGAAACATCTGATTATAATGAAGCAAAAAGAAACCTTGAGGAAGCGAAAGCTAAAGGCTATTCATCTGCTTATTTAATAGCCTTTAAAGACGGAAAAAAAATTAGTGTTCAAGATGCCTTGAAATAAACCTAAAGATGTATTATTTTATTTTAAATTTGTTTAAATATCTAGATTTTGAAAATTACAAGAGAGATTAAGACTGCCATTTTAGTTATCGCATCGATTTTATTATTTATTTGGGGTTACAGCTTTTTGAAAGGCAAAGATCTTTTTGAAGATTATACCACTTTATATGTTGAGTACGATAATGTAGAAGGTTTAGGTAACTCTGCAGCTGTTACATTGAATGGCCTAACCATCGGAAAAGTCAATAGTATTCAATTTTCTGACAGTTCTGGAAAATTATTGGTGGAGCTACAAATAAAGTCTGATTTTCCTATTTCGCAATCCAGCGCGGCGACGATATACGATCCGGGATTAATTGGTGGCAAGCAAATCATGATTGTTCCTAATCTTAACGATAAGGAAATGGCAAAGTCCGGTTCTAAATTGATAGGAAACACAAAACCTGGTTTAACTGATTTATTAGGTGAAAAATTAGCTCCTTTACAGGTTAAATTGGATAAAGTTTTATTAGATGCTGATCAACTTATATCTGGAATTAATAATGTACTTGATAAAAAAGGTCAGGAGGATTTGAAAAAATCGTTAGCCGAACTAAGCGAGACCTTAGTTCAATTTCACAAGGCTTCAGAAGGCGTTAACGGAATTATTGCAGAGAATAGGACACATATTAATGGAGTGGTTTCTGATTTTCACAAAGTTTCAACTAACTTTTCAAAATATCCGATTCTTAAGCAAAGCCGATTTGGGTAAAACTGCAAAAAGTCTGCAAAATACTTTGGCAAAAGTGGATAATATCCTCGCAGACATGAATGCTGGAAAAGGAACTGTCGGCAAAATGATAAAAGACGAGGCGCTGTATAATAATCTCAGCCAAACTTCCAAAGAACTCGAACTACTCTTGCAAGATGTCCGCTTAAATCCAACGCGCTACGTAAACGTCTCGCTTTTTGGAAAAAAGAACAAACCATACGTTGCGCCTTCAGATAAAAGTTCAAAGTAAAAACAGAACCCATGCACTATTTATCCAATATTTTATTTGCAATTATACTCACCATTGGTGTCACTTATTTTGTAAGAAACATCAAGAAGATATTACGTAACATCAATCTAGGTCAAGCTGTTGATCGATCAGATCAATCATCAGAACGATGGAAAAACATGGCTATGATTGCTTTGGGGCAATCAAAAATGGTCAAAAGACCGATTGCAGGAATTTTGCATATTGTTGTTTATCTTGGGTTTGTCATTATCAATATTGAAGTTTTGGAAATCATCATCGATGGTCTTTTCGGAACCCATCGTGTGTTCTCCTTCTTAGGAATTGTTTATGACGTATTGATTGGATCATTTGAAATACTGGCATTACTTGTATTGGTTGCCGTAATCGTTTTCTTAATCAGAAGAAATGTCATTAAACTGAAACGATTTATTAGTAATGACCTACAAGGCTGGCCGAAAAGCGATGCCAATTACATTTTGTATTTTGAAATCGTTTTAATGTCACTTTTCTTATTAATGAATGCTGCAGATTTGCATTTGCAGAATATCCCGGGAGGATTTGGCCATTATGATCCAGCGGGATTTTTTCCAATTTCACAGTATATCGCGCCATTCTTCGACGGAATGAATCCAACATCAGTTGCTTTTTTTGAAAGAATATTTTGGTGGTTACATATTACTGGAATATTAATATTCCTGAACTACTTATATTTTTCAAAACACCTACACATTCTTCTAGCTTTTCCAAATACTTATTTTGCAGATCTTAATCCAAAAGGGCAATTTGATAATTTAGCTTCGGTTACCAATGAAGTTAAATTAATGATAGATCCGAATGCCGATCCATATGCGGTGCCAGTCGTAGATGAAAATGCAATACCTTCTAAGTTTGGAGCTAGTGATGTTCAAGATCTAAATTGGGTACAATTGCTTAATGCCTACACTTGCACGGAATGTGGACGATGTACATCATCCTGTCCAGCCAATCAAACGGGTAAGAAATTATCTCCTCGTAAAATTATGATGGATACACGAGATCGATTAGAAGAAGTAGGAATAAATATTGACAAGAATAATGGTATTTTTGTGCCCGATAATAAATCATTACTCAACGATTACATCACCGCAGAAGAGTTGTGGGCATGTACATCTTGTAATGCTTGTGTGGAAGAATGTCCTGTGAATATTAGTCCACTATCAATTATTATGGACATGCGACGTTATCTAGTAATGGAGCAAAGCGCAGCGCCAATGTCATTAAACGCAATGATGACGAATATTGAAAATAATGGCGCGCCATGGCAATACAATCAACAAGATCGATTGAATTGGAAAAACGAAAATTAATGAATAGCTAAAAAAATAAAAATTCTCTTATAGGTGAGGTTAAGGGTGTTTTTAATCAATTTTAACAAAAATAAATTAGAAACAAAACGAAAATGAAAACAGAAGATTTAGACAAGCAATTAATTGCGGCAACAGAAAATGGACATACAATTAGTCCAATTCTACCAGAAGGAATCAAAAATTATTTAATTGATATTGACGGAACGGTTTGCGATGATATTCCAAACGAAGAACCAGAAAGAATGCTAACGGCAGATGTATATCCGGATGCTTTAATAACTTTAAACAAATGGTATGACGAAGGTCACATCATATTCTTTTTTACGTCTCGAACGGAAGCACATCGTGAGTATACGGAAATTTGGTTAAAGAAACACGGATTCAAATACCATGGTATTTTGTTCGGAAAACCAAGAGGAGGAAATTATCACTGGATCGATAATCACTTGGTAAAAGCAACCCGTTATAGAGGAAAATTTACCGATTTAATCGAAAAAGAAGTAACCATTCAAGTTTTCGATGACGGGAAACACGAGTAATATAAATGTTAAATCGTTAAATCGTTGAGTCGTTGAGTCGATTTAACGGTTTAACGAATCAACGATTAAACAATAAATATGGCAGAGCAATTATCAGTACCAACCATGGCGGAACTTTTAGCACAAGGCAAGCAACCTGAAGTATTATTTTGGGTAGGTTGTGCCGGAAGCTTTGACGATCGCGCGAAGAAAATTACAAAAGCATTTGTCCGAATTCTCAATAGAGCGAATGTTGAGTTCGCAGTTTTGGGTACTGAAGAAAGTTGTACCGGAGATCCAGCAAAGAGAGCAGGAAATGAGTTCCTATTTCAAATGCAGGCGATGATGAATATCGAAGTGCTGAATGCTTATGAAGCCAAGAAAATTGTAACTGCTTGCCCACATTGCTTTAATACTTTAAAAAATGAATATCCGGAATTAGGTGGAAAGTACGAAGTTGTTCATCACACGGAATACTTGAAATCACTTCTCGATAGTGGCAGACTAACAATTGAAGGTGGACAATTCAAAGGAAAGAAAATCACCTTTCACGACCCATGTTATTTGGGAAGAGCCAACAATATCTATGAAGCACCACGAGATCTAATCTTGAAGTTAGATGCAGAATTAGTTGAAATGAAGCGTTCTCGAGCGAATGGTTTGTGCTGCGGAGCTGGCGGTGCTCAAATGTTTAAAGATGCTGAACCTGGAAATAAAGAAGTCAACATCGAAAGAACCGAAGATGCACTCGAAACGCAGCCTCAGATAATTGCTGCGGGATGCCCATTTTGTAACACAATGCTCACCGATGGGGTGAAAAATAAAGAACGGGAAAGCGACGTGAAAGTCATGGATATCGCTGAACTAATTGCCAATGCACAGGATCTATAAGTTGTAAATCCATTATCATAAATTATATATCATGTACGTTCCTTTTGAAAATTTACCTCTCGAATCAAAAATCTGGATTTATCAATCAAACAGAAGATTTACGGATGACGAACTCAGTGAAATTGACGCCGAGTTGAAATCATTCGTCGAGTCGTGGGCATCACATGGAACGGGATTGGAGGCATCTTATGTATTAAAGTACAGTCGATTTATCATTCTTGCGGTCAATCAAGAAACGCAAATGGCCACTGGATGTTCCATTGATAAGTCGGTGGCACTTATTCAAGAAATTGAAAAGAAATATGAAGTCGATTTGCTTGATAAGATGAACGTCACCTTCAAATTAGGGGAACATATCGCACACAAACCGCTAATCGATTTTAAGAAAATGGCAAAAGATAAGGCTGTTTCTGAAAATACTATTGTATTCAATAACTTAGTCAATACTATAGAAGAATGGAGTGACAATTGGGAAGTTCCCGCAAAAGAAAGTTGGCATAGCCGCTTCTTTTAATCCTTTTCCAAAATGAATAGAATACTTCTTATACTCTTATTTATCTTTAGTTTTGTCGTTATTGGTTGTGCAACAAAAAAACACACAATAGCTAAACTTCCTCCAACCATTACTCCTACACCAAAACCTGTAGTTGAAAATTTTTTAGGTGACTTTGACTCAGAAATTCAGAAGAAATGGGTTGACAGTATCTACGATAGCATGAGTTTTGACGAAAAATTGGGACAGTTATTTATGGTTTCAGCCTATTCGAATAAAGACTCGATTCACGTTAAATCCATCGATAAATTAATACAAGAAAATAAAGTCGGTGGACTCATATTCTTTCAAGGCGGACCTGTTCGTCAAGCATTGTTGACCAATAGGTTTCAGTCAAAAGCACGCATTCCACTTCTAATCGGAATTGATGCGGAATGGGGATTGGGTATGCGATTAGATTCGACCTATCGTTATCCGTGGAATATGACTCTAGGCGCCATTCAAAACAAGAAATTGATAGAAAAAGTGGGAACACAAATGGGTGAGGAGAACAAGCGACTCGGAGTTCATTTCAACTTTGCACCAGTTGTAGACATCAACACCAATCCAAAAAACCCAATCATTGGATTCCGTTCTTTCGGAGAAGAGAAAGAAAACGTGGCAGAAAGCGCATCGGCAATAATGAAAGGCTACCAAAGCATGGGATTACTCGCCACTGGAAAACATTTTCCTGGACATGGTGATACAGAAATAGACTCGCATCATGCCCTTCCGACCATTACTTTTTCTAAGGAGCGACTTGATGAAGTTGAACTTTATCCTTATAGAAAACTATTTTCAGATGGTTTGGCATCTGTCATGGTAGCGCATCTGAATGTACCCAGTCTAGAATCGAGAGAAAACACGCCTTCATCTGTTTCCCATAACATTATTACGGATGTGTTAAAAAATCAAATGGGTTTTAAAGGACTGATATTTACCGATGCACTCAATATGAAAGCAGCGGCAAACTTCAGAAAACCGGGAGAAATAGATTTAGAGGCTTTCTTAGCGGGTAATGACATTCTGTTATGCCCAGAAAATGTTCCTGTCGCCATAGAAAAATTGTGTATGGCCTATCAGGATAGCCTAATTTCCGATGAAAGATTGGCATACTCCATAAAGAAAATTCTAAAGTATAAATACAAAGCTGGTCTTAATACTTATAAAACAGTTGCTATTACCAATCTATATGAAAATTTAAACCCGCTAAAGAATGACGTCCTGCAATACGAACTATACGAAAATGCCATAACTGTAATAAAAAACAAGGATGATATTTTGCCTCTTAATAACTTGGAGAACGAAAAAATAGCGTACGTAAAATTAGGTGATGACGTGAATAGTGCTTTTCTATCCACATTGAAAAAGTATACCAATGTCACTGAAGTAAAAGATGAGGACATCGATTGTTTGACCGAGGAGCTCGTGTTGTATACCAAAGTAATCGTTGGGTTTCATAAGTCAGACAAGGCATGGAAAAGCCACGCACTTACCGATAAAGAACTATTTTGGTTGTCGGAAATTGCCAAGAATAATGTTACTATTTTAGATGTTTTTACAAAACCTTACTCATTAATTCCAGTTTCGTATCTTGATGAAATTGAAGGCGTAGTCGTTTCCTACCAAAATAGTGACATTGCCCAAACTGTTTCTGCTGAATTACTTTTTGGCGCCATTGAATCTAAAGGAAAACTACCCGTTTCTATCAACACAGAATTCAAAGCTGGTTATGGACTATCGACACAGAAATCCGGCCGCTTGGGTTTTGCTTTGCCGGAAAACGTGGGTATGAATTCATCACTTCTTGCAAGAGTTGAACGTTATGCCAATTATGCAATTGATAAAAAAATGACACCTGGTATTCAAGTATTAGTCGCTAGAAAAGGAAAGGTGATTTATCAAAAGTCCTTTGGTTATTACACCTATGAAAATAAAACTAAAGTAAGCAATGAAACGTTATACGATATAGCTTCTTTAACAAAAATTATCGCCACGCTACCCAATGTGATGCAGCAGTATGATCAGCAAAAAATCAATATGCAAACCACACTAGGAGAAATGCTGCCAATTTTCAAAAATTCAGACAAACAGGATATTCCTTTTAAAGATTTGTTATCGCACTATGCAAGGCTTCAGGCGTGGGTTCCGTTTTACAAAGCGACATTAGATAGCGCCAAGTTACCACTTCCCAAGTACTACAGCAAGATTGCTAATGAGCAATTTTCAAAACAAGTGGCTGATAGCTTATTTATGAGAAATGACTATCATGATACAATTATGAAGATGATTGTAGAAAGTAAGTTACTTCCGAAGAAAGAATACAAGTACAGTGATTTTACCTTTATCATTTTGAAAGATTACTTAGAAAAAGTAACGGGCAAAAAGTTAGATGTTATGGTCAAAGAACGATTTTATCAAGCACTTGGCATGAATAATACCACGTTCAATCCACTAAATAGCTCTTTCGCAAAAGAAAATATTCCACCAACTGAAGTCGACACGTATTTCCGACATCAATTGATTCAAGGATATGTTCATGATATGGAAGCAGCCATGGAAGGTGGAGTAGGCGGACATGCAGGTCTCTTTTCTAATGCGATGGATATTGCTAAAATGATGCAATTGTATCTACAAAAAGGGAACTATGGAATCACCAATACTTTTCTGAAAAAACATTTTCCGATTTCAATACCTGTTATTTTTGCGCAGAAGGCAACAGAAGAGGAATCGGGTTCGACAAGCCACAGTCTGCAGACACCGCTGGACCTACTTGCGGATGTGCGTCCTTGACCAGTTTTGGACATACTGGATTTACGGGTACGATGACTTGGGCGGATCCGGAAGAAGAACTGATCTACGTCTTTTTGTCTAATCGAACCTATCCAGAATCTACAACCAATACGCTATCAAAAGAGAATATTCGGGAAAATATTCAGAAGGTGATCTACGATGCAATAATTAGATAATTTTCAACTTGATTATAATATTTCAAAATCGCAAATTGCCTTGTCTAAAAATAATTTACATTTGTTAAATACTAATTCTCTTTTATGAAAAAATATTTTGTTTATCCTGTTTATTTTTTGCTGGTTTTTAATTTAATTTTATCGTCATGTTCTCCAGAAAGTGATTCGAACGATACCAATTCAATAGGAGCTCTTTCAATTACCACTACAGAAGCTTCGCTGATCAACAAAACAACGGCGAAAGTTGGTGGTGTGCTATTATCAGCCGGTGGACAAACCGTTACTTCGCGTGGTGTCTGTTATTCGACGGAGCCAAATCCAACAATTGAAGATACAAAAATTTCAAATCCTGGATGGATCGGAACGTTTGTTTGTCAATTAACAGGACTAACTGCTGCAACACAATACTACGTTCGAGCGTATGCATCAAATCCTTCTGGGCTTGTTTATGGCCAAGAAATTACTTTCACCACAACGACTGAAGCGCTATCTCCACCATTTGTCACGACTACAGAGGCATCCGAAATTACGCAAACAGTCGCTATTAGCGGAGGTGAAGTTATTTCTGCTGGAGGAACAGAGATATTAGCAAGAGGTATTTGTTGGTCTACAACAGAAAATCCAAGTTTACTTGATAATGTAGTTGATGCTCCTGGAACAACGGGAGTTTTCTCAAGTTCAATCATTGGACTAGATCCAGCAACAACTTATTATGTCCGCGCATTTGCCACCAATAGTGTCGGAACCAGTTATGGAAATCAAATTACATTTACAACGGCAAGTGAAGGTGCTGGTGAATTACCTACAATTGAAACTTTCGAGGCTACCGACCTAACACAAACAAGCGCAGTTAGTGGCGGTATTGTACTATCAATTGGCGACTCACCGTTAACAGCACGAGGAATTTGCTGGTCAATAACTGATAATCCAACGATTACAGATAACGTTATTACAGATCCAGCAACAACAACTGGAGAATTTATTAGCCTTATCGAGGGTTTGACACCTGGAACAACGTACTATGTTAAAGCATTTGCAACCAATGCTACCGGCACTTCGTATGGTGATTTAATATTCTTTACAACTCCATGATAGTAATATTTGTTACTTAGAAGTACTTTTTAACGTAACTTTTCGAACTTGGAGTTACTAGTTTCACTAAATTCGTTGAACTAAAAATCAACTATGAAAATTGCTATTGTCTGTTATCCTACTTTTGGCGGAAGTGGTGTAGTTGCTACTGAACTTGGATTAGAGTTAGCGCGACGCGGACACGAAATACACTTTATTACGTACAGTCAGCCTGTTCGTTTGGCGCTTTTGAATCCGAATGTGCATTATCATGAAGTAAACGTACCTGAATATCCACTTTTTCATTATCAACCATATGAATTGGCTTTGTCGAGCAAGCTGGTGGATATGGTTAAGTTATATAAAATTGAACTCATGCACGTGCATTATGCCATCCCACATGCCTATGCGGGCTATATGGCAAAGCAAATGCTGAAAGAAGAAGGAATTGACATACCGATGGTTACCACACTTCACGGTACCGATATTACCCTAGTTGGAAATCATCCGTTCTATAAACCTGCAGTTACCTTTAGTATCAACAAATCTGATATCGTAACCTCTGTTTCGGAAAGTCTCAGACAAGAAACGTTGAAACTGTTTAATATCACAAACGACATTGAAGTGATACCTAATTTCATAGAGCTAAACAAAAACATAGACGATACGACCATTCCGTGTTACAGGTCCGTAATAGCGAACGATAACGAACGAGTGGTTACCCATATTAGCAATTTTAGAAAAGTAAAAAGAATCCCGGATGTGATCAAAATATTTCATCAAATTCAACAAAAGATTCCAGCTAAATTAATGATGGTAGGCGATGGGCCTGAAAAAGAAAAAGCCGAACGCTTGTGCCAAGAATTAGGGATTCAAGACAAAGTGATTTTCTTTGGAAATAGTAATGAAATAGACCGAATCTTGAGCTATTCTGACTTGTTTTTATTGCCTTCTGAAACCGAGAGTTTTGGTTTGGCAGCATTAGAAGCAATGGCGCTAAGCGTTCCCGTGATATCAAGTAATTCAGGTGGATTGCCAGAAGTTAATTTTGATGGCGTTTCAGGTTATTTGAGTAATGTTGGAGACATTGAAGGCATGGCAGCAAACGCCATTAAGATACTAGAAAATAATGAAACTCTAAATAATTTCAAGTCAAATGCGTTGACCACTGCAAAACAATTCGATATCCAGAATATTCTACCGCTTTATGAAGAACTTTATTTACGAGCAATTTCAATTTATGCATAAGCACAAGTCTACCTTAAAGAAAGGAGCAATCGCATTCCTACTTGTTTTTGTAATATCTTGTAGTTCAAATAAGAAATCAATAGAATCAAAACCATTAATTGAAATTTTGAGTACGCAAGAAGACGGTGGCGCGACCATTCGTTTTTTTGAAATATTGTCTGAGGAACGAGAGATAAAAATGCTTCAAAATGATGAACTATTGAAGGACAAAATAAATTCAAGCGACCTCAAACTTGCAATTTTGTCATTCTAAACATGGGAGAAAAGACCACACTCGGATACACCATTGCAATTCTAAAAGTCGAAGAAACACCGACATCCATCATGATCTATACAAAAGATAACGAGCCAAAATCTAAAAGGGCAGAAGAGAAAGAAGTTTTCTATTATCCATATACGATTGTAAAAGTCAATTCTAAAAAAGAAATTATTATTCAATAAAAAAATCCACTATTTCTAGTGGATTTTTTTATTCATCTTTAATGCAAAATCTAGAATTGGAAACGCGCTGAAATGGCAATATCCGAACCGTAACTATTTTCATAGTATCCGCTTCCGCCAATCTCTGGTCTAAAATCCATCGATAGTAACAATGGAATATCAAAATAATATTCAATTCCAATATCTCCGGCAGCAAAAACAAATGTTCCGCTGTCACTATTTCCATCTTTATTATATCTCCACGATCCAAGTCCAGCACCAGCACCAGCATACCAATTGAAATTTCCATCAATATTCCATACCCATTGGTACAGACCTGTTAGTTTAATTACATCCACATTTCTGCTGTTTCTCCAGCCCAAATCTGCTTCCAAACGATTAGCATTACCGAGTGCTCTTTGATAAGATACTTCCGCACCAAATCCATCGTTGTCGCCCAATCGCAATCCCAATGCATTTTCTGAAATTTTTTGGGCGTGCCCAGTAAATACGAATCCACCAATTAATAAGATTGATAATACTAGTTTTTTCATCGATTTATATTTTTGATTTCGCGCAAATATAAAAATTAAAAATGTCAAAATATGGCATATACAAGTAAAAAAACTAGCACTTTCCTATGGCTTTAGTAGGAATTAATTTGTTTCGAAAAGACAATCGACGCTACAATTTGCTGACTAATATTTGTTTCCATCTCCAACAAATCTTCCTCCTCCGTATAGTTGCATTCACTATAACGATACAATTTCCAACGTTTAGAATGATACTCTAGGGCTGTTAGGTTTTCCACCCAATCTCCTGAATTTAAATAAGTTGTTGCGCCGTTCTTATTCGACTTCTGAATGATTTTAGGCTCGTGAATATGACCACAAATCACGTAATCGTATTGCTTTTCAATGGCCAAATCCGTTGCAGTGGTTTCAAAGTCAGAAATGTGCTTCACTGCTTTTTTTACACTTGCCTTTATTTTTTTTGAAAAGGAATAAGGTTCTTTTCCCATCTTACTCAAGCACCAATTGACAAAACGATTGATCAAAATCAAATAGTCATAACCCAATCCACCCATTTTAGCAATCCATTTAGAATGTTGCACTGATACATCAAACACGTCTCCGTGAAAAATCCAGGCTTTTTTATCATCTAAATCCAATACCAGTTTGTCTACTATCGAAAAACCTCCCATGGTCGTATCACTAAATTTTCGCAACAGTTCATCATGATTTCCGGTGATGTAATAGATCTTTGTGCCTTTACTTGCCATGCTAATGATCTTCTTAATGACCTTTAAATGAACCGCAGGAAAATATGATTTTCTAAATTGCCAAATGTCGATGATATCTCCATTTAACACCAACGTTTTCGGCTTAATCGAATTGAGGTAATTCAGCAATTCCTTTGCGTGACTTCCAAATGTTCCCAAATGCACATCCGAAATGACAACCAATTCTACTTTTCTTTTTTTCAAAATAAGTTATTTGAAGTTTAGCAAATTAAAGTAGATAGTATTATCTAGAAGCAACTCAAATGTTAAGAAACCGTAGTAAATGTCTTGCTAAAATTAAATTTCCATTAATCAACATATTCTCTGTTAAAGAAGAATTGTCGCGAACCTTTCAATTTTTAATCGAAAATGTTACATTTGTTCAAAACCAAACCCAATGGCAGGCAATAGTTACGGTACACTTTTCAAAATTACCACTTTTGGTGAATCACACGGTGAAGCATTAGGCGGTGTCATTGATGGTTGTCCTCCCAATATTTCAATTGATTTTGATCTTATTCGCAACGAAATGGATCGCAGAAAGCCTGGACAATCCAGTATCGTTACGCAACGCAAGGAAGAAGATGAAGTGCAATTTCTCTCTGGACTATTCGAAGGAAAAACCACCGGAACTCCCATCGGATTTATCATTCCAAATACCAATCAAAAATCGGAAGATTATTCTCATATCAAAGATACCTATCGGCCAAGTCACGCCGATTATGTCTACGAAAAAAAATATGGAATTCGTGATTATCGTGGCGGAGGACGAAGCTCGGCACGTGAAACTGCTTGTCGAGTCGTCGCTGGAGCGATAGCTAAACAAGTATTGAAAAAATAAAAATCAACGCCTTCGTTTCATCAGTCGGAGAAATCTTCATCGATAAACCCTATCAAGATCTCGACTTTTCTATGATAGAAAGCAATGCCGTTCGCTGTCCAGATACAGAAACTGCCGTAAAAATGGAGGAACACATTAAAGAAATTCGAAAGGAAGGCGATACCATTGGTGGTACGATTACGTGCGTCATTCAAAACGTTCCCATCGGTCTAGGTGAACCAGTTTTTGATAAATTACACGCCGAATTGGGAAAAGCCATGTTGTCGATCAATGCGGTGAAAGGATTTGAATACGGCAGCGGATTTTGTGGTGCAAGAATGAAAGGCAGCGAACACAACGATTTGTATTTGCCAGATGGCACGACGAAAACCAATCTTTCCGGCGGCATTCAAGGCGGCATTTCAAACGGCATGGATATCTACTTTCGAGTGGCATTCAAGCCTGTGGCCACACTGATTCAAAAACAAAATACACTAGACAATCAAGGTAATATCGTTGCAATGCAAGGCAAAGGTCGTCATGACCCATGTGTAGTGCCACGCGCGGTTCCAATCGTCGAAGCCATGGCAGCAATTGTGCTAGTGGACTTTTATTTACGCAACAAAATATACAATAATAATGTTTAGGAGCTATTCCTGCTGTTCGCTTTATCTTTTGCGCCACACGAGCGAAGCGAACTGACGAAATATACAATGGCACAAAAGGATGCCACTGCCATCAGGGCTAGGGTACCTCATGCATAACAACACTCTTTTGTAATAATATAAAATATGACATCAACAGAAACCAAAAAAAAATCCATTTTCTCCAACCTGACGACACAAATTCTAATTGCGATGGTTGTAGGAGCAATCCTCGGCATCGTCATTCATAACAATTGGTCTGCAGATAGCGCCAAGGAATTTAGTGGTTACATTAAGTTGCTTGCAACTATTTTCATTCGACTAGTTCAAATGATTATCGCACCGCTAGTGTTTACAACTTTAGTGGTTGGAATAGCAAAGTTGGGCGATATTACAGCAGTAGGACGAATAGGAGGAAAGGCCCTGGGATGGTTTTTTTCCGCTTCGCTGATTTCGTTACTAATTGGTATGTTTTGGGTAAACCTCTTGCAACCTGGTGTTGGATTGCATCTCACCGACGTTGACTTAACTGCAGCGTCCGAAGTAACGGAAAAAACACAAAACTTCTCCGCACAAAACTTTATCGAGCACATTATTCCGAAAAGTATTGTAGAAGCAATGGCAACCAACGAAATTCTACAAATTGTCATTTTTTCTATTTTCTTCGGATTAGCGGCTGCATCCATTGGTGATTACGCAAAACCAGTCGTAACAGCTTTGGATAAAACTTCTCACATCGTTCTAAAAATGGTGAATTATGTAATGAAGTTTGCGCCAGTAGGTGTTTTCGGTGCTATTGCAGGTGTTTTTGCCGTTCGTGATTTTAACGAGTTGCTACTAACGTATGCCAAGTATTTTGGTTCTTTTCTCGTCGGAATAACGTCATTGTGGGTTTTTCTGCTTTTTATCGGATTTCTCTTTTTAGGCAAACGACTAAAAACATTATTGCAGCACATTGTGAGTCCACTGATAATTGCTTTCGGAACCACCAGCAGTGAAGCCGTTTTTCCAAAATTGACAGAAGAATTAGAGCGATTTGGCGTAAAGGATAAAATCGTTTCGTTTATGTTGCCTTTAGGTTATTCTTTCAATCTTGATGGAAGTATGATGTATATGACTTTTGCGAGTATTTTTATTGCACAAGCTTACGGAATAGATTTAACCATCGGAACGCAACTCACCATGCTTTTGGTTTTGATGCTGACGAGCAAAGGAATTGCAGGAGTTCCAAGAGCGAGTTTGGTTGTTGTGGCTGCGACTTGCGGAATGTTTAAAATCCCGATTGAAGGCATCGCTTTGATACTACCAATTGACCATTTTTGCGATATGTTTCGAAGTGCAACCAATGTTTTAGGAAACGCATTAGCAACTTCAGTGGTGGGCAAATGGGAAAATGAAGATTAACTTATATCATGTTTTTTACTACATTTATTACTATTAATTAAAACTGTCTACTTATGAAGAAAACTTTACTATCCATTTTGGCTTTGACTTCAATGTATAATGCGTCAAGCCAAATTTTGCAGTCAGAAGATTTTGACTCATTGCCAATTGGTGCCGTCGGAACTGATGCAACCGGCACGATTCCAACTAACAATTATTTTACGTTGTCCACGAACTACGATTTAGATCCATTAGCGACGACGACAGGCACAAATGCAGGTCCTGAAAATTTTCAAATTGCTGATTATGGTGATGGTCATGGATTAGTCTTGCAAATTGAAGGAACCAACGGTGACAAAGGACGAAGAAATATGTGGCAAGGCGGCTTAGCAGATCAATGGGCCTTTAGAGATCCAGAAAATAATAAAATTCAAGTGGAGTTTGATTTGTTTACAGGAGCTGGTGGTGGCGAAAGCAATAACACAAAAGGAATGTATATTTACGATAGCGCCACAGATGGAGCATCATTAAAAATTTTAGGGGGATTCGTTTTTAATACAAAAACACTTATCCTTCAAGGCATAGGTTACTATACAAGTCCCACAGCACCAATCGCAAACTACGGTTTCTTTTTAGGACCTACTAACACGAACATCACATTACCTACGAACGAATGGGTTAGACTTGCAGTAAGTTTCAATAAATCTACAGGACAAATAATTTGGAAAGGTCCGACATTTTTAGGTCAAGTAGTCGGTGCTGCAATTGGTTTAGATCCTGATAAAGTAGCGCTTGTTTCACGAAGTGGTACGGTAGCAGCAAATGGTGGAAATCCCGCTATCACAAATACAGCGGCAACCACAGCTGGTTTCTTTGACAACTTACTTGTGACTGCAAACAATATCGACTTGCTTGGTGTAAATGAGATTGTCGCCACTAATTTTTCAGTTTATGCTTATCCAAATCCAACGCAAGATTTTTTGACTATTTCGAGCGTAGAAACAGATACAATTACTGCCATAACGTTGACAGATGTTAATGGAAGAATCGTAAGAAATGAATCTTTTAATCAAGAGTCAAGTGTGGAAATGAATATTGCAGATTTATCGAACGGAATGTATTTGATGAAAACTACTACTAGTAATGGCACCTCGATTCAAAAAATATTCAAAAACTAAAATATCATTTGCTTATTCTTACCAAAAACTAAAGAGGCAATTGTTTTTTTGTCAAAAAAAATGAATGCTGAATAATAAAACTTATTTTTATGAAAATTTAAAATAAAAAATGATGAAAAGAAAATTACTATTATTAACTGTTGTATTGACGACAGTTTTTTCGTTACATGCACAAGTAACCATTTATGACACGACTCATGAAGGGCTTAACGGAGGAGAAATTACACCTACCGCAAATGGTCTAGATACAAGTTATGGAGATGCAATTCAATTGGCTAGTACAGAAAGACGGTTAGATGTTATATCTGTAAACCTTTTTAATTTGACAGACACTTCAGATATTACGCTCACAATGACATTGTATTCTGATTGTCCAACACTAACGGGTACCGCTGCGGCTCAGGAACTGGAACTTTGATTCCATTTTCGGAAAACGTAGTTATATTAGAAGCACCACCAACAACTGGACAATTTGTTGTCGACTTTGAATACAATGGGTTAGACATAACAGATTATGCTCTAGATAACACCATTACAGTAATGATTAAAGCCAGCAGAAATAATGTGTATTGGATTACTAACGAGACTCCAGTAATTGGAAGTACTCCTGCAGGCGACACTCCGCTAAGCACAGTGACACGTTGTGGAAGTACAGCAGCAAATAATGGTTGCAACCGCGCTATTGCAGCACCAACAGTAAATAATCTGGGAATCAAAATTACCGCTTTACCTAATTTAAGTGTTACGCAATTTTCTGCGTCGGATATCACCATTTCGCCTAATCCTGCTACAAATGTTATAAGCATAGCAAGCAATCAAAACATTGGAATTAATGCTATCGAAATCTCTGATTTAAATGGAAGAGTGGTTCAAAACCAATCTTTTGAGAACGTATCTACGCTCGAAATGAATATTGCCAACGTAGCTTCTGGCGTCTATTTGCTTACTGTTATTTCAGATAAAGGAACAATTACTAAGAAAATTGTAAAAAACTAAACAGAGCATTAGACTCAAATAAACTCCTTAAGGGGGTTTGAAAAAACTTGTTTTAGCCGCTTTCAAGTTTCCTCAGGTAATGTTGGAATAGGTATTTCGGGAAAGACCAACCAAGGGCGTACCCCTTTTGGGAACGGGTGTGTTTGGGCCGGGCTTATCGTTCCTTTAGTTGGGGGTAGATGGCGGGTGCCCGGCGCGGCGGGGGGCGGGCGGCAAATAAGGAGTTTTTTTTTATTTTTTGTTTCCCGAATTCATCATCATAACTACAAAACCTATTAGGGCTGCAATCACAACTCCAAATACGACAATCATAATAAAAGAACCATTATCCCAAGAATAAAGTGGCAGATTTTTCATATTTACTTTTTTAAAGAATACCTAAAAGTAATATTTGATTTTAAAATCACTTATGATAAATATCATAAACAAGAAACTATTCCAAAAACTTGGCTTTAAGTTCAGGTGTAGGTATCATACAATGCTGTTTTTTACCATACCATGAATACCTGTTTTTTGCAATATAATCGTAAAGCGCATTCCTTAAAGTCGTCGGAATAATTCTAAAAACAGTACCCAAATGAAAAAGACCTCCTAAGTTTTTAGCAACTTGAAGCGCTGCATTCGACTTATAATAATAAGCAATGCCAGGCTCATATAACACTACCGAATCGATATTTTTCTCATTAATACCAATATGAGAAATAATCTTTTGCCCCAAATCTGATTGCAAGGCTACAAATCGAAATTGATCATTGCTATCATGCTTAATGACAAACTGGACAGATGAGTCGCATAAATTGCAAAGTCCATCAAACAATATAATTTTCTTTCCTACAGGCAAGTCCAACATACTTTACTTTTTTGATTCCACAAATTCCAATACATCAACGCTAACGGTCGAAGTAAAAACGCCATAATTAACCGTCGCTTTATTCTTCTCAATTTTATCAATACTACCAATTGCTTTGCCGTCGAACATGCGAACACGATCGCCTACTTTCAAGATAGGTTTTGGTTTTTCAACAACTGTTTTAGCCTTGAGTTTCTTTTCCTTTTTTTCTGTTCGAATTTTATCTACCTGAACCGTTACTTCTTTGATAATTTCTTTCTTCTGAACTTCTTTTATTTGGGTTTCTTTCACGGTTGCTTTCTTGCGTTTAGAATTCTCAATTTCAACAATCTTCAAGAATTCACCGATGAGCTCTTTTTTGTTTTTAGAATTAAAGTACTTCTCCGCGATATCATCTATCTTTTGTCCCATATAAATCAACCGCTGATTGCTATCATACAATTCTTGATAGCTTTCAAGCTTCTGCTTGATTTTTGTATTAATGACCGCCATTTTTGAACTCTCCTCACGCGCTTTCGACTCTTCCTCTTTGAGATTTTGTGAGGTTTTCTCTAACTTAGAGCGTTCTTTTTGCAAGGTCGCAATAGTCTTGTCAAAGCGTACTTTCCCCACTTCAATCTTCTTTTTGGCGCGATTAATCAAACCAAATGGAATCCCGTTTTTCTGCGCCACTTCGAATGTAAACGAACTTCCCGCTTGTCCAATCACTAACTTATAAATGGGTTCTAATGATTTTTCGTCAAATAGCATGTTGGCATTCACAGCAAAAGGCAGTTCGTTCGCCAATATTTTTAGATTAGAATAATGGGTTGTGATAATGCCAAAAGCCTCTCGGTGATAAAATTCCTCCAGGAAAATTTCAGCTAGTGCGCCACCTAATTCTGGATCAGAGCCGGTGCCAAATTCATCGATAAGAAACAAAGTTTTCGCGTTACATTTCTTTAGAAAATAATTCATGTTTTTAAGTCGGTAACTATACGTACTTAAATGATTTTCAATAGATTGATTGTCTCCAATATCTGTCAATATTCGATCAAACAAAAACGTTTCGCTACGTTCGTGCACTGGAATTAACATTCCAGATTGCAACATGAGTTGTAGGAGACCAACTGTCTTTAATGAAATCGTTTTTCCTCCTGCATTGGGTCCAGAGATAACCACGATACGTTTTTCGTGATGTAATTCAAAGGTTTGCGGATAGGTCACTTCATTGAGTTCTTTGTTATTCAAATACAAAATTGGGTGATAGGCATCTTTAAAATAGAGCTTTCTATTCTCTCCAATCTTAGGAAGAACGCTGTTGGTTTTCAGCGCATATTTCGCTTTTGCCGCGATAACATCCACATCACTCAAAAAATCCTGATACTGAATTAAAAAAGGCAAGAAAGTACGAATGCTATTGGTTAACTGTTTTAGAATTCGAGTGATTTCTTCTTTTTCCTCATATTCTAAATTGCTCAATTCACGAGAATATTGCAACGTTGTTTCAGGCTCAATATACGCAATGCTTCCAGTTTTAGAACTTCCTAAAATAGAGCCTTTTACTTTGCGTCGATACATCGCAAGCACAGCTAATACGCGTCGATTCTGCACAAAACTTTCCCGAATTTCATCCAAATAACCCAGACCATTATAATGCGTTAGCGCGATACCAAAACTCTGATTGACTTTGCCTCGCACAGCATTCATATTTCTTCTGATATCTAGTAAATCTGGTGAGGCGTTGTCCTTTATTTCGCCGTATTTATCAACGACATCATCGATGAGATTCACGATAACTTTAGTGATTTCTATTGAAGAAGACTTCGAATGGAGATTTGGGTAATACTCTTCGAATTTCTTTAGGAATAACAACATCGTATTGGTCGTTTCCGAAATCGATGCAATCTTTCTAAAACTTGAGAGTTCAAGGAAACTATCTTCGATGCCAAGGAACCTAATTTCATTGGTAATGGCGTCAAAACCGTGATTGGGAATTGCATTATTGTTTTGAAAAGAGGACAAGTATTCTGAAGTTTGAAGTAAAGCACTCATCAAAAGTTCTTTTTCTTTAAAAGGAACAATTGACAAAGATTTCTGTTTTCCAATGTCGGTATTGCAAAGTGACGACAACGATTCTAAGACGGTTGGAAACTGTAAATCTTGTAAGGTTTTTGGGGTGATACTAATCATTTTCTTTTTTCAGTTGCAAGGAGTCAAAGTTACAAAGTTCACGGCGTAATTCCATCACGTTTTTGTCGAGTTTATGAAAATCTTCACGAACTTTGCTAGAAATACAAACCATGGAAATTCCTCAATCTTGGCAACATTTTTTACAAGTCGAAACACAAAAAACCTATTTTCTAGAATTACAACGCGCTGTGGAAAAGGAGTACCAAGAAAATGTTTGTTTCCCTCCGAAAGAACTCATTTTTGCAGCTTTTGAAAAATGCAGTTTAGATAATCTCAAAGTGGTAATAATAGGGCAGGATCCTTATCATGGAGCAGGAGAAGCTAATGGTTTGTGCTTTTCGGTGAATGATGGCATTGCAATTCCGCCTTCGCTTCGAAATATTTTTAGAGAAATGAGTTCCGATTTAGATACGATAATGCAACCGAATTCGGGCAATTTACAACATTGGGCGGAACAAGGCGTTTTACTTTTGAATGCCACCTTAACTGTCCGAAAGGACCAACCCAATAGTCATAAGAATTTGTCGTGGCAGCGGTTTACGGATGCTGTTATCGCAAAAATAGCTACAGAAAAAGAGCACATTGTTTTCTTACTCTGGGGTGGTTTTGCTCAGAAAAAAGGAGCGAAAATTGACCAAAACAAGCATTTAGTATTGTGCAGTGGACATCCTTCACCACTGAGTGCTAACCAAGGAAAATGGTTTGGAAACAAACATTTTAGTGCAACCAATGTTTATTTGCAATCTCACCACAAGGAGTCAATAGTTTGGTTTACGGTTTAACTGTAAAACTGTAGTAGCCATTACCATCCAAAATTGACGCTGGAGAGTCTATATTGATAGATAAATTATTGCCAACACTTTCAGATCGGAACTCAATTAAGTTTGTATCAAAGCTATTATATCCGAAACTCATTCGATAATTTCCAGGAGTTAAAGCTTGAATACCTGCTTGATATTCATAAAAATTGGTATCTGGATTATAAACACAACGTCCCACAACAAAAGAACCAACTTCAGATTCACCTAAAGCTGTTGCTACATTTGCTGATGAAAACTCAATATAATCCCAAGTCCCGTTTGTGTTTTCTTTCTCCAGTTCATAGGAAAAAACAATTTTGTGGCACCACCCGTGGTTTTAAAAATATCCAATGGTTTTGACAAATTGGCAACAGGTAAAAGTCTTGGAATCGAAGTCGTAATCGACATGGTTTGCCCATCCAAAACAAGTGAATTTTCATCAATTAATTTGTATCGTTTTCATAAACTATTTTTAAAATCTGTAACTAACTCCTAAACCAACTCTTGATACAATATCAAGACTTTTCGTCTTATTGAATAGATTAGAACCAAAACCTACTAAAAACTCGATACCAAATTGATCTTTAATATAATATTTGTATCCCACAGCGGCTCCCATTGCGACGTCTGTAAAATTGCTTTTTTCAACGGCATAATAATTATTGTTTGCCGCATCCGTTAAGAGCACAATTTCTCTAAAATCACCACCATTTATATCGGCAAAAATCTCAGCAAAATAGAAACTTCGCTGACCTTGCGACAATTTGTATCTCACAAAAGGAATGATTTCATACTTCGTGAAATTATTGATATAACCTGCATCAAAATCGTCTCGTAGTTTTTTGTTATTCGAATAGATACAACTAATACCAATCGAGTATTTCTTGTCTAAAAAACGCTCGTATGTGATGTTTAGTCTAGTAAGCGCAGTGGCTAAAACATCAACACGAATTTCGTTTTTCTTGTTGTAAAGCGTCGACTTTGGAATGGAATCTTGTGCTTGCATAAACTGAAAGCAAAGCAAAAATAAAAGCAGTAATTTCTTCATCTTATCAAATTGAATTAACGTGGCTAATATATAAAATCCAAATGAATATTAAGGTCGACAATCTGACTAGTTGAAGGTTAGTGCACCTAAAATTTCTTCAGACATAAATGGCCCTCCAGGATAAGTGGCTGTATAATCAAGATTGAGCCAAATCTGATTGCGCTCATCAATATGATAATGAATGGTTTTTCCCTTACTTTCCTCAATGAAAAGCACTTTTTTGATTAAGAAATTGATGATCTCTAAATCAGCTTTCTTTCCAACTAGGATTTCGGGATAAATATGACCTCCGGTATGAATCAATCTCGGTGTTCCTCCAATCGATTTTACACACGCCGCCATCAAGATTGAATGGTCGTCACAGTCGCCAGAAAGATAGCGCAATGATTCCGTCGCTTTGGCGATATAATCTTTTCCTTTGGGATCATTTACGTAATTCCACCTCGAATTTATTTCCTTAAATACCGCAAAACATTGAATAATTGTTCTGTAATTGGCGTAGCCACGAATGTCCTTAAAATCTTTATTGGTAGCCATCAATGAAAAATCTCGAACTTTCGAATTTTCATATTCTATCGCATCAATAATTTTTGATTTGTTTGGAAAAGGAAGCAATTTTGAAATGATAATATCTTGCGGATTTGGATTATCATTCATCGCATAAACCATATACTGATAATCCTCGATGATACTTCTGAAACCATATTTTCCGGAAAAAGTGCCATAAACCAGCGCAATACAATACAAACCAATACACACGATAATGATGGTGCGCATCAACCGCAAGACCAATTGAATGATTCCTAAAATTAGTATAAAAAGAAAAATACGATCCAATTGAAAATACCAATTGGGATCAATGATGTTCTGATGAATAATGATAAAGATGGGAATTGCAATCAAGATATTCAAAGCAAAAATAATAACGTTGTCCCAAGGTTTTCTAACCTGAAGTTTTTGCTTTATTTTTTGAATGGAATATAACGTATTTCTTATCATGACTGCCTAAAAAGTAAAACTAAACCGTTTTAACCATTTCAGCAAAAGTACCTTTTTTATTGATAAGAGAGAGTTCAAAAAGTTGATTTTGTACCTTGTTTAACACTTCCTCTTGGAGTTGATTTTGAGACCAGTGCGTCAACGAAAGCCATTCTTGAATATCAGTGATTTTTAATTCATATCGCGACGCTAATATCCCAGCAATGTTGGGAATATTTTTGAATGCTCGGGTTTTCTTATTGATAATTTTAAGAATTTCCAGAATCTCCGCGGCATGCTGCTCCAACACTTCTTCTCGCACCGCAATTACAAAACAAGGCCAAGGTGTCGGACAATCGCCTAATCTTCTGAAAATCCCTTGATCTACCAACGGTTTGGTCATAAAATGCTCCCACATAAAGTAGTCTGACTTTCCAGCCGCTAATGATTCGACTGCGCCATCAATTGTGTTCACAATTTCGAATTGCAAATCAGCGGTTTTCCAACCGTTTTGCTCCGCATTGACGTATGCCATGAGTTGTGAACCGGAACCAATTCTAGAAATGGCAACTTTCGCGTCTTGAAGATCTGCAATCGTTTTGAATTTTGAATTGGCTGCCACATGAATGCCCCAAAGCAAAGGCGATTCAACATACACTTGAACAATCTTCGATGGATTTCCGCCAACGATATCTTTAACCATACCTTCAGTCAAAATCACAGCAATATCCGTTTCGCCCGAGCGCAACATTTCACATAGTTTTCCAGTTCCTTCAGGAACATCGGTCCATTGTAAATCAATATTGGCATCTGCAAACTCATGATTGTCGATACAAAGATGCCAAGGCAAATTAAAATGTTCTGGAACGCCGGCGATTTTTAAAGTTGTCATTTTTGAGGGACTAGGGTTTGAGTTCATACCAATTGAATGGGTAACCTTCATGTTCGTATTGGTTCACAAAGGTAAAACCTAATTTTTGAAGAATTCGATTTGAGCCTATGTTATTAATATGCGCATCAGCGTTAAGTTTGTCTATTTTCATGACATTGAAAGCATAGTCAATCCAAGGCAAGGCGGCTTCATAGCCATAACCTTTGCCCCAAAACCGTTCGATAAAACGATAGCCCAAATCGTAAAAATTGACAAAATTGTTTTCGGGTTCTGTGACGAATTTAATTCCGGACCATCCTATAAATTCTCCTGTTTCTTTCAGAATAACGGCGTATCTACCAATGCCTTTTTCAGCGTATTGTTGTCGCACATTTTCAATAATCGGAATCATTTCGTCTGCAGATTGCTTGGTTTTTCCGCCCAAATATTGCATCACGGCTGGATTGCCATCGAGTTCAAACATAGCATCAACATCGCTAAGAACGAGTTCTCGCTGTATCAATCGATGGGTTTCAATTATTAGTGACATAAAATGAAGTTCGAATGTGAAATTGTTTTCTTGGGCGTGCCCCGCAGAAAAAGCGGGTCGGGCTGTTCGCGGTGCGCGGCACCTTGCTGCCATCCCTCACGCGGTCGTGTTGCTACAACAAAAGCCTAGCCCCGATAGCAGCCGGCATCCTTTTTTGGGATTTGTCCGTAGCAAAGCGGAGGAAACATCCTAAAAAAGATAAAGGCGAATAGCGGGATCAAGCTCCTACTGCTTCGCCAATTTGTCTAGAGTATAGGCAATCAAAGCATCGACGGCTTTATACGGATCTTCACTGAAAGTTCCCGAAGCACGATTGGCGATAATAGCGTTGAGCGACAGACATTGGTGACCAAGCAATAAACCAAGACCATAAATTGCGGCGGTTTCCATTTCGAGATTGGTAATTCGCGTTCCGTTGGTTGTGAAATTATCCATCTTACCATTCAGATTTTCATCTTGAATGTTCAGACGCAGCACGCGACCTTGTGGACCGTAGAATCCGCCAGCAGTTGCCGTGATACCTTTATGCATCTGTGGACTTTCGATAATTTTTTCTAATGTTTCACTGCACGCAATGACGTAAGGTCGACCTTTTTTGCATCCCAATTCGTATGCGCAATAAAATCATTTTCAATTTGTTGATTGGAGATTTCGTCGATGAGATAGGAGCGGAGCATGTTATCGAGTCCCAAGCCAAAGGTTGACATTACGAAACTATCTACCGGAATATCGGCTTGCAACGAACCTGACGTTCCGATTCTGATGATGTTGAGCGAGGTTAGCACTTCTTTTGGTTTTCTGGTTTCGAGATCGATGTTGACCAAAGCGTCGAGTTCATTCATCACAATATCAATGTTGTCTGGACCAATTCCTGTTGACATTACGGTAATACGTTTGCCTTTATAGATTCCCGTTTGTGTTTTGAATTCCCGTTTTTGAGTCGAGAATTCGATGCTATCGAAGAATTGCGTGATTTTCTCCACCCGATTTTGATCGCCGACAAAGATGATGTCATGAGCGATGTGTTCTGGTTTGAGATTTAGATGGTAAACGCTACCGTCTGGATTGAGTATAAGTTCTGAGGATTGTATCATTTTTTTTATGCCACAAAGCCGCTAAGGCGCAAAGTGTTTTTTTAAGTTAGTAATTGATTGTTTGCTGATTCGGTAAAGTTACGAGATAAACCATTTCATTATCACCCGAGGCGCAGCCGAACTGTATGCAGCGTAGCGGAATAAATTGTAAATTAAAATCAGCCTCCGACGCGTTTGACTTTAAAGCCTTTCTGCTTGAGGATTTCCATTATCTTGTCTCGATAATCTCCTTGAATAATGATAGCGTCATCTTTGAAAGTGCCACCCACGCTGAGTTTGGTTTTGAGTTCTTTGGCTAGGATTTTAAAATCTTCGTCGCTTCCGGTATAACCTTCGATGATGGTTGTGGGTTTGCCTTTTCGTTTTTCGAACTTGCAAATCATGGGTTCGGATTGCACCCACAGTTCTTTTTCTTCAGCGATTGGTTCGGCTTCTGGTGCGACTTCGTGGTCGGGAAATAATTTTTTGAGTTGTTCTTGTAAATCCATTTTACAAACATCCTAAAAAACAATAAAGTACGAATTACGAAAATCCGTACTTTAATGTCAGTGAATTAATAATTTATTTTTTAACCAAACCTAAATCTACCAGACGCTCGTGCAAGAACTCTCCGGCAGAAATGTCATCATATAATTTAGGGTTATTTTCATCAATACAATTTTCTAAGCAATCCAAACGCATATCGCTTACTGGATGCATAAAAAACGGAATGGAATATCTTGAAGTTCCCCATAATTCACGCGGTGGATTTACCACTTGATGAATCGTAGATTTTAGTTTATTATTGGTGTGCCGTGATAACATGTCTCCAACGTTAATGACCAATTCTTCTGGTTCTGCCATCGCGTCAATCCAGTCACCATTGTGATTTTGCACTTGCAATCCTTTTCCTTGAGCGCCCATTAATAAGGTAATCAAATTGATATCGCCATGCGCGGCGGCACGAATCGCATTTTCTGGTTCAGACGTAATAGGAGGATAGTGGATTGGTCTTAAGATTGAATTCCCTTCATATCCATATTGATCAAAATAAAACTCATCTAAACCGAGGTGTAAAGCCAAAGCTCTAAGCACGTAAATCCCTGTTTTTTCAAGCATTTTATAAGCTTCTTTACCAGCAGCATTGAAACGAGGTAATTCTTTTACTTCAACATTATCTGGATATTCGGCTGCATATTTGGAATCTTTGTCGACATACTGCCCGAAGTGCCAAAACTCTTTCAAATCGCCTTCTTTTCTGCCTTTAGCATGTTCTTTACCAAAAGAAACATAGCCTCTTTGTCCACCGATACCCGGAATTTCATAACTGTACTTCGTTTCAAGTGGAAGGGAGAAGAAATTTCTAATCTCACCGTATAATTCTTCAACTAATTGATCATCTAAAAAATGACCTTTAAGTGCCACAAAGCCAATGTCTTCAAAAGCACTACCGATTTCATTTACAAATTTTTGTTTACGTTCCGGGTCACCCGAAAGGAAATCACGCAAGTCCACACTTGGAATGTTTTGCATACTAAAATTTTTTTGTTAATAACTAAAAGTTTGTCAACCCTTATCAATACAAATGTAAATAATAAAATTAAATACAAATTTCAAAAGTTATCAACAATTTAAAAAAAAAATACAATTCAAGGACATCCTGTTATTTTTTTATACTTTTGGGGAGTTTTATTAGAACCGATACCATTTTACCAATGAATTTTGAAAGAAGACATCTTACTGACGAAAAATTACTAGATCTATACAAAAGACTTTTGAAGCCGCGACTCATTGAAGAGAAAATGTTGATTCTTATCCGTCAAGGTAAAGTATCGAAATGGTTTTCAGGAATTGGGCAAGAGGCGATTTCAGTTGGAATTACAGCCGTCTTGGATAAAGACGAGTACATTCTACCCATGCACCGAAACTTAGGTGTTTTTACAGGAAGAGATATTCCATTGTTCCGATTGTTTTCTCAATGGCAAGGAAAGGCGAATGGTTTTACAAAAGGACGTGATCGAAGTTTTCATTTTGGAACTCAAGAGTATAAGATTATTGGTATGATTTCCCATTTGGGTCCTCAATTAGGTGTGGCAGATGGAATTGCGCTAGCTAATAAACTGAAGAAGAACGGAAAAGTTACGGCGGTATTTACGGGTGAAGGTGCTACTAGTGAAGGTGATTTCCATGAAGCGTTGAATATTGCTTCAGTATGGGATTTACCCGTTCTGTTTGTGATTGAGAATAATGGATATGGGTTGTCAACGCCAACCAATGAGCAATATCGATGTGAAAACTTGGCTGATAAAGGAATTGGATATGGAATGGAAAGTCACATTATTGACGGTAACAATATTTTAGAAGTTTTTATAGAGCTTTCTGAAATTGTAGCTTCGATGAAAACGAATCCACGTCCAGTTCTACTAGAATTCAAAACATTCCGCATGCGTGGACATCAAGAAGCAAGTGGTACAAAATATGTACCTCAAGAGTTGATGGATTTGTGGGCTGAAAAAGACCCGGTAGATACGTACAAACGATACTTGATCAAGCAAAATATACTTTCAACTGAGCAAGATGAAACTTGGCGAGAAGAAATTAAGAAAGAAATCGATGATCATTTAGTTCTAGCTAATGCAGAGGCAGAGATTGAAGCGGACTACGACGAAGAATTAAATGATGTATACAAACCGTATGATTTTGAAGAAGTTAAAACTGAAGGGAAAATTGAAAATATCCGTTTAATAGACGCAATATCACAAGGATTAAAGCAATCGATGGAACGCCATCCAGAATCGGTTATCATGGGACAAGATATCGCGGAGTACGGTGGCGCATTTAAAATTACTGAAGGTTTTGTTGAACAATTTGGAAAAGAGAGAGTCATTAATACGCCCATTTGCGAAAGTGCTGTAGTATCTGCTGGAATGGGATTGTCCATTAACGGATATAAAGCCATTGTCGAAATGCAGTTTGCGGATTTTGTATCGACAGGTTTCAATCCAATCGTTAACTATTTAGCAAAAGTACATTATCGTTGGCAAGAGAAAGCTGATGTAGTCATCAGAATGCCTTGCGGCGGTGGCACTCAAGCAGGACCATTCCATTCGCAGACCAATGAAGCTTGGTTTACAAAAACACCTGGATTGAAAGTGGTTTATCCCGCTTTTCCTTATGACGCCAAAGGCTTATTAGCTACTGCGATTAACGATCCGAATCCAGTATTGTTTTTTGAACATAAACAATTGTACAGAAGCGTTTACCAAGAAGTACCAGAAGATTATTATACATTGCCTTTTGGAAAAGCTTCCCTTTTGAAGGAAGGAAACGATATCACTATTATTGCATTTGGCGCCGCGGTGCATTGGGCGATAGAAACGCTTGACAAAAATCCAGATATTTCTGCTGATTTAATTGACTTGCGAACGCTGCAACCTCTTAGATAAGGAAACAATATATGCGTCTGTCAAAAAAACAAATAAAGCTATTATTCTTCAAGAAGACAGCATGTTTGGTGGAATAGCAAGTGATATTTCCGCCATGATTATGGAAGATTGTTTTGAGTTTTTAGATGGACCTGTAAAGAGAGTTGCAAGTTTGGATAGCCCAATTCCATTTACCAAAGCATTGGAGGATCAATACCTACCGAAAGAGCGGTTTGAATTGGCTCTTTTAAAATTGTTGAAGTATTAGAATTAATATTATCTCGATAAGAAAAAAGAGTTCTATAATGGAGACTCTTTTTTTTTGTAATAAAATCAGATTTAGAAAAAACTAAATTTTATTTTTTTGGCAATAATTACTACCTTGTGCAACTAAATTTTTAAGGCAAATAAAATCAAAATAAAATGCAAAAAGCAATAAAGATCATAGCTCTTTTATTACAATTTTATCTACTATAGGCATCTATAGCCAAAATTTACTTACTAATGGTGATTTTGAAAGTGGAGGAGTTGGCAATGGTTTTCAAACCAATTATTTCTTAGTTTCGTCCAATAGTTCTCCCAGAAGTTATGCAATCGTTAGTAATGCAGCACCTATCAATGCAGTTTTTAGCAATATTTGTAATGACCATTCTGCTTCAGGCGTAAATATGATGGTAGTAGATGGCGCTAATTCTGGTCCCAATAATGACAAAATATGGGAAGCTTTAACTCCGTCAGGCGGAGGAGGAGGAATTCCAGTTACCATTGGTGTAACCTATACATTTAGTTATTGGATTCAATCTATTTCAACAACCAATACTGCTGCGAATTCTGCCAATATTCAAGTTAAAATTAATAATGTTGATATCAACCCAACCTTAGGAAGCAACATTTGCTCAACCAATTTGTGCGAATGGAATGAAGTAAAATATACGTGGGTGGCTAATTCTCCATTTGCTCAAATATGGCTTTTTGACAGACAAACTTCTTCTGCAGGAAATGATTTCGCTCTAGATGACATTTCATTCAGAGCAGCACCTGCGCCACTTTCATTAGCCTATTCAATTACAAATCTCACTTGCATCGGTGCAAATGACGGAACGATATTCGGTTATGGAGTGGGAGGAACTGGGCCATATAACTATACATTATCTGGCGCCATTCCTGCAACCAATAGCACTACTGGTTTTTTTACTGGATTGCCGCCGGGAAACTATACGTTAGCAGTTACCGATAGCGCTGGAGGTAGCACTTCAATTCCTGGAATCGTAATTCCAAATCCTGTTGGTTTAACACTCACTGCCGCAAGTTCTACAATTTGTGCAGGTGCTACAACAACGCTTACTGTTACCGGTGGAGGTCCATACACTTGGTCTGTCGATAATACACAGCCAATTCCTACTGGATCAAATCCGACAGTCAGTCCTTCGGTTACCACAACATATACAGTTAATTCAACTACAGTAACCCCAAACAATTTAGTTTACAATGGTGATTTTTTCTTAGGCAATATCGGATTTACAAGTGAACACAACTATTACGCAAGTAATACTGGTAATCTTCAAAAAGCATATGGTGTTGTTACTAATCCTAATGCATGGGAAATAGGATTTTCGAATTGTACAGATCACACCACAGGTGCAGGGAATATGATGGTTGTTGATGGTTCGACGGCAAATGGTGGTAATGACAAAGTGTGGTGCCAAACTATTCCTGCAACTCCTGGTCAAAACTATAGTTTAACTTATTGGATTCAATCTTTATCAAACCCTGCAGGTTTATCAAACATTGAAGTTCTGGTTAATGGCGTTTCGATCGGGTCTTCCCTCGCACCTAATGCTATCTGTGTTTGGGACGACGTAATTTATAATTGGATTCAAGGTGCGAGTAATACAGCTGAAATATGTATATACAATAGAAATACTGCTGCAAATGGTAATGACTTTGCATTAGATGATATCGTCGTTTCAAGAATAAACACCTGTGTCTTACCTCCTCGATCAGTAACGGTGAATGTGACTAATACCGTCACGCTTTTGATAACAAATCCATCAGCTATCTGTTTACCAGGAACAGTTAATATCACTGCCGCAGCAGTAACTGCTGGTAGTACACCTGGGTTAACATTAACCTATTGGAATGATGCCGCTGCAACAGCAAGTCCGATTAGTTTGCAGCAGCTGTTATAGAACTAGCGGCACCTATTACATCAGAGCCACATTAGGTACCTGTTCAGTTGTTCAGCCGGTAAGTGTCACATTAACGCCTGCAGGATCTGTTGCAGCACCTACAGCTACATCACCTTTATATTTATGTCGAGGAAGCGTTGCAACTCCTTTAACCGCTACGGCATTGCCAGGAGCAACTTTGAATTGGTATGGTACAAATGCAACTGGAGGTACGCCATCAGCCACTGCGCCAACACCATCAACTGCTGTTGACGGAAATACAATTTATTATGTGAGTCAAACTATTGGAACTTGTGAAAGTCCACGAAAAGCTATTAATGTAGTGGTTAACGCTATTTCGGGAGTGATTAATTTGGTTTGTGATGCAAATCAAGTTACAACCAGTCCAGTAACCTCTGTATTTTTCGATTGGAATAATATACCGCCAAACCGACCTGATATTTACAATTTAACTTATTCAATAAACGGAGGTCCCTTAGTTAATGCTTCTACCGTACTTTCATCCTATGAAGTTTTTGGTGTCTTACCTGGGCAAAGTGTTACCTTGACAATTGTATCAGCGCCAGGATATCCATGTGTAACTTTCCCGATTTCAAATACTTGTAGTAATTGTGCATCGACAACAACGCCTACATTTGCATCAATACCAGCTACAATATGTTCTGGTTCAGTTGCTCCAAGCTTACCAGCATCTTCTGATAATGGAATTAGTGGTACTTGGTCACCTGCAACAATTAGCAACACCACAGGCGGCACCTATGTATTTACACCTAATAGTACTTTGTTTCCTTGCGCTACTCAAGTAAATAAAGTAATTGCAATAACAAACCCGCCAACTACCGTCTTAGCTGGAATAAACATTTGTGTAGGTTCAACAACTACATTTACTTCTTCAACTCCTGGTGGTACATGGAGTTCTGCTAATCCACTTATTGCTACTGTAAATGCTGCTAATGGTCAAGTTACTGGCGTAAGTAGTGGAGTCGTTTCTATCGATTATACTTTTCCAGCCGCTGGAGGTTGTGGTCCTGTAACTTTTTCAAGACCGCTTACAGTTAGTAATTTGCCATCACCGGGTACTTTATCAGGAAATCAGTCGATTTGCGTTGGAGGTTCATCTTTATTTTCATCTACAGTATCTGGAGGAACTTGGACATCTTCGAATGTAAGCGTAGCAACGGTAAATGCTTCTACAGGAGTAGTCACTGGTATTAGCGCCGGAACTTCAATCATTAAGTACGAAATACCCGCCACCGCAGGCTGTGCTAGTACTAATACCACTAGAACAATTACTGTTAACGCTAATGTGGTACCAACTTTTACAGCAATACAACCAGTCTGCGCAGGTAATCCATTGGGACCTTTACCATTGACTTCCACCAACGGTATAACAGGAACTTGGGATTTACCACCCGATAATACAACAACAACCACGTACACTTTTACCCCAACAGCGGGACTTTGTGCAACAACAGCGCAATTAACGATTATTGTAAATCAACGAGTTACACCATTATTTAGTTTGGGAACAACGGTTTGTCAAGGAGACACACCACCGGTATTACCCACTTTGTCAGACAATATACCACCGATAACTGGAACATGGAATACAACAACAATCAACACAACGACTCTAGGTACCACAACCTATACATTTACGCCAACCGCAGGACAATGCGTAACAACTTTACCAACAACATTATCAGTCACGGTATTACCAGTAATAACCCCAGATTTTTTACCAATTGCCCCATTTTGTGATGGTTTTCCTGCGCCAATTTTATTACCGACTTCACCAAATGGAATCACAGGAACTTGGAATCCGTCTACCATTAGTAATTTTATATCCTCTCCATACGTTTTTACTCCAACAGCGGGTCAATGCGCCTTGAGTCAAACATTGAATGTAACAATTATTCCTCGGACTGTCCCTGATTTTGCAACAGTAGCTCCTTTTTGTAAAAATAGCGTCGCTCCTGTTTTGCCTTTGACATCACTTAATGGAATTCTAGGAACATGGTCACCAGCTATTGTAGATAATACTGTTAGTGGAATTTTTCCATATCTCTTTACTCCAGATCCAACAGAATGTGCTACAACGTACACTTTATTTGTCGAAGTAACTGAACCTATTTTTCCTGGTTTTCCAGATTTAGCATTCTGTAATGGAGGCGTAGTACCGCCATTACCGGCCATTTCACCTAATGGTATCAATGGAACTTGGAACCCAACAGCAATTGACAATACAATAGATGGAACTTATGTATTCACCCCATTAGTTGGAGAGTGCGCAATCCCACAGACCTTAAATGTGACTATAAACCAGTATACATTGGTTGGAGTTGAAGGTATTGTCACTAATTATTTTGAAGACAATCAAGTTATTACCATTCTTGCAACCGATGCAGGAAATTATTTATACCAACTGGATTTTGGTCCACTGCAAGAAAGTAATATTTTCCAGAATGTTAGCTCTGGTATTCATACGATTAAAGTGGTCGATGCAAACGGTTGTTCCAGTCCATTATCTAAAGAAGTACTGGTCATCAATTATCCTAAATTTTTTACACCTAATGAAGACAGCTATAACGACACGTGGAATATTTCCGGATTATCCGATCAGTTAAATTCAAAGATATACATCTACGATAGATATGGTAAACTCTTAAAACAAATAAGACCGAGAGGAAATGGATGGAACGGAACGTATAACGGACAGGCATTACCCGCTGATGATTATTGGTTTGTTGTAGAATATGAAGAAAATGGTAGTGCTAAAGAATTTAAAGCACACTTTTCCTTGAAGCGATAGGGCTAATTAAAATTTATACAAAAAAAACCACGAGATATCGTGGTTTTTTTTTTAAGTAAAAGATCATACTTTATTATTCAGCTACGTTCTTATGACATCAATTATGCCACTGCAGAAAGATTTGACTGTCCAAAAATGATGTTATTATAATACTGTGCAAGATCGTAAAAAAGATCTCTTTCTTGACAAGCAGGTTCTTGTGTACATTTAGAAATTACTGCCATAAAATTGTTTAATCTTACCTCTTCCTTATCAAGATCTTGGATACTCTGATGAAGAATTTCAATAATTTTTCCTGCAAAAACAATGCGGTGATTTAATCTTTCTGATATTAAAAGATTGAGGGCTAGTGTAGTAATACTTTGATTCATTGGGGTAGGTTTATTGTTTATACTAATATTTTCAGCTAAAGTATATTGAATAAACTTGCCTACCATAAATTTTCGATGAACTGAATAAAAACTCGTTGTAAGCAATCAAACACGTACCCAAAGTACTTTTGTACTATTTATTCAAAGCATAATCAACGCTAATGGTTTAGGACAAGAATTTTGTCCCAGATAAATATCCTAATACTTCCCACTCAGCAATTCCCCGCCAATCGCCGACTTTGCTTCAATGCCTAACTTCTTCATCATTTCGTAAGTCGTGCAAACTGCTGCAGACGTTACTGGAATTCCAATGGCGGACTGAATCAAATCAATCGCCTCCAACGACGGCATCTGAACACAAGCCGATGCTACCAAAACATCTACACCAGTCAAGTCTAATCTTTTGTAGATTTCCAACAAATTCATCGGATCTTGAGCCGCCACTTCCAAATTATCCGGAATCTCCAACGCAATAGAATCGACGACTTCAAAGCCTTGATGTTCAATATAATCCACAACCATATCGGTCAACGGACGCATATAAGGTGTAACAATCGCCACTTTCTTCGCCCCCAAAACTTTCAATCCGTTAATCAAAGCTCCCGCTGAAGTTACAATGGGAGTAGGGAAGTCGTTGGCAATGGTCTCTTGATGCAAATTGACTTCAGACACGCAATGATACCCGCGTCCCATACTCATAATCGCCACCAAACACGCATAACCCATCACGTCAACATGGGCATCAGACAACTCTTGCGCACATTTCAAACTCATCGCATCCATGGCTTCGAGCTCTTCTTTGGTGACTTTTTTCATTCGCATTCTACTGCTATGAAACGTAAATCGTTCAGGCAATATCGTTTCTCTAGAGCGGAAAATTGCTGGAATTTCGGTTTCCATCGTGACATTGGATGATGGAACTATTTGTCCGATTCTGTATTTTTTCATTAGTTTTTTAGATTTTTAGACACACTGCGCTTTGGACACGCCTGCGGCTTTGGATTCATATTAGGGGCGTTCCCGCAGAAAAAGCGGGCGGGCTTTCGGCTGCACGCGGTGCTTGCCTCTATCCCTAACGCGGCTCTAGTGCTACATCGACTTTACCGTATTGATAATGGTTCCAATGCCTTCAACAGTTGCTTCAACCACATCGCCATCCCACAACCATTCTTGTGGATTGCGTCCAGCGCCAACGCCTGATGGTGTTCCTGTTGCAATAATATCTCCCGCTTCAATCGTAAAAACCGTGCTCAAATCTTCAATCAAATCGCTGATGTTAAATAACATAAATTTGGTATTTGAGTTTTGCTTTTCCACACCATTTACTTTCAACGATAAATTCAAATCATATGGATTTGAGATTTCGTCTTTCGTCACTAAAACCGGTCCCATCGGAGCAAAAGTATCTTGTCCTTTCGAAACAATCCACTGTCCAGAACGGCGGCAATCGCGCGCCGAAATGTCATTGATTACCGTGTATCCAAAAACATAATCCATGGCATCGGCTTTCGGAACGTATTTTCCTTTTTTACCAATTACTACTGCCAATTCGACTTCCCAATCGAGTTGTTGTGTCAACTTGGGATTCAACAAAATGTTGGTATTGGTGGCAGTAACCGTTGTTGGTGGTTTCGAAAATATAATTGGACTTTGAGGCAATTCGTTGGAAGTGTCTAAAGTACGCGCACTTTCCGCCACGTGTTCGGTATAATTCAATCCAATGCCGATGATGTTCTTTCTTGGTTTCGGAATGGGAGCGAGGAAGATTACTTCTTCCATATCGTAAGCAATTTCGTCGAAGTAGGCTGGCTCTGTATCGGCAATCAAGCTGTTGAGTTCATCGATGACTTCAAATCCCATATCAATAAGTTCTAACATCGAAGTCGGCAACGGAAAATTGGATATTTCGCCGAAGTCTTCCATGTCAATGACTTGGTTGTTATGAATGAATCCCAATCGAGGTTCGGTATCTTTGGTTTGGTAGGTGAGTAGTTTCATTTTTGTGTTTCTGAGTTTTTTGGCTCGCAAAGTCGCGAAGGCGCAAAGTTAGTATTTTATTGAATCGTTTATTTGTTGAATCGTTGAACCGAACTTCCGATTAAACGGTTACACGATTTTACGATTAAACCCTAGCCCCGATAGTAACGGCATCCTTTTTGTGCGTTTGGATTTTGCATTCTATTTTGAGATGCAAACGAGTCATGGCAAAAAAGATTTAGCGGATAGCGGGAAAAAGCTCCTAATTCAACTTTTGATGACCATCGTTTTCTTCGTAAATTTTCTGTTGATACAATCCGAGTTTTTCTATCGTTGGTAAGTCGTTGAAGGCGAACAAGCACGCATCTTCTGTATTCGATGCGTTGTGATGTTCGTGCCAAGCCCAAGACGGGACGCAGAAAATATCTCGTTCCTTCCAGTCAAAACGTTGCCCATTGATGATCGAATAGCCACTGCCTTTCGCACATTGATAGACACAAGAGCCTGTATGTTTGTGGGCCTTCCCTTTGAAACCAGCTGGCAACAATTGCATAGAAGCACCCATAGTTTGCATGACGTGGCCACCTGTTAGTGGATTGGAATATTGCATTAGAAAGCCATCAATTGGATGCAGTTCTTTTACATTTAGCATTTCTAACAAAGCTGGGTAAACTACTTTCCAAGAATACTTAAACAACGGAGAATAAGGTTTGTCCCAAGTTACATCTGCTGGAATTAGACCGGCGCAACCGTAAGTGATTGGTGAAAAATTCACCGGAAAATCGAGTGGTTGTTTACCGTCATAAACCGCATAATCATTGGCTTCTAGTGCATTGACTAGCGGAATATCAAGTCCATCTTGCCAAATGCAGGTTTTCCCATCGGCTTCAACACCATGTTCGTGCCAAGTTGAATTGGGTGTAATCACAAAATCATTGACTTCTAGCATGATTTTATTCCCATCGACAACCGTATAGCCTTTGTCGCCTTCCATAATAAATCGCAAAGCAGAAGCTTTATGGCGGTGCGCGGAAGTACTTTCTCCGGGGCGTGTCACTTGAATTCCGGTATACAACCAACCGACAGCAGCAGAAACATCTTTACGTTTGTCATTAACCAAATAAACGACTCTTCGTCCGGCTTGTTCTGGTGTTACGAGTTCGGATGATTTGAGTACAAGGCTTCTTAAATCATCGTATTTCCATAACATCGGAACAGAAGAAGAGCGAGGTTCCCAGGGTTCGATGTCGTTGGCAACGGTCCATAAGGCACCAGCTCCAAGTGTTTCGAGTTCTTTATAATAGGCTTCGAGTTCAGGAGTGTCTTTTACTCGAGCGCGACCTATGACGTCGTCGGAAAAGTTATTTTCGTTCATAGCGTTTTACATAATTAATTATCTGAATTCTGAATAATCTCTGCGGCTTTTCTCATCTTAAAGTTCTTGTTTTTTTCAACTAGTTTAGACACTAAGAGATGCTCCACTTTATGATGCAAAGGTACCAATACTCCGGCAATGATTACCAAAGCAAGTAAAATCAATATAGGGGAATGGTGTGTTATTTTTTCTAAAAAAGGGTGAATAAGCAAATTAATAAACTCGAAGACAATTAATAACGAAACAATCCCGATAAACTTGATTAGCTTGCTGTTTACAAACAAACTTTTACTAATGATAAGATAAATGGTAAGTAAAATTAAAATACCAATAGTGATAAATGTATATTGAATGTTTTGCTTCTTTTCTTCGTCTAGTTTTTCTTTTTCTTCTGCAAGTTTATTTTGCCTTAACTCCTCGTTGAGTTTTAAATTGAACTGAGTTTGGAAGTTGTTATCTTCAAAATATTTAGCAATCCCTGCCCTTAATTTTTCAGAATATTTAAAGGCGCTATCCACATTTGTGTTCCTATATATATCCAATAGAATTTTACCGCCGGTTAAAATGCCATCTTTTTGCGCACTCTTTTCAAAAGAGGCGATTGCTTTTTGCGCACAAAACTTAGCCGAGTCTATTTTTTTCTTCTAAAAAATAAACCTTTATAATTATAGGCCCATCCGAGTTGTCGTTTTGAATTGATTTTTTTGGAAGCCAATATCGCCATATTGTAATAACTTAAGGCCAAATCGTAGTTTTTAAGTTTTTTATGGATTTCGGCAAAGCTCAAGTAGGTGTAGGCTAAATCTTGAAATCTTTTTAATTTCAGGGTCAATTCATATTCTTTCTGAGAATACTTGAGGGCTTCACTTACTTTGTCATTTTCTAAATACAAATCGGAAATATTTTTATAGGCTTCTACCTTTAAATTTTCGTCTTTTACTCTATCAGATATGTCAATACATTTTTGGTAAAGTGCATAACTTTTATTGAAATCCTTATAGAAAAAACCCAGCGTAATAGTTACATAACCAACAAGTTTTTCGTTTTGAAGTTTTTCAGCCGATTTTAGCGCTTGTAAACAAATGGCCAAACCATCTGCATTTCTACTTGAAGTTAGGTAAAAAAAACTAATCTCCTTTAACGCCAAGACTTCTGCGATTTTATCTTTTTTGGCGTAGGAATATTGCAAAATCCTTCTTGCAATTTGCGCTTTCTTAAACTCACTTTCATTTGAAGGCAACGCAAAATAAGAAACAATTAGATCAATTTTTTTATCGGCATTGCTTACTAGACTTACTTTTTTAAGTAACAAATCAGTCTGATTATCCTGTCCAAAAATGGGAGAAGATAGTAAAACCATGAGGAACAAAAAGTAAATCTTCTTCATAACCACCGTTTATTTTCTATTAAACTCGTCGTGATTGTCTATAAAGGTAATATTTCTTGTTGGAGCAATATTCACTCGTAAATCAAAAATATCAAAACGGTTGTAATGTCCAAGAATGTCGTGCATTTGTTTGGGTTGAATGCATTTTTCGAGATCGATGTCTGCGTAGATGATTCCTTCATCGTCTATTAATGGCGTTCCGATTACGGCACCATTTGGTCCGATAAATCCTGAAAAAGCAGAATTTTTTCGGGTTAAGATTTCATCGACATTTGGAACATCGACACGCAAAACATCTTTTATTTCTTGTGAAATGGTTGAACAGGAAACAATGGTAAATAATTTACCTTCAAACGAATGGGCACAAGCTCTGATCTTTATTGCTTCTGCCATGTCGTAATCGGGTGGCGCAACGGGAAGTGAAATATAATTGGCGATGTGAATTAACTCGCCTTGCGTCAGCAAAGTAAATCGCGCTAAAGTATTGGTGTTTTCACCACAAGCTAAAGTA
Organism: Flavobacterium sp.; assembly: GCA_016714905.1. Taxonomy (GTDB): domain Bacteria; phylum Bacteroidota; class Bacteroidia; order Flavobacteriales; family Flavobacteriaceae; genus Flavobacterium. The sequence goes on from JADKBW010000008.1 coordinate 70,822, forward strand.
CCTATGGGTCCGATTTCGGTGTTATACACTTTCAAGGAAGAACCATCACCGGAGGTCCAGGTAAGTTTTTCTGCCCAAGTGGGTACTAATTTTCTGTGCTTCCCGATGAGATTTCCTTGATTGTCAATAATCAAATTGGTGTTGTAAATCTCACCGAAACTTTTGCCCCGCTCGTTGATTCCGATGACGATATGAATGTTATGATCTTTCGCCGCTTTGAACAATCGTTGCATGTCAGGATCTTCAACTGCGACGGAATTCTTATATAATTGTTCGTACCATTTACTGCCTTGAATGGGCGTCATGATCCAATTCCAATACGGATAACCCGCGATAAATACTTCGGGAAAGGCGATGAGTTGCGCCCCATTTTGACTGGCTTCTTGGATGAATAAAATCGCTTTATCGACCGTTTTTGCTACGTTGAGAAAAACTGGGGAAGTTTGTACTGTGGCGGCTTTAAATTTTTGGAAGGTCATTGGTTGTCAGTTGTAAGTTGTGAGTTCTATGTTGCAAGTTGTACGTTCAAAAATACTACTCGATGATGTATTTGGAAATTTTCGATTTCATAATTTCTGAAAACGGTTCTGCTTTGATGTCGTTGCGATGTTCACTGATTGCCACGTTCACCAACGTTACTTCACATGAAAGAGTTGTTTTTCCGGTTTCATCTATAAATTCGAATCCACATAGGAGCGAAGCAAAGCCAATATTCTTGACCCATAATTTCTTTTGTAACACTTGTCCCAATCGTGCGGCATTTTTGAATTGCACTTTTAGGTCAACTGTTGGAATCCCATTGGTTTCGTGAATTTCTGAGAAAGGACGGTCAAGTGCTTCTTCAAACCAGTCTTCTACCAAGTCATTGAGCATTTCTAAAAAACGTGGATAGAAAACGATGCCTGCATAATCGACATGTTTGAAGCGAATTTTTTCGGTTTTGATAAATGGTTGATTCATTAGTTTTTGATGAATTTGGTTTGGTAGGTTTTATTGTTTGATGTAGCTTGGAGGAAATAGATTCCAGAAGCAAGGTTTTGTGTATTGATTAGGTTGGTGCTTTGGCTTTGTTCAATAATAGTTTTTCCTGAAATATCGGTAATGCAGATTTTATCGATATTGTTGCCTTCTGGAAAATGAACATGCAGTATGGAACTTACAGGGTTTGGGAACACCATAATATTATCGTTGTTAAAATCAGAGTTGGCTAATGTTGCAGGTGATAATTTGGTAATCCAATATGAATCGTTAATTATGACAAACCCGCCAACGACGTCGCCACTATTGAAAGAGCTTGTGCTACTAGCGGTAATGAAGCCTCCGTCAGGAGTTTGGCGCACGCATCTTGCGTATTCATCCCCTGCGCCACCGTATGTTTTTTGCCATACAAGTGTACCATCAGTTGCAAGTTTGGTAAGCCAAGCATCGCCACTACCTTGATTGAGGGTTACGTCACCATCAAATGATACTGTTGAACCGCCAATGAGATAGCCACCATCAGTGGTTTGTACTACAGATTGTGCAATCTCATCCCAACTGCCTCCAAGTGTTTTTTGCCATTCTAAAGCGCCATTTGCAGTTAATTTTATGACCCAAAAATCATTAGAGCCAATGTGGTTTGTTATATCGCCATTCGAAGAATTGGTATAACCTACCATCACAAAGCCCCCGTCAGTTGCTTGAATCATGTCAAAAGAAACATCGTCTCCACTTCCTCCATATGTTTTTTGCCATTCTATGTTTCCCGTTGCGTCGATCTTTAATCCCCAAAAGTCATAACCTCCATGATTATTAGTAACATCGCCGTTGTTGGAAGAAGTAAATGCACCGACCATATAGCCACCATCGGCAGTTTGCACAATCGTTCGTGCTTCTCCATAATTATCGTAGCCGCCGTAACCTTTTTTCCATTCAATATTGCCAATGACGTCGAATTTAACAAGCCAGAAATCACGGCTTTGCGGTATATCGGAAGTGAAATCTTGATCGGAAGAAAAAGAACTACCGCTGACAATATACCCGCCATCATTTGTCTGAATAACTGAATATGCCCTATCGTAAGATTGACCGCCAATATTCTTTTGCCATTGTATGGTACCGATAGTGTTTATTTTTATAATCCAATAATCTTCTCCTCCATGATTCCCGGTAACATCGCCATTACCGTTAAAAGGTCCAAAAGTATATCCACACATTATATACCCGCCATCGGTTGTCTGCTTAATATCTGTACCAAATTCTATCCCGCTGCTTCCATAAGCTTTCTTCCATTGTATCGTACCAGAAGCAGTCATCTTTAGCACCCAGATATCATAAATTCCATGGTTTCCTAAAACGGGCGAGTCAGTCGATTCCGTAGATCCGATGACAATATAGCCACCATCTGAGGTTAAAGCTACTTTGCTAATATAGTCATTACGATAACCTCCAGTTACTATTTGCCATTCAATAGTAGGTGCTTGGGCTAGGCAATTCACGGTAAGGAAAATGAATAATAATATTTTCATATCTAAAAATTTAAAACTGTATTGCGATAGTTTTCCTGCCATAATGTACTTATACTTTGGGTACATTTTCATCTTATTTTAATTTAAATCGTTGAATTTTTCCAGTTTCTGTCTTAGGTAATTCTTCCACGAAATGAATCTTTCTTGGGTATTTATATGGCGCCGCTACTTCTTTAAACCACAGCTGAATAGCTTTTGTTAAATCTTCGGATGCTTTACTTTTTTCTTTCAAAACGATATGGGCACAAACGACCATTCCTCGTTCCGAATCGGGTAAACCCACTACGGCACATTCTAGAATTTCATCGTGGGTTAAAAGTACACTTTCTACTTCAACCGCACCAATATTATAACCCGACGAAATAATCATATCGTCTCCACGTGCCACAAACCAAAAGTAACCATCCTCGTCTTGTTTAAATATATCACCCGTAACATTCCATCCGTTTTGTACATATTCTTTTTGTTTGTCAGGACGATTCAAATATTTACAACCGGTAATGCCCCGAACGGCCAATCGACCGGGCTCATTTCTAGGAACTTCATTGCCGTTTTCATCAATAATTTTTGCTTCATAACCTTTAATCGCAACTCCGGTAGCACCAGGTTTCATATTTGATTCGTTGGATGAAATAAAAATATGCAACATCTCTGTTGCGCCAATGCCGTCGATGATTTTGAGTCCAGTGGCGTCGTACCAATCTTGCCAAACTTTTAAAGGCAAGGTTTCACCTGCAGAGACACATTTTCGTAGACTCGATATATCAAACTCGTGTACTTTGGTCGTAATCACGCGCCATGCGGTTGGAGCGGTAAAACAAATCGTGACTTTGTGCTCTTGAATGGCATGCAACAACGCATCGGGACTCGGTTTTTCAATTAAAAATGTTGATGCTCCAAAATACATCGGAAACAAAACGAGTCCACCCAAACCAAAAGTAAAACCAAGTGGTGGACTACCAGCAAAAATATCTTTTGACGTCGGTTGCAATGAATAGGGTGGAAAAGCTTCGCAAATATTGAGAATATCTGCATGGAAATGCGCTGTCATCTTTGGCAATCCTGTCGTTCCAGAGGTAAATCCTATCAAGGCAACACTGTCCGATTTTGAATGATAATTGGTAAATGATTTGGGTTTGGATTGTATCAACTGCTCTACAGTCGAATTTCGGAAGAAGCAAACTTCCTTGAGAAAATCAGATTGAACCAAATTCATTTCATCCGCCAATTCAATATCACACAAAGCATGTGATATTTCGGCGCAATCGATTATTGTTGTTAACTCTTTAGATCGCAACAAAGGCATGGTTGCCACCACAATGCCACCAGCTTTGAGAATGGCAAACCAACAAGCCACCATCATGGGGTTGTTGGCGGAACGAATGAGAACGCGATTGCCCGATTTTAGATGGAGGTCATCTACTAAAACATGTGCAATTTGGTTGGCTTTTTCATACAATTCTTGGTAGGTCCAAGTGGTTTCAAACGTTCGCAAACAAATGGCATTTCCATTGCCGGAATGGACATGATAATCCAGTAATCTTTCAACGCAATTCAACATTTCTGGTTGTTGAAATTCCGGTAAATTATGGATGTAATTAGGTTGTAATTCAAATGAAGGCAAATAATCATGGGCGAAATTGTCGTCGTAATGCTTCATGACTTAACTATTTAAAAAACTTTGAATGCTAGCAAAATAGACTTCCGGTGCATCAAGCCAACCGTAATGCGCACAATGATCCATCAGAACAAGTTTTGAATTTGGAAATGCTTTGGCTGTTTTCTGAGCGGTATCAACCGTGATAATGTCATTCTTGCCTTGCAATACCAAAACTGGCTTGTCAAAATTTAGAAATTTTTTCGAGCAATCGTATTTGATTTTAAACAAATCTTGAATAACCAAACTATTAATTTCTGCATTAAATTGCTGCAATCTCTCGGCTATAACTGGCGCTTTCGATTGATCATACACGTAAGCAAACGCCAAATATTTAGTACGTCCTTTCCTGGTTTCAATCGAACTATCACCATTATTTTGTTTCTTTTGAAAATAAGCCAAGCTATCTCTTTGCACTTCTGTAAGATTGGCTTGTTGTCTTTTCGCGACATACGAAGTAAACTCCATGTTAATGCCACCTGAACTGGACAAAATCAATTTATCAATGTTTTCTGGATGCTTAGTAGCATAGTAAGCAGCCATGATGCCGCCAAAAGAATGTTTGAGTATAGTCCATTTTTCTATATTCAAATGCATTCTGAGATTTTCCATGTCTTCCACCATTAAATCCATGGTGATGGTTTTTGAATTTAACGGTTCCAACGTAGATTTTCCTGTTCCCCTTTGATCATATATGATAGTTTGGAAATCGTATCGTGTTAATGTTTTGGCGATTGTAATAAATCCATCGCTGTTCATTCCGGGGCCGCCATTGATAATCAACATTGGTTTTCCGTGTCCGAAAATTCGATAATGTAATTTTGAACTGCCACTAGTGATGATGTCTTCCGTTTGCGCGTGGACTGACATTGACATCATAATCAATATAAAAATTGAAGTTCTCATTTAGGGTTTATGACTTTCTGGTTTTAATGCTTTCTTCATGCCTTCAACAGCTTTCCGTTCCGCTGCTTCATAGGGAAACAGATGCGACACCCCAGCCATATATTGATTTGGAATATCTGAAGGTTGAAATTGCTCATAAGCTTCGGCATGACGCACGAAACTAGGATCTAGCAATAACGGTCGACCTAAGGCTACTAAATCTGCTCTTCCATTCAACAAAATCGTATTGATTTGATCTATATTTTGAATGTAACCTGTTGTTATTGTCGGAATATGAACGGTATTTCGAACCAAATCTGAGAATGGTGTTTGCCACATACGGCCTACTTGCGGTTGTTGATTTTCGACTGTATTTCCGGTGGATACATTGATTATATCAGCACCAGCTTCTTTAAAAGCATTGCAGATGTAAATCACATCTTCTTCAGAAATACCATCTTCAACCCAATCAGAAGCCGAAATTCTCACCGACATTGGTTTGGTTTCTGTAAAAACTTCACGCATTGCTTTAAAAACTTCCAAAGGAAATTTGATTCTATTTTGAACAGGGCCTCCAAATTCATCGGTTCGAATATTCGTTAATGGAGACAGAAATGACGCTAACAAAAATCCATGGTGCGCCTGCAATTCAACCATATCAAAACCCACTTCATCCGCATTGATGGTGGCATTGACAAATTCAGAAATCACAGTATCCATGTCTGACAATGTCATTTCTCTTGGCGATGCCATTGCTGAATTAAATGGAATAGGTGATGCTGAAATCAAATCCCACCCACGCTTGGCAAGCGGAATATCTTTGCCTACCGAAGGCACATTGACAGAACCTTTTCTGCCGGAGTGCCCCAATTGAATTCCAATTTTTGATTTGCTGTATTTATGAACATAATTCACTACTTTTTTCCACTTATAAGCCTGTTCTTCAGACCATATTCCAGCGCAACCTAAAGTGATTCGGCCTGTATTGGACACGGCGGTCATTTCTGTCAAAATCAATCCCACACCACCTGTCGCTCGCGCGCCATAATGTACCAAGTGCCAATTATTAACCAATCCGTTTTCAGCGGCATATTGCCCCATTGGCGACATCACAATTCGATTAATCAATCGCATATCTCGTAGTGCAAATGGCGTAAAAGCAGCAGGCGTTTTTACTTTAAAATTGCCTATACTACAATTGAATTCCGTCAGTACTTTATCCGTAAAAGAAGTATCTCGCAATGCTAAGTTTTCATACGTCACTTTTTTAGAACGCGTCATCACTCCAAAGGCAAATTGCATAAAATCATGATGAATATGGCGATCCATATTTTCAAACCAATCTAAGGAAACATTGGCAGCATGTTGTATCATTTCAACTCGATTTCTGCGCAGTTTTTCATATTGAGCAAATACTTTGGCCTTATTGGTTTTGAATTCGATGATAGAATCCGCCAAGCCAATGGCGCATTCCATGGCTAGCTTCGTTCCTGAACCGATAGAGTAGTGGGCCGTTGCTTTAGCATCACCAAGAAGTACAATATTTCCTTTGTACCATTTCTCGTTAGTCACGTGTGGAAATTGTCGCCAATGTGATCTATTTGAAATCAAGGAATGACCGTCTAATTCTTCGGCAAAAAGCTCCGATAATTTTTTGATGGTATCTTTTTCGTCTGTAGTTTCAAAATCAGCATTGGTCCATGTGTTTTCAGAACATTCGAAAATCCAAGTACTCATGCCTTCTTCGTATTGATAGGTGTGTGCAACGAAAGTACCATGAATCGTATTTTTGAAAAAATAAGTAAAAGCTTCCAACGGTTTTGTCGAACCCAGCCAAACGAACTTATTTTTCTGAAGTGACACTTTTGTTCCAAAATCTTTTGCGTTCTTGTCGCGAATTGGGCTGTTAATTCCATCACAAGCGATTATATAATCAGAATCTTTGAATGAACTAAGATTTTCTACATTCGATTCAAAATGAAGAGTAACACCTTCTTCAACACAGCGTTGTTGCAACAATTGAAGTAACGTTTTACGAGAACAACCACAGAATCCATTGCCTGAAATTCGCACTACTTCACCGTCACGAGCCACATCCAAATCATCCCAATATGCAAATTTGCTTCGGATTAATTCATAAGATTTAGGATCGCGTGAGAGAAATTCACTTAAGGTCTCGTCGGAAAATACTACGCCAAAGCCAAAACTATCGTCAGCTTTGTTGCGCTCGTAGATGTCTATTTCGCACGTTGGTATGGCTTTCTTCAATAGTATCGAAAAATACAAACCGCCAGGACCACCGCCAATAACTGTTATTTTCATATTAATTTCTTTTTACTGCGAATATTTCTCCAATTTTGGAATAGTTTGAACCTGCCAACCGAGAAATTGGTTGGTAATTTTCTTGATTAATTTTGAAATCCTCCAGCATCATTTCCTCATCGATATGAAAAAGTACAATTCTTCCCACCAATATTGTTGAACCGCCAAATTTACTATTCTCCAAAGTATAGTGATGCACTAACTCACATTCCATCGTAATTGGGCTTTCCTTTACGCGTGGTGGTTTTACTTTATGTGACGCGATTGGGGTTAGATTAGCAAATTCAAATTCGCTTTCATGCGGTGGAATTGCCTGCGCTGTCTTGTTCATTTGTTCCACCAATTCTTCCGTGACCATGTTGACTACAAATTGCTTTGTTGCCAGAACATTCTGAACGGTATCTTGATTTGAATTGCTATTTCGTCCCGCCGAAAACATGACATGAGGCGGATCATCACCGACCGCATTAAAAAAAGAAAAAGGCGCTAAGTTATAAATGCCATCTTCACTGACAGAAGAAATCCACCCGATGGGCCGTGGAATAACGATTCCAGAGAGTAATTTATAAATGGCTTTTTGTTCTAATTCTTGCGGGTCGTATTGCATTTTTGAAAATAATTTATACAAAATAAGTGAAATTATCGATTAAAATGATAGACTCATCGAAATAATTCTTAAAACTCCTAAACTCAGCAAATAATTACTATTTTTCGACTGAAATTCATTTATCTATGACAAATAAAAGCACCAAAGGCATTTGGAAAGTGATCTCAGCCTCATCCATGGGAACGATGATCGAATGGTACGATTTTTACATTTTTGGAAGTTTGGCTGTCGTCATTTCTACTAAATTTTTTCCATCAGACAATCCCACTGCAGCATTCTTATCAACTTTAGCAACCTTTGCTGCAGGTTTCGTTGTTCGACCTTTCGGAGCTTTATTTTTTGGAAGATTGGGCGACTTGATTGGAAGAAAGTATACTTTTATGGTAACCCTGTTGTTGATGGGTGGCGCTACTTTTCTGATTGGATGTATTCCAAGTTATGAGACGATTGGATTTCTAGCTCCGTTGCTTGTTTTGATTCTCCGTCTCTTACAAGGATTAGCACTCGGAGGAGAATATGGTGGCGCTGCAACTTATGTGGCAGAACACGCGCCTGTTGGACAGCGAGGTTATTGGACTTCTTGGATTCAAACTACAGCAACAGTTGGTTTGTTCATTTCTTTAATGGTCATTCTTGCAACGAAGAACCTATTGACTCCAGAACAATTTGACGATTGGGGTTGGCGGGTTCCTTTTTGGGTTTCTATTATTATGGTATTTGTATCGTACTTAATTCGAACCAATATGGAAGAATCTCCTGTATTTGCCAAAGCGAAATCAGAAGGAAAAACAAGTACCAATCCAATTAAAGAGAGTTTTGGAAACAAATACAATTTGAAGTTTGTGCTGTTAGCTCTTTTTGGAGCCACCATGGGACAAGGAGTTGTGTGGTATACGGGACAGTTTTATGCCATGAACTTTATGAAAACGGTTATGAATATTGATTCTTCGCAAGTTGACACTTTACTTGGAATCGCACTCATTTTAGGAACACCATTCTTTATTTTCTTTGGTTGGTTGAGTGACAAATGGGGACGGAAGTTTATTATGATGGGAGGAATGCTTTTGGCCATATTACTTTATCGACCCATTTATAAAAGCATGTATTCCACTACAAATGTTGAAAATAAATCTGAAGTTGATGTAAAGTCAACGCTTTCGGCTGAATTGAAGGAAAACAAGAACCATGTTTTGGATTCAGTTTATACCATCAATAAATCCTATACAGATGGCACGTCAATGCTGCAAATAAAGACGGTTAGTTTAGAAAATGGCAAAGCATTGATAGTTGATGGAAAACCAAAAGTTGAAACCAAAACCGTTGTTAACATCAATACAAGCGATCAATGGATGTTGATTTTCTTGATTTTTATTCAAGTGATTTTTGTAACGATGGTTTATGGACCCATTGCAGCGTTCCTAGTTGAAATGTTTCCGGCAAAAATACGTTATACTTCAATGTCGCTACCTTATCACGTTGGAAACGGCATTTTTGGAGGATTGCTTCCGGCGATTTCCACTTATTTTGTGACTAACGCAAAGGACGATGGCAATCCCGAATTCTACTTGGAAGGATTGTGGTATCCGATTGTCGTAGCATCTGTTTGCTTTGTGATTGGGATGATTTATATTCAAAATAGTAATAAAAATAAACATGTCTAAGTTGTACAATAAGAAATATGGTTGACTTTTTAAAAAAATAAGTATATACACATGAAACAATTAAAAAGAGTTTTAGGAATGATATGGATTGCGCTAGCTGTTGCTTCGGGTTACTTCTGTATCTTTGAATTCGGATTGCCGAAATTGCTTTCTGATAAACAGGAGGATTTGGTTTTTGGCATTATCATTCTCTTTATCTTAACACCATTAATCGTCACTGGATTGGGGACTTTTGGGTATTATGCTTTGATGGGAGAATACGATAATTCGAAATAATACAGTAAAAATCTATTTAATTTCATTCATTTTTAAAAGCCATGAGCTACTATAAAATCGGTTCCTTAGAACAATACTTCAAGCATTACAATAAATCTATTCGTGAACCTCGCAAATTTTGGGGAAAAATCGCGGAAGAAAATTTTGTCTGGTATCAATTATGGGATAAAGTGATGGAATTCAATATGGCCGAAGCGGAAATCAAATGGTTTACCGATGCTAAAGTGAATATTGTCAAGAACTGCATCGATCGACATTTGGCGCGCCGCGGCAACAAAACAGCTATCATTTTTGAACCAAATGACCCGAAAGAAGAAGCGCAGCACATCACTTACAACGAATTGCATGAACGCGTATCCAAAGTGGCTAATGTTTTAAGAGATCAAGGCATCAAAAAAGGCGATCGTGTTTGTATTTATTTGCCAATGATTCCTGAATTAGCTGTATCCGTTTTGGCTTGCGCTAGAATTGGAGCCATTCACTCGGTCGTTTTCGCTGGTTTCTCCGCCAGTGCTGTTGCATCTCGAATTAATGACAGCGAATGTAAAATGGTCATCACTTCAGATGGAGGTTATCGCGGCAATAAATCAATCGATCTAAAAGGAATTATTGACGAAGCGCTCGAAAAATGTCCGTGTGTCGAAACCGTTTTGGTTGCGAAAAGAACAAATACAAACGTCAACATGAAAGTAGGACGAGACCATTGGCTTCAACCTCTTGTAGACAAAGCCTCTGATAACAATGTCGCTGAAATAATGGATGCAGAAGATCCATTGTTTATTTTATATACATCAGGTTCTACAGGAAAACCAAAAGGAATGGTGCATACAACGGCTGGTTATATGGTTTATACCGCCTATACTTTTAAAAACGTTTTTAACTACGAAGAAAACGATATATTTTGGTGTACTGCTGACATCGGTTGGATTACTGGTCATTCCTATATTCTTTATGGTCCACTATTAAATGGGGCGACCACGGTGATGTTTGAAGGCGTTCCTTCGTATCCAGATTTCAGTAGATTTTGGGAAGTCATTGAAAAACATAAAATTACGCAATTCTACACGGCACCAACAGCCATTAGAGCTTTAGCTAAGGAAAGTTTAGATTACGTGCAACGTTTTCCTTTGAGTTCTTTAAAAGTCATTGGCTCCGTTGGTGAACCTATCAACGAAGAAGCGTGGCACTGGTATAACGATCACGTAGGAGGGAAGCGCTGTCCATTAGTAGATACGTGGTGGCAAACGGAAACTGGCGGAATTCTAATATCGCCAATTGCATTCGTCACGCCAACAAAACCGACCTATGCCTCTTTACCATTACCTGGGATTCAACCTGTTTTGATGGACGAAAAACGCAATGAAATTGAAGGCAATCAAGTCGCAGGCAGTTTGTGTATTAAATTTCCTTGGCCATCCATTGCCCGCACCATTTGGGGAGATCATCAACGGTATAAAGACACGTATTTCTCTACCTTTCCAGGCAAGTATTTTACGGGTGATGGCGCATTGAGAGATGAAGTTGGCTATTACAGAATCACTGGACGTGTCGACGATATTGTTATTGTTTCTGGACACAATTTAGGAACTGCGCCCATCGAAGATGCGATTAATGAACATCCAGCGGTTGCAGAAAGTGCGATTGTAGGATTTCCGCATGATATCAAAGGAAATGCTTTGTATGGCTATATCATTTTGAAAGAAATTGGCGAAAGCAGAGATCGAAAAAACTTGTCTATTGAGATTAATCAATTGATTTCAGACCAAATAGGACCAATTGCGAAATTGGATAAAATTCAATTTGTCTCGGGATTGCCTAAAACTCGATCTGGAAAAATTATGAGACGAATACTTCGGAAAATCGCAGAAGGTGATTTCTCTAATTTTGGTGATATTTCTACTTTACTTAATCCCGAAATCGTAGAAGAAATCAAAGACGGAAAGCTTTAAGCCAAGAAGCATTAAATTTTCGGCCACGAATTCACTAATAAAAACTACAGTAGTTTCATTTGTGCATTCGTGGCTGTTTGTCTACCGTGAATTATATAAATTTTTAACGCTTGATTAATCTTCCACTGAACGTAAATTGTCTAGATTTACTTTTCTATGGAAACAAAGTCAAAAATAGTAATCGTTGGAGCTGGTTTAGCGGGTTTGACGGCGGCTATTCATTTGTCGAAACTAGGTTATTCCATCATCATTATTGAAAAAAACAGTTTTCCCAAACACAAAGTTTGTGGAGAATATATATCAAATGAAGTGATTCCCTATTTAGATTGGTTGGGCATCCATCCCGAAATTTTACAACCGACTCAAATTGAACATTTACATTTTTCCACTAGAAACGGGAAATCAGTTCAAACCTTGCTACCATTAGGCGGATTCGGAATTAGCAGATATGCTTTTGATGATTATCTATCACAAATCGCCATTGGAAATAATTGCAAAATATTGCACGAAACCGTCAATTCAATTGAATATATGGCGGATGTGTTTTCGATAGAACTTTCGAATAATAAAGTTATTCAAGCCGATATGGTCCTTGGCGCGTATGGCAAACGTTCTCATATAGATCAAAAATTAGGGAGAACCTTCATTCAAAAAAAATCGCCTTGGTTGGCGGTGAAGGGACATTTTAAAGTTGATTTTCCCAATAATCTTGTAGGCTTGCATCATTTTGAAGGTGGTTACTGCGGTGTTTCTAAAGTGGAGAATAACACAGTAAATATTTGTTATTTAGCCGATTACGAAACGTTCAAGCAACACAAAAACATTGAAGCATATCAAAAAAACATCGTTGCTAAGAATCCTTTTTTGGGAGAAATATTCGAAAAAGCAGTCCCCATTTTTGAAAAACCATTAACGATCAGTCAAATCTCGTTCGAGAAAAAGAATCCAGTAGAAAATCACATTCTAATGATTGGTGATAGCGCCGGATTGATTCATCCGTTGTGCGGGAATGGCATGGCGATGGCAATTCATAGTGCTAAAATAGCGTGTGAACTGATTGATGTTTACTGCAGTAAAACAATGGCAAAAAGAAGTTTACTTGAGGAAAAATATACACAAGAATGGAATCGGAATTTTAGAAAAAGAATCCGAACTGGTCGATGGTTATCTAGATTATTACGGCAGCCCATACTTTCGGAACCCATACTAAAACTGTCAATCGTATTTCCCTTTTTGCTAAAGGCAATAATCAAAAGCACTCATGGCCAACCCATAAAAGCACCTAATTCATGAATTTAAGTACAAAATACAGGACCGATGCGCCCGAAATCATGGATGATTTTGCCTTAGAAGGATTGCAGTTAACCAATGCTTTAGACAAAATTGCCCAAATCAATCAGTTTTTAGGAGGCAACGCATTGACATTGAATGGTGTTGAAAAATTAATATCTGAAGTCCCAAATGAACAAATAATTAAAATTATCGATTTAGGTTGCGGCAATGGTGATATGCTAAGAACTTTAGCAGATTATGCACAAAAATCGGAACGAAATTTTCATTTAATTGGTGTTGATGCAAATGCTTTTACTGTGAATTATGCAAAAGAATGTTCGTCATCCTATCCCAATATCGAGTACCTTTCAAAAGATATCTTTGAATTGAATTTTCAAAATATTAATTTTGATATTGCCCTATGCACCTTGACTTTGCATCATTTTAAAGAGAATGATATCGTTTGGATAATAAAGCAATTAGAAAGAAATGCAAAGCTCGGAATTGTTGTTAATGATTTGCATAGAAGCAAGGTTGCGTATCGATTGTTTCAGTTGATTGCAATGGTTTTTAATTTAAATGAAATGTCGAAAAAAGACGGATTGACATCCATATTAAGGGGTTTCAAAAAAGAAGAACTTTTGGCTTTTTCAAATAATCTAAAAAATTCAAGTTCATCTATTCAATGGAAATGGGCATATAGGTATCAATGGATTATTACTAAACTATGAGTGTCAAAATAACTACAGTCGCTACGCAATTGCCCAAGTATTCACGAAATACCGAGGAAATAATTCCGTTTTTAGATACTTGGTTGGTCGGGCAAGAGGAACGCTTTATTCGGAAAGTCAAGAAGATCTTCGAAAATGCGGCAGTTGACAAACGATATTCAATTATGGATCCACTGGAAGTATTTACTTCTTCTACATTCGAAGATAAGAATGAGATTTACGCCCGAGAGGTTATTGATTTGGGTGAAAAAGTATTGACAAAAGCATTAGCTAAAGCAAGATGGAATGCAGAAGACGTCGACTTTATTATTACCGTAAGTTGCACTGGGATTATGATTCCGTCATTAGATGCTTATCTCATCAATAAACTCAAAATGAAACAAGAGATTGTGCGATTGCCTGTTACGGAGATGGGTTGCGCTGCAGGTATCTCCGGTATCATTTACGCACGAAACTTCCTGAAAGCCAATCCAGGAAAACGCGCTGCGGTAATTGCTGTAGAATCGCCAACTGCAACGTTTCAATTGAATGATTTCTCGATGGCTAATATTGTAAGTGCAGCGATCTTTGGTGATGGCGCGGCCTGCGTTCTACTGTCCTCAGAAGCAGATGCCATTGGTCCGCATATACTAGATGATGAGATGTATCATTTTTTTGACAATGAACATATGATGGGTTTCAAACTAACCAATTCCGGTCTTCAAATGGTTTTGGATATTGAAGTTCCGGAAACAATTGCAATGCATTTTCCAAACATAATTCATCCCTTTTTAGCGAAGAATGCGTTAGCGATAGAAGCTATTGACCATTTGATTTTTCATCCAGGAGGAAAGAAAATCGTACAAACGGTCGAAGCGTTGTTTTTAGGATTGGGGAAAAATATCGACGCAACGAAAGAAATATTACGGTCCTATGGCAATATGTCGAGCGCCACCGTATTATATGTGTTAGAAAAAATCATGGAAAATCAGCCAAAGAAAGGAGAAAAAGGATTAATGCTAAGCTTTGGCCCAGGGTTTTCAGCACAAAAAGTACTGTTAGAATTTTAATGAGAATGACTACAAACGAAATCATAGCAAAATTGCCTTACGACAGACCATTTTTGTTTGTTGATGAGCTATATCACATCGATGAAAATGGCGTTGAGGGTTCTTATACTTTTGATCAAAACCTAGCGTTTTATCAAGGACATTTCAAAGGAAATCCTGTAACACCTGGTGTAATTTTAACGGAAGTTATGGCGCAAATTGGTGTGGTATGTTTGGGTTTGTTTTTAATAAATGATGCGTTGAATACAAAAAAGCTAATATCCTTAACATCAGTTGATATTGAATTTTATAAACCTGTGTATCCCAACGAAAAAGTAACTGTGAAATCCGAGAAAATATACTTCAGATTTGGGAAATTAAAATGCAAAGTATTCATGACAAATGAAAATAATGAACTGGTTTGTAGTGGTATGATTTCAGGAATGATTTTGAAATAATATGAATAGGAGAGTTGTCATAACTGGTTTAGGCATTGTTGCACCGAATGGAGTAGGGGTTGCGGCATTTTTACATGCAATCAAAAATGGAATATCGGGTATTCGTTTCGATCAAGAATTAGCGGATTTACAGTTTTCGTGTCAAATTTCAGGTAAACCAATTATTTCTGATGAAATGAAACTGCAGTATTTTTCTGAATTAGAACTGCGAAACTTCAATGCAAGTGGAATTCTTTATGGCGTTATGGCTGGAATGGAAGCTTGGCAAGATGCTGGGTTACCGATGGCGATAAATGATAATCCAGATTGGGATTCTGGAACAATTTTCGGAACTGGAACCTCTGGAATTGAAAAATTTAGAGAAAGTATTTATAAGATTGATGATTTACAAACCAGAAGATTAGGAAGCACAGCCGTTGCGCAAACCATGAATAGTGGCGTTAGTGCGTATTTAGGTGGAAAATTAGGTTTAGGGAATCAAGTAACAACCAACTCATCGGCATGCACGACAGGTTCAGAAAGCATTCTAATGGCTTATGAAAGAATCAAATCGGGTCAGGCGAAGCGCATGCTAGCGGGAAGTACGAGTGATTCTGGGCCGTACATTTGGGGTGGATTTGACGCAATGAAAGTTTGTACTTTTAAGCATAATGAAAGTCCAGAGAAAGGTTCACGACCAATGAGTGCTACTGCCTCTGGATTTGTACCGGGAAGTGGAGCAGGAGCACTGTTGTTAGAAGATCTAGAAACAGCTTTAGGGCGCGGTGCTAGAATTTATGGGGAAGTTTTGGGTGGAAATATCAACTCAGGAGGGCAAAGGGGCGAAGGTACGATGACCGCTCCAAATTCAAACGCGGTGCAAAAGTGCATATGTGATGCATTGAGTAATGCCAATATTCATGCTGATGAAATTGATGCCATCAACGGACACTTAACGGCGACTTCAAAAGACAGTTTAGAGATTAAAAATTGGACTGAAGCGCTAAAACGAAAAGGGGAACATTTTCCTTATATTAATTCATTGAAATCAATGGTGGGACATTGTCTATCCGCTGCTGGTGGAATTGAGTGTGTTGCCACAGTATTGGAATTATATCATGACTTTGTTTTTCCAAATACAAACTGTGAAGATTTACATTCAGACATCGAGGCATTAATTGGAAGTTCAAAAATTCCGCAAAAGATGTTTAAAGCAAGGTTGAATATCATTGCAAAAGCGAGCTTTGGTTTTGGCGACGTCAATGGATGTGTCATTTTTAAAAAATTTGAAAAACAATAATATGGAACGAGAAGAAATAATAGAACGGCTCAAGAGTATCATAAAGCCATTCACAAAGGAGACAGAGGCATTTGACAATCTTTCAGATTCGACTGATTTTATTAATGATCTGAAAATTAATTCTGCGAATTTAGTTGATATCGTTTTGGATATTGAAGATGCTTTTCAAATTGTCATCGACGATCAATCGATGGGAAAAATGCTAGATGTGAAGTCGGCCATAGAGATTATTGAATCAAAGCTGCAGCAATCATGATAGGAAATGATATTATTGACTTAGAACGCACTCGCATTGAAAGCAACTGGAAACGAAAACGATTTTTGGAGAAACTGTTTACAGAAAATGAACAGAAAATAATTTTCTTGTCTGAAAATCCGGAAGTTATGGTTTGGAATTTATGGAGTAGGAAAGAAGCTGCTTACAAGATTTACCATCGGCAAACCAAAAACAGAGTGTTCATTCCAAAGCGAATCGAATGCGACAAAATCAAGCTGCAGAAAGAACATTTTTTTGGATTGGTAACGATTGAAGGATTAGCATATGTTACAAGAACGGAGGTGACATCCGGATTTATTTACACAGAGGCAACGCTACATTCAAATGATTTTCAATCAATTCAACCCATTCATTCCAGTCATATTTTTAAAGACCAATATGGTATTCCTCACGCTAAGTTCTCGAATAACCCGGTTTCTATTACGCATCATGGCGCTCACGAGCGGAGAATTCAATTAAATATCAATGCCCAATCTCGATTTTAGTTTTAAAAACAACAAGGCTATTGTATAAGCATCTTCCGCAGAAGAATGACGATCGTTTTTTGCAACCTTAAATACTTTACATAACTCATCGACTGAAAATTGCTTATCTGTACTGTCAATTAACTTTCTATACATAATTTCGATATCAATTGCTTCATTTTTGATGCGACTGCATCCCATTTTATAGAGTGCTTCGTTGATCATATCGATATCGAAATGAATACGATGCCCCACTAAAATTGAATTTCCGATAAAGTCGATAAATGCTTGAATCGCTTCAGGCTCGCCTAATTTTGGCAGTTTACTTTCAACGATAAACTCATTTGAAAGTCCATTGTCATGCAAAAAAATGTACTGCAAAAGTATCACTTCGAAGCAATCGCTCACCACAATAGTGTTATTCTCAACGGCAACAGCCCCGATAGATAAGATGACATCCTTATTCGCATTTAGTCCAGTTGTTTCCGTACTTAATACCACGAAACGATTGGATTTTCGCTCGAATTTCGCGCTATAATCTTTCCAAAATTCAGGATATTCTTTATTTAAGTTTTTGATCCAATCTAGCATAATTAGGAAAATTGAGTCAATTGAAAAGTATCTTTAATTAATTCCTCAAGGTCTTTCATCGGAGCCAATGCATTCTTAAGTATTTCACGATCTGCTTTTGACAACTCATTGATAGTAATAAATTCACCCGAATTATCATTTCTCAAACCCTCTAAAGTTCTAAATTTTGACAGTACTAGAAACGCTTCTGCGCAATTAAGAAAAATATCAGCATGCTTCGGATCTTCCATCGCTAGTTGTTTGAAACGCATAAAAGTACTATTGATTCCTTTTATATTGTTACTCATTGTAAACAAGCGTGCGCCATCAATTAGTGGCATTAGGGCTTTTATCTTAATGTTGAACTTATCTTTATTAATTCCTTCTTCTTCTACATTGAATTTTTTAAAGAAGCTCAGTGGTGCAGGCTTTCTAATAGCATCATTCCCCAGATAATCAAAAAATAGTGTTTGTTTTTTGATGTTCTTAAAGATAACATTTGTGATTGCTTCTTCAATCTTTGGTTCACCAAAAGCAATTTCATAATCGAAAAATATACTGCTTATTTCATTGCTTATTTCTCCTGGTGTATTCATCCAATTTTCATACTGTTTTACCCAGTCTGTCAATGATTTACACCATAAAATATTACTAGCATTATATCCGTTCTTCGAAGGGTTATATCCCACTTTTTCGATGGTATCGACTGCCTTCTTGGATAACTTTAGAAAATAATCCTTAACATCACGGTATTTATCTGCTGCGACATCTTCAAAAATGAGGATATTGTCTTGGTCAGTAAGCAATAGTTGCTCTTTTCGACCTTGACTTCCAATGCACAAAAATGCAAATCTGGCAGGAGGAGAACCTAGATCAAGAATCGCTAATTCGATTGCTCTTTTTACAATTGCAAGATTAATTTCTCCTGCAATATTACAAATATGAGGAAGCGGAATATTTTTAGAAATTGAGGTTTGAATAATCTCAGTCAATCGATTTCGAACTTGTTTTAAGTCCTGTACATCTCTAGATCGTTTTATTTCTTTAATGAGAACTCCTGGATTACTAGCTTGGGCAACAATCAAATCGTGCTCTGAAATAACACCTTTTATGTCTGATTTTTCAGATCCGTCTTGAGTAACGCAGAGGTGACTCACGTTATTCTTTAACATCAATAGCTGCGCTTCTGCTAATGACACATTTTCCGCTACAGTAATAACTGGTGACGACATGATTTTATCTGCCGTTGATGTAATCGGAAACCGTCCAGTTACAATCTTGGATCGCATATCGGTATCCGTAATAATTCCAATAGGAAAGGAGTTTTCTGAAACAAATACACTATTAGTAAGATTGTCAGTCATTAATTGGGCAATATCGCGCACCATACTAGAAGAAGAAACCTTAATTGGTGTTCTGTTATATGAAAGAGATTGCAGATAATGTAGGTCAGATTGTGGTGCATTTAAAACAACATTGTCCGAAAGTAACTTCCCTTTACTTTCGATATCTCTTGGATCATTAGAGTTATTGGCAAAACTTTCTAACAAGAAATTCAAGACTTCGGCATTCTGCGCCACGAAAGGCCTGAAAGTGGCAATCGGAATTGCATAGACAACAGATTCTTCTCGAGCTTTTGCTGTCATCTTGTAGTTGTTCTTGGCAAAAAAGGGGCGCAATCCGAAAACATCTCCAGGAAGACACTTGTTTAATAATGTTTCTTCAGCATCTGATATCACAGACAAATTGATTACCCCAGAAGCGACGACGTAGAAACTATCATGTAATAGATCATTAATTTGAAATAGTACTTTATGTTTTTCTAAGTTGATGACGCGTATGCTAGATGACACCATTTTCAGTTCATCTATTGATAAATTATTGAAAGGTGGAAACTCTTTAAGAAATTCCGCGATTCTTTCTGCGATAGCGTTCATATTGTAATTGTATAAGTTTTTTGTAATGCACTAAGCACTGCAAAAATAACAAACATTGATTTAGAAAGTTGCATTAAGAACAAAAAGATACCATTAAATTATAAGACGCAGGGAAGCGAATATTCTGCTACAAAGATCAAAATCAATTATTTTCTATTTTACATAATATAAATTATAATGCGACATCAACCTTAATAATGAAATAACATTACTCAGTCAACACTAACCATTTATGTCACAAAAAAAGAAACGATACATTTAAAATACAACTTCTAAATGGAGTTATAAACAACTACAAACCATATTGTTAAAAACTTATTTAATGGATTAATAATGATAATCGTACAAAATCAAATATAATCAAGCTAAAATTCCTACAAAAAATTTAAAAAGATGCATTTCGTCGATGAAAATAAAAATTTTAACACTTTCGTCGATGTTTTGTGTATTTAATCTATATAAATTTGAACTCGTTGAATAATACCAATTTTTACCTATTACCAAAACCGCAAATCACCAGAAACTATGAAAAAATATTTTGCAATCTTGGGATTGCTGATAAGTTTAATTATTAGCGCCCAAACCGTGACTAAGACTTACACGTTGTCAAATGCTGTAATTTCAAATCCTGAAAGAGGTTTTTTTAAATTTGGTTCTTCTAATTCTAGTTTGAATCAAACTGAACTTACTAATTATCGCTTGAATAATAACATTACTTTAATCTATAGAAATTATAGATTAAATGATTTTAAGACTACTCCAATTTCTGACGCATATCTTGCCAGTATGCAAAGCGACTTCGATAAATTAAGAAATGCTGGATTAAAGTGCATTCTTAGATTTACTTACTCGCATAATAGTAGTGATAGTCCTAAAGATGCGTCTAAGGCACTTATTTTACAGCATATTCAGCAACTACAACCTTACTTCACGTTGAATTCAGACGTTATTGCTGCTGTACAAGCTGGATTTATAGGAACCTGGGGAGAATGGTACGCAACTAGTCAACCCGAATTTGGTGGTTGGGGTTACAATCAAACTAATTTAACAACTGCAAACATCAATCACAGAAAAGATATTGTCAATGCTCTTTTGAATGCACTACCAGCAAATAGAATGGTTCAGTTAAGAAAACCTGCTTTAAACAAGACTTGTATTCTCCAAATGCATTGACAAATTCTCAAGCATTTAGTGAGTCCAATTTAGCAAGATTAGGTCATCATAATGATTGTTTCTTAGCAACTGCTGATGATAATGGAACCTATGATGATGTTGTAGCAGAATATCCTTATTTAGCGCAGGAAACCAAATTTGTTCCTATGGGTGGAGAAACCTGTGATTTAAATTCGCCAAGAACGGACTGTGCAACTGCTATTTTTGAGATGAACAAATTTCATTGGTCGTTCCTAAATTTAGATTATTATCCTGAAGTCATTGATGGTTTTGAAGCAAATAATTGTTTTACAGAAATTCAGAAAAATCTTGGTTACCGTTTCCAGTTAAAAACTGCTCAATTGCCAACATCTGTTACATTAGGAACCACTTTGTCATTTACTCTTACTATTAAAAATCATGGTTACGCTGCTCCTTTCAACGAACGTAATGCCTATATTGTACTGAAAAACCTCACCACAAATCAGGTCTATAAAATGATGATGACTAGTGATCCTAGATTGTGGCTTGGTCCAAATGATATCACAATCACAGAAAATTTGACTTTGCCTAGTGGTTTAGTTACAGGAAATTACAAAATGTATTTGCAATTGCCTGATAGTTCCCCAACCTTAGCATCGAGATCAGAATATGCTATTCGATTCGCAAACGAAAATCTATGGGAAAGCAACACAGGATATAATAGTTTGGATCACACGCTGAATGTAACTGATACGACATTAGGCCTTTACAATAGTGCAAAGCTAAATATGTCTCTTTATCCTGTTCCTGCCAAAAATGAACTGACAGTAGAATTAAACGACTTGAATGAATATGAGATTTCACTTTATAATTCACTCGGTCAGTTAATAAAAGTACCAAATACAATAATTAGTAATAATAAGGTAGTTTTAAATACAAGTAGCCTAGTTGATGGTTTGTATTTTGTTGATTTAAGCAAAGGCGCTATAAAGGATACTCGCAAAATCATAGTGAAACACTAGATTTAGTTTTTGTTAAAAAAAATAAGGGATGTTGATTAAATCAACATCCCTTTTCTTTTCTTAGTAATTTGTATCCTTTACTTCTTTCTCTTTATGTATTTCTTTTTGAAATTGTGCTTAATTCCAAACTGAATGGCGTTCGAATAAAAAGTAGATTGCTGAAACACTTCGGCCGAAAAAGTTAAGGCTGTAAAATCAAACAATTGGTACGACAACTGAGCAGTAAACCTCTCGAAATTGCCCGCGAAAGTGTCAGCAAAAATACCTCCTTCAATTCTGGAAGTAAATGTCGCTGTATTATATTCCCATGCAAGTCCTCCTCCACCGTATAAACGCTCTTTAATAATCCAATAAGGATATCCAACGCTCAAATCTCTTGATCCAAATGCTACTTGAGATTCAACAAAAGGAACTAACTTAGATTTCTTTTCAATGCCCTTATCCCACATTAGTCTCAATGTTAATGCACTGTCGTAACCGTCGTCAATATCATCCACTTGTGTAACGCCATTTCCTAAATCTGTGATTACTTTTCTAAAGTGCAATTTATTTGGATTCATCATTCGATTCGGATTGATTGGAGGTCCTATTGTATCTCGTGACAACAATCCTTCTGTATAATAATTTGCTTCTACGGCAACGCTCGCGTTAATCGATTTACCTATGTAAAAATCTTTATACAAATTCAATTGCATTTGATAAATACTTTGATTTAGAGCTGGAGCTGTTTCAACAGGAAACAAATTAAACTCGGCTGACTTAAAGTTACGCTCTCTAGAAGATGAAATTCCAGCGCCAAACTGGTAATATGAGTTTGATTTTTTGTCTAACTCTACTCTAGCCCTACTCCAATATTGAGGTTTATTCTCTTTTAACGGAGAAGTTATTTTGTACTCCAACCCCATTGTGTTATTGTCTGTATTGTCTTCGTAAACTTTTTTAGTGGTTTCTAGTTCATAGTATTTTGAATAACTAATTCCGATACCGTGTATGAAACCTTTCTTGTCATACATATTATATGAAATCAAATTTCTTTGGAATGAAGGATTTTCTTGGTTAGTCTCCAAATAAGAATTAAAATCAATAAAATTACCTTTTGCCAATCGAATATCTTTCATCAATTTCTTAAGAACATCTGGGTAAAATAGCTCAGCATGATTAGCAATCAAATCTTGCTGTAAATCCATACTTTCAAAAACAACGTCTATATTTAAGGTTTTTCTCAAATCTTCTTTTTCGTAGATGTTGCTTAATGAATTAGCCAAAACCCATGCATCTTTAAATCGTCCTTGTTCGTGATATACGCTACTCATCAGTACAGTTGCAATCTCATCCTCTGGATGTTCAGCAATATATTTTTATACACTGGCTCCAATTCGTCTGACAGACCCGCTGAGATATACCAGGTCATTTTAGTTACAAAATCAATCTCGCTACTAAACTCCGACCAATCAATCGCCTTTTTATAGTCGGCATTATCAGCGTAAAGCCAAACGATTGCGGTCGCTAAATCTGATAAATCTTTAGTTGGCTGTTTATTCTCTAATTCGACAATTGCTTCTTCAGGAAAATATTCTAATAAATGCTTTAAATATTTTTTATAATTTTCAAGATTGGGCTCAACTTTAGCCAATGCTTTCAATACACTTTTGATTTTCTCTTTATTTTGTTCGTTGTCAAAAGATTCTATATAGGCCTTCAATAACTTCTTATCTTCTGGAGAAACCTTTATCTGCTCGCTTAACCATTTTTCGTGCGCTATTTCATCTTTATATTCAATAATTTTATCCAGCTCTCCTGAATACAAAATATTATTCTTTGAAGGATTTTTAACAACAAAATCTTCATACATCTTCCACACTTCATCCCCTTTATTCTCAGAAGCCATATAGTCTGCATACTTATTCCAATCTTTCGGGTCAATTTCGGAGCTCGACAACATCTTATTCTTTAGCGCCTCCATTTCAATTTTGAAGTTTTTCTCGTAGTTATCGACCCACTCTCCGCCACTCAAGAAATTCTTGACATCTACATTAAATTTTGCAAAATCTGCTCGAACCAAGTTTGTGATAGCTGCCTGTTTTGCCTTTTCTTTTGGAGATTTATAAAGTAAATCTATAACCGTTAACTTAGATTTATTTGAATAGACCGAATAAAGATATCCATCCATAAAAGGTGTTTTTGAATAAAGCACAGACTGACTCTTAAGCTGTGTGTCTACTCTATCCGCATTTTTAGGACTACAATACATAAACCAATATTTCTTACCAGATTCTGATCCATTGATTTCTTTTACTGTATACAAGCCTTTTTCTGAAGCATGTGAATACCGTGAAGCTCTCCAATTCATAACAAGATTACCGCCGACATCACCGTTCACAAATCGCATTTGCGGATACGTTGCAGTTAATTGTTTTAAGTAATTTTTAAACTCCGGAAATAATGCTTTATCCGAATTTGCAGTCTTCCTCCACCCTAAATTGAATTGATTACGCAAAGAATACCCTGCGGCTCGCTTATCTGCTGTTGCAGGAATTTGATATACGTCATCAGGGTGAACGAAATGAGTCCAAATTCCAGTATACAAAAACATAGATTGGATGGTGTATTTTTCATCGTCATGCATATAAAAACCACTGGAAATTCTTGGGTAATCAAAAAAGTTGTTTTCAAATGGATCATAATCGAATTCTCGATCTCCCCCATCTTCCAAGTTACCTATATACAAGCTACACATGTATTTTAGTGATGGCATGGTACGTTTAAGTTCTCTAATTCCCATGCGATCAATATCATTAGATGGTGGCACGTAAGTAACTGGTAAAGGACCATAGTTACTAATCTCCCATTTCTTTTTGATGGTTCCCATCGACGTCTCAATAAACTTCGGGTTTTTCCATAATTTTTTGAGTAACGAGACGTGATTGTATCCGTGGAACGCTAGTTCATGTCCGTTTTTCTTCACATCATTGACCAACCAATCAGGCAAAGATTCTACTTTATCTTTGTTTTTGTTTTTCGTTTTGATTTTTTTTGAATTCCATTGATCCAAAGTAAAAGGAGGAACAATTTTATTACGGTAGTCAAACGTTAGCATGGCTGCATATGGAATTTTGAACTCCTTACCTAATTCACGCATATCCGGCCACCAGATTTTTTGTACAAAATCAGAGGTTGTAATATTCATCTCCGACTTTATTGGTTCAGCAATTATATCATATTGTGGTCCCGGAAAATCATCGAGAAAAATTGTCGAAGCATTGGCTATAGGATAAGGAATTCCTTCTAGACCTTTTAGAACTCCTGCAAAAAGAAATCCTCTATCTACTTTTGAAAAATCTCCAGATGTGTTAAATAAAATTACTCTCCCTGAACCAATTGGATTTTCAATCACAGTGGGGTAATTAGGATTATTAGCAGCCGTAGCGAGTACTTTGACTTTACTTGAAAAATTTTGTCCAGCAAATCCGTATAGTTTAGAATCCTTAGCAATTCTCTTTCCCGACATATTTGGCAAGACTGGCGTATTGAAATACCAACCAGCCGCCTTATCATCAGTTCCATACTCAGCTTCTGGTTTAAACCCTAATAAGAATGCCATTCTCTTGTCTTCGTTAGCGAATGGGATAAAAAGTGTACCTCCATTGGATACAAAATTAATAAGTACTTCTACAGAGGCATCATTCAATTTCTTGGTATCATAAACCACTATAATTCTTGTTGTTGGAGCTACTTTCAGCGTTGAATTCCAAGTCTTAATATTTAGCGAATTAAATGGCAATTTCGCGTAGTCGCAAACCTTTCTAATTTCCTGATTATATACCTTACTCGATTTGGAACTTGGATCATAAATAAATTGAATCACTGCTTGTGAACTTAAAACCGGCGCAGTATATCGTTTAAAGGCCTTTTGATTCGCGTTTGCTGCATCCTTCGTATTAAAAAGTTCAATACTTTTCAGGTCCGACCAATCATCGAGCCCTTCACACCCAACAAGAAGTAATGAAAGGGCTATTGCCATTCCAAACAAAACGTAATGTGATATTGTTATAAATTTCATACTTAAAATATCAATTCAGAAATCTTACTTTCTCTTGGTTCATTTATAATTTCGTATACTTTGAGAATTTCGCTGTCGTAAAATAAATTTACACGACGACCTCTTTTCTTAAACAGTTCAATATTAGCAATTAATTCCTTTTGCAACTGTTTGTTTTCGGCAAAACTATTTGATTCATTGTTTGCAGTTTCATTTAGGACAAAAACCAAGACACTTTTCGACAAAGAATACTGTGGATTCTTTACTAGAAAATTAGGGTCTTTCTTATGCTTTGTATTAATCAAATCTATTTTTGGATAGTCATTCAAAAAGAAATCGTAATTCATAAAAAAATGAGAATTATTACTGATCACTTGGGCTGCCGGGTCATTTACAACACAATACGAATTGCGAAAAAAAGTTTGAGATATTTTATCGTACGCATTTAGAATTTGCTTTGGTGTCTGGTCAGATATCGTTAATGAACTAATACTTTTTTCTTGGTAATAATATGAAGCATATAACATTGAGATAAAAATAAGGCCAACAGTAACTGGACTAAACTTCTTAAATCTACCTAATCCAAAATTGATAATTCGGCTAATTGTTGAAATATTTAGACCTAAAATAATGGGTAGAAAAACAGAGATTGAGTTATTCAACATATCAATGTCCAACCATTCGCTTTTTATAAAAGTCAATAGGATCAGAAAATTGAAATAGGCATAAAAAGTAATAGTAGCCCGCCAGTTTTCTTTTCTGAATATGACCAAGACCATTACAATTAAGAATCCAATTCCTGTTGAGATTTGAGCGTATCGAATAATTTCGCTGTATGGCAATATCAATTGCGGAACATACGTGTAAGAACTAATGGAGAGTAAATTATTTTGGAGATACTCAAGAATATCTGCCCGTTGAAAATAACATGCGTAACTGTATATTCCATACAAAATAACCATGGCAACGACATATCCAAAAATTGCAATGAAATTGTCTTTCTTATGTTTCCATTTGGTAAATAGCAATCCAATGATTAAAAAGGGTGGAATTAAAATACAAAGCGTAAATAAATCAATCAATCCTATAGTAATAAAAAGAAATAGAAAGCTAAAAAAATAATTCATCGGAGGCACCCGATATAATTTTGGTTTTAAATAAAATGCAAATGCTGGTAAGGCAAAAGTTAAAGCAAGAAATGTAGGATTCCCTTTTAATAAAAAGTAAACATTTAAAGGAGTTAAAACATATACCAAACTAAAAAAAGTGCAGCGATAGTCGGTGCAATAAATTTGGATGGTGTTAATTTATTAATAATCCAAAATATAATAACTGCCAATAAGGTAGATTCAAGAATTGCAATCACTTGTAGCGCAATTTCTGGGCTAACATCAGTTATTTTCCCATAAAAATTGACGATTGCCAATTCTGCGTCTGTAGCTAACTCATAAGTAAACCAATACTGATTATCAAATTGAATTACCTTATTTAAGTCGTAAATCCAAGCATCTGAAAGTGAGTAATTATCGTAAATAATGAAATAATAACGGCTCAAGAAAGTAATTCCACCAATTATTATCGTAAGTATTAAAATAAAATTGTTGTTTTCATCATTTTTTACTTTGGTCCGATCTAATGAAAACCAACTCCAGAAAGACCTTTTGTTCTCAATATTCCTCAAAAAAGTAAGAAGAGCCGTTCTGATGTGCGTCGTGAAGTAATGCTTGGAATTTCTTAAATTTTTGAATCCAATAATATCAATGCCGATCAAAAGAAGAAATATAAAAAAGCAATTGAAAAGATTGTACGCGTCTGCTTCAACCAAGATGAAAATTACAATTACCAAAACAGTCGCGTATCGAAACCAATTCATTACTAGGAAATCCATAAAATGAACATGCTTAGAAACATTGACAAACTTCCTATTCAAGTAGAATAAAAAAAGCAGTATAAAGCATAGCCTTATAAAACCTAATAATATTGAACTTGTTAAAAACATCATAGTGTTTACTAATTAAATTTTGGGATAGTTTGCAAATCAATGGTTCCAATAAAAAAATCGTAACCAGTGGGTTCAACTCTTTTCTTTACCAATTCTACCAAATCCTTCGAATCTGCATATTCAATAAGAATAAAAGGAATCGAATAAGTTGCGCTAATTGTATTGATTCGATTTAAGCTTGCTTCAAATATAGTTTTTTCTCTCAAATTGCATTTTTTATCTTTAAAACTGTAGTCCGTCGCAATCGATTCAATTGCAATTAAATCAACATATCTAGAGGTTTGCTCTACCAAATCTAAACCTGCATTTTGAATAAACATTTTCTTCGGATATTTTTCTTTTATTGCACCAATTAAATCAATCACTTTTTCCGCTTGATCTTTTTGTGGTCCATGAATGGTGAAATTATCGATGTTATCTAAAAACAAACCATCGTAGCCAAATGCAAAAATCTCATCTGCCATTTCTATCAAAGTCTCTCTTGCTTTCTTTGACTCTAGGTCTATGTAATGACTATTCCAAATTTCATTCTTGCCTATTGTATGTTTTTTAAAGTCATCAAAATGTGTTGAACTTTCATTTATCTCTCCGAGACTGATATAGGCAAAAACTTTATCATTTTGCAATCGAATGATCTTTACATCTTTACTATTATAATGCTTTGATTCTAAAATAACATACTTATAATCTTTCACTCCGATAGGATTCGTTTTTCCATAACAAAATAATACGGTACTTTTTTTCATATCGTCTTGAAAAGAATTAAAAACTAAAATAAGTGGAATAATTATTAGAAGTACCTTAATACGCTGCATAGTAGTAGTAATCAAGGTTTTTAAAATAATTGATATTTGCTTTCAAAGTAAGAGCAACAAAAAGTGCAGCACCCAATAGCATACCAACAACACTATACTCATATGCGAAAAATCTACTTAAGACAAAACCTAATAAGATATTCAAAAGACAAGCATAAATGATGGCCTTTAAAGGTTTTTTGGATTGTCCCAAAGTAAATAAATATAGTGAGTTCAACATTCCCCACGCTAAGAGAATATAACCCAAACCACCTATTACACAAACTTTTATACTCAATTGCACCAATGTTTCATTAAACTGGCCTTCAAATCCCCAGGATGCGTTGATGATGAAATAGATAAAAATAAAAGCAAGTGTACTAGTGACAAAAAGCAAAGCCACCTGCTGCCAGTACATTTTACGAAGTTGATTATTAAACACTTCAGGCGTCTTATGATCTGTAATTTTCTGTCCGATATCAATAAATCTTGTGAATGATGCGATACTATATTCTAGAACTCCGGCGAGCAATAAAAAAACTAAAATAGCCAAATCCATCCCTAATTCAATAATTTTTTTCAAAATAAACTAGAAATGGTAGATTTCCATTGATTCCTGAAGACCAAGCCATAATTCTATCTATGAAAATAAATACGTAAATAAATATTCCATAAAAGAAATATTGGTAATTATGGTACAAGAGAACTGGCACTTTAATTTTGTTCCCGCTGATTGACTTCTTATTTTTTGTAAGATTCCCAAAATAGACCATCAAGAAAATCTTCACAATCACAATCGCAACAGCAATTCCAATCCAATGCGTCACAAATATCAACAAGTTGCTAGTTTCCTTCAGAAAAATCGAAACGGCAGTTCCTGCAAAATAGCGAAAGTTATGACCCATCGCTGCTTGATAGTCTACAATTGCGCTAACATCAACAAAAGCATCCCCACAAAGAATGCATAGGCAAAAACTACAAATAAAATTTCATACGGATAAATGTGGAAAAAGAAATTTACGAGGAAAATGGTCGTCAAGACAAAGAAAATCGAGAGCATTCCGACTTTGTGCAAGTAGTTGATTGTCTTATTTGTCATCAGATAATCTTCGTAATTCCAATAGAACGAAGCTTGCTTTCCAATGACTTGAACAAATCCACCAGTTGAAACTAAACCAATTACAACTCCTAAAACAACTGCTGTAGATTGAATTTCATTAAAACCAACATATGTCCAAAGTGAGTAGCCAAATACAATAATTGCTGCAATTTGCATCAGTACTGGCAGTAAATGAAAAATTCCTAATGAGTAGTACTGAATAAAAATCTGAGTTTTCACTCTGAAATAGTCTTTCAGTTGAATGACTTTTGGTTGTGTCTTTTCAACTTCAATTTCTTTTTCATTTTTGGCGCCGATATAGTAACTGTCTGTTGTTAATTCATAATAAATTAACGCAGCTAAATCCTTTATTGAATTAAAACCAAAATCATCCTTAGTATCTTTCTCTCTGATACCTAAGGACTCAATTGTTGCTTCAACAACTTCGCTACTAACGGGCTTGCCGATTTTGTCTTTAGTTTTTTCAATTAAAGACTTAATGTTTGTAAAATGATTCTCCATTGTAGATTGGGGTCTATCCTGGTTAAGTTAAACAAAGTGTTCTTCTAAGATGCTTCCATAGCTTCTTGTTGCATGTGTGAATGTAAATAAATTGGTTCTTGCGCTTTTCTATTCATGATAAATTCATAAGCCATCTCGTATTCTTTAATGAATTTGTCGATGGTAAAATTATCAATCACTTTCTTGCGTGCATTTTCGCCCATTTTTTCTTAAAACATCGTCTTGCAGTAGGTTTACAACACTTTGTCCAAGAGATTCAAAATCTTTAGGCTTACAAATAAAACCGCACGTACTATCTAAGGCTTCTGTCACGCCACCAACATCGGTTGCTACAACAGGAACTCCACAGCTCATTGATTCTAAAACTGTATAAGGAAAACCCTCAGAAATGGAAGTTAATATAGAAATATCACCTTCACAAAATAACTGATGTGGTTTATCGTGATAACCCGCCAAAATAAAGTTGTCTTCTAACTTTAGTTCTTTTATGAGGTCATTACATTCCTTTGTATATTGTGGTACAGCAGCATTATCGCCATACACTAAATATCTAACATTTGGTATACTCCTTTTTGCAACAGCACAAGATTTAATCATTGTAAGTATATCTTTCAATTCAAAAATTCTTGCAGCAGCAACAACGGTTGGTACATTTTGTAGGTGCGCCGGCTTTGCGCCAGGAACAAACAAATCCGAATCAATTCCGTTGTAAATTACGTCAATTTTATTTGGATTTGCACCATATTTCTTCTCCCAAGACATATTAAATTTGTTTACGGACAATATCATATCTGATTTGTAGTAAACTAATTTTGTAATACATTCCGAAAATTTGATGAGTAAATTCTTCAAGAAAAAGGAATATTCAGATGAGTTAATTGCAATTAATCGCTCTCTAATAAATACCCCATGTTCAGTTGCAATAATAGGCGTACCGTATTTGTATTTTAAAACCAACGCTGGAATTACGGGGAATCCAGAAAGTGTCAAGTGCGAAATATCAACTTTCGGAACATCAATTGAAAGTGGAATTAAGAATCTGTAAATCCAACGCATCCCCACTGTAAAATCATACAAAGTTGCTTCGTAATGATTATCCTTTTCAATGACTTTAGAAACTGTACTACAGAAACACTTCCAAACCACCTGGCTCTTCATGGTGTTTTTGTAATCGTGGTTCTGAAAAAACTGCCACATATCAAAAATGATGTCATCTGTTTCTTCTACATCAACCGAAGAATCGTATATGCTATTCAGTTATCTTTCAAAAATAGGTATAAATTGTTCCTCGATTTGAGTGGCGTCTTCTTGCTCTTTTTTGTTTACTGTCTTGTAGTATTTTTTTCCATAACTCAACAATTCCTTCGGCTCTAATGGCGACCATAATGGAACTTGAATTACGTTTTTCACATTCTCGCTTAATACGTATTTTGATTTTTCTTCGAAATCTGCGTTGATTGAGTACAGTGAGTAATTGACATTGGTCACTTTATTACACAGCATGTGCGCCCAAGTTGAAACTCCTCCACCATTGAATGGATAGGTTCCTTCTAAAATCAACATTACATCGTACTTGTTCTTCATATTCTTTAGGTTTAAGCGTTTTAGAAACATTGGGACAACATTAATTTGAGGGAAAATTAACATTTGTTTCTAAGGCAAATATATTTTGAGTTTACCTAATAAAAAAAAAATACGTCTGAAATCTGTTGTAAACACTCATAAAGTCGATGAAGTGCACCTTTTTAGCAAAGAAAAGAGCACTACAAAATTTAGTTAAAAAAAATAGGTTAAATACATCGATAAAATGATGTAGTTCATCGAGTTGCGACTTGTGAAATTCGCTAAAATAATTTTTCTCTAATTTTCTTTCCGATTAGTAAAATTAATTTCAATTTGTAATCTTCAATAAGCCATTCTCTGTAATTTTTACTACAATGACTTAAGCAATTGCATAACGCTTCATTCTATATTGTATATCTTCCGCAAGTTCTTTGGCCAAAGCTTTGGCTTCGTATAGATTTTCTGAATTATCTACACACATGGAAGCATGTTGTTCTAGTGATTTTTCAATGACAATTTTCGATCTCAAATTTTGTGAAATCGCAATTTTATGTTCTTCGTCAACATCAAAAGTAACCACTTCAGTTTTAGCAAACTTGGCGCGCAATTCCGGCGGCATTTGATATTTGAAATGTAATTCAATTTCTACATCATCTCGCAGATTTTCAAGGTAGTATTCTGGTGATTTAAAAATATGCTGCCAGTCGACGGGTTCACTCCAAAGCCCAAAGCGTGCGGCATTGTTTCCCAAATCGATGACCGTAAAAGTATCTTTATGCTGCAATTTTCTTGAACCGCGACCAATCATTTGAAAATACAATGTAAGCGATTTTGTCGCCCTATTTAAAATAATACTTTCGACTGTTGGCTCGTCAAATCCAGTCGTAAGAATTCCAACAGAAGTTAATATAGCATCTGGAGTTTTCTTAAACCATGCTAAAATTTCTCTTCGATCCTCCGGGTTACTCGTATTATCTAAATGTCGTATCGGATAACCAGCTTCTCTAAAAGTTTCATATACGTATAGGGAAGTATTGATACCGTTATTAAAAATTAGCGTCTTTTTACCCAATGATTTTTCAGCATAGGCATGAATTAACTTTTCCTGCATCGCTAGATTAGAATATAAATCGTCTGATGATTTTACGGTATAATCTCCATTAATTCCGACTTTCAAGGACGTCAATCCAACATCGTAACTATAAGTTATTGCTTTTGCTAAGAAACCTTTTTCAATTAATGATGAAATCGTATCACCAACGATTAATTCATCATAATTTTCATTCATGGGCAATTTAATATTCGAACTTAGCGGTGTGGCTGTAACGCCCAATATAAAGGCATTCTTGAACGAACTAAGCAGTTTTCGAAAAGAATTATAGTGCGCTTCATCAATGATAACTAGACCTATATTGTCTAGATGCAATTTCTTATCATTAATCCGGTTTTTAAGAGTTTCGACCATTGCGACGAAGCACGAAAAGTCATTTTGATCTGGTAATTCCTTTACTTTGCTGTTGATGATTTTGTTTTTGACATCAAATCCCTTGAGCATTTTAGAGGTTTGTTTGCATAGCTCGATTCGATGCGTTAAGACCAAGACTTTTTTGTCATGTTTGGACAAATATCTTCTGACTATTTCAGAAAAAATAACGGTCTTTCCTCCTCCAGTCGGCAATTGATATAATAAATGATGGTTGCTGGGAGCATTGTCCAATCGTTCAAAAATGCTTGCAATGTCGCCTTGTTGGTAACTATAAAGTTCCTTTCTGTCTTCAATTTCCGAATCTAGTTCTCTGTGAGGCATGGCGCATTTGTTGAATTTTGCAAAAGTACGCCTAAAAAAGACTTATTAAGTAAAATTCACTAAAAAACATGCGCTAATATTCAAATCGCTCTAGGATGGCGATAAATTCGTCACTGTTATTCCAATTTTGCGCAATAGAAACATCTTTAATATCCTCTACCCTAGCGCTAAAATCATAAAGAATTCCTTTTTCAATCATAAAGCTAATCGATTGACTGAATGATGATAAAACTCCTTTAAAAAAAGGTTCTTGTTTGATTACTTTCTCGGAAGATAATATTTGTGCAATTTCAATAGTATAAAGCATTAGATCGGCTATAAGAAAAGGATCGACGCCCAAAGAAATGAAATGTTTGATAAACTTTTGAGCAACGGACCGCCTCATTTTAGGTCTTTTCCCTCTGATTGGAAAAAATTCATTTGAAATTTTCAATTTTGCATCTTTAATCAAGTTTTCCTCGTTTGGATTAAATACAAAATTAAAATAGGTCTTAACAGGTGGAAACTTCTCGTAAATTTCAATAATTTGTTCTTCCAATTGCTCTTTTGAGAGTTGACTCAAAAATTTCTTTAATTCTCTTTTACTCATCTAATTTTCGATTTAAACAAAAGTACTTTAGTTTTGGTTTAAAAATGAATCCTATTCGCTAATTTTGCGCCAAAATAAATAAAGATTATAATGATCAAAATATTCAAAATAATTGCATTTCTGGAAGGAATTTCATTACTATTATTGCTCTTTTTGCCATGCCGATGAAATATATATATGAACAACCCATATTTGTGAAAACAATTGGAATGGCTCACGGTTTATTATTCATTGGTTATATCTTATTGGCGATTATGTTGAAAATCGAAGAAAAATGGGAAATCAAGAAATTCGCAATAATTTGTATCGCATCTGTCATTCCATTTGGCACTTTTTATATTGAAAAAAAGTATTTAAGAAATGCATAAACTTTTAGAAAATGTTTTTTGTTGGTGCTATCCCTTATTACGAAAATGGGGCGTTGAAGATACGCTTGCTTCTTATACTAGCTTAGCCATCAATATTCTAATTCTATCTTTTTTATCCTATTTGATCTTTTTTGCGTTTCGGTTTTTTTTAGTGACCGTAATGGCAATTGTTGCAAAAAAAACACGAACAAAATTTGATGATTTATTAATTTCTAACAAAACCGCCAAGTACATTTCGCATTTAATTCCGCTACTATTTATCTACAAATCTGTTCCAATTATTTTGAATGATTTTGTTTATTGGGAATCAGTCTTTGGTAATTTAGTTGGGGTTTACATCATCTTATTGATTTTATGGATTGTCAGAACCATATTTAATGCGCTGCGAGACTATTTAAAACTAAAACCCGAATACAGCGATAAGCCCATTGATAGCTATATTCAGGTAATTATGATTATCCTTTGGATGATTGGATTGACAGTAATTGTGTCAGAGCTCTTTAATATCAAAGCCAATACACTATTTACAACACTTGGAGCGGTCTCGGCAATCATTATTTTGATTTTTAGAGATATCATTTTAGGATTTGTAGCAAGTGTTCAAGTCTCTCTAAATGACATGGTTCGAATCGGCGATTGGATTACTTTTGACAAATTTGGTGCTGACGGAGACGTAATTGAAATTAATCTTGCAACTGTAAAAGTTAGAAACTTCGACAATACAACAACAACAATCCCAACATATAGTTTGATATCAGACTCTTTTCGGAACTGGCGCGGAATGCTTAATTCAGACGGTCGAAGAATTAAAAGACATCTATTAATCAAGGCCAAAAGCATTCATTTTTTGACAGAAGAAGAATTGGTGAAAATGAAAAAAATTCAATTGATTAGTAAGTACATAGAACACCGACAAATTGAAATAGACAAGTTTAATTCCTTTCATGAAGTTGATAAGTCTTTGCCTATCAATGGAAGAAATCTTACCAACTTTGGTTTATTTAGAAAATACATCACTTGTTACCTTGAAAACTACCCAAGCCTAAATAAAGATATGATATTGCTTTGCAGACAGTTACAACCAACAGCTCAAGGTATTCCTTTAGAAATTTATACATTTACGAAGGATAAGAAATTCGAAAACTACGAATATATTATGTCAGATATTTTCGATCATATAATAGCTTCAATAGGTTACTTTGATCTAGAAATATTTGAATTATCTACTGGTAAAGAAAACGGATCTTAAACAAGCTATTTTAGCCGATCATTTATATATTCAATTGTAGTTTTCCCATGAGCTTTTGGTTTTCCATCCTCACCTAAGCTAACCATTGTTATTGTATCTATCGTGATAATTGTTTCTCTTGTCATAATATTTCTGGCTTCGCATTTTAAAGTTAATGAGGAATTACCAAACCGAACCACATCGATTCCAATTTCAACAATGTCGCCTTGTCTCGCTGAACTTCTGAAATTGATTTCTGACATATGTTTCGTAACTATTCTTGAATTTTCAAGTTGAATGATGGCGTATAAAGCCAACTCCTCATCAATCCAAGCTAATAATTTTCCTCCGAATAATGTTCCATTTGGATTTAGATCCTCAGGTTTTACCCATTTTCTTGTATGAAAGCGCATAATTTATTTCAATTTAGTTGGGTCAAAATTAAGTTATTTCTTCTTGCAGCTTAATAAAAATACTAGATGATTCATATTTAAGGACCAAAATAAAACTTCTACAATCGCCGCTGTATTTATAAACAAATCGTTAATAATTAAAAGTAGCATTTATTTGACGATAACTTGAATTTTAAAAGTAAACTCCTATATTTGCATTTAAAATGTTAAAATCTGACTATCGTTTTAGTCGTAACAACCATGTATATTATGAAACATCGTCTACTATTATTACTTGTGGCTTTACTAACAGTCTCTTTTTCTTACGCTCAAGACTTGCCAAAAGAAGATCTTAAAGAAGCAAAAGATACTGGGGAAAGAAAAGA
This sequence comes from Flavobacterium sp., assembly GCA_016714905.1. Taxonomy (GTDB): domain Bacteria; phylum Bacteroidota; class Bacteroidia; order Flavobacteriales; family Flavobacteriaceae; genus Flavobacterium. Next base: position 107,647 of record JADKBW010000008.1, read on the forward strand.
TTACAACAAATGGACAATTGAGTTGACTGCTGGACAAAGCAAAGGAACAAGACCTTTTTCTGAAGGCTACTACTCTAGTAATCCTGATAGTTTTTTCGGAACAGTAAATGTCAATACTTTTAGTGTAGGGGTTCGATATATGTTTAGTTCTAGATTCGGATTAAAAGTCGATGTAAGTTCTGATAAATTTGAAAATAACAAAAATACAACTAGTCTTGATTTCCAATTACAACAATATAGAATTGGATTTCAAGGAGTCGTAAATGCTTCAAGACTATTTAATATTCAAAGAGAGTTGGGAAGATTGAGTTTATTAGTTCATGCAGGAATTCAAATTGCTCAATCAACTCCAAAATTGAAAGCCGACCAGTATGAGTCAGATTACTATTATAATAAGTCTGAATACAATGGTGGTGTTATGTTTGGAATATCTCCTGAAGTTCGAATTTCTAAGAAATTTTCTGTCATTGGTGATTTTAGTACAATCTCAAATTTTAGACAGCATTTCACATGGGATGGTCGACTTAATGATGAGAAAAATAACTTGTCTGGGCAAATGATTATGGCCTCTCTTGGTGTAACGTATTCATTTGGTAAAGATGAATTGCACGGGGACTGGGCAATTATTGACGAAAGCAAGTTGAAAGAAATTGAAGCTCTTGACAAGAGAATTGGAGATTTGGAAAGTATGATGAATGACTCTGATAAGGACGGTGTTCCAGATTATTTGGATGTTGAGAATAACTCAATAGCTGGTGTGGCAGTTGATACTAAAGGAAGAATGGTTGACATTAATAAGAACGGAGTTCCAGACGAGTTAGAAAGCTACATGGCTAATAACTTTATAGACAAATCTAATGTTGCCACTGTAATAGAAGGTGCCAATTCGGATATGATTAAGAAAATGATTAATGACGGATATGTTGCTACCTATTTCGAAACTGGAAAATCACGTCCAACACAGGAATCGACAGAAGGAATTGGCTTTATGTTAACTTATTTACGCAACAATGCTAGCGCATCACTTGACATTGTTGGTCATGCTGATGAAATTGGCAGTAACGAGTACAATAATAAGTTAGCTAATGATAGAGCTAAAAATGTTAAACAAGTATTGTTAGACGCAGGAATTGACGGTTCTCGTTTGAACATTGTCTCTGAAGGCGAAGATAATTCCGTATTGAAAGATTCTTCTGATGCCAGAAGACTCGTACGAAGAGTAACCTTCAAAATCAAAAACTAATTAACAGTTAACTCTTAATAACTAAAAAAAACCTTCGTATCACTGCGAAGGTTTTTTTTTATCTTTAAAATAAAAAAACATGGAAACTCGAGATCTTAATATTACCCATTGGAGAGGAGAAAGTATTGGAGCTGTCAACGAACAGTCGTCTAATGACGAGAAATTTCAAAATCAAACTTTACGCCCTATTTTGAAACTGCAAAATGACTTGTTTATTGCAGTATTCAATAATCATGTCAATAAACACAAGAATGATTTTTATTCACTTTCAGTAGAGAAGAAATTGCAATTTATCGAAAATGCGATCCAGAAAGATATTAAGTTTCGAAATTCATTGAAAGGAATGGTCATTGGACTTTTTACGCTAGCTGAATATGAAGTCTACATCCAAAATTCATCAGCTTTAAATAAGCGCATGATGAACATGCTGATCGAGCGCCTAAAAAGTCAAGTACAACTTTTTGAAACGGTATTAAACAATTAAGATTAGTTTTGGCCAATTACGCCTCAAATACTGACTTTTTTTACTTTCTTCGGGACAATCTGCGACAAACTTTTAAACAAATCTAATTAGGTATTGCGCTATTATTTTAATGTTTTCACAAATTATTACAATCAATTCAAACATTCTCGTAAATGTTTGACAAAACATTACATTTGACGAGATTTATTGAATATTTTTACTATAATTGTTTTTGATAATTATTACAAAACAAGCAATCCAAATTGCTATTCAAAAATTTTAATTAAATATTATAGTAAGTCCAATATATGAAAGAAGAATACTTCAAATGGTACTCACCTAATCTCAACCGAGAAATCGAAATGTTAGTTTTCGGACATGCGGGTTATCCGGTTATTTTGTTTCCCACTTCTATGGGAAGTTATCATGAAAATAAAGATCAAGGGCTAATCGGTTCTGCAAAATGGTACATTGAACAGGGCTTAATTCAAATATTTTGCCCAGGAAGTATCGACAAAGACAGCTTTTATAACAAAAATATCCATCCTTATCACCGCATTCAAAACCATGTTTGGTATGACAAGATGATTTGTCACGAAATTGTTGAGCGGGTCAAGAATAATACTTATTCAGGTAAAGTAGCAGTTGCAGGCTGCAGCTTTGGAGGCTATCATGCGGCAAATTTTGCTTTTAGACATCCTGGGTATGTGAGCCATATGTTTTCAATGAGCGGTGCCTTTAGCATCAAGAGTTTTATGGACGGTTATCACGATGAAAATGTGTACTACAATAGTCCAGAAGATTACCTTCATGGTTTAAATGACCGCGAATTATGGAATATGGATATTATCCTTGGAACGTCCAATTGGGATATTTGTTTTGATGCCAATTTGAAACTGAGTCGCGTATTGGCGCAAAGAGATATACCACATTGGCTAGACGTTCGTCAAGATCAAGAACATGATTGGCCAGTTTGGAGACAAATGTTTCCACATTACTTATCAAGAATTAAATTTTTCTAAATATTAAAACTATCGGATATGAAATCGAAGATTATTTCATCTGTTCGCCTTACAGGCTCGAGTCACGAAAACCTAAAAATAATATAGTCATGAGTAAAAAAATTGGAATATTATTCGGAATGGAAGATACCTTTCCTTACGCATTTATTGAAAGAGTAAATTCTAAAAATGAAAAAGGAATTATTGCGGAAGCAGTTTCAATAGATAAAGTTATTCAAAATAAAGGCGGCGAATATGCGGTAATTATCGACCGTATATCTCAAGACGTACCATTTTATCGGGCATACCTAAAGAATGCAGCATTGACTGGCACTAACGTCATAAATAATCCGTTTTGGTGGAGCGCCGACGACAAGTTTTTCAACAATTGTTTGGCAGATACACTTGGTGTTCCCTTGCCTAACACAGTTATTTTGCCTTCAGCGGAACATCCAACTGATACGACTTCAAAATCATTTCGTAATCTTAAATTTCCCATGGATTGGGATGGAATTTTCCAATACATCGGCTTTCCTGCGTACATGAAACCTTATGCCGGCGGCGGATGGAAAAACGTGTATCGATTAGAAAACAAAGAAGAATTCTGGCAAAAACATCAAGAAACGGGGCAACTGGTAATGTTGCTGCAAGAAGAGATTGTCTTTACAGAATATTTCCGTGTGTATTGCCTTGGCGGAAAGGACGTGCATATCATGCAATACGAACCTAGAAACCCACATCATTTGCGCTATGTAATTGACGGGCCGCCAGTAGATAAAAAATTATTAGCCACAGTAAAAGATTACACCATTCGCCTTTGCAAAGGATTGGGGTATGATTTTAATACGGTTGAATTTGCGGTACGAGACGGAATTCCATACGCAATCGATTTTGGAAACCCGGCGCCAGATGCTGAATTCACTTCAGTTGGGGCAGACAATTTTGAATGGGTGGTGGAAGCAGCTGCAAAAATGGCAATTGCTGCCGCTAAGAAACAGAAACCTGGCAAAATGAATTTGACTTGGGGAACGTTTATTAAAGATGCAGCAGCAGAAAAATAAGATAGAATTTCAAGAATACGAATTGCCCTAGCCCGGATAGCAGTGAAAATCCTTTTTGGATGAGCCGAAGCGCAGCGAAGGAAAATCTTCAATGCAGCGCAGCGGAATTGCAAAAAGATTGCAACGAATAGCCGGATTAGCTCCCTAAAATAATATGCAATGAGAAAATTACCTGTTTTTACTCTTGGCGTTGAAGAAGAATATCAAATTATTGATCCACATACGAGAGATTTACGTTCGCATTTATCTAAAATTGTAGATGGTGCCAAAGCGATTCTTAATGAACAAGTAAAGGCGGAAATGCACCAATCGGTCGTTGAAGTGGGCACTAATATTTGCAAGAATGTTCAAGAAGCGGAAAATGAAATTAGATTTCTGCGAAGTAAAATTGTTGAACTCGCAGCCAAGCAAGACTTAGTTGTTGGTGGCGCTGGAACGCATCCGTTTTCGAGATGGCAAGATCAACCGATTACAGATGATCCGAGATATCACAATATTGTAAATGAATTGCAAGATGCAGCAAGATCCAATCTGATTTTTGGAATGCACTGTCACGTAGGTATTGAAAATCGCGAAATTGGATTACAATTGATGAATCAGGCTTGCTATTTCTTGCCTCATATTTTTGCTTTATCGACCAACTCACCGTTTTGGGAAGGCCGACAAACAGGATATAAATCATTTAGAACCAAGGTTTTTGATAAATTCCCAAGAACAGGATTACCAGAGTATTTTGATTCTGTAGCGTCTTACGACAATTATTTGGAAACCTTAGTCAAAACCAATTGTATCGACAATCCAAAGAAAATCTGGTGGGATTTGCGATTGCATCCATTTTATGACACCATAGAATTCCGGATTTGTGATATGAGTTTGACGGTCAAAGAAACCATGTGTATTGTGGCGATTATACAAGCAATCGTAGCAAAATTGCACAAATTGACTTTGCACAACATGAGCTACAATATCTATAGAATTGCATTGATCAAAGAAAATAAATTTAGAGCGGCTCGTTATGGTATTGAAGGAAACATGATTGATTTTGGGTTGCAAAAAGAAGTTGAAACAAAACTTTTGGTTGGTGAATTACTTGACTTTATTGATGATGTTGTAGACGAATTAGGAAGTCGTGAGCAAATTAATTATGTGCATGAAATCATGAAAAACGGAACTGGAGCGGACAAACAATTGGCGGTTTTCAATCAAACCAAAGACTTAACGAAGGTTGTTGACTTTATAACTTCTGAATTTACTAAAGGATTGTAATAGAAATAATTATATATTTGTACTACCAATTTCTGTTTTTAAACCTAAAAATATGAATGAACATACTATAAAGATTGCTATTTTAGATATGTATAATGGTGAGCCCAATCAAGGCATGCGCTGCATTATAGACATCATAAATCGGTTTAATCAGATTGTAAGTTTTAAGATTTTCGACGTTCGAAGAAAGTCAGAATTCCCAAAAATTAAAGATTTCGATATTTATATTTCTACTGGTGGTCCTGGAAATCCGCTGGAAGGCGATGGGATTTGGGATAAAAGCTACTACGAATTTATTGATCAATTGACCGTTTGGAATACCGAGAATGAGATAAAAAAACATGTCTTGTTCATCTGTCACTCCTTTCAGATGGCTTGTAAACATTTTGGTTTAGCTGAAATTACAAAAAGAAATGACACTTCATTTGGTGTAATGACTGTTCATAAAACGAAAGAAGGATACAATGACCCAATTTTTGAAGGGTTAGCCGATCCTTTTTACGCTGTCGACTCTAGAGATTACCAAGTGGTTCAACCTAAATTGAGTGTGTTTTCCGACCATGGCGCCAAAATAATCTCACTAGAAAAAATTCGGGACCACGTTCAATTTGAAAGAGCAATCATGGCCGTCCGTTTTACACCTTATTTTGTAGGAACGCAATTTCACCCAGAAGCAGATCCTTTGAGCTTTATCGCCAACTTAAAAAAGGCAGAAGCTCGTGAGAAAATCATTATCTTAAAAGGCAGAAAGAAATTCAGAAATATGCTAGAAGATTTGTTGGATGAAGATAAAATCTACAAAACAAACGAAACCATAATTCCGAACTTTCTGCGAATTGCTATTAATGACATCTTAAAAACCAGAAAGATACTTTCCAATTAAGTTTTAAAAGGTCAATTAACAATCATTTTTTTAATGTTATTCCATTCGAAGACAATTCGATTCATCTTCTTATTCCATCAACTATGATTTCAAAATACAGACAACTTTTTAACGACAGTTTTACCTTAGACAAATACCAGGAATTTCAAGACGATATCGCGGCTGATTTTGCCTACTTGCCGACTTTTAGAATGGCAGAAACGCCTTTCTTTATTTCAAAGGAATTAAAATCACAATTGATGGAAGGTTGTGAAGATGTCATTCGACTCATTCAACAAGATAACTTCAAGCAATTAACAGAGAAATCGCTGGAACTCAATACCAAAGTTCCCAACGAAGACGGACACACTACTTTCTTGGCCATCGATTTTGGAATTTGTGAAGAAGACGGAAAAATTCTCCCTAAACTCATTGAAGTGCAAGGTTTTCCTTCTCTATTTAATTATCAATTCGTGCTGTATGATAAGTTTAAAAAATTCTATCCTTTTTTAGAAGAGCTCACGCCCTTTATCAATGATATTTCTGGTAGCGAGTATCTAAAGATTATTGAAGACGCCATGTGCAACGGTCTTCCGAAGGAAAATGTCATTCTGCTCGAAATTGAACCTGAAAAACAAAACACTAAAATTGATTTCTATTACTGTCGAAGAGACATCGGAATTCCAATCGTTTGCGTCACCGAATTGATTAAGAAAGACAAACAATTATTCTATAAAAATGAAGCCGGAGCCTTGATTCAAGTAAAAAGAATCTACAATCGTGTCATTTTTGATGAATTGGAATTGCGAAAAGATCTTAAAATGAACTTCAGTTTTTCTGACGATTTAGACGTCGAATGGGCGGGACATCCGAACTGGTTTTTCAGAATTAGCAAGTTCATTTTGCCCATGTTAAAAGGAAAATACTTCATTGAAACCACTTTGCTCAGTGAACTAAAAGAAATTCCAACTGATCTAGAAAATTATGTCCTAAAACCGTTGTTTTCGTTTTCGGGTTCCGGTGTGATCTTTCACGTAACCAAAGCAGATATTGAAGCGGTTACGGAAAAGGAACTTTATATTCTACAGAAAAAAGTCAATTATATTCCCATCGTGCAATCGCCAGATGGTAAAGTAAAAGCAGAAGTTCGCGTACTTTGTGTGTGGAAAAAAGAAGACAAAGCTCCGACGCTATTGTGCAATCTGGTTCGACTGAGCCGAGGCGAAATGATTGGCGTCAAATTCAATAAAGATAAAGACTGGGTTGGTGGGACTTTGGGTTTGTTTGAGAGGTAATTTCGAAGTTCATTGTTCAATATTCAACATTCATTATTATTTTTTAAGGTTGAATCTTGAAGAACGAATCCTGAATATTGAACAAGTTGCCTAGCCCTGATAGCAGCGATATCCTTTTGTACCGTCGTTCGGTGCAAAAGATTTAGCGAATAGCAGGAATTAGCTCCTGTGAAACCTAATGCAAATGCTTCACTTCCGCTTGTGCCACAACGGTTGCAAAATCTTGCACCAACCGATTCGCATACTGATCAAGCAAAGACATAACACGCTCTTTCTTATCTGATTTTACGACAAGACCAGCGTGATAATCTAGCGGCACACGGAAGCACACTTCTTCATCTACAAACGACGATAAGTCTGGATTTTCGTATTTAGACAAGGTCAATACAATTCCAGCATATCCTTTTTTCACTTTTGGTAATTTATATTCAATTCCTTTAGCTAAAGCGTTCTCGATGGCTGCCCATTCCGCCCATAAATTAATGTCAGAAGCCGAAGCTACCATTTCCGCCAGATGCGCACCTCCTACTCTAGAGGAAGTTTCTAAGAAATAGATTTTCCCGTCTTCGTCACATTTAATATATTCTGAATGTGCAGCGCCATGTTTCAAGCCAAAACCCTTGATCACTTGCTCATTGACTTTCTTAATCCCCTTGTCATCTTCCGAGTTGTATTCGATATTGGCACTTCTAAAAATGCCGCCACCTTGTGAGATTTCCATTGGAGTTGCTAAGTATTTCGAAGTGATGCTAAACAGAATTTTTCCATCTAAAATCAAACTATCACAGTGATAAACAGCACCAGGTCGAAATTGTTCCACCAAATATTTAAAACGGTTGTTGCCCATTTCGTTGATATGCATCCACAAACTATCTTTGTCGTACACTTTAATAATTCCAGATGCAGACGCTTCAGAACGAGGTTTTAGAACCCAGGGCGCAGGCACCGTATCTGCAAATGTATTGATGTCATGGTCGTTAAATAACGAAGCGAACTTCGGATTCGAAATACCACAACTCTTAGCACGCATGCGCATCGCTAACTTATCACGGAAATAACGACCCGTGGTTTGTCCCATTCCATCTATTCGAAGGTTTTCGCGCAGATAGGCTGCTTTCTCGACATCAAAATCATCCAAAGCCACAATAGCATCGACTTTGTTGTTCTTCATTAGATTACTCACGCCAAGCAGCAGATGCTCTAAATTCCAATCGACATCCTGACCTTCCATAAAAAAAATCTCGTCGATATACTCTACTGGCCACGATTTGTCACGTAGTTTTTCAGAGGTCACCAAATAGACTTTATTTCCCAACTTCTTCAAATTGATCAAAAAATCAGACCCTTTGAAGTAGTTGGAAATACAAACGAATGTTTTTGGAGATTTATTCATAGCTTAAATATTTTCAATAAAATGAGTTAATAAATGTACACCATACGCCGTAGCATGTTTACTTTTTGCAAATTCGTCGTCACCAAAAGCGACACCTGCAATATCGAGATGCGCCCATGAAGTGTGTCCATCAGTAAAATGCTCTAGGAACTTTGCAGCTGAAATAGCACCCGCAACTGGTTTGCCACTATAGTTTTTCACATCAGCGATATCGCTTTCTATATCCGATTTGTAGGCGTCCCAAAGCGGAAGTGGCCACAACCGCTCTCCTATTTCCTCTCCCGAATGTTGTAATTTTTGTGATAGCGTTTCATCATTCGTAAATAATGCAGCACATTCATAACCAAAAGTACCCACAGAACTTCCGGTTAGCGTTGCAATATCAACCAAAATTTCAGGTTTGTAATTTTTTATCATAAATGACAGTCCGTCAGCCAAGATCAAGCGTCCTTCAGCATCGGTATCTATAATTTCAATTGTCGAACCGCTATAACTTTTGATGACATCGCTTGGCAAAAATGATTTGCTATCGACAGCATTTTCGCAACAAGGAACAATTGCTGTTACCCGAATTGGTAATTGCAAGTCCGCAACCAATTGCATCGCACCTAAGACAGCAGCGCCACCAGCCATATCGCATTTCATATGCAACATGCCAGAAGTTTTAATATTAAGTCCGCCCGTGTCAAACGTGATTCCCTTACCCACCAATCCAACGTGCTTTATTTTCGGAATATCTGTCTCTGGAATATAATCCATGATGATAAATTGCGGTTCTTTCTCGCTTCCTTTTCCAACGGCGATAAAAGCATCTAAACCTTCAATACGCGACGCTTCTCCATTTAAAATCCTAGTACTAAAACCATAGGACTCGCCGCATTCTATCGCCCATTTTGAAAGATAGATCGGCGTAATGTTGTTAGGTGGCAAATCGACCAAATACAATATTTCAATTTGTGCTTTCGCAATCTTAATGGCACGTTTCGCTACTTCCGAATAATCTGTTTTTGAAATCAAAGCCAGTTCAAACTTCGGGTCTAAAAACGCATGATTGACTTTCTTCTTGAAATGACCCAAATTGTAGGTTCCTAAAAACAAGCCTGATATTGTCGCTTCTACTTGTTGCAATGTAAATACCTCTGGGATTACCAAAGCCACATTTTTTGCAAATATTTCTTTCTCTTTTGAGGCAATCCGGCGTGCAATTGTCTTGAGTGATTTGTAATCAATTTTCTTCCCTAATCCAATGAAAATATGAACGCAATCATACTTTTCAGCCATATAATAGGTGTCTTTCTTACCATAGAATACTTTGGAAGAAACGGCTACGCCATGAAATTCGATTGGTACAAGATTCTGTGAACTCGTTTCAAAAACCGGAATCAATATGACGCCAGTGAAACCTTCTAAATTTTCTATATTCTTCGTCTTCATTTAATTGTCTTTTGTATTAAAAAATAACCATTCAATTGCTTTGGGAAATTCATCACTCCAATAGGTTTCATTGTGTTTTCCCAACATGTTGATACTGAGATTTATTTTCATTTTACTGGTTACAAACTCATTTTGAATCATATTCTTTTTGAACAACTTAACGTGTTCTATCATCGTGGCACTTTCGTCTCCGCCGGCGTACAAATAAATTTTCGTATCGCCAGGTTCAGAAAAGTCGATGTTATTAAAGTCCATTTTTGGAATCACCCACAACGAAGGTGAAAAAATCATGAGCTTCCCATACACTTCTGGATACATCAAACCTGAAAAAATACTGACCAATCCTCCCATCGAACTTCCTCCAATTCCAGTGTGCTCCCGCTCGGTTTTGGTTCTGAAATTCTTATCGACAAACGGTTTTAATGTATCCGTAATAAACCGAATGTATTTCTTCCCTTGTCCAACGCCCAAAAGCGTCTTACCCACATTGTATTCTTTGATCCTATCCTGCTCTGCATGTTCGATAGCAATAACGATAATTTTTCCGATTTTGTACTCAGACATTACCGCTAGTTTCTTATCGATTTCCCAGTTGCCGTATTTCGCTTTCTCATTGAATAGATTCTGCGCATCTTGCAGATAAAGGACAGGGTACGTTTCTTTTGATTCTTCATAATCATGCGGAAGTAATGCCCAAATTCTTCTGGTTTTATTCAATTGCGGAATCTCAAATTCTTCCGAAATCAAATGCACTTTTGGCAAGAAATTGGGTTTAAAAGGCAACCAGTTTTTTCGCCATTTATCAACATGCTCTTTGCGAACGCCTCGATGGTCTTTACAGGAACGATTTTCCGTTCGGTTGCCATACTTATCAATTTCAACTTCGCTCCAATCCCCTTTGGTAAACTTATACAATAACTCTTCGGGATAGACAAAGTCGCTTGCAAACTTGAAATGATACAAACCGTTACCGATTTTCTCCATTTCAAAATTCAAGTCTTGTGTATGCCAATTGTTGAAATTTCCAGAAATATAAACTGGTCTCGCATCATCTTCATCCGTCGTAAGTAAAATATTGAGTTGAGGCTCTGGAATTGCTGTTTCGGTATCGAGGGTTGACTTATTCTTATTGCTAATCATATTCATTATAAAAATCCTGCTTTCAATAGGTTTAAGAAGTAAATATAGTTTTTTGGATAATTAAATGAAAGAAAGTCAACAAATAAAAATGAAGAATTTTTAGATTAAAAAAAATGCCTCTTGAATATTATCAATGCCGTAAAAATTATCCATTAACAGGAAAGAAATATTTGTAAAAAGCAATGAAATCTGTCTGAAATGCTCGCACACATCAAACAGATTTCAAAGAAACTAAAACCACTAATTCAATTGTACTACATCGACCTTCGGACCTGCGTTAATCAATCGTTTTCCCTCTTCAGTATTCGTATATTGCTCAAAATTTTTGATATAACGTAGTGCCAAATCTTTCGCTTTTCGTTCCCAATCAGACTTGTCTTTGTACGTGTCTCGCGGATCAAGAATTCCTTCGCTTACATTAGGCAAAACGGTTGGGAAAGTTAAATTCAAGAATGGAATTTCGTTTGTTGGCGCTTTGTCGATATCGCTATTGATAATGGCATCGATAATCGCTCTGGTGTTTTTTAGTGAAATCCTTTTTCCAGTTCCATTCCAACCCGTGTTAACCAGATAGGCTTTTGCACCGTGTTCTTTCATCTTACCAATCAATGTTTTAGAATACATCGTCGGATGCAAGGTCAAGAATGCTTCACCAAAAGCGGGAGAAAATGAAGGTTGAGGCTCCGTGATTCCACGTTCTGTTCCAGCTAATTTAGAAGTATAACCACATAAAAAGTGATATTGCGCTTGATCATCATCTAAAATTGACACTGGAGGTAATACTCCAAAGGCGTCGGCAGACAAGTAAATTATTTTTTTAGCATGTCCTGCTTTTGAAGGCAAAACAATTTTGTTGATATGATAAATCGGGTAAGACACGCGAGAATTTTCAGTAATGGAATGATCGTAGTAATCTACTTCACCGTATTCATTGACAATCACATTCTCCAACAGCGCATCTCTTTTAATGGCTCTCCAAATATCTGGTTCGTTGTCTTCACTCAAATCAATCACTTTTGCATAACAGCCGCCTTCGTAGTTGAAAACACCATTATCATCCCATCCATGTTCGTCGTCACCAATTAAATAGCGTTTTGGATCGGCAGATAGCGTCGTTTTTCCTGTTCCAGATAGACCAAAGAAAATAGCAACATCTCCTTTTTCGCCAACATTAGCGGAGCAGTGCATAGAAGCCATTCCGCGTAAAGGCAAATAGTAATTCATCATGGCAAACATTCCTTTTTTCATTTCACCACCATACCAAGTTCCACCAATGATTTGAATTTTTTCAGTTAAATTAAATAGAACGAAATTCTCAGAATTCAAACCTTGTTCTTTCCAATTCGGATTGGTTGCTTTAGAGCCATTCATCACCACAAAATCTGGTTCCCCGAAAGTTTCCAATTCATAGATAGAGGGTCGAATAAACATATTGGTTACGAAATGGGCTTGCCATGCGACTTCCATGATAAAACGAACTTTCAATCGCGTATCGGCATTCGTCCCACAAAAGGCATCAACCACATATAATTTTTTAGAAGTTGAAAGTTGCTCTAATACAATACCTTTTAAATCATCCCAAACTTCTTTGGTTGTCGGGAAATTGACTTTATCATCCCAATAGATTGTATCTTTTGTAATATCGTCTTTAACGATGTATCGATCTTTTGGAGAACGACCCGTGAAGATTCCAGTTTTAACAGCAACCGCACCAGTATCTGTCAATGCACCTTTCTCGTAACCTTTGCGCTGGTGTGACACTTCTGCTTGAAATAATTCTTCATACGTTGGATTGTATGAAACTTCATGATAGCCAGTAATTCCTAGGTTGTGTAATTCTTGGATAACTCTAATGTTTTTCATATCTATTCTTTTTAATGGTTTAATTTCTTTAGTCAAAGTTCTGTTTTAGCGTGGACAGTTAAACTGATATTTATCATGAAAATCGAAAATCTACGAAAACGATTTCTTTATTTATAAGGGCTTGCGGATGATTATTATGATAATTATCACCTAAAGACATAAAGTAATCCCTAATTTTGTCGACGATAATTTATCTAAAAGTCAACCCTCATGTTTAACTGGTTTTATACTTTGTTTTCTCCCAATACGACGCCCGATATCACGCAATCCTTAATTGTATTGTTACTGACGATTAGTGTTGGTTTTTTTATGGGTAGATTGCGCTTGGGGAATATCTCACTTGGCGTTTCAGCAGTATTGTTTGTTGGAATTGTTTTAGGCCATTTAGGATACAAAATGAACGCTGACCTACTGGTTTTCGTTCGAGATTTCGGATTGATTCTTTTTGTTTATGGAATTGGAATTCAAGTCGGACCATCTTTTTTCTCTTCCTTTAAAAAAGAAGGCTTACGATTTAATGCGCTCGCCATAACCACGGTTCTTTTGGGCGGTCTGGTCACTTACTTCCTATTTAAAATCACGCACATATCGATAGAAAATGCAGTAGGTTTGATGTCTGGTTCTGTGACTACACTCCTGGACTTGGAGCAGCAAAATCAACATTGCAGGAAATACAAAATCAACTTCCAAATCAAGTTTTTGATGATCCTGCCATAGCTTATGCGATTACCTATCCACTGGGTGTTTTAGGGATTATTTTGTCCATAATTCTTTCTAAGTCACTGATGAAAATTGACTTGAATCAGGAAAAAATGAGTTTGTTTTCTCAAAATGACATCGATGACAACACGATTATTCATACCAAATGCAGAGTGACCAACACCGAAGTAGTCGGAAAAAGCATCTACCAAATATTTAAAGAATTAGAGATTCACGACATCATAATTTCTCGGTTAAAAAATAGTGGCTCAGCCGTAGTTTTTTCACCTTCCTTAGACACTAAAATCATGAAGAAAGATGTCTTGATGGTGGTTGGTCTTCCCAAGAATGTCGCGGCATTCATAGCGAAAATTGGGAAAGAATCTACCGATTTATTTATTGAGTCCGAACAAGATATTGTTACCAAAAATATTTTTGTCACCAAAGCATCCGCAACACATAAAACCCTTGCAGAATTAGACCTTTACAACAAATTCGATTTGAAAGTAACTCGTGTTTTTAGATCGAGTATGGAATTATTGGCACATCCCAATCTTCGTTTGAATTATGGCGATAAACTTAGAATTGTCGGAAATAAAGAAGCCATTGCTGAAGCAGAAAATATTATTGGAAATTCCGAAAAAAAATTATTAGAACCTGATTTTTTATCCCTTTTTGGTGGACTAATCATTGGAATTATTATTGGCTCTATTCCGATATTTATTCCAACTTTACCAGTCCCAATAAAACTTGGATTTGCTGCAGGACCGCTTTTAACCGCCTTAGTGATCAGCCGTTATGGAGGTATTGGTGTTATTCATTCCTATATTAATAATGGCGCGGTTTATTTTATGAAAGATATGGGAATTTGTATGTTTTTCGCAGCCGTTGGAATTCATGCAGGCGAAAAGTTCTATGCGAATTTCATTCATTTCAACGGTTGGCTGTGGATGTATTATGGCTGTTTTATTACGTTGATTCCACTATTATTTATGATACTTATTGGAAGATATGTAATGAAACTCAACTTTTATCAACTCGTTGGTTTGATGAGCGGAACTTACACCGATCCGGCTGCTTTGGCTTTCAGCACAAAGTACTTAGATTCTGATATTCCAACACAATCTTACGCTACAGTTTATCCTTTGGTGACCATTTTCAGGATCTTTGTGGCTCAATTGTTAATTCTGATGCTGGTCTAATCAGTCATCGTCATTTTCTCTATTGCTTCTATTTGAGGATTTGTTGTATTCCATTACGGCTTTTTTGTCCATGGTAATTTCATCTTCATTGGCGCTTTTGTGGCAACGCACACAGTTGTTTATGTTGGTGACTCCTTCTTCTCTATGTTCGTTCTGAGTTGCATTGGCAGAATGTTCATGACAACCAAAGCAAGTATAGGTTTTAAAATTGTTTTGCGTGTGACAAGTCTTACAATCGGTATTGTGATTTTGATCTAAGACGAAGAAACTACTGTGATTAAACGTTGAAGGTTTCCATTGTTTCACACTATGGCATGAACTACATAAATTGGTAGCAGTGGAGTGAAAATTATCTTTCGGGCTTTGATGGCAAGCCACACAATTATTTTTCATTTTTTCATTAATGGCCAGGTGATTAAAGGCAATACCACTACTCCAACTTCTGGTGGTATGACAACTTGCGCAGGAAACGGATACTTGACGATGCAAATCAGTATTTGGTTTTTTGTGGCAACTGATGCATTGGTTTCGACTGGTTTCGGATAATAAAATATGATCAAATTTATTGATCGCAGCGCGGGCATTTAGTCCTTTATGATCTGAATGGCAAGAAATACAACTTTGACTACTTAAGTCTTTATGAAAAGACAATCGATTCATTGAAGAAGTTCTTTCTGTTTTAGATTTCACTCCAATCTCATTGACCTTGTGACACCTAATGCAACTTTCATTAGGTGTTCCTGATCCAATTTTATGACAAGCCAAACAATCATTTTTCAAATCGGAATGCGCTTCATATAAGTTACCTGGCGATAGCATTTGGTGCGGAAAAACAACAACAATCGCAATAATGGCGATGGTAATTAACATAAAAATATACTTTGTTTTCATCAGTTAAATAAGATTACTGATACAATATGAATCAAGGAAAATAAGGCTAAGAAATAAGTGATGGGCAAATGAATGGTTCTCCATTTTTTCATTGTATCCATGCTAACGGTGTCCCAAAATACTTCATGGGCAATTTCATCAGGAGAAGCGCCAGAATTCTTAAGTTCCAATTTTCTTTCCCGCATCGTTTTGTTGGCTTCTTGCAAAAGGTGTTTTCCCACCAATCCGCTCGCCACATTGATGAGCATAGCTCCGATCGCCAGCCAAGGTAAAATCGCATGGATGTGAACTCCAGCATGCACCAAAATCATTATCGAACCTGACAAAGCAAAATATTCGTGGTAATCTAAAAGCACTTTTGGAGTGCCAAATTTGATTATTTTCCTTTTATTCAATGAATATAGAAACGAAATCAAAATCGTGAAAGTTCCCAAATAACCCAAATACCTTCCAATAAATACAAGGCCGAAATAATGCAAAATAAAATCAATAAAAATGGCACCAAAGATCATCGTTGCATACCATGAAAGAAAAGGAATAATATTTTTTAGAACAACGCCAGTTTTCATCTTGTCGATTTTAGAATTTTTCTACTTATTATTTAGAAAACAAAAAACCCAAAATAAACTGAGGAAATAGATTCGTAGTTTATTTTGGGTTTTTTTCATGGGTTTAGAATTATCTAGTCATCATCTTCTGTGGTGCCTTCACTTTGTTGGACTCCAACTTGAGTAGTAGCATTAGCTCTAATTTCAGTATGTCTTACTTCCCCACCAGTAGTTCCGGTTTGTTTGCCAAGAAATGCGGCAGCAAGACTAATCAGTAAGACAACATAAGTAACCAGTTTTGCTTTGCTATGGTTCATCATATTAAGCACGAGTCCAGCAATAGAAAACGTTCCTAAAACGTAGAGTGCAATTGCTAATTTCTCAGCCATTTCTTCGTGTTCGTGGATGACTTGATCTCCAACATTAGGCAGATTTTCTACCATTTCTTCTGCTCCTTCTCCAGTATACATTGATGCAAATCCGAAAATCGCCGAGATTACAAAGAGAATATAGGCAATATTTACGGCGGTTTTGTTCTTCAAAACCAATCCTGCGATTAAAATTCCCAAACCAAAAATCGTCCCGATAATTGGAAAATGGTTGACTACTAAATGCCAATGTGCGTCGTTCATATGTTCTGTTTTTATGTTAATATTGTACTAAGTTATATATTATTAAGGTCTAAATTCTTGGTGCTTTTTAGTATTATAAAAAAGCCGTGAATTATACAAGTATGCTTTTTATTTGACTAAACTAACCCGCCAACGAAACTCCAATTAAAGTCCCAATGCCATACGTTACCGCGGCGGCGACTAAGCCAAAAGCAACTTGTCGAAATCCAGAAAACCAAATGCTTTTACCCGTTAATAAAGTAATCGCAGCGCCAATACCAAATAATCCAACAACTGAACTTCCAAGACTTAGAAGGATTGCTTCTCGACCATCAAAAATCATAAAAGGATATAACGGAATAATAGCTCCAATCGAAAACAAAATAAATGATGCAATCGCAGCTTCCCACGCCGATCCACCTAATTCTTCTTTGTCTATTCCCAGTTCTTCGGTAATAATAGCATCGAGCGCTGTTTCTGGGTTTTCAAAAGCTTTCTCCGCTAGTTTTTTAGCTTCCTCGATATTCATTCCTTTCGCCTGATATAACAAAATCAGCTCTTTCTTTTCTTCTTCTGGAGATGCTTCTAATTCTTCCGTTTCTAAATCGATTTGTCTTTGGTTGAGTTCACGTGAACTTTGAACAGACAGCCATTCACCTAAAGCCATCGAAATTGCTCCGGCTAATAATCCGGCAATTCCTGTTAGTAAAATTGTCCCATTAGAAACCGCAGCACCTGCCACTCCCATTACTAAACTCATATTGGAAACCAAACCGTCATTCGCGCCTAAAACCGCGGCGCGCAATGCATTTCCGCCCACGGACTTATGTCGACTTTCGAATTTAGACAATAACCCACCAGATACATTTAACGCAGCATTGTTGTTGACCGCTTCAATAATATTTAAATGATTGTGTTCAAAACCACTTGGCTTTTCGCCATGCTTTAGTTTATTTTTTACTGCATGTACCGCAAATTGCTTTTCAATACTGGAAAGATTGCTGATAATCGAACTGTAGCCAAATAGTTTTCCAAGCCTTAATTGAAATTTAGCTCTAGAAGAAGGCTGCGGCATAGCGTAACTCGAATCAAAAGTATGTACTTTATCAAGCATGTGTTTTGCGTGTCCTTTTTCTATTTCTGATAAACTTTGTAGTACGCGACTCAGATTCTCGTCGGATTGAATAGCAGCGATACTGTCGTAGAGAAAAGCAGTATCGACCTCTATTTGTAATTGTTCTTTCAATTTATCAGCGTCCATGTTTTTAGAATATCAATGGCATAAATTTACAGATAAAAAACGATAGTTCCTTTCCTTTTAGCTTAAGGAATGCTTAGGAAATCGAAGATAAACGGTAGTTCCTATTTTTTCTTGACTTTCGATGAAGAATCCAATTTTCAATAGCGTGCAAAGTCGATTTACGATCGACAAACCAAGTCCTACACCTTTTATTTCGGGGTGATTGTATGCCTGAGCTCGGTAAAATGGATGCACAACCTTGCTAATATCTTCCTCTGAGATTCCAATGCCGCGGTCAGATATAGTACATAACAATGCATCATCTTCTTCAAAAAATTGGATATTTATTTCTCCACCCTCTTTGGAGTACTTGATCGCATTTGACAAAATATTACTAAGAATGATCCCTACTAAGTAATGATCAGATTTGGTGTAATATTCCTTTTCGAACGAAGACAGGATACTTATTTTATTTTCTTTAATGCTTTGAGAATAAGTTGCTAAAACATCGAGAACTAATGCATTCAAATAGACATCTTCGCTTTTCGCATTTAGTTTCTGGTTTTCGAATCTAGCCAATAATAATAATTCATCCACCAACTGATTCAACCGATCAATTTCCTTGACGCAGAAACCAATTTTTTCTTCATATTCGGTCTGATTTCTTGGTTTTCGTACCAAAACCTCTAGCGTTCCTTTTAGGATTGCTAATGGTGTTCGCAACTCATGAGACGCATCTGAGGTAAATTGTTTCTCCCGCTCAACCGCATTTTCAATTCGATCTAAGAAATCATTTATGGTTGTGGAAAGTACATATAATTCATCCCTGTTTTGAGGCAGCGCGATTCGGTCCGTTAGATTGTCACGAGTAATCATGCTCGCAGTTTCAATAATCGAAACCACAGGTTTAATGCTTCTTCCTGCAATTAATCGAGCAATAAAAAACAAAACGAATAAAATTAATGGAAAAGAAATTAAGAGAATATTTTTCAGTTTTTGCAAAATCACAACACTATCATCCAATGACATGGCAATAAACAGATAACCAATTTGCACTTTGTTATCATAAAGCGGCACTTGGATTTGGCGTATCGGCTTGTTATTTAAGAAGACGTCTTTTAATTGATTGTTATCTTTTGCAGGAAATAATTGTAGTTGTAAACCCTTTAAGTTCGGCGATTTGTCAATCAACTCGTTATTGCAATCCAGGAATTGCACAAATACCGGATTGACATTTACCGTATTATGTTCTCTCGCCCTCCATTGATCAACTTGAATGAGATAAGAATTATTGGTGTCAATTTCAATTTCATCAATATGTTTTTTTACCTCTTCTTGTATATTAAAATTGATGTGCGCATTTACGTTATGAAAGATAATCTGGTAAAGTGCAATAAAAACAATCGAAATGAGTAAAGCGGTACTTAGGATATAATTGAACGCTATTCGGTTTTTATAGGATAAAGAAACCATACGCTTAGTTTACTTCATTAGCCATATAACCAACTCCGCGAATGGTTCGAATTAAATCTTGGTCTTTTCCTAAATTGAGTTTTTTCCGAATCGCATTCATAAAAACGTCAATAACACCCGTGTCGTAATCAAAATGAATGTCCCAAACATCTTCTATTATTTGGTTGCGTGTGCACACAGTTCCTTTATTTTTTAATAAATACGACAATAACTCAAATTCTCTCTGTGTAAACACCACCTCGACATCATCCAGAAAAACTTGGTATTTCGAAGTGATAATTTTAATCGGTCCCAAAAGTAACTCGTCGCTTTCTTTATTATCTCTGAAATGTATTTTAATCCGCTCTACCAACTCGTCGAAGGAAAATGGTTTTTTCATATAATCATTTGCTCCCGCCTTCAAACCTTCTATCGTTTCCTGCACTGTATCCTTAGCCGTGAGAAAATATAATAGGAACTTTAATGTCGGTTTTTCTAATTGACTTGCAGACTTCTATTCCGGTCATTTTGGGCAGAATCCAATCGAGAAGTATGAGATCAATCTTCTGACTTTGGGAAATTTCGTAGCCTCTTTTCCCGTCATTTGCCACTAAAATTTCATAGCCTTCTTCTTCTAAACCTTGCTTCAGAAAATTGGCAATTCCATGCTCGTCTTCAACAATAAGAATTTTCATGATTTATTGCATTACGAATTTTAAACCAAAGGAAACAATATTTGCTTTCAATCCATCACTTCTGCTGTAATGATTATACCTAAAGTCGATATTCTTCAATCCAAATTTCCAAATTTTTGAACCCGTAAAAATATCTACATAATTTACTCCAAATCCATACTGTTGGGCATCAAAGGACGATAAATCATAATCAGATGTGTAAAATTCTTCTGTCGAAAGATGGCCTTCATACGGCGCAAAATAATCGGATTCCGTCTGAACGTAATAGCGATACATTGGAAAAAAAGTAAAACGATCTGACAGTTTTAGTGGCAATTCGAAGTTTAAAGTATGGGCTTGAATTCCCCAATTGTCTGAATAATAACGATAGTACGACCGCAAGCACAATTCTCTCGTTAAAATAATAATTTAAGCGAGCTCCAATAGGCAATTTAAATCGAGAATCTGGTAAACGTTCAATATCATCCGCCAATTGAAAATCTTTGATATACGAATTGGCTACATCTGCAAAATAAATTCTTTGATAGGGAGTCGAAAGTAAACCTTGTTGTTTCAAGACATCGATAAACAATGAAAATTGCATCTTTTTATTGACAACTTGTGATAAACTTGCAGAAACAGCAAACGAATTTCTTTTCTTATTGTCATGAAATTTAAACAATGATGGATTGTAATTTGTGTTGCCAGTAATTGTAAATCGATTAAAAATGCCGCCATCTAAATCGTTCCCATTTGAGGCAAAATCCTGTAATTCTTTAGGATAAATTGGTTGCCATGTATCCAAATAAGCATTGGCAGAAATATTAATTTCGGTGTTTTTATCATTAAATAATCGTGTGTAACCGCCTCCAAAGCCAATCGAGGAATAATCGTATTCCGCAGAGCCAGAAATGTGAAAATTCCAAATTGTATTTCGATCATCGGAACTATGGCTGTAATTAACCACAACGGCCACCAGTTGATCCATGGCTGAGGCTCCAGAACTCGCTTGCCATGGACTAGGATTATCGCTATCAAAAGGATTAATATTACCTGATGATGCTGACGAATAAGCCGAAACACCGGCGTCTACGGTAAGTATCGAATCATCATTCATTTGCATGGTCACAACAATGGTTGGCGTGATGTCGGTCAAGTCTTCCATTCCACTTCCTCCTGAAACCGCAGAGTGAATACCATCTTGTTTGTAGTAACTCATCAAAAAATCGACTTCTGTACTTTCCAAAACTCTTTTTTTGAAAGTCACGTCCGTGCTGTCCGCAACTTGTGCTGCCGCTGAAAGACCTATGAGTAGTAGTAATATTGAAAATAATTTTTTCATGTCCTCAAATAATTAATTACAGCCGCATCCGCCGCCAGTTTTTCCTCCATTTGCACCTGCTGCTGCCTCACGATAAACTTGAAAATTGGTTTCAAATCGCTCCGTGGATCGCGCAGATAGTTTCATATCAGGATCATTTATTTTCTCTTTTTCATATTCTTTCACTGAGGAACAGGAAAAAATTATAAAACTGACTAATAGCATCATTACTATATTTTTCATTTTTGATATTTTTTGATGTCAATATTATTTGAAGCGTGCACTTTTCCTTGGTCATCCACGATGATACAACCAATTCCTTTTAACTGATTGACCAAATTAAGGCCAACATCTACGCCTAGCACAAATACTCCAGTAGCTAATGCATCTGCTACTTCGGTTTGTTTGGCAAAAACAGAAACGCTTACGACACCAGATGCTGGATAACCTGTGCGTGGATCGATAATGTGCGAATATCGTTTACCGTTAAAAGTAACGTATTTCTCATAATTCCCCGAAGTTTCAACAGCACTATTATCTAATGGAAAGGTAGCAAAAACTTTGTTCTTATTGACTGGATTGATAATACCAACGGTCCACAATTCTTCATTCGGTTGCTTTCCCCATGCTTTAATATCTCCGGAAACATTAATCAAACCCGATTGACAGCCTTTTTTGAAGTAGTTCATACCTTATCCGCAATATAACCTTGTCCAATGCCGCCAAGTCCTAATTTCATTCCGTCTCATTTAGAAAAATCGTACGTTCTTAGGCATTCAAAATAATTTTTTGTATCCTATTTTGGCAACTGATTTTTTGATTGCCTCTTCTGTTGGCATGGCTTTCATACTGCCATCAAACTTCCAAATCCGATCCATTGATGCATACGAAATATCAAAAGCACCATTTGTGATATCAGAAATTTTGATCGCTCGTTCTACTAAATCGTATAATTCTTGAGTTACTTTTACAGGACGAATTCCTGCATTTCGATTTATTTCAGAAATCAATGTCGTTGGAATCCAATCAGAAATAAGATTTTCGATTCGTTTCACTTCAGCAATTCCTTCATCGATTAGGGCATTGGCTTGCACTGTGTCATTGGCAACAACCGTCAATTCAAATGGACTGCTAAGCAAAAACAACTTTCGTTTATGTGCAATTTGACTATGAGCCAATAGTGAAATTGAAAACAAAAAGACGCTTAAAATCTTCCGCATGATTTACTTTTCAAATGAATGTAATACTTTAATATAATCTGTAGCCGAGACATTTTTAAATCCCGTCATGCCAATTACTTTCCCCGATTTATCCAACAACACAACCAGCGGAAAACTGCCATTCTTATTATATTTTTCTGCTAATTTTTTGTTTGCTTCTGTTAATTCAGGTGCCAATTGATTGGCTTTTTTCTTGGGAAAATCGGCTTTATACGCAACCCAATTTTTCTCAACTTCTTTTTTAAACGCTTCGGATTGCCAAACCACTTTATCTAATTTGATGCAGGGCGCACACCAATCCGAACCAGAAAAAACCAGAACAATATTCTTATTTTCTTTGGCAGCAGTTGCTTTTGCGTCTTCAAAATCAGATTTCCAATTCTGTGAATAAACAGAAGCAACGAAAAGTAACATCAATGAAAGCAATACTTTTTTCATAAATTAATATTTTAATCTTAACAAGACAAATCTAGGCCATTTCAATCAAAGGAAACGAACGCAGATGGTTATATTAATTGAATTTTAAGGAAATCTTAGGTGTATCTTAAACCAATTATCTCAACATACAACGAATTTTGTTACAAATACAATACAATGCTCCAAAAGAAATTCATTCCTTTCCTTTACCTCGCCTTTTTCTATCTTGTCATAACTTGCTTATTTCTGCGGATTGTGGGCTTTTTCATCCAATCACCGATGCAAATTTTAGTGTCATAGAACTTATCAAAATTTTTCTGCTTGGCGCACTTTCCGACTTCTTCGTATTTGTACTTGCGAGTAGTTTTCTTTGGTTGTATTTGCTTTTTATTTCTAATTCAAAATACGATAAACCTTATGGATATGTTATACTAGCCCTATTGGTTGGACTCCTACTCTATATCAAATTTGGTAATACGATTCTAAACGAATATGGCGGATCGTTGCCAGAAGTAGTAATAACTTTTATTTCTATCAAAACATTCTTTTTTTGTCTGCTATTATTTGTCCCAAAATATCGCAAGCTAATTCGATTTTGGCTGTTTTGCTCCGTAGTTTTTCTGTACAATTTGATCATCATACAAAACTAGTATCAGCGAATATTTCTTTTGGAATGAATTCGGAGTTCGCTATAATTTTATTGCCGTTGACTATTTAATTTATACCAATGAAGTCATCGGAAATATTATGGAGTCGTATCCAGTAATTCCAATTTTTACTGGTTTGTTTCTGGTCTCTGGTGTAATCACCTACTTGATTGTCAAGAAACCAAAGTGTATTTGGACGAACTACCAACGTTGAAAGAAAAAGGACAAATGATATTGGTAATAATCGCTTTCAGCGCCTTTCAATTGTAATGATTCCCTTTCTGGCAAACAAAGAAAATTCGTCGAATATTTTTGCTAATGAACTCCAAGCAAACGGAATTCATAAGTTCTATTTAGCCTTCATGAATAACGAATTAGATTATTTGAAATTTTATAAGACCTTACCCGATTCAGAAGCGTTTGCTATTTTAGAAAAGCAAATTCCTGGAATAAAAAGTGATAAAATCTTAAGAAAAATTGAAAGTGATTCTGCAGAAGTGCGTAAAAATGTTGTCTTGATTACGATCGAAAGTTATAGCGCTGATTTCATGAGCCATTATGGCAATACAGAGCAACTAACGCCATTCCTGGATAGCTTATCAAACAAAAGTTTGTTCTTTGACAATTTATATGCTGTCGGCAATAGAACCGTTCGTGGATTGGAAGCCGTGACTTTATGCTTGCCTCCGACTGCTGGCGAAAGTGTGATCAAAAGAAAAGACAATAAAAACAAGTTTTCGACGGCTTCAGTATTCAAAAAGAAAGGCTATCAAGTAAAATTTCTATATGGTGGTGATGCTTACTTCGATAATATGGAAGATTTCTTTTCCGGAAATGGATATGATATCGTTGACAAAAAATCATTAAGTCCAAACGAAATAACTTTTTCCAATGTTTGGGGTGTATGCGACGAAGACATGGCAAAAAAAGCGATTCAAGTTATGAATGTTGAAGCCCAAACCGGCAAACCATTCTTCAATCATTGGATGACCGTCAGCAACCACAGACCCTTTACGTATCCTGATGGTCGTATTGATATTCCAGGAAATTCCAAATCACGAGCAGGTGGCGTAAAGTATACTGACTTTGCTTTGCGACAGTTCTTCAAAATGGCGCAGAAACAATCTTGGTACAACAACACCGTTTTTGTTATCCTAGCAGACCATTGCGCTTCTAGTGCTGGAAAGACCGAATTACCTTTAGACAAGTATAGAATTCCAGCTTTGATCTTTAACCCGAATCATCAAAAAGCGCAAAATTGCAATAAGCTGATGTCGCAAATTGACTTGATGCCAACGCTCTTTGGATTGCTTCACTTTAATTACGAAAGTAAATTCTTTGGTCAAGACGTTTTAATACCAGCATATAAGCCTCGTGCTCTTATAGCAACGTATCAAAATCTCGGACTAATTAAGGACAATATTTTGACAATTCTTTCCCCAAAACAAGACGTGAAGCAATTTCATTTGGATGTGATCAACAATCCGAAATTGACAGTTGATTTTCAATTGTATTATGATGAAAATCAAATGACTCGAATTAGAAAAGATTTGGTAAAAGAGACGATTTCATACTACCAAACAGCTTCCGAAATCCTTAAGAAGAAGCGCTACCAAAATGAGTAGCATCGTTACGATTTAGAATTATTCCGTAACATTGATAAATACTGTTGCGGCGTTTCACGGCTATAAACACCTACTTTATGGGTGATTTTGGCGTCTTTGTTCAAAACTACAACGTGAGGAAAAAACCCGTCTTTGTTATACTTTTCAACAATAAGTAAATTTTTTTCTAGTTGGTCTTTGGTCAATTCTTCCGCTTCATAGGAAAAGTCAATTTTGACCAATACATAGTTTTCACTAGCAAATTCAATAAACTCTGGTGATTTGAAAATATTTCGCTCCAATTTATTGCACACATCACAACGCTCTGGTACAGAAAAAAACAACAATACTTTTTTGTTTTGCTGCGCGGCTTCCTTTAAACCAATTTGTAAATCACTTTGCCACTGCTGGGCTTGACTGTCGAGCGACGAAAACGCTAGACATACAAGAATAAAAAGTCCTTTCTTCATTAGTAAGCCTTTTTCAAATTCACATCAAATGTAGGATTTATACTTTAAAAAAATAATATTCACTAATACTTTTTCATGACTTTATCTATAGTTCATTATGTAAACTCATATCTTTCTTAACTTCGCCATTACCAATAACGGTTTAACAGCATGAATCCCTACGAAGAAACTTTTGAAACTTGGAATAAAGTCGCGCAAATCTACGAAGACAAGTTTATGAATTTAGACTTGTATAATGATACTTACGACTTGTTTTGTGAGATGATTGAAATTGAAAATCCAAAGATATTAGAATTGGGTTGTGGACCAGGGAATATAACAAAGTACGTTCATTCAATACGACCCTATTTTGCAATTGAAGCGATAGATGCGGCTCCAAATATGATTGAATTGGCAAAGAAAAATTGTCCTTCCGCAGATTGTAAAGTCATGGATATTAGATTAATCAGCCAATTAAAATCAAAATACGAAGGAATCATTTGCGGGTTTTGCATTCCCTATATTTCGCACTCTGAATTAACTCAATTGATTTCAGATGCCAGTCATTTATTAACCCAATCGGGAGTGCTATATTTGAGTTTTGTTGACGGGAATTATTCTGACTCCGGGTTTAAAACAAGTAGTACTGGTGACCGGACTTATTTCTATTATCATAGTTTAGTTGGAATTACAAAACTACTTGAAAAACAGAACTTTAAAATCCTTCATCTACTTCCTGTTTTGTACTCCAACAATGACGAAACGAGAGAAGTTCATACAATCATTATTGCGCAAAAATGAATTCAATCAAAGTACTCGAAACGAAACGATTGTATCTAAGACGCATGACCGTTGAAGATGCAGAGAATGCTTATCTACTCAATCTTGATCCTGAAGTAATTCAGTATACTGGTGATGATTCTTTTGAAAGTATTGAAGTTGCAAGACAATTTCTAGCAAGTTATAGTCACTACGACCACTATGATTTTGGGAGATGGGCTGTGATTTCGAAAGAGAATGATGAATTCTTAGGTTGGTGTGGACTTAAATTTACCCCAGAATTAGACGAATACGACATTGGCTTTCGCTTTTTTAAAAAACACTGGAACATAGGTTACGCAACCGAAGCTGCTCAAGCTTGTATCGATTTGGGATTCAATCACTACAAGTTAACTACAATTGTAGGACGCGCAAGAAAAGAAAATATAGGTTCTATTCGCGTATTAGAAAAAATTGGGCTTACTTATTTTGGAGATTTTGACTTTGACGGGAATGCCGGTGTGATTTACGCTATCAATAGATAACTACAACATCCCATTGTATTTTCTAATAAACCACTCGCTACCGAGTGCAACCGCAATCAAAATAAGCAACCAAACCCAATCAATTAAAGGCGTTTTCTTTACAATCGCTTTTTCAATAGCTTTGTAATTTGGGTTTTCTACCAACGTCTTTATCAAATTATCAACTTGACTCGGCATAAAAACAGCCCCTTGCGTCTGTACAGCCAATTGTTGCAGCTTTTTCAAATCTGGGTTCACAAATTGTTTTTCGATATCAAAATCGAGAATTTCGAAATAACCATTATACGTCGTATTCGAGTTCAACTCCTTAACTGCAAACTGGTATTGCCCTGCTGCTAGTCCATCGAGGTTTACTTTAAATGCATTGCTACTTCGCAATAAATCGTATTTCTTATTTTGCTTCGTATTCTTATTGGTTACCGAAATGGTCAATCGTGCTTTTTCATCCAACTCGTAATTCTTATTAAAATACTGCGCACTGATCTCAATAGCATCTCCCGAATTATAAAAACTCTCG
Source organism: Flavobacterium sp. (assembly GCA_016714905.1). Taxonomy (GTDB): domain Bacteria; phylum Bacteroidota; class Bacteroidia; order Flavobacteriales; family Flavobacteriaceae; genus Flavobacterium. The sequence continues at coordinate 135,464 of JADKBW010000008.1, forward strand.
TGATTGACTACCAAAGATTTTCTGGAATTATTTGAAGACAAATACTGAATGATCTTATCGGCAAACACATCAAACTTCTCGTACGATTTTGTCTCAACATGACTATGCATGCGCCATTTCCAGATGTTTTCGCCTAATAAAAAGGCGGTGCGCTTTCCTTGAGTCTCTGCGAACGCTAACAAAGGTGCATTGGTCTCAATATTTCTAAATTTTAGACGAAAGTAAAACCTCAACATTAGCATTAGTGGTAATGGTTCCAAAAGCATTTTGCAAAGGCGGAAATTGATCAAAACCAATATCGTCTAAAGCAAACAAAATTGAATTGAGATTGAAAGCTGCCTATATAATCCTCGCGCTGGCCGCTCATCCTAAAAACCAAACTACTTTGATATTGATTCAATGTGGTAAAATCCGTACTTGTCCCCGTGATGATAAAGGTATTGACTTGAGCAATCGCATTGCTTTCAAAAACCGACTTAAAGTTGCTGGACGGCTGATACAAAATTAAAACATTATAATCTGATAACGATTTGATTTCATTAGGTTTAAGTATTGTTACTTTTCGCTGTGAATTAGTTTCAATAGAACGTTTCAAAGCGCCAATATCTGGATGATTCAACTCAGAAATAATCGCAATATTGGTCTTCTGATCGATGACTTCAACCGCAAAATTCTTGGTGTTATTGTACGAGTTTTTTTCCGACTCACTCGAGGTAATCGAGGCTTTAAAAATCTGCAAACCGACCTGGTTAGCTGGAAGCAAGACATTCACTATTGCCGATTTTTTTTCGGGTGAAAACGAAATAGTCTGAGTGTTTAAAATCGTGTTTCCTTGTGCTATTTTGAAATTTGCTGATATAGATTTCGTTCCGGCATAATTCAAGAAAACTTCAACTGGAAATTTATTCTTATGAAAAGCGTATTTATTGACATTGAGTTGTCCAATTTTAATATCTAAAAAAGTCGTCGTATCTCCCAAAACTAGCGGGTAGACTTTGGTATTGACATCAAATCCATACACGTAATCGTTCCCGATGGTTTGGTTCCCGTCTGAAATCAAAATAGTTGGAAAAGTGGCATTGCGATAAATGCTTTTCAGATTCTTCGCCACTTCTTCAATGTTGGTTTGTTTTCCTTTAAAATCGAAATCGGTGGCCGTTTCAAACTCCGAATCAAAACGATACGATTGCACTTCAAACTTATCTTTTAGTGCTGAATTTGAACTGAGTTTTTCATACAATTCTAAAGCATTCACCTTCGCCTTCAAATCGACTATCGAACTCGAATTGTCAACTATAATCGGCAACGGCGTTTTAATCGTTTCAAACGTTTTGTTTCGTAAAATCGGATTGATCAACAACAATAAAACCCCAAATACAGCTGCAAATCGCAAGCCAGCAAGCAACCAAGTTAGTTTACTGACATTACTGTTCTTATAAAAATATTGGTAAAAAGATAATCCTACAGCAATTAGCAAAGAGAGTAGAATTAATAAAATTGTTGTGATTGTCATTGAGTTGTAGGTTGTAGGTTGTAAGTTGTATGATGTAAGTTGGTTTTTAGTTAGTTATCGTTTGATTTACTCAAAAAACTCAAGTAAAGAGTGTATTAAAGACATAAAACTCTGAACCCATAACATACAACGTACAACGTTCCTAAGTCAGCATTCCTCCATCCACATTCAACACTTGTCCCGTCACATAAGCGCTCATATCCGAAGCCAAGAACAAACAGGCATTGGCAACATCTACTGGTCGTTCCGCCACGTTTCAACGGAATAGAATCTCGCCAGCCTTGCACCACATCTTCATTGAGTTTTGCCGTCATTTCAGTTTCAATAAAACCTGGCGCAATGGCATTGCAACGAATGTTTCTCGATCCCAATTCTAAAGCCACCGACTTAGTAAAGCCAATAACTCCCGCTTTCGACGCCGCGTAATTGGTTTGTCCGGCGTTACCCTTCACTCCTACTACGGAACTCATATTGATAATCGAGCCCGCACGCTGTTTCAAAAAGGTTTTTTGAATGGCTTTAGTCATGTTGAAAACCGACTTCAAATTGACTTCAATCACTTTATCAAAATCTTCCTCTGACATACGCATAAGCAAATTGTCTTTGGTGATTCCGGCGTTATTGATCAATATGTCTACCGTTCCAAATTCAGCGATAACGGCATCTACAAAAGTTTGTGCTTCGTTAAAATCCGCTGCGTTGCTTTGGTATCCTTTCGCCTTTATTCCTAGAGCATTCAATTCGTTTTCTAATGCTAAGGCAGATTCTACCGATGAGCTGTACGTAAATGCGACATTCGCACCATGTTGTGCAAAAACTTCCGCAATTCCTTTTCCGATGCCACGGCTGGCGCCAGTAATAATGGCTACTTTTCCTTCTAGTAATTTCATTTTTAAACTTATTTGTTAGAAGCTATTCCTGCTTTCGCTTTTATCTTTGCTTCCTGCGTCGCAAAGGATATCAGCTCTATCAGGGCTATTAAACGTCGGTCAAATATAACACTATTTGTGGTTTGAAAAAATTCTGATTTTCTTTTTAAACTTTCGTCAAAAAAAATGTTCTGATAAAATTACTTACTTTTCGCCCATGAATAATGATGCCGCTTATTTCCAAATGATTTATAATCAATACAGTGTATTGGTGTATAATGTGGCATTACAATATTTGCAAAATATCGAAGACGCGGAAGAAATTACGCAAGACGTTTTTATTCAAGTCCATTCCGCTATCGATAAATTCGACCAAAGATCATCTTTAAAGACTTGGATTTACAGAATTACCATCAACAAAAGTCTCGATTTCATCAAACACAAAAATAGCAAAAAACGTTTTTTTATTTTCGGAAGCAAAAGTCAAAACGAAAATGACTACTTAAATGCCTCTCATTTTGAACATCCTGGAATTCTAATGGAGAATAAGGAAAAGGCAGCTGTTCTTTATGGTGTTATCAATGAGTTGACTGAAAATCAAAAAACAGCCTTTATACTTTCTAAGATGGACGGACTATCCAATCCGGAAATTTCTGAAATCATGCAACTCAGCATTTCGTCTGTGGAGTCTCTGATTTTCAGAGCCAAAGCAACGTTAAAAGAAAAATTAGCAAACAAATTTGAGGAATACCGCAAGAAAAAATAATTTAACTCGTCTATACCCACATGGAACAAGAAAACTGGATCAACGAAATACTCGACAGCACCAACGGAATGACTTCTGTGATGCCTGATGCACAGCTGTTTTCAAAAATTCAAAATAGAATCGAAACCCAGAAAACAGTCAATCCACAATGGGTTTGGTTGGCAGCCGCTAGTATTATTCTATTGGTCGCACTGAACGTAAAATTCATTTTTTTCGAAACTTCTAACGAAGAAAGAGCTACAGAGCTTATCGTTTCTTCCATTTCAAAATCCAATCAATTGTATAATCATGGATAAAATCAAAGTATTATCTTTTGCCGTCATCGCACTTTTACTACTCAACTTTGGAACTTTAGGATTTCTATTGCTTTCGGGACCGAAACACGATCGCAGACCTCCACATCGCATGCCCAAAGAAATCATCATCGACAAATTACAATTGGATGCAGCTCAGCAAGCAGCTTATCAAACACTAATTGATTGGCATCGCGGCACGATTGATAGTCTTGACCAGCAAATTAGAAGTACAAAAAATGATTTGTACTTACAATTAACCCAAAAGACAATTGATATAAAAACTAAAGACAGTTTGATTGCAAGATTGGCCAGTGACCAGAAAGCAATTGAAGAAACCCATTTCAAACATTTTCATGATATTAAGAATTTGTGCAAACCAAATCAAATGAATAGTTTTAATGAATTGACTGAAGAACTATCCCGAATTTTTGGAAGAAAACCAAAGCCAAGACATGATTAGACAAAGAAATTGCATCATTATTTTTTTTATGTTTCTTTTTTCATTTGGGATTGATGCTCAGATAAAAAGAGATTCATTGGTGATGCAAATTCAGTTCAAGTATGGCGCTAGTCCGCTTGAACACAATAAAAAGTACATGACCAAATCTGATACTTTAGAAATCGAAACGGTCAAGTTCTACCTTTCAAATATCGAAATTGAATTTGACGATAAAAGCAAAATCAAGCCTAAAAACAACTATTACTTGATTGATTGGGACAATCCAAAATCGTTCTTCATTCCAATTGCTTCGAGACAAAACAAAATCGTTTCAAAAGTTACTTTCAATATTGGTGTAGACAGCACTGCCAGTGTTTCCGGCGCTTTATCTGGTAATTTAGATCCAACAAATGGGATGTATTGGGCTTGGCAAAGTGGCTATATCAATATGAAAATTGAAGGAAAAAGCAACAGTTGTAAAACGCGAAAAAATCAATTTCAATTTCATTTGGGCGGTTATTTGAAACCCAACTATGCCATAAGGAAAATTGAAATTCCAATTCAAAAGAACCAAATTCAAAATGAAGCAATTAAAGTCATTGCGGATTTAGGGAATTTGTTTTCTGAAATATCTTTGAAAGAAACTAATTCTATCATGATTCCCGGAAAAGCTGCGATGGAAATTGCTGATTTGTCTGCGAAAATATTTTCAGTGGAATGAAAAAGTTAGTTATCTCATTGGTTTTTGCAATTTCAATAATTGGAATTTATGCTTTTTCAAAAAGCCAATTAACTCCTATTTACTTTGAAGTACCGCAAGGTTGGCCAAAACCACATTATGATTTTAAGAAAAACCCACTGACGGAAGAAGGGTTTCAATTGGGCAGAAAATTGTTTTATGAACCGATTTTATCTCGAGACAATACAATCTCCTGCGCCAGTTGCCATTTGCAAGTTACCGGTTTTACGCATGTAGATCACGATTTAAGTCATGGCATTGACGGAAAAATTGGAAATCGAAATTCTTTAGCCTTAATGAACCTGGCTTGGTCAAAAGATTTTATGTGGGACGGCGGTGTGAATCATTTAGAAGTTCAACCACTCAATCCGATTACAAGTCCACTCGAAATGGATGAAACTTTAGAGCATGTCGTTCAAAAACTACAACAAACCACAGATTATCCTGGTTTATTTGAAAGAGCATTTGGGACTTCAAAAATTACGGGACAATTCACTTTGAAAGCTTTATCACAATTTGTAGTCATGCTAAAATCCTCTAATTCCAAATACGATCAAGTTGTTCGAAAAGAAACTACGTTTAATGAACAAGAACAAAAAGGCTATGATTTGTTTAAAAAACATTGCGCTTCATGTCATCAAGAACCACTGTTCACTAGTAATCAATTTGAATACAATGGTTTAGCTGTCGACCCAACATTAAATGATTTTGGTAGAATGAAAATGACCGACAGAAAAGAAGATTCACTTCGATTTAAAGTGCCGACTTTGCGAAACATTCAGTTCACTTTCCCCTATATGCATGATGGACGATTTAAAACTTTGACAGAAGTAGTTAAACATTATAATACACTTTCTCGCAACAAATTGCTGCCAAAAGAACTTTCTAAACCTATGAATTTATCGGATATTGATCGGGTTGATATCGTTGCTTTTTTGAAAACATTGACTGATAATGAATTTTTATTTAACCCTAAATACGGATATCCAAAATAATAGTTAATTTAATCGCAAGAATATATAAAAACCATCGTCTATAACCAAAACCTATTTCCAATTATGAAAAAAATCCTTACCACATTTTCAATTCTACTGAGTTTCTTAGCATTTTCACAAGACTTATACGACATCAATACCATTCAAGATATTCGAATTGTCTTCGCCGAGAGTAATTGGGATGCACTACTAGATGCGCAAGCCAATTCAACAGAAGATTATATTTCTGCGCAATCCGTTACCATCAACGGTGTTGTTTTTAATAATGTCGGCGTGAAATATAAAGGCAATAGTACTTACAATTCCAATCGTGTAAAAAACCCTTTTCATATCGAATTGGACACCTACGTCAACCAAGATTACCAAGGTTATACGGATATCAAATTGAGCAATGTTTACTTCGACCCTACTTTTGTCCGCGAAACACTCTCCTACTCGATTCTGCGTAAATACATGCATGCGCCTTTGTCTAATTATGCCAATGTATATGTGAATGGGACTTTGATGGGCTTGTACGTAAGTTCCGAATCTATTTCGAAGAAATTCGTAGACAATCATTTCTATTCCAACAACAATGCTTTTTTTAAGTGTAATCCGATTGGAGGCGCTGGACCTGGAAGTTCAAGTTATCCAAATTTGGCCTATTTGGGGAACAATATTACGAGCTACCAAACCGCTTATGAATTGAATTCTGATGCAGGCTGGGAAGATTTAGTGGCGTTGACCAACACTTTATCCAACGACATAACCAATATAGAATCTATTTTGGATGTCGATCGTGCTTTATGGATGTTGGCTTTTGATAATGTGCTCGTCAATATTGATAGCTATGTTGGGACTTTCAAGCAAAATTATTATTTATATAAAGACGACAATGGTCGATTTAACTCAATTGTTTGGGATTTGAATATGTCCTTGGGTGTTTTTACACAAACTGGAACAATTAACATAAATAACACAACGGTGAAAAAACAAATGACGCATTTATTGCACGCCAATGATGCAGCGTGGCCATTAGTTCAGAAACTATTGGCTGTTCCGAAATATAAAAGAATGTATTTGGCACATTTCAGAACTATTTTTGAAGAAAATTTTTCAAACGATAGCTATTACACTACCGCTCAATCATATCAAGCGCTTATTGCACCTTCAGTTCAAGCCGACACCAATAAATTCTTTACCTACGCTCAATTTCAAAGTAATTTAACTGTAGACAATACGGGTGGTATGAATCCCGCGCCAGGAATCAAAAATTTAATGGATGGTCGTTACACGTATTTATCGACTTTAACCGATTTTACCAACACAAGGCCAACAATAACTGCCGTAGCGCCAGCCGTTGAAACTCCTATAATTAATAGTGATGTTTTTGTAACTGCTAACGTAATCAATACCAACACAAACGGTGTGTTTTTAGGATATCGAGCGAATGAAAGACTTGCCTTTACCAAAACTCAAATGTTTGACGATGGTTTACATGGTGATGGTGCTGCTGGAGATAACGTTTATGGTGCCAGCATCAATGTGAGTAATGTTTTTATGCAATACTATGTTTATGCAGAAAACAACAATGTGGGGCAATTCTCACCGGAGCGCGCCGAACATGAATTCTATAGTTTGAATGCAAGCTATCCAACAATCAGTCCTGGAGATTTAGTGGTGAATGAAATCATGGCTCAAAACACGTTGACAGTTGCAGACGCAAATGGCGAGTATGAAGATTGGATTGAATTGCATAATAATACCAATACAACTTTAAGTTTAGACAATTTATTTATGACGGATACTGAAACCAATCTAATCAAATGGCAATTTCCAGCGGGAACGACCATTGAACCTAATGGTTATTTGACCATATGGGCAGACGAAGATGGAACGCAAGAAGGTTTACATGCCAGTTTTAAATTATCCGCAAGTGGCGAAAGTGTACTTTTAGCTTATGCCAACGGAACAATCATCGAGACAGTCAATTATGGCGTTCAAACCCCTGATTTAGGCTATGCTAGAATTCCAAATGGAACTGGAGCATTTGTTATTCAATCGCCAACATTTAATTTTAATAATGAAAGTTTATCGGCTTCAACCTTTGACTTCGATCAAAACTTAACTGTATTTCCGAATCCAACGAATGGAAATTTGAACGTGTTTAATAAACAATATCCAATAGAAACTTTGGCTATTTATAATTTGCAAGGACAATTACTTTATAATAATTCATACCAAAACCAAAATCAAATTTCAGTTGATATTTCATCCTTTTCCAAAGGGATTTATATGATCATGATTAATAGCAGACAACCTCTTAAAATTATAAAAGACTAACCATGAAAAATCTATTTACTTTCGCTGCTCTACTTACAGGAGCTCTTTCATTTGCCCAAACCAACCCAGCCATAACAGGATGGTTGCAAAACACCACTGGAATTACGGGACGACATTATGTTGCGGGAAATTCAACTCCAATTATTGATGCAGTTCAAGCAAATGTGCAATCCGTAAGATATGATGCCAATTATGTGTATGTTGCAGCAACAGGAATTCCAGCCTATATAACAGGACCTTTTCAAGACGGTAATCCATCCTTGGCCACAGCTCAAAACAGGATTTTTAGAATTACATTAAATCCGACGCAAAATACCGGGACAGGTGTAGCAACGACTGGCGGAAATATCGGAATATTCAAGAATGGTGTCGCATTATTCGATTACCGTGATGGTGTGGCTTGGAGCTCAACTACCAGCGCATTGTGTGGCGGACCAGGAAACCCTCCATGTGCTGGTGGACCTGGCGCGACGCAGGCTTGGAACAGAGATGCCATTCCTGCAGAACGTGCAGGTTTTGATTGCGCTAAGGCACATCCAGCAATGGGAAATTACCATCATCACCAAAACCCGAGTGCATTCAACTTGGATTTGACAGTTATTTCAAATGTATGTGACACGTATCCTTCGGATGGTTTGTACGTTATTAATCCTTCGCAACATTCGCCGCTGTTAGGATTTGCGTACGATGGTTTTCCGATTTATGGCGCTTATGCATACACGAACACTGATGGCACAGGTGAAATTACTAGAATGCAATCGAGCTATCAGTTGAAAAATCAGACCACAAGAACCAACGGACCCAATGTTGGGCAAGTGGTTGGAACTCAGACTTTCTTTAATGGCTATTTTAGAGAGGATTACGAATATGTGGCTCATAATGATGATCCGACCTATTTAGATATTCACAATGGTCGAGTTTGTAACACACCTGAATATCCAATATCATTGTATCCAAACGGAATTTATTGTTATTTCGCAACTGTAGATGCCAATCATAACTCTGCTTATCCTTATGTCGTTGGTCCAACTTTTTATGGAAACAAATCAGCTACCACTGGAGGTACGGTAACAACCGTTCCAGCTGGAACAACTACATACACACCAACTTTAGCGTCCAACTCATTTGAAAATTCAGGCTTTCAAGTGAGAATTGCGCCAAATCCAGCGCAAGATTTTATTGCCATTCAATGTCAAATGGCAGAACAAGATATGCAGGTTGAATTAATTGACGAATTAGGAAAAGTAGTCAAGTCAAGCAAAATATTGCAAGGAAGTACGTTGAGCATTATTGAAACCGACACGGTTTATAATGGAATATATTTTGTTCGAATTACCAGTCAAAAAGACTCGAAATCATTTAAAGTCATCGTTAATAAATAAATCAATATAACAAAAGCAAGAAAGGTTCTTTAGCAAAGTCAAAATATGAAAAAGGTAATTATACTTTTCTTGGTAGTTGCAAATCAACTACAAGCGCAAACCGTTGGTTTATTACAACATGATGCGGAAACACTTGATGATGGTTATGTTCTATTTGCCCCAATGAATGCGAATAAAACGTATCTAGTTGATAAATGTGGCAAACAAGTAAAAACATGGAATAGTGCCTATAAACCAGCGCTTTCAGTTTACTTACTTCCTGATGGAACTCTTTTACATTCAGGAAAAGCAAATAACACCACCTTTACAGCTGGCGGAAATGGCGGAATAATTGAGAAAATCGATTGGAACGGAAATGTAACTTGGACATACACAGTTTCAGATGCTTTAAGATGCCAGCATCATGATGTAAAGGCTTTGCCTAACGGAAATGTTTTAGTTATTGCATGGGAATCTAAAACAAATGCACAAGCAATTGCATTGGGAAGAAATCCAAGTTTAGTGCCAACAACAGTTTGGAGTGAACAAATTTTAGAAATTCAGCCTGTTGGTGCAACTGGAGGAAATGTTGTATGGGAATGGCATGCTTGGGATCATTTGGCTCAAGACTTTGATGCGACAAAATCAAATTTTTCTGCAATAGCATCCAATCCGCAATTAATAAATATTAACTACAATGCTTCTGCTATCGAAAAAGATTGGATTCATTTGAATTCGGTTGATTATAACCCCGCTTTAGACCAAATTGTAGTAAGCTCACACAGTTTTAGTGAAATATGGATTATTGATCATAGCACGACAACCGCAGAAGCTTCTGGTCACGCAGGAGGAAATTCTGGAAAAGGTGGTGATTTATTATACCGTTGGGGAAATGCAGCAGCTTATAATTCTGGTACAAATGCTACAAGAAAATTTTGGTTACAACATGACGCTCATTGGATAGAAAACGGTTTACCATTTGCCAATCAAATTATGGTATTTAATAATGGAAATAGCCGAACTGGTGGTAATTATTCCACAGTTGAAATCGTAAATACTCCCTTAAATGGATTTAACTATGGCACTACACTGCCCTATTTACCTTCTGATCCATCTTGGATTTTTAATCAAGGGAATACAAATAATTACTATGCTCAAAACATTTCTGGTGCTCAACAATTATCTAATGGTAATGTATTGATGTGCAATGGCCCAACAGGAACATTTACAGAAGTAACAACATCCGGAACTACAGTATGGAAATATATCAATCCTGTAACTCCAAATAGCATATTGAGCCAAGGAAGCGCTCCATCGCAAAATCTTGTTTTTAAAAGTATTTTTTATCCAACTAACTATAGTGGTTTTGAAGGACAAAATTTAACTGCAGGAAATACAATTGAAAATTCTAATACAGTTTCCGATGCTTGCAATTTGACTTTTGCGGCAACCGATTTTGTTTTATGGGATGAAGTACGGGTATATCCCAACCCTACAGTTGATAATTTATTCCTAAATCTTGGAGATTTATCAAAATCAAAAATACAAGTGCAACTTTATAATTCACTTGGGCAATTGGTTTATGAATTTATTCCATCGAATAATGAAACCCTTATTTCAACTGCTAATTATTCCAATGGAATATATTACATTCGGATTTCTAGTGGAAATAGCTCTAAGTCATTTAAAGTGATTTTTAATAAATAGCTTTTTAAAATTAAAACAAAAAACCGCTTCGTTTCCAAAGCGGTTTCATTTTTAATTATCAATTGAAATTATCTTTTAATCACTCTTACCGTTTTCACGTTAGTACCTTGAGTTACAATAATGTTGTACACTCCCGAGGGATATTGTGAACCGATTTCTAAGTTAGTGATTGCAGCAACAGCTGATTGACGTGCTTCAACCTCGCGACCCAACATGTCATAAACTCTTACTCCAACTTGATCCTCACTTGATGTGTTTATATGCAATCTGAATGTTTCAGCATAAGGGTTTGGATAAGCGCTTACTTCATAGATATCTATAACTGAATTTGTTTGTCTCGTAGCTGTTGGCGAAGTTGTTATGGTGCACAGTACAGTACCTAAAACGTAGTTACCGTTATACAATACGTCAACACGAATGGTATAAGCTGTATTTGCTGCGGCTCCTCCCGGCAATTGCGGCAATTGGAATCGCGGGTTAGCAGTAACAAATTGTCGGGTTTGAGCACCATTAGTTACTACAAATCGATATCCTTGTACTCCGATAATTTGCTCGGCAAAGATAGTTGTCCATAATGCATTTATTGTGCTTCCGCAGGCGGGTTGAATTACTCTTGAAGGTGAAGGTGCTGCAGGAGTTGTAATTGAACAAGTAGGACCATATTCCGTATCAGGACGGAAAACGCCACCAAATGCAAGCAATACATCAATGGTATAAGTAGTTCCAAAAGAAATATTTGCAATTCCTAAATTTATTAAACTAAATCGGTTTACCGTCGTACTTACAGTACCAACAACCGTTGCTCCATTTCTCACTCTAAAACGGTAGCCAGACACATTAGGTCTTGTCTCACAGAAAATAGAATTAGAAATGTTAGCTAAGGTAGATCCGCAGGTCGGGTTTGAGATATAAGTTACTGCTGGATTTGGTGGTGTAGTTACAGTACATGATGGTCCGTAAGATCTCCAGAATCCGCCAGATTTACAAGAAACTTGAATTGTATAAGTTGTGCCTAATAATGCGCCACCAGGCAACTGTGTAAGATTAAACCTATTTACTACAGTTTCATATGTTTGCACGCTAGCGCCATTTGTTACCCGAAAGCGAAATCCTTGTATTGTTCCTAATTGAGCAAAGGCATTTATTAATGGCTCAGCAAAAATTGTTGATTGAATATTCGGTAGCGTCACATTACAACTTTGAGCTAGTAAGAAAGAAGTCGGCGTCACCTCGTCAGTTGTCCCGTCGCAGTTATCGTCAATTCCGTTTCCTAAAACTTCTGATGCATTTGGATTTACATTAGGATTTGAGTCGTTACAATCAACTCCATTTGTGGTTAATACATAGCCACTAATTTGAGTACAAGATAAAACTTGTGGATTATTTGAAGTGTAACTATCTCCATCTGCATCAACGTAGTAGAGTGTCCCCAAATTAATAGCTATACTTTTTGAATCCGAAACCACACCGCAAGGCCCACCTACGGATGTTAGTGTCAATGTTACACTAGGAGGTGCGTCTAAAGCTGCCGTATAGGTTGCTGTTGCTGGTGTGGCGCCATCATTATTGGAAAATGAACCTCCTGCTCCACCATCACTCCAAATTGCTCCAGTAGCACTGCCACCAAATGAACCGCTCAATGCAGCCGAAGTTCCTCCTTGACAAATTGCTGACATAGCGCCACCTACAAGTACGGTTGGATTGTCAATAATCTGGATAGATACTGAACCTGTCATCGAAACACTTGGACAAGAACCTCCATCACGAGTTGCAAAAACTCTATAGGTACCAGCTTGTGTTAAGTTTCCAAAATTGATTGCGCTACCAGTACCACTTTGCGTTGGAATATCTATTGCAACTCCGTTTTCGTCGGTTAGCGCATAGGTCACCCCTATTTCCGAATTACTAAGTCCTATTGGCAAACCAATTCCTCCAGAACAGTAAGCTCCACCTCCAGTAACAGCATATGCAGTAGGATCTACACAAGGAGTAGTTATAGTTACAAAAGACCCACATTGAGCAGTTGTCAAATTAGTATCAAATGGAGCATATTGTCCACCTGGTGCGGTAGCAGCATCTGATACAAAAGAATAATAAGGTTGCCCGTCATAGGACACCACCCATCGATTTTCTGCTGTTCCAATTTCAACGGCTAATGCATAATAGAGATAGGTTACTGCTGTCGTCGCGCTTCCCTCAAAACTGATTGCCAATGCACTATTGTAGTATACAGGTCGTCCGTTATAAGTTGCATTTGAGGCATCGCCACCCTGCACTAAGGAACCTGTACTATTTACACAAGAACCCGCAATATTCATATTTTGTGCGGTGCTGTAAAAGGCAAGCATTACGAACAAAAATCCAAGTAATTTATTTTTAAATTTCATGTCTTATATATTTATTATTAAGGAAATTGACCGTTATTAATTTGGACTTGGAAAATACCATAAACTGAAATGATATAGTTTATTCCTGTGAAAGGTTGTGTAATATCAATAGGAGCTGGAGACAATGATCCTGACATACCAGTTGACCCCATACTCGTATTGGCTGAAGTAGCAAATTCTTTATCTAAGGTACCTGTATTTGCTAGCACAGCATTTGTGGGTGAACTTGTTGTCCCCGCTCCAGTATTTGCTCCTATTGAATGTGAGTGAGCTGGTAAATTAGCTGCCGTTAATGTGGCAGTTCTAGAACCTCCTAATTCCCCAACTGTTCTGTTTGACAATCCTGGTCCTTGACCAACTCCAATTAAAGTTCTCCCTCTAAAATCAGGAAGTGCAAATGTTTGAACACCATCACCTCCGTATGTAGTTCCGATTAAATTAAATAAGACATCATATTCTGATATTGGCAAAAGTTGTCCATGACATTTTAACCATCCTTGTGGTTCGAAATTAAACCCAACCGCCGCAATTTCGCCCACAAATGGCACTTGCGAGAAGGATTTAGGTGAACTGAAAAGTACTATAAAAAGTACTATTATTGTAAGTATATTTTTCATATTTATTAATTAAGATTTGATACTTTTTACTACTAATGTTTATTAAGGACGAGAAGGAAAAACTCCTTGCAATGAAATGATATAATACACTGGTACATATGGCTTCATATTATTGAACGCTTGATTTCCGCCAGTTGACCCAGTCGATGGCATCGTACTGTTTGATGAAGTAGCATATTCTTTATCTAAAGCACCTGAATTTGCTGGAAAATTATTGGTTGGAACACTAGTAGAACCTTCTTGCGAACTTCCATTGATGTTATGAGTATGTGCCGGTAAATTGGCTGTTGTTAGTGTAGTATTTTCTGAGCCACCTTGGTTGCCTTGGACAATATTTAAGGTTCCAGTGCCTTGTCCTACTCCAGCTATTGCTCTTCCGCGCAAATCCGGAAGTGCAAAAGTAGTAATGCCGTTTCCTCCATATTGTGTTCCCAATAATGCAAACAATGCTTGATTTTGATTGATTTGCAACAATTGCCCATTGCATTGTGCCCAACCGTTTGGTGCAAAGGCAAATGACACAGCTTTAATTTGACCTAAAAATTGGTCACCTTGTGCAATTAAATTTGATGTACCAATAAGAAAAGACACCAACAAATTTAGATAAATAATTTTTTTCATGATTTATAAATTGTTTATAAAAGTTAGTTAGAATGTTTAACGACGAGGTGGAAATATGCCTTGCGTTGCAATAATATAATTCATTCCGGTATAAGGCTGCATGGTACTTATTGGAGTATTGGAACCTGCAGATCCTGTTGCACTCATACTTGTGTCACTTGATGAACTGTATTCTTTATCACTACCTGAAGTGTTTGCAAGTACATTGTTTGTAGGAACACTTGTTGTTCCCGCTCCTGTATTTGCACCAATACTATGGCTATGCGAAGGAATATTAGATAAAATTAATTGTACTTGAGAGCTTCCTCCCAGTTCTCCCTGATCCACAGGTATTAAGCCTGGGCCAATGCCTTCTCCTACAATTACTCTACCTCTTAAATCTGGAAGTCCAAATGTAGAAAATCCGTTTCCTCCGTATTGAGTTCCCAATAAAGAGAATAACGCTGTATTCTGTGCAATCGACAAAAGTTGTCCATTGCAAACCGCCCAGCCTACTGGCGCAAAATTAAACGCGACTGGAATTATCTGCCCAATAAAAGGTTCACTCTGTGCAAAAGTCTTTGGATTCCCGAATAATCCAAGTAGAAGAAGAATCAAAAAAGTTTTTTTCTCATAATGTTAATAGTTTAAGTGTTAGTAATATTTTTTATTAAAATTAGGTTAATTAAATATAAGCACTACTTCCCACAAACGTTTACAAACTCGTTCAAAAACTGTTATTTACGATTAAGTGTATCATTATCCTTTTGTCGCGAGACAAACCAGTAATTCTATCACATGAAATCAAATTCTTGAAAAATCAATAAATAAAAAAAACCGCTTCTTTTCAGAAGCGGTTTTTTTATCGGAACTATGACTCTACCTGTGATTATTCATTATCAATAACTCACTAGAGTTTCTATAACTTGCTGTTGGAGACGTCGTGATAGAACATAAGTCGTCACCAGAATACCAAGTACCTTGATATAAAATATCTACGCGTATAAAATATTGCGTATTTGCTGCTGGTCCGCCTGGCAAATTAGAAAGTTGAAAACTTGATTCGGTTGTTTCAATAACTCGCGTTTGACTATCGTTGGTGATTACAAATCTATATTTTTCAGCACCTAAAGTTTGTTTAGCAAAAATATTTGTCCAGAACGAATCTACTACACTACCACACTGAGGCCCTATGACTTTAGATTTTTCTGGTAAGCTCGGCGTCTTTAAAGTACAATCTGGATTAATAACATTTGTATAGTTTAGAGATGCATCTAAAGCCACTTGAACTTCAATTTTGTAGACAGTATTCAAAGCAATATTACTGAGCCCCAAGTCTACCATCTTAAAACTGTTTACAGGAGTATCAACTGTTCCAGCCAATACACCAGTAGCTTCATTCTTAACGGTAAATCGATAGCCGTATACAGGAATCTCGTTTGGAAGTTGTCTGCAGAAAATCGTTTGAGAAATATCAGTCAATTGGGAACCGCATTCTGGTAAAATAAAAAAGGTTGCACTAGACGGCTCTCCATCTTCGTTACATGATGTAAACAACATTATAATTGCTCCAAGAAAAACAATAATCTTCTTCATACATTAAGATTTAGTCAAAAAAATATTAATTAATTAAATTGCCACGATAGAACAATTTTTTTTCAAATATAAAACTTATTTAAACATAAATTAAGAAACTCCTATATATTTACGATGCATAACTAATTTTCTAAAAACATATCGCGATAAAAGATAAACACAAAATCGTTAGCAAAATGAAATGCCAAATTATAAATGTAAAACACTTTCAATCGCAATTCTCTACTTTTTCTTTTGCTGTGCTTTCTGCGCCTCCGCTTCTTCCATTATCTTTTGCAATTTTTGCTGGAATCCACTTTTCTTTTTAGGTTCTTTCAATTTATTGGCTTGTATTTGAGCATGGATTTTATCCGAATCCACAATATATTCCTTAATGACGAACATAATTCCAATAGTTATTAAATTGGAAATGAAGTTGTATAAACTCAATCCAGCACCATAACTATTAAAGAAAATCAACATCATCACAGGCGAAACATAAATCATGATTTTCATAATTTTGCCCATATCTGGCATTCCTTCTTGCTGTGGCGCAGCCATTTGTTGATCACCAGATGTCATTTTCATATAAAAGAAAATTGCTATGGCAGCTAATATTGGAAACAAACTAATATGATCACCGTACAACGGAATGTGGAATGGCAACTTCGCAATTTGGTCAAAGGATGACAAATCATCTGCCCACAAAAACCCTTTCTGTCTTAGTTCAAAAGCCGACGGGAAAAACTGAAATGAGGCATACATAAAAGGAATTTGAATCAATGCGGGAATACAACCAGCCATCGGATTAACACCCGCTTTGTTGTATAACTTCATCGTTTCTTGCTGCTTCTTCATCGGATCTTTTCCGAATTTATCATTCAACTCGTTGATCTCCGGACGCAATACTTTCATTTTGGCTTGCGATAAAAACGACTTGTACGTTATCGGCGACATCGCAATTTTAATAATAATTGTAAAGATGATAATCGCAATTCCATAAGCAATATACGAACTCAAAAATCCGAATAACGGAATGAAGATGAACATGTTAATCCATCCAAAAATTCCCCAACCTAAAGAAATAATCTTATTGATATTTCTATCGTATGATTTTAATAAAGTATAATCCGTTGGACCCAAATACCAATTCATTTTATAGTCCAATTCACCATTGTTAAATGCTAATGGCATATTGGCTTTGAATTGCTTGGTAAAAATGGTGTCCTTCTTTTCGTCCAAAACTAGATTTTGAGAATGCAATTTAGCATTTTCAAAAGGCGTTTTGGTAAGCAGAATTGCGCTAAAAAAGTGTTGTTTAAAAGCTACATAACTCACTTTATTAGGATTCTCTTCCTCGTTTTCTCCTTGATTAACGTAGTCAATTTTGTCTTCTTCGTATTCAAAATAAATTTCTGTGTAACGATTTTCGTACGCAATTCCTTTTTCATTGCGGATAGCTTTTACTTTCCATTCTAAATCTAATGGCTTACTGGTATTCAAAACTTTACTTAACCCTTGCGAACGAAGATCAAAATCGACCATATAATCGTTTGGCTTCAAAACGTATTTGTATTCTAAATACTCATTTTCACCTGCTTTCAATCGCATCGAAACGATTTGATTATCACCCGCTTTCGAAATGGTCGGCTCGAAGTACAAATCTTTGGTTTGCAATGTTCTGTTGTCCTGTGTCAATAAGCTAATATTCAAATCAGCATTGTTATCCTTGATCAAAGACACCAAACTTCCAGATCCTTTTTTAAACCTTTCTTGATTCTTTAAAGTTGCTTCAGAGATAAATCCACCTTTGTTAGCAATGACAATTTTTACCAAATTATTTTCGATGGTCGTGAAACCTTCTTTTGCAGATGGAAGTGTCGCAGAATAAGCAAAATTACCTAAAGTAGCTTTTAAAGCGGATATTTGTGTAGAATCCTTCACCGCCGAAAGCATCGTATTTGCTTGTACTTTAGCAACTTTGGCTTTTTGAGTTGCTTGCTTTTGAACCAATTCCTTCTTGGCCTTTTCTGCCGCAATTTCTTTTTCTGATGGTTGATTTTGATACATGATCCAAATCAAAATACCAAAAATCAATGCAAAGCCTATTATTGAATTGAGGTCTAACTTTTTCTCTTCCATGCTACTTTATTAAAAACTAATTTATTATTTCTTCTTTGATTTTACTGTCGCCGCCACAAAACTAACAAATAAAGGATGCGGATTGGCTACAGTGCTTTTATATTCGGGATGGTATTGAACACCAATAAAAAAAGGATGATTGGCTAACTCCACAATTTCAACTAATTGGGTATCCGGGTTAATTCCAGATGAAATCAAACCAGCCTTTTCAAGTGCTTCCGCGTAATCGCTATTGTATTCATAACGATGACGGTGGCGCTCTAAAACACTAGATTTTCCATAAATGGAATAGGCTAATGAATTTTCTTTAAGGTCACATTTCCATGCTCCCAAACGCATCGTTCCACCTTTGTCCGTAATGCTCTTTTGTTCTTCCATCAAATCGATGACAGGATGGGAAGTACCTTGATTCATCTCAGTCGAATTAGCGTCTTTATAACCCAATACATTTCGAGCGTACTCAATCACCGCCATTTGCATTCCGAGGCAAATTCCAAAAAATGGCAAGTTATTTTCTCTGGCATACCGAACTGCTTCGATTTTTCCTTCGATGCCTCGTTCCCCAAAACCGGGTGCAACAAGAATTCCATCAAGGCCATTCATTTTTTCAGCAACATTATCCTTATCTATGTATTCTGAGTGCACAGAAACTACATTAACTTTGGTTTCGTTGGCAGCACCGGCATGTATAAATGCTTCTAAGATCGATTTGTAAGAATCTTGCAGTTCAACATATTTTCCAATCAACCCAATATTCACAGTATGTTTTGGATTCTTTAATCGATGTAAAAACGTATTCCAGTTCTTTAAATCTGGAGCGGCTTTTTTAGGTAAATTTAATTTCTTTAGGGCCACAACATCCAATCCTTCTTCCAACATCAAATTCGGCACTTCATAAATCGTTGACGCATCAATAGATTGAATCACAGCTTCTCGTTTTACATTGCAAAACAGCGCTAACTTCTGACGCAATTCATCAGAAATTTCGTGTTCGGTTCTGCAAACCAAAATATCTGCTTTGATACCGCTTTCCATTAAGGTTTTCACGGAGTGTTGTGTAGGTTTGGTTTTCAATTCACCTGCAGCAGCCAAATAAGGAACTAAGGTAAGATGAATGACAATTCCGTTGCCTTCTCCTAATTCCCATACTAACTGACGCACGGACTCTATATAAGGCAATGATTCAATATCACCGACTGTTCCTCCTATTTCAGTTATGACAATATCGAAATCTCCAGAATTTCCCAGCAACTGCATGCGTTCTTTGATTTCGTTGGTAATATGAGGAACCACTTGAACGGTTTTTCCCAAAAACTCACCACGACGTTCTTTTTCGATTACCGAAAGATACACTCTTCCTGTGGTTACATTGTTTGCTTGAGAGGTCGGAACATTCAGAAAACGTTCGTAGTGACCTAAGTCTAAATCAGTTTCCGCACCATCATCAGTCACATAACATTCGCCATGCTCATACGGATTTAAAGTTCCTGGGTCGACATTGATGTACGGATCAAATTTTTGAATCGTAGTTCTGTAGCCGCGCGCTTGCAATAGTTTTGCTAATGAAGCAGCGATAATTCCTTTACCGAGTGAAGAAGTCACACCGCCGGTAACAAAAATATACTTCGTTTGATTCATTTTTTTTGTGTTGTAGTTGTGTTGTAGTTGTTTAAAAAACGAGGCAAAAGTACAACTATTAATTGAGATAAAATCAATTTGGAAATGAGATAATTTGGAAATTTAGATTTGAAAAAACAGATTAATTTAACTTGATTCTGATTTAACTATTTTTCGAATTTCAAATCAAATCGGTTTTGGATATTGTCTTTTTATATTTCGTATTAATTCTTCCAAACCGTTTAATTTGAGTTCATATATCAATTGCATTTGCTCACCTAAAGTTCCTTTTGGAAAGCCTTTGTTGCTATACCAAACGACGTAATATTCAGGCAAATCAATTAAGAAACGCCCTTCGTATTTCCCGAATGGCATCTTAGTATGGGCGAGAGCAATCAGCTTTTTTTGATCTTGATTCATGTTGATGAAGTTAGAAGAAAAAAGAGCCAAGAATCAAGATTATATATTTTTTTGATTTTTGGCTCTTTTATCTTCTTTAAGATTATTTCCAATGAAAAGTAACGTCTTTTTCGATATCGGGATGCAAGCTTAAGAAAACGGGACATGTCATAGCGGCTCTTTCTAGGATAATCTTGTTCTTTTCGCTGGTGTTCGGTAGAAATAACGCAACTACTAATTTCGAGATTTTTCTCGGCTCTGCTTGCATGATTTTGGTTATTTCTATAGTGGAGTCGACCAAATCAACATCTAATTCCTTTGATTTAATCGCCATAATCGAAATCATACAGCTTCCTAAAGATGTCGCCACCAAATCGGTGGGAGAAAATGCTTCTCCTTTTCCATGATTATCAGTTGGTGCATCGGTTATTATGGTATTCCCAGATTGCAGGTGCTCGCATGTGGTTCTTAACCCTCCTAAGTACGTAATTTTCGAGGTCATTAATTTACTTGTTTTACTGACAAATCATCTTGATACTCTAAGATATAAACTCCTTTGTTAATGTATCCCTCAGTCCCTTTTTTGACATACTCAAATTTGCTTTCAATTTGTTCTGATTTTATCTGATCTGCAGCTGATACGAAGGAAGCATTTTGCGTAATTCTCATCAGTGTATCGAAAGTTACGTCGAAACCGCGCACCGCATATTGACTAGGAAATACTTTATTAAGATCTTTATATTTCTTTTCAAAATGCGTGGCTTCAATCGAATTATTTTCCCTTGTCAATGAAGGATAAAGCAATTTCAAAATTGTCAATCGTTTCATAGAAACTTCTTCAAAATCGAGTGTTTCGTTTGGCTCGATAATTACCAATTGAATCTGAAAATTCGCCAATTCGTTTAATAATACATTGGTCGTTCCTAAAATTAATCCTGTTCTTTCTGAATCTAAAACGACGTAGTTTTGAACACCTTTTACAAACAGCGACTTTAGATTCGCAATATCTAGCGCTCCATTATCCAAGAGCGTTACAAACTTTGCCGCAGGATAATTCTTTGAAATAAAATCTTTGTTGTAAACTCTTTTTGGGTCACTAACTACGATTATGTTCCCATTTTTGGACATCATATAGGTAAACATTGCTGTTTTTCCAAAGTCACTCGGTGGCATTGCCTGAAAAAGATTGGGAGATGATTTTCCTATTTCTTTCGAAAGTGGCGAAATCACTGGAACATTTTTCTCGCTCAAAAGCTCGGCAGTTTTTTCGATGTATTGCTGATAGAATGGCCCAACAACGGCATCAGCTTCTTGAATATTATTGTTTTTGATGATATTCTCAACATTGGAACTGACCTTACTTTCCTCTGAGTCAAAAATTTTGACATCCACATTCAAACCCAACGTTTTTGCAGAATCAATGGCCATCAGTGCTCCTGAGTAGAAATCGAGGGTCATATTTAAAAACGCATCCTTTTTTAGGCGAACATCCATGGTCTTCAACGTGTCACTCTGAATTTTGGCAGCATTAAACGGCAACAGTAAAACTAATGACTTTCTGGTTGTATTTGGCACCACTGTTTTACTTGCTACTTTCACCAAAGTGGATTGATCAGCATCAGTTTTTATAGTTCCTTTACCAGGCACTTTTAGAATCATTCCTGATTTTACACCATCTTTTAAAGTAGGATTGAGTTGAATTAATTCCTCTTCAGTCACTTTAAAATACTGTGTCAAACTGTACATAGTATCACCAGACTTCACTTCATAATTAGCATATCCATTTTTGGTTAGAGTTCGAACCGTTTTGGTTTCCACAATTTCATCTTTAACGATTTCGGTAGTTACCGGTTTTGGCTTTTCGACTATTGGTCGCTCAATAACAACTTTTGATGCATCCGGATTTTTAGCAACTCCACTAATAAGTAGTTTGAAACCGACAGGTAAATTAGTAACAATTTGAGGATTTCGTTGCTCTAATTCTTGAACGGTCATCCCGTACTTCTTAGCGATACCAAACTTTGTTTCTTTAGGCTCTACTACATGGAAAACAGTATTCTCTTTATCGGAGTTTGACAATACAGGTGAACTCGCAGTTTTTGTTTCTACAACCTTAACTATTGATTCCTCTGGTGCCTTTGCAATTGTTTCACTTGATTTTTTCGGATCGCCTTCTATTTTAGAATCTGGAATCTTAATCGCTTGTCCTATTTTTAAACCATTGGTCAATATGCTTGCATTTAAACTCTTCAGTTCCTCCACATTAATATTATAATCTCTGGAAATACTATACAGTGTTTCTTTTGGTTTTGTAATATGAGTTCTATTTGTGGAAACTTTCGGTCTTTCTTTTTCTGCAACATTTTCCGATTTTTTAATTGCAGATGCTGGTATCAGAATCAAATCATTCTCTTGAATTCCTTTTTGAGCATCGGGATTCAACTGATAGATATCGTAAGGCGTTACATTGTATTTTGTTGCGATTTGTAAAACGGATTCTCCCTTTGCAACTGTATGTCTAGTATAGTTCTTATCTTGAGCAAATACGATACTAGTATTTACGCAGAGTACTAGTATTGACAGTAAAAATCTATGTTTCATTCAGCTTTGGTTGTATTAGAATTATGTTAACTTCAACAAATTTAAGACTTAATTGTTGAGTTTTATTTCTAGTACCTGCCCTATTTGTAAACCGTTTATTAACAAAGTGGCATTTTGCTCTTTGATTTGATCGACGGTAACATTATACTTCTTTGATAAACTATACAAAGTTTCTTTAGGTTCAACTTTGTGCATAATAAGATCTGACTTACTACTTGGTTTTTTCTCCGCTGATACCGCTGCTTTAGCTACTTCTGTTGTTGGAATTGTCTTGATTATTGAGGTTGATTGTACGACATCTACTTTTTTGTTAGTTAAAATCTTTAGTACTTGCCCAATTTGTAAACCATTCTTGGCTACTTCTGGATTATTGGCTTTTATGTCGTCAACAGAAACATTATAATCTCGAGCTAAACTGTAGAGCGTTTCTTTTGGCAACACTTTGTGGTTGACTTCAGTTTTGTCTTCAGTGATTATAATCTGTTTGATATCACCATCTGATTTTTTAGTGTTCACTTGTTCTGCTACTTCCTCAACTTTGACCACTTTTTTTTCTGGATCCGCGCTGACGTTTTCTTTTACTTCTTCAGAAATCTGCTCTTTCACTGGAGCACCTTCTTTTCGTGGTACAGGAATTTTTAATACCATTCCTTCGCTGATTCCATCTACAGCGAACTTATTAAGCTTATAAATTTCCGACGGATCTACCAAATACTTCTTAGAAAGTAATCGCACTGATTCCCCCAACTTAACCTCGTGATTAACGATGTCAACTTCTTGTTCTTTTTTCTTTCCTTGTCCGAAGCTACTGCAAATTACAAGCAAAATCAGAATAGTTAAAATAACTTTTTTCATAACCATTACTTTTATTCCCACTCAATCGTTGCCGGCGGCTTTGAGCTTATATCGTAAACCACTCTATTGACGCCTTTTACTTTATTGATGATTTCATTTGATATTTTCATCAAAAACTCATAGGGCAAGTGCACCCAATCAGCTGTCATTCCATCCGTTGATTCTACTGCTCGAAGTGCTACTACTTTTTCGTACGTTCGCTCATCTCCCATTACGCCTACACTGTTCACAGGCAAAAGAATCGCTCCAGCTTGCCAAACCTTGTCGTATAAGCCCCAAGACTTTAAACCTTCGATAAATATCGAATCAACCTCTTGCAAGATACGAACTTTTTCTGAAGTAATATCTCCTAAAATTCTTATTGATAATCCAGGACCTGGAAAAGGATGCCTGCCCAACAACGCTTGATCTATTCCTAATGTTGCACCAACGCGACGAACTTCATCTTTAAAAAGCATTCGAAGCGGTTCTACAATTTCTAATTTCATATAGTCTGGTAATCCACCAACATTGTGATGTGATTTAATAGTTGCCGATGGACCTTTGACTGAAACGGATTCAATAACATCTGGATAAATGGTTCCTTGCGCCAACCATTTTACGTCTTCAATACGATGTGCTTCATCATCAAAAACTTCAATAAAAACACGACCAATAATTTTTCTTTTTGTTTCGGGGTCACTGATACCTGCCAATTCAGTCATAAAACGCCCTGAAGCATCAACACCTTTAACGTTTAATCCCATATGTTTGTATTGGTCGAGCACATTTTCAAATTCGTTCTTACGCAACAATCCATTATTGACAAAAATGCAATACAAATTCTTTCCAATGGCGCGATGCAATAAGACAGCAGCCACAGTCGAATCGACACCACCAGAAAGTCCCAATACCACTTTATCATTGCCAACTTTGACCTTTAGTTCACTAATCATTTCTTCTACAAACGCATTAGGTGTAAAGTTTTGAGGAACTTTGGCAATCTTCACTAAGAAATTTTCTAACATCGTTTTTCCATCGGTAGAATGATACACTTCAGGATGGAATTGAATGGCGTAAGTTAACTCATTTTCAATTCGATACGCAGCATTATCTACATCATGAGTACTCGCTAGTTTGACGCCGTTTGTGGGTAATGTCTTAATTGTGTCACTGTGCGACATCCATACTTGCGAATGTTCGTCGACACCTTCAAAGAAAATCTCATCAGTTTTTATAAACGATAAGTTCGCTCGACCGTATTCTCTCGTATTAGATGGAGCTACTTCGCCTCCACTAAAATGAGCTAAATATTGCGCACCATAACAGACGGCAAGCAGCGGCAATTTACCTCTAATTTCTGATAAATCAGGATGAGGCGCATCTTCTCCTCGCACAGAAAAAGGACTCCCGGACAGGATGACTGCTTTGTAACTCGACAAATCGGTTGGAAAATGATGAAAAGGAAAAATTTCGCAAAAAATATTTAATTCGCGAACTCTACGGGCAATCAGCTGTGTGTATTGCGATCCGAAATCTAAAATAAGTACGTTGTGTTGCATGGACAAAAATACTTTTAAAATTCTAGACTTGAAAATAGAAATTAAAAAATCTATTTTTGAAGTGAAATTCGTTAGGCTCAAACCTCGAAAAAGAAAAACTTATGATTAGAACGCTATTATTAATAGGACTAGGCGGAAGTATCGGCAGTATACTTCGTTACCTTACTTCAGTGGTTATTGAAAAATACTACGCGACTATTTTTCCACTACCTACTCTAATAATTAACATTCTTGGATGTTTATTGATCGGGATCATCATGGGTTTACTTGAAAAAAATCAAGCGAATGATTCTGCGATGAAATGGTTTTTAGTAACTGGATTTTGCGGTGGTTTTACTACTTTTTCCGCGTTTGGTTACGAAAATATTCGATTACTTCAAAACGGGAATATTTTTTTAGCTTTAGTATATATTAGTACTAGTATTATCCTTGGTTTGGGTTCTGTTTGGCTGGGATTCCTTTTGGTCAAATAAATTGGTAACAAGTTGTTAATTTCTTTCTTTTTTGTGAAAAAAATGTAACTTCGCACTCTATGAAAAAAGAGGAGATAGAATCTATAAATCAATTACTAGCCAATCCTAAAAAAATTGCCATTATTCCCCACAGAAGTCCAGATGGAGATGCCATGGGATCGACGTTGGCACTATATCATTTCCTCTTGAAAGTTGGACATCAACCAGTCGTAATTGCACCGAACGATTTTCCAGAATTCTTAGCTTGGTTGCCAAGCAGTGATCAGGTTTTGATTTTTGAAAATGAAAAAGAAAAAACCACTCAGATTCTTAACGAATGTGATCTTATTTTTACCCTCGACTTTAATGCATTGCATCGAACTGGAGAAATGGAAAAAGTGCTCAGTCAATTGCAAGCGCCTTTCATCATGATTGATCACCATCAAAGCCCTGAAAATTACGCAACTTACACGTACTCGGATACGCAATTCGGATCGACTTGTGAAATGATTTACAATTTTATTTCATTTCTAGATAAGAAAAACCAAATAGACAAGACCATAGCGACTTGCATTTATACAGGAATTCTAACCGACTCTGGTTCGTTTCGATTCCCAAAAACGACTGGAACTACACACCGTATTGTTGCTGAACTCATCGACCTTGGAGTTGAAAACACCAATATACCAACATGGTTATTTGACAATAGTTCCTACAACAGCATTCAATTGCTAGGTCGCGCTTTACAAAATATGATTGTCATTCCTGAATACAAAACCGCCTACATTGTTCTTTCACAAAAAGAATTAGACGAGTTTCATTATCAAAAAGGCGATACGGAAGGCATAGTTAATTATGGGCTCTCCATCAAAGGAATTCATTTGGCCGCTATTTTCATTGAGCATAAAGATGAAAACATCATTAAAATATCGTTTCGATCGCAGGGTGATTTTGATGTCAATCAATTCGCAAGGAATCACTTCAACGGTGGTGGACATATCAATGCTGCCGGTGGGAAATCTTATGAAAATATGCACGAAACAGTCCGCAAATTCAGAGATTTGCTTTCATCTATAACAATTTGATTTATGAAAAATATCATACAGCAGCTAGCCATATTATTGATTGGAGTTTTGATTTTCACAAGTTGTTCTAAACAACAAGCTCGGAAACCTATCTCACAATCTTCGGGTTCATTTATGAGAGAATCTGCCGATCGAAACAAAAAATTGATTTCGGGAGAAGAAGCAAAAATCGACTCCATCATCAAAAGTGATCCCAACACAAAATATATTGCTTCACAAAAAGGATATTGGTATCGCTACGACAAAAGAAACGCACTTGACACCTTGCGTCCTAAAAAAGGAGATGTGGCTAATTTCAATTACGAAATAAAAGACCTTGATGGGAATGTCATTTATTCTGAACTTGAATTAAGACCACAAGTGTATCACGTCGATAAAGAACAAAAAATTATTATGGGATTAAGACACGGAATCAAACTCATGCGTAAAAACGAAACCGTTACTTTTCTTTTTCCGTCGCATATGGGTTACGGTTATCATGGAGATGACCGAAGAATTGGACACAATCAACCGCTAATTTGTACCGTAACATTAACCGATTTTAATCCAGAAAATAAAATTCAAACTGAATAATAAATACTAATGAAAAAGCACCTCTTTTTTTTATTGACTTTAATCATATTGTCGTCTTGTAAAAACGAACACAGCAATTTGCCGGACGGCTTGTATGCAGAGATTACGACAAATAAAGGAAATATTATTGTTAAACTATATCCCGACAAAGCACCAATAACAGTAGCCAACTTTGTTAGTTTGGCCGAAGGAAAAAATACTTTTGTAAACAGTCAATTTGAAGGAAAACCATTTTATGACGGATTAAAATTTCATCGAGTGATTCCAGAATTTATGATACAAGGCGGTGATCCATTAGGAAATGGTTCTGGTGATGCCGGGTATTTATTTAAAGACGAAATTTCTGATTTGCAATTTGAAAAAGGCGGCTTACTGGCAATGGCAAATTCAGGCCCAGGAACCAACAGCAGTCAATTTTTTATCACCCATGTTGCAACGCCATGGCTCGACGGAAAACACACCATCTTTGGAGAAGTTGTTGACAAAGGCATGGAAGTCGTAAATGCCATTCAACAAAATGATGACATCGTTAAAATTACGATTATCAGAAATGGCGCTGAAGCAAAGAAATTTGATGCCGTCAAAGTCTTTTCGAATTACTTTTCGCAGGAATTGGAAAATCAAAAAAACAAGCTTTACTCGATGCGCAAAACAAAAAATTATATGACGCGAAATACGCGGCAATCAAAGCGGACAAGGCAATATATTTTGAGAAACTAAAGACTTTAGCAATCAAAACTAACTCAGGGTTAGCTTATAAAATTATTAAAAAAGGAACTGGCAAGAAACCACAAAACGGAGATAAGATTTTCATCAACTATGCAGGTTTCCTCGAAAATGGAGAGCTGTTTGATTCATGCTTGGAAGACGTTTCTAAAATTTTTGGTAAATTTGACCAACGAAGATGTGATGCTAAACAATATATTCCAATTCCATTTGAAGCGGGTAAAAAAGACGGAATGATTCCAGGTTTTATTGAAGGAATTGAAAAATTGTCTTTTGGAGATAAAGCTGTGATTTTTATCCCATCTGCTTTAGGATATGGCGCACAAGGAGCTGGTGGCGTTATTCCGCCGAATGCAAATATCATTTTTGAAATAGAATTATTGGAGGCTATGCCAAAGTAAATAAAAGAAAAGGGAATAAACCTGAAAATCCCTGCATAAAGCGAAGTAAGTAAGGAAATTATTAATCTAATTGAAAATGAAAATTAAAATTATCTTGTTATTGTTTGTGGGTATCTTGAGTGGTTATGCTCAAAAAAACACAAAACCTGCAGTGGCTAAAAAGCCTGCAACTGCAACAACAGCGAAAAAAACAGCACCTAAAACTCAAGCAAATCCTGCTGCAGAAGGATTATTTGCTGAAATTGAAACAGCAAAAGGAAAAATTGTGATTCGCTTAGAATACCAAAAAACTCCAATCACAGTGGCTAATTTTGTTTCATTAGCGGAAGGAAAAAACACATTCATTACGGATGAAAAACTAAAAAACAAACCGTATTACGATGGATTGAAATTTCACCGTGTGATCAAAGACTTTATGATTCAAGGCGGTGACCCAGCAGGAAATGGTTCTGGTGGATGCGGCTACAGTTTCAAAGATGAAATTGTACCAGAATTCGTTTTTGACAAAGCTGGAATTTTAGCTATGGCCAATTCAGGTCCAGCAACCAATAGCAGTCAATTTTTTATTACCCATAAAGATACTCCATGGTTGAATGGAAAACATACTATTTTTGGTTATCTAGTTTCTGGACAAGATGTGGTAAACAACATTGCTCAAGATGATGTAATGAATAAAGTGACGATAGTTCGCAAAGGAAAACAAGCTACTGCGTTTGATGCAGTTAAAGTTTTTTCTGATTACTATGCTAACAAAGGTGAAGATGATAAGAAATTGGCAGCTGCACAAGCGGAAGAGCGCGCAAAACAAGCGGCTTTGGAAGCTGAAGCAAAAAAAGCTTATAACGCGCAATATGCTCCTGTGATGGCTGAAAAGGTAAAATACATGGCTGGAGTTAAAGCCTCTGCGACAAAATCACCAACTGGTCTTGAATATAAAATTACTAAAGTAGGTACTGGAAAAAAACCTGTTGACGGCACAAATATTTACATTCACTACGCGGGCTATTTGGAAGACGGATCTTTGTTTGATAGCAGTTATGAAGATGTATGTAAAGCCTACGGTAAATTCGACGAAAATCGTGCAAAACAAAATGGTTACAATCCTTTTCCTTTCCAAGCTGGAAAAAAAGACGGTTTGATTCCAGGATTCTTAGAAGGAATTAGCAATTTATCTTTTGGCGATAAAGCAGTACTATTTATTCCTTCAGCTTTAGGTTATGGCGAAAGAGGCGCAGGAAATGTAATTCCACCAAATTCTAATATCATTTTTTGTTTGGGTTTACCCCCCCACAAAATCCCAGTTTTCTCAAAGCCCGATGGCAATCTTATCATTTATGGTTAGGCTGGGATTGGAACTAATGATATAACCCAAGCGCAAATCTTCATCATCGTAGAACGTCAAGCGCAATTGTAATTGATTATAGACTAAAATTACGTTCTTGTCTTCATCCTTAAAGTGTTCTGGTTCTCCGTACAGCTTTTTTACATCCGCTTGTTTCATCCCAAATAACAATTGATCTATTCCGAATTTTAGTTTTACTTGCATCTCTTATAGTTTCATTTACAAACGCTAAAATTAGTGTTTTTGAGAAACAATTTTGAAAAGCAATGTAAAATAGACCATGTAATTACGACATTTATAATAGTTTGATTGAATAGTAAACTCTTTTCTAATATTTGAAAATTCCAAGATCGCTGAAAATAGTGCGTTTTCAACTCATCAGCATTTACCCCAAATTTCCAATTGAATGTCGTCTCTATTCCAAAATTAAATACAAAAGAATAATAGAAGTTGTTTTGAATGATTACAAATATTTTGTTTTTTTGGTTAATCTATTCATTTGCAATGTTCAAAACTATTTCTTTTTTTGCTGTTGAAGCATTTTTGGTGCCAAAACCCGGGTCAGCTTGATCCATCTTTTGACGGTGACGGCAAAATCTATACAACTTTTGTGAGTTCGGCTTATATCAATTGGAGCTGTGCAGTTGCGACTGACGCATCGCGGGTATATCTAGCAGGCTCTGCGAACGACGGAAGCGGAACAATCAACAAGCTTTCGTGTATTGCGTTCAATCTCGACGGTACTCTGTAACGTTGACAAACGGGAAATTTTCTCTGTGCGCTAGGGTAAAACCTTCTTTGGCGGTAATTTTAAGTTGCTCGTGAATTGCGAGTCTTGCCCATGGTCGGAGATGGTTGCCGATTTGCCTTCCGTACTGCCTTGGCATGGCTACACAGCGGGAAACATCATCGGTGGTGAAACCAATAACATAAATCAGATTTTTGTCGCTCGCCTAGACCAAGAAGGATTAATTGATACTTCGTTTGGAATCGGAAAGTACAGTTTCACGATGCCGCATAACCCAAGCAAATCTGGATCAACAATCCGCAACGGCAAAATTATCATCGCTTTTGAAGAAGGCATTGTGATGAATACCGGAGGTTACCTTTTAAAATATTAGCCGCGGACCCCTGCTCGATAGCAGTTTATACAACTAAAATTAGAATATGTGGTCGTCGGTTACCGAGCAATCGCTACAACTCCAGATGGCGCTATACTCGTCGCAACTACACATAACGGAAACGTCATAATAGATAAATTTGGAAATGACGGATTGCAGGATAACGTTTTCAGCGCAACCGCTGCTTATCAGTTTGAAGCCAAAGATATCTTTCTGAAAGACGGAAAAATAATGCTCGTCGGATATACTAAAGTGAGGCCATTTGTCAATACAGTAACTGAAGATTATGCTGCAATTGCGTTCAATGAGAATGGTAGTGTGGATTCTAATTTTGGAACAAGATTCAGGGTCGATGGGCACCAATATGATACACTGAAGGTGCTATCTCGGATGGTAAAATACTAATAACAGGAAATTATGGATGGAACGGGCAATTTGTCGCCTGCCGGCTAATTGGACCTGCATCACTTGGTGCTACAACAATTGGAAAAAGCAATGTTGGTCTATATCCAAATCCCACTTTTGATAGTAAGTTCAATATTGGACTGGGGCAGAAATACAGCCATGTTTTTGTATCAATAAGCAACACTTTAGGTCAAGAAGTACAAGCGCAGGATTATTACGACTGTGATTCTAAAAAGATTCCTGTCACTTTTAAATTAATCAACAAATAATTTAATATTCAAATGTTCCGTACTCGCTCTGGGTGTAAGCAGTTTCGGAGCCAGCGGCCTCTACCCGACCGACGATTTGTGCGTCGACATTAAAAAGACTTTGAAATCGCAATAATGTCATCTGCAATAGCTTCTGAAACATACAATTCCATTCTGTGACCGCAATTGAACACTTGATACATTTCCTTCCACTCTGTTTTGGATTGCTCTTGAATCATCTGGAATAAAGGCGGCACTGGAAATAAGTTATCTTTAATGATGTGAAGATTTTCAATGAAATGTAGGATTTTCGTTTGCGCTCCTCCACTGCAATGTACCATGCCATGAATTTCCTTTGAAGTGTATTTTTCTAGTATTTTCTTGATAATGGGAGCGTACGTTCTCGTTGGCGAAAGCACGAGTTTACCCGCATCTAGACTACTGTTCTCAACATTGTCAACGAGCTGTTTTGCACCAGAATACACAAGTTCTTTTGGTACTAAATCGTCGTAACTTTCCGGATATTTTGCCGCCAATTCGTGGCTAAATACATCATGGCGCGCTGAAGTCAATCCATTGCTGCCCATTCCGCCATTATAAGTATTCTCGTACGTGGCTTGTCCAAATGAAGCTAAGCCAACAATGACGTCACTTGATTTAATATTCGCATTGTCAATCACGTCTGCCCTCTTCATTCGAGCCGTCACCGTTGAATCGACAATGATCGTTCGCACCAAATCACCCACGTCAGCAGTTTCTCCGCCTGTAGAATGAATCGTGACACCGTATGATTGTAATTCAGATATAAGTTCTTCTGTTCCGTTGATGATGGCCGCAATGACCTCACCTGGAATTCTGTTTTTGTTTCTTCCTATTGTTGACGATAGTAAAATATTATCAGTCGCCCCAACACACAACAAATCGTCGATATTCATTATCAAAGCGTCTTGTGCGATGCCTTTCCAAACGGATAAATCTCCCGTTTCCTTCCAGTACATATACGCTAGCGATGATTTTGTTCCCGCGCCATCGGCATGCATGATCAAACAATAATCTTCATCGTTGGTTAGATAGTCTGGAACAATTTTGCAAAAAGCTTTTGGAAATAAACCTTTGTCGATGTTTTGTATGGCTTGATGAACATCTTCTTTTGATGCCGAAACGCCGCGACCTGCGTATCGTTTGGAAGTATCTGAACTCATTCTTATGTTGTGTTGTTGTACGGCAAATATACTATTTTGATTGGGGAATTAAGGCACTAATTCTCTAGAATTAATATCTCAACCCGGCGATTTTCTTCTTCCTCTTGGGATGATTGTTCCGGAATGGGATGTAATGGTTTGCTCGTTCCAAATCCTTTGTAAGACAAACGTTTCCTGCTGATTTTTTGCCCAATAAGATAATTATAAATGGCACGGGCGCGCAGCGCTGATAACTCGTTGATGTCAAACTGCTTTTGACAACAAATATGACCTTGAATTTCAATTTTAAGTTTGGGATTGTCCTGCAAAGCACAAAGCAAATCGTAGAGTACTGGTTTTGATTTCGGTAAAATTCGCGGCGTCATATTATAGAAATTGATGTTTTTTAGTCGAATTGTGGTACCCACTGTTGCCTTCTTAAACTGCTCGGTCAGCGGTGTATCTTCATCAAAATAAGCGTTTGTCTTTGGCTTTTCTATTTTGATTTTATCATAAACAATCAAGACTTTACGATTCTCAGCTTGCACTTTCGACTGTTCAAAATCTTCGCCGAATCCTCTGATTTCATAGTTTTCATTGACTTTGATTTGTTTCGACTTAAGGAAGTCTACGACTGTCTGTACTCGATGAAGCGAAAGAGAATCATTATAGGTATTCGTTCCTTTCCAATCGCAAAAACCATAAACTTTACTTACTTCGATGTTTGGATTATTTGCAATCCATGTTTGCAATTGAGTTGTCGCTGAGTCATTAAGTGTATATTGATCAAAATCAAAAAAAATA
The DNA here is from genome assembly GCA_016714905.1 of Flavobacterium sp. Classification (GTDB taxonomy): domain Bacteria; phylum Bacteroidota; class Bacteroidia; order Flavobacteriales; family Flavobacteriaceae; genus Flavobacterium. Next base: position 169,143 of record JADKBW010000008.1, read on the forward strand.
GTCAGCTTTTCTTGAGCGTAACTGCTAAGAATGGTAAAAGTTAATATGAGAAAAAAATACCATTTCATTATTATCAACTCTAATTAGAAACTATTTCGATTTCTACTCTGCGGTTGGCAGCACGCTGGGCTTCGTCTTTTTCTGGTAAAGGGAAAATCGGTTTGGTACTGCCAAAACCTTTGTAAGTAAGGCGATTTTCTTTGATGCCATTGGCCACTAAAAATTATTGATGGCTTTCGCTCGTTGGGTAGATAAATCCAAACGATCGACTGGCATACAACACAAATGACCTTGAATTTCAATTTTGAGCTTCGGATTTTTTTGAAGCACAACCAGTAATTCATACATCTTTCCTTTCGATTCCGGAACCACAATAAACGTATTGATTTTGAAATTTAAATTGTCAATTTTGAGCTTCTCCCCGACTGGTGTTTCGGCAATTTTCTTCATAAAATTGACATCTAATACATATTCTGACTTTGTCCCATCGGGATTGTCGAAAACCAATTTTTCGGGATATCTAATAATTTCTTTAAGTTCAGCTACGGGAGCTACTTCTTTGATTCCGAGAATTTCATTTTCTCGTTCTAAATCTTTCGCTTCGATGTAAAATAAAGTCACTTTTCGGTTCTCCGCTTTTATTTTAGACAACTGATGCAACTCACCGAAGCTTCTGGTTTTGAAATCTTCTCGGATTTTGATTTTGTCCTTTATCAGATTAAAAATGAAATTAATTCTGTTTTTCGCTAACGTATCATTAAAACCGCTTGATCCATCTTCATCGGTAAAACCATGAATGCCGAGGATTTTTATATCCGGATTTGCCACTATCCATTGATTGAGACTCTTGGTTTCTTTTGCAGTCAACTCGAATTTGTTGCTATCGAAATACACCGAGAATTGTTCCTGAGCCGCAACGAAAGCAGTCGAAAGAATACAAAAAAAAGTAAGAAAGACAAGTTTCATGTGGTGTTTATTTGGAGAACGGAAGTTACGTAAAAAAGTTATAGGTTGTAAGTTGGAGTTCTTTGTAACGAGATGCCCTAGCCCCGATAGTAGTGAAAATCCTTTTGTGGCGGTGTTCGACACAAAAGATTGTAACGGATAGCGGGAACAGCTCCTGACCTAAAACAAAAAAGCCTGCTTCAAAATGAAACAGGCTTTCTTCAATACGTGTCAGGAATTATTTGGTAAACAACAATTCTCTGTATTTGGTCAATGTCCAGATTTCGTCATCTACTAATAACTCTAATTTATCGCAGTGTTCACGGATAATTTCGAAATAAGGTTTTACTTTTTCGCAATACGAATCTGCCATTTTGTGAGCATCTGTTAATGCATTGGCTTTTCTTCTGGCTTCAGTCATTTCTTCTACTTTGGTGTTGATACCTTCAATGTGAGCCGAAATTTCTTTGATTAGAACGATTTGCTCTTTGGCGATTTTTTCGAAGTCTTTTCCGAAGATTTCTTTCAAGCCTTTTGCATTTTCGATCAAAGTGTTTTGGTAGCGAATCGCTGTTGGAATCACGTGGTTCTTAGCTATATCGCCTAATACGCGACCTTCGATTTGAATCTTTTTGGTGTATTCTTCCAATTCGATTTCGTAACGAGCTTCCACTTCAACGTGATTCATGATGCCCATTTCAGAAAACAAAGCTAAAGCTTGCTTTGAAGCTCTTGCTTTTAAAGCTTGTGGCGTCGTTTTGAAATTGCTCAATCCTCTTTTTGCCGCTTCTTTTTCCCAAGCATCGCTATAACCGTCGCCTTCGAAAAGGATATTTTTAGAAACTTTGATGTATTCTCTTAAGACATTGAAAATCGCTTCGTCTTTTTTCAATCCTTTTTTGTCAATTAAAGCATCAACTTCCACTTTAAAATCTTTCAATTGTTTGGCAACAATCGTATTCAAAGTCGTCATGGCATTCGAACAGTTTGCTGATGAACCCACGGCTCTGAATTCGAATTTATTTCCAGTAAAGGCAAATGGAGACGTTCTGTTTCTGTCTGTATTATCTAACAATACATCTGGAATTTTACCCACTACATTCAATTTTAAATCGGTTTTTTCTTCTGGTGATAATTTACCAGTCGTAACGCCTTCTAACTCCATCAATACTTTGGTCAATTGCTCACCAATAAATACAGAAATAATTGCTGGTGGCGCTTCATTCGCTCCCAAACGGTGGTCATTACTTGCTGTTGCGATTGATCCTCTTAACAAAGATTCGTAATCATTTACAGCTTTAATTGTATTGACAAAGAAAGTTAAGAATTGCAAATTACTCATTGGTGTTTTGCTTGGACTCAACAAATTCACGCCAGTATCTGTAGCCAAAGACCAGTTATTGTGTTTTCCAGAACCATTAACACCTTTGAAAGGTTTCTCGTGGAATAATACTGTAAAATCGTGACGTTCTGCTACTTTTTGCATGACATCCATTAGCAAACAGTTGTGGTCAACCGCAAGATTCGTTTCTTCGAATATTGGAGCCAACTCAAATTGATTTGGCGCTACTTCATTGTGACGCGTTTTTACTGGAATTCCCAACAACATACATTCTTGCTCCAAATCTCTCATATACGTTAATGCACGTGTCGGAATGGAACCAAAATAATGATCGTCTAGTTGTTGTCCTTTAGCAGAAGTGTGTCCTAGTAATGTTCTACCAGTCATCATCAAGTCTGGACGAGAGTTCGCTAAAGACTTATCAACTAAGAAATATTCTTGTTCCCAACCTAAAGTGGCAGTTACTTTTTTTACGTTTTTGTCGAAATATTTGCAAACATTCGTTGCAGCTTCATCCATCGCAGATAAAGCACGTAATAATGGAATTTTATTATCTAAAGCTTCTCCGGTGTACGAAATAAAAACAGTCGGGATGCACAACGTAGTTCCGAAAATGAAAGCTGGAGATGTCGGATCCCAAGCTGTATAACCTCTTGCTTCAAAAGTGTTTCTAATTCCACCATTTGGGAAACTTGATGCGTCTGGTTCTTGTTGAACTAATTGGCCACCACCAAATTTTTCAACTGGATCACTACCATCATACGATGTTTCGAAAAAGGCATCATGCTTTTCTGCAGTTGCGCCAGTCAATGGTTGAAACCAGTGTGTATAATGCGTTACGCCTTTAGACAAAGCCCATTCTTTCATACCCATTGCAATATAATCTGCTAATTTTCTGTCGATTTTAGTTCCATGCTGCACCGCATCGCGAACACCTTTAAAAGCATCTGAAGTCAAATACTGCTTCATTGCTTTTTCATTAAACACATTAGAACCAAACAAAGTTGATTTTTTGTCGGTTTCTTCAAATTTAACTGGAATTCTGTTAGATGCTTCTTTTAAAGCTTGAAAACGTAATGTTGCCATAAAAATTTAATTTATTGAGTTATACCCTATTAATTTGATGCAAATATATAAAAATATCATACTGCAAATAAATTAACCCTATTTTTTTGAGGGTAAAATTGATAAATTAGTTAAAATGAATAAAAACATAGACAAAATACAATCCTCCGTAGTAAATATTGTAGTTTATCGACTATCCTCTATATTTGCGCCACACACCAATTCGTAATTATTATGATTGTTTGGATCGCTTTTTTAATTGTCATCTTTATTTTTCTTGCCTTAGATTTGGGCGTTTTTAATAAAACACCACATATTATCAATGCCAAAGAAGCGAGCAAATGGACCGCGGTATGGGTAACACTTTCATTTTGTTTTTCTGGCGTAATCTTTTGGCTGTATTCAAATGCGTACATTTCGAATCCTAACAATTACAAACCGTTAACCGCTACCCTTAAATATATTACTGGATATTTAATTGAATTGTCACTGAGCATCGACAACATTTTTGTTATCGCCATTATTTTCAGTGCTTTCAAGATCGCTCAGAAATACCAACATCGGATCCTTTTCTGGGGCATAATTGGAGCTATTGTTTTTAGAGGATTGATGATATTCTTTGGCGTTTTGCTTATCAATAAGTTTACATGGACAACCTATTTGTTTGGCGCTTTCTTATTATTTACCGCGATTAAGATGTTGTTTACGAAAGACGAAGAAGATTTTGAACCCAAGGAATCTTTTGTATACAAAGCATTAGGGAGAATTATTCCCATTACCAGCCACACTGAAAAAGAACATTTTTTTATTAAGAAAGATGCTAAAACTTATGCGACACCACTTTTTGTTTCCTTGATTGTTATTGAAGTGATGGACGTATTATTCGCCGTCGACAGCGTTCCTGCGATTTTAGCGATAACTTCAGATCCTTTTATTGTATTCAGTTCGAACATCTTCGCCATTTTAGGATTGCGGTCGATGTACTTCTTCTTAGCCAACATGTTGGAAAAATTCAGTCATTTAGAATACAGTTTGATTGCTATTTTGAGTTTCGTTGGACTCAAAATGCTCTTTCATGATTATATTGAAGTTCCGGAGTGGGCTTCGTTAGGATTTATAGCGTTAGCACTTTTGATTGGCATTTTGGTTTCTTTAAAGAGCGAATCAAAAAATGAGGCATAAAAAAACCGCCTTGAAAAGACGGTCTTTGTTAAATTTAAACCTAATTAAAGCGTTTTTATTTTGCTTTCATCAATCTTATACGCTTTTATTACGGCGTTGTAGTCTTCAAGATTAATGGGGTTTTGGATTCCTTTGTTAGCAAATTGTCCTGGAATAATTACAACTCTAAAAATTTGACCCAGTCTAAAATCATCGCTTAAGGTTTGCAAGTCATTTCCTTCCAAAAAGATGTTTACATCAAACCTTGTTGCATCGAAATTATAAGCGAAATCAAAAGTTCCATCAGAGAAGTATCTGTATTGAGGCATCAATTGCCACACATCCGCACCATTACCAACCCCAGACAATCTGTAAACTAAAACGTGATCTGACGCTAGCGCCGAATTCGGAAACGTATAAAAAACGCCAAAACTTGGAGCTAAAAAATTAATTGGAACTGTTTCATAAACTGTAGCTTCTGCGCTATACCCTGTTTCGCCTCTCGGTCCTTTGGTCCTGCGCAACTCATAAAACTTGTCCCGATTGCTATAACTAAAAGTAAAATTATTTTTTTCATGATTTCTATATTTAAAAGTTTAAAACCGACAAGTCAAAAACCAAACCAAAAAAGTGATTTTATCATTTAAATCTAAATTGACTTACTTTTACATTAAGAAATAATAGGTTTTATGGGAAGAAACAACGAGCGCAATATCAAGAAACATAACGATAAATTGCACAAGGCGCAAGACAAAGCCAAGCAAGCAGAACTGCTTCGAAAAGAAAAATTGAAAGCTATTGTAAAGAAATTCAATAGTGAAAATCCAAATAACAATGAATAGTCATAAATTCAGTGATCTAAAAAATCAAGTGCAAGAAATAATTGACTTGATGGCTAAGAAAGATTTTATTGAAGCCAACTTCAAATTGCTCGATGCTTGCGAATATCTGGATGAAGTATTAGATTTTTCAGAAAAAGATTCAGATTTAATTGAAATAAGTAAATACAAAGTATTACTCCATCAACTAGAACAAAAAATCAATCTAGCATTAAATTTATAAGCCACGAATGCACGAATTAAAGTGTTGCAAATTCGTGCATTCACAGCTTATTGTTTAAGTTTTAACCTACATATTCCGTCTATACTGACCACCTACTTCAAACAAAGCACTGGTAATTTGTCCTAACGAACAAATCTTGGTCGCTTCCATCAAACGCTCAAATAAGTTTTCGTTTTTGATGGCGGCTTCCTGAAGAGCATTCAAATGTTGTTTACTTTTTCCGCGCCAAATTGATGCAGATTTTCTAACATATCTATTTGATATTGCTTTTCTTCTTCTGTCGCACGAATCACTTCCGCCGGAATTACTGTCGGAGAACCTTTTGAACTCAAGAATGTATTTACACCAATAATCGGAAATTCTCCAGTGTGTTTCAAAGTCTCATAATACAAACTTTCTTCTTGAATTTTAGAACGTTGGTACATGGTTTCCATGGCGCCTAACACACCGCCTCGTTCTGTAATACGATCAAATTCTTGCAAAACCGCTGCTTCAACCAAATCGGTTAATTCTTCAATAATAAAAGAACCTTGAATTGGATTTTCATTTTTCGCTAATCCTAATTCTTTATTAATGATCAACTGAATTGCCATCGCACGACGCACCGATTCTTCAGTTGGAGTCGTAATGGCTTCATCGTAGGCATTCGTATGTAAAGAATTGCAATTGTCGTAAATCGCATACAAAGCCTGTAAAGTCGTACTAATATCATTGAAGTCAATTTCCTGCGCATGCAACGATCGTCCAGAAGTTTGAATATGGTATTTCAACATTTGCGCTCTTTCGTTAGCACCATATTTATTCTTCAGTGCTTTTGCCCATATTTTACGAGCCACACGGCCAATTACGGCATACTCTGGATCAATTCCGTTTGAGAAAAAGAAAGATAAGTTCGGACCGAAGTCATTGATATTCATGCCGCGACTCAAATAATACTCCACGTAAGTAAATCCGTTAGAAAGCGTAAACGCCAACTGTGTAATCGGATTCGCTCCCGCTTCGGCGATATGATATCCTGAAATTGAAACCGAGTAAAAGTTTCGGACGTTGTTTTTGATAAAATATTCTTGCACATCGCCCATCAATCGCAAGGCAAATTCGGTCGAGAATATACAGGTGTTTTGCGCTTGATCTTCTTTCAAAATATCCGCTTGAACAGTTCCGCGAACTTGTGCTAACGTTTTGATTTTAATTTCATTATAAACCGTTACCGGAAGTACTTTATCTCCTGTAACTCCCAGCAACATCAATCCCAATCCGTTGTTTCCTTCTGGTAAATCGCCTTGGTATTTTGGTCGAATCGTGCCTTTTGATTTATAGATTTCGTTGATTTTTTCTTCGACTTCCGTTTCTAAATTGTTGGCTTTAATATACAATTCACATTGCTGATCAATCGCAGCATTCATAAAGAAACCGAGTAACATCGGCGCCGGTCCATTTATAGTCATACTCACAGAAGTCATGGCATGCACCAAATCGAAACCAGAATACAATTTCTTAGCATCGTCCAAACAACAAATAGAAACGCCGGCATTTCCAATTTTTCCATAAATATCAGGGCGAATGTGCGGATCATTTCCGTATAAAGTCACGCTATCAAAAGCGGTCGACAGACGTTTGGCTGGTAAACCGGCACTTACATAATGAAAACGCTTGTTGGTTCGTTCTGGTCCACCTTCTCCAGCAAACATTCGTGACGGATCTTCTCCTTCTCGCTTGAACGGATACAATCCAGCAGTAAATGGAAATTCACCCGGAACATTCTCCTGCAAACACCAACGCAAAATATCGCCCCAAGCGTGATACTTTGGCAGCGCTACTTTTGGAATTTGAGAATGCGACAATGATTCTGTATGTGTAGCAATTTTGATTTCCTTATCGCGAACTTTAAACGAATAAATTGGATTTTTGTATTTGTTGACTTTCTCATCCCAAGTCAATATGATTTCCCAATTGTATGGATCTAAATCCATTTTGACGCGGTCGAATTCCTTAAGCAATAAACTTAGAAATGACGCATCGCCTTTCGAAGCATTGATTATAGATTCATCGATTCCTGCTTTGGTTAAAGTTGGAATTACACCGCCAACACTTTCAATCGTTTTGAAAATTCCGTATAATTTCTGCGCGACTTGTTCTTGACTTAAAGCAATCTCATCATATTTTCGATTGTTTTCTGCAATCTCAGATAAATAGCGGGTTCTGTGTGGCGGAATAACAAAAATCTTTTCGCTCATTTCACGCGTGATTTGAAACGTCGATTTCAAATCAGATTGCGTTTTCTCTACAATTTTATCCATGATGGCTTTGTAGAGCGTATTCATTCCAGGATCATTAAACTGTGAAGCGATGGTGCCGAAAACCGGCATACTATCTGGATTTTCATCCCACAAATTGTGATTGCGTTGGTATTGTTTCTTCACGTCACGCAAGGCGTCTAAAGCACCGCGTTTGTCGAATTTGTTCAAAGCCACCAAATCAGCAAAATCAAGCATATCGATTTTTTCCAATTGGGTTGCGGCTCCAAATTCAGGCGTCATGACATAGAGCGAAACATCGGAATGATCCATGATTTCGGTGTCTGATTGTCCGATTCCAGATGTTTCGAGTATGATGATATCGTATTTGGCTGCTTTTAAAACTTGAATGGCCTCGGCAACGTATTTTGACAAAGCCAAATTAGACTGTCTTGTCGCCAAGGAACGCATATAAACTCTAGGATTGTTAATCGCATTCATTCGAATTCGATCTCCAAGTAAAGCACCACCTGTTTTTCGTTTGGATGGATCTACTGAAATTAATCCAATAGTTTTCTCCGGAAAATCAATTAGAAAACGACGTACTAATTCATCGACCAAAGAGGATTTTCCCGCGCCACCAGTTCCAGTAATTCCCAAAACTGGAATTTTAGATGTTTCATTTTGCTGGTGAATGTTATCAAAAACGGGCTTGGCAATCTCAGGGAAGTTTTCTGCTGCCGAAATCAAACGCGCAATAGCTGTTGGATTTTTTTCTTCGATGTGTTGCAGTTCGCCATTGAGTTTGTCGCCAATAGCATAATCCGATTGCTGCACCAAATCGTTAATCATACCTTGCAATCCCATGGCACGGCCATCATCTGGTGAGTAAATTTTAGTTATTCCGTAGGCATGTAATTCTGCAATTTCACTTGGAAGAATCACACCACCGCCACCGCCAAATATTTTGATATGGCCTGCTCCTTTTTCCTTTAGCAAATCGAACATGTATTTGAAATACTCGTTATGACCACCCTGATAGGAAGTCATCGCAATAGCATTCGCGTCTTCTTGAATGGCAGTATTGACTACTTCTTCTACACTTCGGTCGTGGCCTAAGTGAATCACTTCTACACCAGTTGATTGAATAATACGGCGCATGATATTGATTGCAGCATCATGTCCGTCAAACAAAGAGGCAGCAGTTACAATTCGGACTTTATTTTTTGGGATATACGGTAGAACTTGTTCCATTTTTAGTTTTATGTCATTAAGAAGCGTGCAATTTACAGAATTTTCAAAAAATTGCCTATTAATTACTATAAAACATAAAAATATAATAGTCCGATGATTTTGAGGAAATTAATTTTAGATTTGACGCTCTAATATAACGAAATGCCCTAGCCCTGATGGAAGGGAAAATCCTTTTTTGTTTTAGTAAATGCTCATCGACTGCGCTCGGTATGACAAAACAAAAAAGATTGGAATGACAGCGGGATTAGCTTCTAAAAAACGAAATGAAAAAAATTACCATACTCATTCATTGCGAAGATCAAAAAGGAATTATTGCCGCCGTAACCAATTATATAGCAGGCATTGATGGAAATATTGTGTATCTCGACCAACATGTAGATGCCGATCAAAACGTGTTTTTTATGCGATTGGAATGCGACATGATGAATGAAAGTTGGAGTTTGGAGATGATTCGCAGCGATTTTCAAATCAATTTGGCGAATCGATTTAAGATGTCGTGGGAAATGCACACCACGGATCAAAAGCCGCGAATGGCGTTGTTTGTGTCGAAATACGACCATTGTTTGTATGACATTTTGGGGCGTTATAGCACAGGTGAATTGCCGTTAGAAATTCCGTTAATCTTGAGTAATCACGTCGATTTAAAACCAATTGCAGATAAGTTCGAGATTCCGTTTCGTCACGTGCCTTTTACCAAAGAAATCAAAGAACAAGGTGAAGCAGCGCAAATTGCGATTCTTCAGGAATTCAACATTGATTTTATCGTCTTGGCGCGTTATATGCAAATTATCACGCCCAATTTGATTTCGATGTATAAGAATAGAATCATCAATATTCATCATTCGTTTTTGCCCGCTTTTCCTGGTGCCAAGCCGTATCATTCGGCGTTTAAGCGTGGTGTTAAAATTATTGGTGCGACGAGTCACTATGTTACGGAAGAATTGGATGAAGGTCCAATTATCGAGCAAGATATTACACGCGTTTTGCACAGTCATTCAATTGAAGATTTTATCATGAAAGGGCGCGACTTAGAGCGTATTGTTTTAGCAAGAGCAATCAAGTTGCATGCGGAAAGAAAAACAATGGTCTATAACAATCGGACGGTAATTTTTTCTTAATATCTTTAGCGGTATGTTATTTGCTAGAGTCGCAAAAAATTATAATTATGAAAAAAGTACTTTTTATCTTGATGTTCGTTCCGAGTATGAGTTTTGCGCAATGGCAAGATGTCTTGAATAAGGTAAAAGATGAAATCACAAAAGCAACATCTACTACGGGAACCGTTGATATTGCCGGTGGATTGAAAGAAGCTTTACAAAATGGCGTGAGCAAACAGGTGACCAAATTGACTGCAACCGATGGTTTTTACAAAAATGAATTGGTCAAAATTGTACTTCCTGAGGAACTGCAAAAAGTCGATAAGACTTTGAGAAAAATGGGGATGAGTAAATTGGCCAACGATGGCATCAAATCGTTGAATCGTGCGGCGGAAGATGCAGTAAAAGAGTCCACTCCTATTTTTGTGAATGCAATAACGAGCATGTCTTTTTCAGATGCCAAATCAATTTTGATGGGTAATGAAGTTTCAGCGACAGACTATCTAAAAGGTTCTACTTCCTCGGCATTGTATGTAAAATTTAGCCCAGTGATTCAGAAATCGATTGGAAAAGTCGGTGCTGATAAAATTTGGGCAACCATTATCAAGAAATACAACGCGATTCCATTGGTGTCTAAAGTCAATCCAGATCTTACGGATTATGTTACCAACAAATCGATGGATGGCGTTTTTAAGATGATTGCGGTGGAAGAGAAAAACATCAGAACCAATTTCAATTCGAGAACCAGCGAGACGTTGAAGAAAGTTTTTGCGCTACAGGATAAGAAGTAATTTCTTATTTGTTTAATCGTGGATTCGTTTAATCGCTTAACCAAATTAACGAATCCACGATTAAACGATTAACCAATTTTTCAAACCTTAACACAAGTTCAACAAACAAATAACATACTGTTAACTAGATGACAAACTAATTAGGTTGACATTTGTATCATAATAAAAGGTTTTTATTATTTTGGTTTAGAGTTAGTTTATAAGAAGCCACGTCCTCATATGCGTGGCTTTTTTTTATGCAATTTTCTGAAGAAAGGAAATTACGTTTTGGTTGAAGATGGCGGGTTGCTCTACATTCACCACGTGACCACATTGCTCGATAACAAACAACTCCGAAGATCGATAGTGCTTTTCGACTACTTTTCGCACGGAAGGCAAAAACATATAATCTTCATTTCCCATCACATAAAGTGTTGGTATATTGAGTTCTACTTGGCGAAACCAGCGCAATACCGGGTTGATTTCGGCGGTGAGTTTAAACCATTTGATAAACTCTTTTTGATACAATTTCTTCGCTTCATTAATAAAAAGCAATCGCGATTGTTTGTGACTTTTTTTTGGCATAATGACGAAAGCGAAAAAGCGGTACAAGACCAAATAAGGCAGGACGTACTTAAAGACATTTCCCAATCGCATGAGGATTTGCGAGCGGAAATTCATTTTAAGAATGGCACCACCTAAAATCATGCTTTGCACTCGATTGGGATACATTTCCGCCAATTGTCGAATTAAAATAGTGCCGAGCGAAATACCTACAAAATGGGATTTTTCAATCTTGAGATGATCCAAAACCTCTAAAATATCATTCGCCAAAGCCGAAAATGTATATTTCTTTTGAAACGCTTCTTTTAATGTTGGCTGCGAATTGCCATGACCACGAAGATCTAGCAACAAAACATTGAAGTGCTTTTGAAAATCTCGAATTTGCTTAAACCAAATAGAAGAACTACCGCCCGCGCCATGCACAAAAGTTACCCATTGGTCGCTTGATTTGTTGGGATATATGGTATAGTTGATCAACTTGATTTTTTTGTAAATGTAGAGAAAGATTTGGAATCTACGATTTACGATTTGGAATTTAGCGTCGCTCCGTTCGGCTGCGCCTCGGGTGGGATTTGAAATTTGGAATTTGGAATTTTAAAATCATAACTTACCATGCAAAGCCTTGAAATACGAGAGCGCCTTCAGCAATCGACTGCCATACCAACTGAACATTTCGCCATCGACAAACACTGTTTTGGCATGATGTGTAAATCGACCGATTTCAAAAGCATCTTCTTCTTTGAACGGATAAGGTTCAGATGAAAGGAACACGACGTCGGGATCACCTTCGAGTCTAATTTTCTTGATTTCAATCTCGGGATATCTTCCTAGGTTTTCATAGATGTTTTGAAAGTGATTGAGCTTCAATATCTCATTGATATAATTGTCTGAACCTGCGACCATATATGGATTCTTCCAAATAAAATAAGCTGCTTTTTGAATGGGTTTTTCTTTGATAAAAGACTTAAAATCCGTCAAAGCAAATTGCAACTTATCATTCCATTTTTGCGCTTCGGTGCGGCAATTGAAAAGCAATCCAAAATCGGTGATCATTTGAAAATTATCTTCTATGGTGCGGATGTCCGTCACCCAAACTGGACAAATTTCCCTCAGTTCTTCCACCATTTCCAGTGTGTTTTCCTCTTTATTACAAATAATAATATCGGGTTGCAATGCGATTATCTTATCGTAATGCACTTGTTTCGTTCCACCAACTATTTTCTTGGTTGATTTGAAATGAAAAGGATGTACGCAGAATTTGGTGATGCCGACGATTTGCTCCTCTAAACCCAACTCAAAAAGCAATTCGGTTTGAGATGGAACAAGCGAAACGATTCTCTTTGGGGAAGATTCGAAGGTATGAAATGTACCAAGTTGATCCGCTAAAATTTTCTTCACGACTACTTTTTGTAATTATTGGTAAAAATATTGAATTACATGGTTATTCAGAGTATTTGTGTATAGTTTTAATATAGGTCAACATATACTTAACAGTAGTTAATTTGTATCACTTTTGCAAAGTAACTCTCAAACCAAATCAAATGCGCCATTCTTTTCTGTTTGTATCCTTCTTGCTTTCTACTTTTTTACATTCACAGGTTCAAACGCTAACGGATAACTTCCAAGGATCTGGTAATATTGCGACATGGTCTGGTGATGATTGCGGAATGGACAACAACTTCACAAACCCTTTTCAAACTACTTCAAACAATTCCACAAAAGTCCTCAAATATTCTGATATTGGTGGTCAGTATGCAAATATTCGTTTTGATACCGGTTCAAATTTTAATTTGACCGCAAATAGTACGTTTTCACTGAAAATATATGTTCCTTCTTCAGGGATTACGGGAGTTCAACCCAATCAAATATCATTAAAACTTCAAAATGGTTCTTTAACTGAGCCATGGTCCACACAGTGCGAAATCATTAAAACAATTGTTTTAAATCAATGGCAAGTAATTACTTTCAACTTTGCGACAGACAACTTTATTAATTTAAATGGAGGTTCGCCAAATCCCCTTTACCGATCTGATTTTAATAGAGTAGTACTTCAGATCAATGGAGAAAATAATAACGATCAAGTTGTCGCTTATTTAGATGATTTTATTTACACTTTCGCAGCTGGTCCCGTTTTTAACAACTTAGTTTGGTCTGACGAATTTAATGGAAGCGGTGCAATAAATACCACCAATTGGTTTCAACAAACACAATTGCCCGACGGAGGAAGTTGGTATAATGGCGAATTGCAGCATTATACAAACCGTCAAGTCAATTCATTTCTGAGTAATGGTGCACTCAATATAGTGGCGAAAAGGGAAAATTTTACAGATCAAGGGCAAACAAAGCAATTTACCTCTGCACGATTAAACTCGAAATTTGCTTTTAAATATGGTCGAGTTGAAGCGCGAATAAAATTGCCAACTGGTGCTGGAACTTGGCCTGCATTCTGGATGCTTGGTAAAAATATAATTGAGCCAGGCGCTTTTTGGTCTAGCACAAATGGAACGGTCGCATGGCCAGCGTGCGGCGAAATAGATATCATGGAGCATTGGGGAAACAATCAAAACTATGTTCAAAGTGCCATGCATACGCCTTCGAGCTTTGGTAGTACAGTAAATTATGGTGGACAAACAATCAGCACCGCATCAAGTGAATTTCATATTTATACCTTAGAATGGACGGCAGAAAGAATGGTTTTTAGTGTTGACAACGCAGTACATTATATCTATAATCCAGCCATCAAAAATGCAAGTACGTGGCCTTTCGATGCCCCGCAGTACCTTTTACTAAATGTAGCGATTGATTCAAATATTACCCCTAGTTTTCTGCAAAGCACTATGGAAGTGGACTACGTAAGAGTCTATCAGGAAAACGCATTGTCAATTGCGGATCAAACGAGTTTGAGTGATATCATTGTGTATCCAAATCCGGTTTCAAATAGGATTACCATTCAGATACCAAACCATCTTTTGGGAACGAAAGGAAAAATATATTCAATTTTAGGTCAGGAAGTGAGTTCCTTTTCCTTAAATGAAATACAGGGCTCTATTGATGTTTCTCACTTTAAAAATGGAATTTACTTCTTAAATTTAGAAATTGAAAATGGATTCAAAACCTTTAAAATTATCAAGAATTAGCAAACCTTAAAATTAGTTCCATTTCTTTTTTTATTTTAAGCGCTTCTGCTCTCGAATCTTGGGCAAAATTTTCTCCACTAGAAGCATAAATAATCGCGCGTGAAGAATTGATTAACAATCCAATAGCGTCATTCATTCCGTATCGACAAACGTCTTGTAAATTGCCGCCTTGTGCGCCAACTCCAGGAACCAGTAAGAAACTGTCAGGGACAATTTTTCGGATTTCAGCAAAATACTCCGCTTTTGTTGCTCCTACCACATACATTAAATTTTGGGCGTTTTTCCATGTTTTGGATGTTTCTAGGACTTGCTGGTATAATGGTGTTCCCGCAACATTTTGGGTTTGAAAATCGAAGGCGCCTTCGTTGGAGGTTAGCGCCAACAATATGGTATGTTTGTTTTCAAAGGCGAGAAAAGGTTCTACAGAATCTTTGCCCATATATGGCGCAACGGTCACCGAATCAAAATTGAGATCTTCTAAAAAAGCCTTGGCATACATGCTCGAAGTATTTCCGATATCGCCCCGTTTGGCATCTGCAATGGTGAAGATTTCTGGATATTTTTCGTTGATATACTTGATGGTTTTTTCTAGCGATTGCCAACCTTTTAGACCATACGCTTCATAAAAAGCCGTGTTGGGTTTATAAGAAACGCACAAATCATGCGTAGCGTCGATAATGGCTTTGTTGAATTCGAAAATAGGATCTTCGACTTGCAACAAATGCGGTGGGATTTTGGTCAAATCGACATCTAGTCCAATGCATAAAAAGGTTTTTTTGAGGTGGATTTGCTGGGTGAGTTGTTGTGTGGTCATTGATGGGTTGTCTGTTGTGTGTTGTCAGTTTGCCACAAAGGCACGAAGGCTCAAAGTTAAGGAAAGGTTTTTGGCTCACAAAGACGCAGAGGCGCAAAGTTATAATAGATTTTAAGACTATTAGATTTAAAGACTTTAAGATTGTAAGATATAAATTTCGAATGCTCGTACAGTCTTACAATCATAGAATCTTACTGTCTAATTTCTCAACAGCCCTAGCCCCGATTGCAGCAAGTATCCTCGCAGAGATTGTTTCACCAATTCGCTTTGCTCGTGTCTGCGGAAAGCGGGATTAGCTCCTAAAAAAAATGCCACACTACTAGAATGTGGCATCTTGATTTCTTGCATCTTGCATCTTTTTCCTTTAAAAAACTTCGCTTTCTTTCAATTTCTCCATGTTGTTGACCAATTGGAGTTCATCAACAAATTTTTGAATTTTCCCGTTCATTACCCCATCCATATCAAAAACATCTAATCCGATTCTGTGATCGGTCACACGACCTTGTGCGTAATTGTAGGTACGAATCTTTGCTGAACGGTCACCTGAACTTACTTGCGAGGTACGTTTTACAGCATCTTCCGCTTCTTTTTTCGCCAATTCTTGCTCGTACAAACGGGAGCGTAAAACCGTTAATGCTTTGTCTTTGTTCTTATGCTGCGATTTTTGATCCTGACACTGCGCCACCAATCCAGTTGGAATGTGCGTCAAACGAACAGCTGATTTGGTGGTATTTACCGACTGACCACCTGGACCCGATGAACAGAAAAAATCTACACGAACGTCATTCATATCAATTTGTACGTCAAATTCTTCCGCTTCCGGCAACACCATAACGGTAGCAGCAGAAGTATGCACACGACCTTGCGTTTCCGTTTGTGGCACACGTTGTACACGGTGAACGCCAGCTTCAAATTTTAAAGTTCCGTAGACATCCTCACCAGTCACTTCAAAAATAATCTCTTTAAATCCACCGGAAGTTCCTTCATTCATATCTACCACAGAAGTTCTCCAGCCACGACCTTCGCAGTATTTCGTATACATACGAAACAAATCGCCTGCAAAAATAGAGGCTTCGTCTCCACCAGTTCCTGCGCGGATTTCGACCATGACGTTCTTTGCATCTTCCGCATCTTTTGGGATGAGCATAAATTTGATTTCTTCTTCTAATTCTGGCAGTCGGCCTTTGGCTTCATCGAGTTGCATTTTGGCCATTTCTACCATTTCAGCATCCGAACCATCAGCGATAATTTCGTTGGCTTCTTCAATATTAGCAACAAGCAAAACGTGCTCCTCACGTTTTTCCATTAATCCTTTCAGTCCTTTGTATTCTTGATTGAGTAACACATAACGCTTTTGATCGGCTATCACATCAGGCTGAATAATCAAGTCTGAAATTTCGTCGAAGCGCTGTTTTACGTATTGTAATCTATCTAACATGGTATGCTATCTTTTTTTTGGTGTGCAAATTTAAGTAAAAATATTGTAGATTTTTCGATTTTGGATTTTAGATTTTTTAGGAGCTAATTCCAGCTGTTCGCTAACCCGAGCGAAGCGAACGGACCGAACACATAACTAAACAATTATAATATGTGAGGTAATCTTTTTTGCTCAAAAAAAGAGCAAAAAAGGATACCGCTGCCATCTGGGCAATGGCATTTTTTTACTAATATTGTATGTTCTTAAAATCAAACTATTCTCTTTCAATGAAAAATATTATAGTACTATTTGTTATCGCAACAGCCTTATCGGCGTGTAAGAAAGAATCCAAAGAAAATAAACTCAAAACCATGGATTGGCTTGTAGGAACTTGGGAAAACAATTCAGAATTTGGCGAGCTACAGGAAAGTTGGGAAAAAGTAAATGATAGTGTTTTTCAAGGTTATTCCTATATGATTAAAGGCAAAGACACCCTTCATAGCGAAAGCATCGCAATGGAAATCAAAGATGAACAAGTGCTGTACGTTCCTATTGTAAAAGGGCAAAACAACGACCAACCGGTTGTGTTTTTACTGACAAAGCAAACGCCAAAGCAGTTGGTTTTCGAAAATCCAAATCACGATTACCCAAAGAAAATTACATACAATAAAATCACTTCCGACAGTTTGGTTGCCGTTATTTCTGGCACACAACGTGGCAAAGCAAGTTCAGACAGCTTTCCGATGAAAAGAAAAAATAACAATACTATGATGAAACTCGTTCTAACATTCGTCTCTGTTTTTATGTTTGGATTATTCCAACAAGAAACGCCAAAACTAAACGGAACGTATCGCAGTGTCTTTGAAAAAAAATACGAACAGCAGACATTCAAAATGGTCTTCGTTGATTCAATTTTCAAGAAAGTGATGCCAGATGCGGTGATGTATAAAGGGAAAATAAAATACGAAAAATTCCGAGCTGTGCTGCGCTATTCCTCAGATGACAATCCAATTGAGATTGACAAACGCGACTTTGGCAAAGACACGATGAAGTTTACGACCAAAAGCAAAATTGATCTTTCTAAGACTGTTGCTCGCGGTTTTATGGTTAAAATAAATTAATAGAAACTGTTGTTAAAAGCTTTAGCCACGAATTCACGAATATAAATACTAATATTCGTGAATTCGTGGCTAAAAAATTATATTCAATTTTTTGTGTACTACTTCTTCATTGGAATATTCGCTAATATTTCTAACACAAAATTCCAAAATTTCTGAGAAGATTTAATAGATGCTCTTTCGTCTGGCGAATGTGCTCCGTGAATCGTTGGACCAAAGGATATCATATCCATTCCAGGGTAATTCGTACCGAGTATTCCACATTCTAATCCCGCGTGACAAGCCACCACTTTTGGTTTTTCACCATTTTGCTTTTCATAAATAGAAACCAAAACATCTAAGATTTCAGACTTGACGTTGGGCGTCCATCCTGGATAGCTTCCTGAAAAATCGACTTCACATCCAAACAATTCGTAAGCCGAACGCAAGGCATTGGCCAAATCCATTTTAGAAGTTTCTACTGAAGATCGCGTTAGATTTTGAATGGTAATTTCCCCTTCTTTTACAATCACTCTTGCAATATTGTTTGACGTTTCTACCAAGTCTTCCATATCTGCGCTCATTCTGTACACGCCATTGTGAGCGGCATAAATAGCACGTAGCAAACCTTCTTGAACGCCTAATTCCATGACTTTCGTTGGTAAATCCGACTTTACAATTTCAATCGTTAGATTTGGCTCCATCGTTTTGAATTCGGTTTTGATATCGTTGATGATTTCTTGCATATCAAAAACGTACGCTTCATCATACATCGCCGCGACAATCACTTTAGCAACACTTTCACGTGGAATCGCATTACGCAAACTTCCGCCATTGATTTCAGCAATTTGCAAACCAAAATTTTCAAATCCGTCAAACAAAAGTCGGTTCATGATTTTGTTGGCGTTGCCCAAACCTTTATGAATATCCATTCCAGAATGTCCGCCATTCAACCCTTTGACGGTAATCGTATATCCCACGGAACCTTCAGGTGTTTCTTCTTCATGATAGCTTCTCGTGGCGGTTACATCAATTCCTCCGGCGCAACCGATATCAATTTCATCATCTTCTTCGGTATCCATATTCAAAAGGATTTCTCCTTGTAGAATACCACCTTTTAGGTTTAAAGCGCCCGTCATTCCAGTTTCTTCATCGATGGTAAAAAGCGCATCAATGGCTGGATGTGGAATATCAGTACTTTCCAAAATCGCCATCGCCATCGCAACACCTAATCCGTTGTCAGCGCCTAAAGTTGTGCCGCGAGCACGAACCCAGTCGCCATCGACATACATATCGATACCTTGTTTGTCGAAATCAAAATTGGTGTCTCCGTTTTTTTGATGTACCATGTCCAAATGACCTTGAAGCACCACTGTTTTGCGGTTTTCCATCCCTGGAGTTGCCGGTTTTCGGATGATCACGTTTCGAATTTCATCTTCAAAAGTTTCTAATCCGAGGCTATTTCCGAAATCTTTCATGAATTGAATGACACGATCTTCTTTTTTGGATGGACGAGGAACTGCATTTAAGTCTGCAAATTTATTCCACAATGCTTTTGGTTCTAGGTTTCTAATTTCTTGGCTCATTTTGTTTAGGTTCTGAGGTTAGTAAGGCGCTAAGGCTCTGAGGCTAGTGTCTACATAAAGTGACTCTATCTTTCAGGCAGCCAAAGTTACAAAGTTTATGTGCTTTTTCGATATATTTACATTCCAAAATTAAGACTGTGCAACGCAAGTATCTCTTACCGCTCTTTCTATTGATTCAAGTAATTGTTTTGCAGGTTATTTCGTTTTTTCCAGCAACTGTCGAGAATTATTACTCCAACGGCTTGTATCCGAAAATGGCTAATCTATGGAGAATGGCATTGGGAACAATTCCTTTTTCATTTGGAGATTGTGTATATGGAATTGTTCTCTTTTTTGCTTTGAAATGGTTTTGGAAAAAACGCAAAACGTGGAAACTACAATGGAAAAACAACGGATTACAAATCTTGAGTTGTCTCGCTGTATTTTATTTCTTCTTTCACTTGTGTTGGGGATTGAACTATTGCCGCCAACCGCTTTTTGAAAAACTAAATATTCAGCGTGATTACACGGATGCCGATTTCTATGCGTTTACAACAAAACTGATTGCTAAGACCAATGCCATTCACCATCAACTGACCACGAACGACTCGGTCAAAGTAACTTTTCCCTATTCGCAAAAGGAAGTTTTTGAGATGAACATAAACGGTTACCAAAATCTTGCACTGGCCTACCCTATTTTTGAATATGATCATTTGAGTGTCAAAAAATCCTTGTTTAGTTTCCCTTTGACCTATATGGGTTTTGGCGGTTATTTGAATCCATTTACGAATGAAGCACAGGTGAATGACATGGGGCCGATGTATAATTTTCCGACGACTACTTGCCACGAAATGGCGCATCAGTTGGGTTATGCAAGTGAAAGTGAATGTAATTTTATTGGGTTTTTAGCTTCAACAAAAAACGACAATTTATATTTTCAATATTCGGGCTACAGCTTTGCCTTGCGGTATTGTCTGCACAATTGGAAAGTTCGCAATCCTAAAATATTGAAGGAATTACACAAAACAATACATCCTGGAATTTTGAAAAACTACCAAGAAAGTGAAGATTTCTGGAGACAATATGAGACTTTCATTGAAACCGGATTCAAGATTTTTTACGACAATTTCTTGAAATTCAACCAACAAAAAGACGGTTTAGAGAGCTATAGTAAGTTTGTGAATTTGATGGTGAATTATTACGAAGGTTGTGAGTTGTAAGTTTTGAGTTGTCGGTTGTTATTTATTACACTTCGTCGCTCGTAAATGTTGTAAAACTTCTCTTTTTAAAAGGACGAATAATCAATCGACCTTCACGATCAAACTTGATGTAATTGTAGACCCAATTCAGAAATACTACTGCTTTGTTTTTGAAACCAATGAGTGAAAACAAATGCACGAACATCCAAACAAACCAAGCGAAAACGCCGCTAAAATGATACTTTGGCAAATCGACTACCGCTTTGTTTCTGCCGATGGTTGCCATCGATCCCTTGTCGTTGTATTCAAAAGGCGTCATCGGTTGTTTGTTGATTTTCCTCATGATATTTTCTCCTAATAATTCGCCTTGTTGCATGGCAGGTTGTGCCATCATGGGATGACCTTGCGGATACAATGTGGTTTCCATAGAAGCGATATCGCCGATAGCAAAAATGGTATCGTAACCGATGACTTGATTGTACGCATCTACGCGAATTCGTTCTACTTTCTCAACCAATGATTCTGCACGAAGACCTGGAATCGTAGCCGCTTGAACACCAGCGGTCCAGATGACGGTAGCGGTATCAAAAGTTGTAGTTGAATTGGTGATTATTGTTCGACCGTCATAACTCAAAACCCGAATATTTTTGTGCACCGTGACACCCAAACGAACGAGAAATTCCTCCGCTTCTTGGGATGATTTTTCGCTCATGGTATTGAGGATTCTGTCTCCACTTTGGATGAGATTGATTTGCATATTCTTGATATCCAAATCGGGATAATCCTTTTGAAGAATGGCGTTTTTCATTTCTGCCAAAGCGCCTGCTAGTTCAACACCTGTGGGCCCGCCGCCAACCAGACAGAAATTCATCAGCGCATTGCGTTCTGCTGGATCGTTGATTAATAAAGCTTGCTCGAAATTCTCCAGAATCAAGCTGCGAATGTTCAGCGATTGCGGAATGGTTTTCATCGACATGCTGTTGCGTTCGATTTCCTTGTTGCCAAAAAAATTGGTTTTAGAACCGTTGGCGAGCACGAGATAATCGTAATGTAGTTCGCCAATATCCGCTTTAATCATTTGATTTTTCGTGTCGATTTCGTTGACGCGTGCCAGACGAAAGTAGAAATCATTGTATTCTTGAATTATTTTTCGAATGGGATAGGCTATGGAACCTGCTTCTAGTCCACCAGTGGCGACTTGATATAATAAAGGCTGAAAGGTGTGGTAATTGTGCTTGTCGATGAGCACCACTTGTACTTTCTGATTCTTAAGTTTCTTGGCTAATGCAATTCCAGCAAAGCCACCGCCGATGATTACGATTCTGGGAAGATTAGATTGCGGGATGTTCATATTGAGTTGTGGGTTGTAAGTTGTAAGTTGTATGTTGTACGTTGTAAGTTGTATAGCGCTAAGATACGAAGATTTGATGGCTTTAGAGTAAAACGAATTGAATTGGTTCTGATGGAAACAACATGTTCTTTAATAGCCCCGATGGCAGTGGCATCCTTTTTTTTTTGTCACCCCGAGCGCAGTCGAGGGGTTTTTCAAAACAAAAAAGATAGAACGAACAGCGGGACGACTCCTCATGATGAAAACAAAAATTTGTGCTCCTAATGAAAAAAATCATTAATTTGTAACAAAATTAACCATTGGTTAACTAACCCAGTTATGAGTCAAGATTTAGAGCAATCTTTCGTTAAATTATTGAAGGAGAATCAGAATATCATCCACAAGATTTGTCGGTTGTATACTTCTGGTGAGGATGCTCACAAAGACTTATTTCAGGAAATTACCATTCAGTTATGGAAAGCGTTTCCGAAGTTTCGGGGCGATAGCAAATTTTCTACTTGGGCGTATCGCGTGGCTTTGAATACGGCCATTACTTTGTATCGCAAAAGTACACGATCGATACAAACTTCCAATTTTGACACGGCGAATGTGTTTATCAAGCAGGAAGAATATAACTACGAAGAAGAAGAACAAATCAAATTAATGTACCAAGCGGTGTATCAATTGAATGATATTGAGAAGGCGCTGGTATTCATGTATTTGGAGGATAAAGATTACGAAGAAATATCGGAAACATTGGGAATTAGTCAAGTCAATGCTAGAGTGAAAATGAATCGAATTAAGACTAAATTGAAAAAAATATTAAATCCTTAAGGATTATGGAGGAGTTAGATATCTTAAAAAAAGCTTGGAAAAAGGAGGAAAATTCTTTTGAGCAAGTTTCAGAAAAACAGATTTATACGATGTTGCATCAAAAATCATCTTCGATTGTGAAGTGGATTTTGATCATCAGCATTGTTGAATTTGTGTTTTGGAATGTCATTGCCTTTGGCATGAATGACGAAAAGTACCAAGCGAAATTGGAAGCATACGGCATTGCGGATTTTATGATGATTATCAATGTGATTAACTATGCCGTGATCGTTGGATTTATCTACGTGTTTTACAAAAACTACCGAGCGATTTCCACCTTAGATTCCACCAGAAACCTGATGGCGAGTATTGTAAAGACACGTAAGACTGTTCAAAATTATATTTGGTATAACTTGATTATTATCGCGGTAACGATTGTCATATCGATTGTGATGATGTTTTCTCATAGTCCAGAAATGATTTCGATGATGGAGAAGCAAATGCACGATGGTCACAAGACGTTGTTTATGTTTATTTGCATTGCCGTCTCTACCTTATTTATAGCAGCAATCATTGGTTTGTTTTGGTTGTTTTACCGATTGTTGTACGGAATATTGCTGAAGAAACTCTTTGCTAATTATAAAGAGTTGAAGAAGATTGAGTTGTAGGGAAAATTGATAATTGATAATTGATAATTGATAATTAATTTAATATCGTCTCAGTCTATTCAATTCTTCTTGCGCTTCTATTTCCTCCGCTGGAATTACTTTTAAAAAAGAGGAATGTTGCTCGATCGCATATTCAACTTTTTCTACAATTTCCTCAATCGTATCATTATCGTAATCAATATCGAGTGGTTCTTTGATGGTGAATGACTGCAAAATACCTTTCTTTTTAACACGCAATCCTTTCTTGTCAAAAGACCGACGAAAGCCATCAATCACAATCGGCACCACAATCGGTCGGTGTTGTTTGATAATATGTGCAGTTCCTTTGCGGACAGGTTTGAACGAACGCGTGGTTCCTTGTGGAAAAGTAATGACCCAGCCGTCTTCGAGTGCGATTCTGATATTCTCCGTGTCATTCGGGTTGACTTCACGCTTTTCAGTCACATCTTTTCCTCCGGAGCGCCAAGTTCGCTCTACCGTAATTGCTCCAACATAAGAGAGAATTCGTGGTAATAAACCCGCTTTCATCGTTTCGCTTGCCGCTACATAATAAATATTCATCTTCGGTTGCCAGAGATAACCAATGTTTTTGATGTTGTCCTCTCTCCCGCTCAAACTCGCATTAAACACATGAAACATCGCCACGACATCGGCAAAATAAGTTTGATGATTGGAAATAAAAAGGACATTTTTATCTGGTAAGGATTTGATAATTTCAGAACCATCGATATGCAAATCATTAAAACCACGATAACGTTTATGCGTCAAAGCACCGAAAATTCGAATCAACCATTTCTTGATAAAGAGTATATGTCCAAAAGGATTTCTTTCGAATAATCCCATAATTGTTAGTTTAAAAAAGCGGACTAATTTACAAATTCACTGCAATTTACAACACCTTTTTGAGCGTTTCTTTCAACTCACTGAGCATCATGGCGGTGGCGCCCCAAACGTAATGATCGTTGATTTTGAAAGCAGGAACGTCAATCGATTGAGAATAAGCAGTATCCATTTTCTTTACCGTTGCGATTTGATCATCTAGAAATTGGCGTAGCGGAAACTCAATAATTCCAGCTACTTCTTCGGGATCTGGATTAAAGCGAAGTTCCTCCAAACTATAACCCATAAAAGGATACACCATAAAATTACTTGGCGGAATATACACTTCTGTAAAAGCACGAACGACTTGAATTTGATGCGGCACGATTCCAATCTCTTCGTGCGTTTCCCGTAAAGCAGTGTGCTGGTGACTTTCATCTTCCAGCTCGACTTTACCGCCAGGAAAAGCGATTTGAGAGGAATGCACTCCTGGATAGGAATTGCGCTGAATGAGCACCAAATGCGTTTGCGATTGCTTCGGATATAACAACATTAGCACGGCAGCTTTTCGTGGTTTTTGGATTTAAAAATCGATGGCTTTCATCAAGTCTTTGCGTTCTGGAGGTGTCATCAAATCATGCGCTGCCTCTGCGGGAAGTTTTTCACGTTCGAGTTGTGGAATGCACTGCAGAAAATCTTGAAAATCCATGACAAAGTGTAATTTTGCGATTCGAAGACAGGACGATTGTTTACGAATTTACGAAAATTCTATAGAGGTTAATGAATTAAACCGCAGATTCGCAGATTTCCGCAACTAAATTTTTAATCTGCGAATCTGCGGTGATTTTAAGAATACAATTAGCAAGCGACTTTTTTATATAAGAATTTAAAAAATAGTATGTACTCCAAACAAGAAAATCAAAAATTAAAGCAAGAATTCTGGGTGGCCTTTGCGCAAAAATATCCGAGAAAATGGGTTTTATACGATACGAAAATCAAAGATTTCTCCTTTAAATTTTTTGTAGACAATACCAAAGCACAAGTGAGCATTGAGATCGAGCATCGCTCTGAGGAAAAACGTCATGCCTATTTCGAAAAACTCGAAGCGCTGAAAGCTATCTTAGAAGACGAGTTTATACAAGATTTGGTGTTTCAAAAAAACCACACACTCGAAAACGGCAAAACCATCAGCAAAATTTGGGTAGAGCAATTAGGAATTTCGGTCAGCAATCGAAGTTATTGGGACACGATTTTCGATTTCTTCTTTGAAAAGATGCATGCTTTAGAGCTATTTTATTTGGAGTACGACGAATTTATCAAAGATATCGATTGATATTTAGCTCCGCTCAGTTCGGCTTTAAGCCTCGGGTGGGCGTGCCGCGCATCAACATTTAGTATCCTAAGGACATTGCGGGCGCCGTCGGGCTATCCACTAAAGTCCTCGCCGCTCCGCTATACTGCGGCTGTGGGCTACCCTGCTTATCCCTCACGCATACTACAGT
>JADKBW010000008.1:197500-220329 GCA_016714905.1 Flavobacterium sp.
TTACGATTTTGCAGAGCCCTGTGTTTTTGATAAACAGTCGCCTGGACCTCTTCACTGCGGCCAGCATTACTGCTGGCGACCTTTCTCCCGAAGTTACAGGTCTATTTTGCCTAATTCCTTAGCCATGAATCTCTCGAGCACCTTAGGATTCTCTCCTCGACTACCTGTGTCGGTTTACGGTACGGGTACTCATTACCTGAAGTTTAGAGGTTTTTCTTGGAAGCCCTTAGGTGTACTATCTCTTTGTCCGAAGACTCCGAGTACTATCGGTCTTTGCCAGTGCTCGCGGATTTGCCTACGTGCCCTATAGCTACAACCTTCAACCAGCTATTCCGTCAGCTGGCGACACTTTCATCACTCCGTCACCCCATCACAGTAATCAGTAGTACGGGAATATTAACCCGTTGGCCATCGACTGTCCCTTTCGGGTTCGCCTTAGGTCCCGACTAACCCGCAGCTGATTAGCATAGCTGCGGAAACCTTAGTCTTTCGGTGTGCGGGTTTCTCGCCCGCATTATCGTTACTTATGCCTACATTTTCTTTTCTAACCAGTCCAGCATACCTTACGATACACCTTCAACCCTGTTAGAATGCTCCCCTACCACTTGCAGTAAACTGCAAATCCATAGCTTCGGTAATATGTTTATGCCCGATTATTATCCATGCTCGTCCGCTCGACTAGTGAGCTGTTACGCACTCTTTAAATGAATGGCTGCTTCCAAGCCAACATCCTAGCTGTCTGGGCAGACAAACCTCGTTCTTTCAACTTAACATATATTTGGGGACCTTAGCTGATGGTCTGGGTTCTTTCCCTCTCGGACTTGGACCTTAGCACCCAAGCCCTCACTGTTAGTAAACATTATATAGCATTCGGAGTTTGTCAGGAATTGGTAGGCGGTGAAGCCCCCGCATCCAATCAGTAGCTCTACCTCTATATAACTTTACGACTAACGCTGCACCTAAATGCATTTCGGGGAGTACGAGCTATTTCCGAGTTTGATTGGCCTTTCACCCCTACCCACAGGTCATCCGAAGACTTTTCAACGTCAACCGGTTCGGACCTCCACTGTGTGTTACCACAGCTTCATCCTGCCCATGGGTAGATCACACGGTTTCGCGTCTAACACTACTGACTAAAGCGCCCTATTCAGACTCGCTTTCGCTACGGATCCAAGCCTTAAGCTCTTATCCTTGCCAGCAACGTTAACTCGTAGGCTCATTATGCAAAGGCACGCCGTCACCCCACGAAAGGGCTCCGACCGCTTGTAAGCGTATGGTTTCAGGATCTATTTCACTCCGTTATTCACGGTTCTTTTCACCTTTCCCTCACGGTACTGGTTCACTATCGGTCTCTCAGGAGTATTTAGCCTTAGCGGATGGTCCCGCCAAATTCAGACAGGGTTTCACGTGCCCCGCCCTACTCAGGATACCACTATCCATTACACTCATTACCCATACGGGACTATCACCCTCTATGGTGTCACTTTCCAGTAACTTCCGGTTCTTTGTGCATGAAAGGTCGTGGTCCTACAACCCCAAAATTGCCGTAACAACTTTGGTTTGGGCTAATCCGCGTTCGCTCGCCACTACTTACGGAATCACTTTTGTTTTCTTCTCCTCCGCCTACTTAGATGTTTCAGTTCAGCGGGTTTGCCCACCTATCGGTGTACTATGTCTTCAACATAGTGGGTTGCCCCATTCGGATATCTACGGATCAATTCGTGTGTGCCAATCCCCGTAGCTTTTCGCAGCTTATCACGTCCTTCTTCGCCTCTGAGAGCCTAGGCATCCCCCATACGCCCTTATTTTGCTTATTGTACTATTTGTTCAACCCTTGCGGATTGAACTGTGTTCTTTCTACTTTTTAAATATTTTCTTATCTCAATATGTCAATGAACGTTTTCCTTAGATAATAGATGATAGACTTTAAGATGATAGACTAACGTGTCTATTATCTATTTGTCTTTTATCTATTCGTCTTCGAATAGTGGAGAATAACGGAGTCGAACCGTTGACCTCCTGCGTGCAAGGCAGGCGCTCTAGCCAGCTGAGCTAATCCCCCTTTTTAATTAAAAATTAAAAATTACGAATTACGAATTATGAAACTCATAATCTCTCAACTTCTAAAATTTCCTTAGTAAACAAAACAGTCCTTATTCAAATTCGTAATTACTAACTCGTAATTCGTAACTTAAAAAGTAGTCCCGCCCAGACTCGAACTGGGGACCCCTACATTATCAGTGTAGTACTCTAACCAGCTGAGCTACGAGACTCTGTTTGTGTTTAAATCATAAAATCGCTTTTGGGCGATTCTACTTTGTATTATTTGAATTAACAGCAGAGAGTAATTAAACCAAAATCTTTGGTCTTAAGCGTATTAAAAATTGCGTCTTTCTCTAGAAAGGAGGTGTTCCAGCCGCACCTTCCGGTACGGCTACCTTGTTACGACTTAGCCCTAGTTACCAGTTTTACCCTAGGCAGCTCCTTGCGGTCACCGACTTCAGGCACCCCAGCTTCCATGGCTTGACGGGCGGTGTGCACAAGGCCCGAACGTATTCACCGGATCATGGCTGATATCCGATTACTAGCGATTCCAGCTTCACGGAGTCGAGTTGCAGACTCCGATCCGAACTGAGAACGGTTTTGTAGATTCGCTCCCTCTCGCGAGGTGGCTGCTCTCTGTACCGCCCATTGTAGCACGTGTGTAGCCCAAGGCGTAAGGGCCGTGATGATTTGACGTCATCCCCACCTTCCTCACAGTTTGCACTGGCAGTCTTGTTAGAGTTCCCGACTTGACTCGCTGGCAACTAACAACAGGGGTTGCGCTCGTTATAGGACTTAACCTGACACCTCACGGCACGAGCTGACGACAACCATGCAGCACCTTGTAAATTGTCTTGCGAAAGATCTGTTTCCAAACCGGTCAATCTACATTTAAGCCTTGGTAAGGTTCCTCGCGTATCATCGAATTAAACCACATGCTCCACCGCTTGTGCGGGCCCCCGTCAATTCCTTTGAGTTTCATTCTTGCGAACGTACTCCCCAGGTGGGATACTTATCACTTTCGCTTAGCCACTGAAGTTGCCCCCAACAGCTAGTATCCATCGTTTACGGCGTGGACTACCAGGGTATCTAATCCTGTTCGCTACCCACGCTTTCGTCCATCAGCGTCAATCCATTAGTAGTAACCTGCCTTCGCAATTGGTATTCCATGTAATCTCTAAGCATTTCACCGCTACACTACATATTCTAGTTACTTCCTAATAATTCAAGACCAGCAGTATCAATGGCCATTTCCCGGTTGAGCCGGGAGATTTCACCACTGACTTACTGGCCCGCCTACGGACCCTTTAAACCCAATGATTCCGGATAACGCTTGGATCCTCCGTATTACCGCGGCTGCTGGCACGGAGTTAGCCGATCCTTATTCTTACGATACCGTCAAGCCCCTTCACGAAGGAGTGTTTCTTCTCGTACAAAAGCAGTTTACACACCATAGATGCTTCATCCTGCACGCGGCATGGCTGGATCAGGCTTGCGCCCATTGTCCAATATTCCTCACTGCTGCCTCCCGTAGGAGTCTGGTCCGTGTCTCAGTACCAGTGTGGGGGATCTCCCTCTCAGGACCCCTACCCATCGTCGCCTTGGTAAGCCGTTACCTTACCAACTAGCTAATGGGACGCATGCTCATCTTTTGCCGTTGTGACTTTAATAGTATCTCGATGCCGAGTCACTATACTATGGGGCATTAATCCAAATTTCTCTGGGCTATTCCCCTGCAAAAGGTAGATTGCATACGCGTTACGCACCCGTGCGCCGGTCTCTAGTATTGCTACTATACCCCTCGACTTGCATGTGTTAAGCCTGCCGCTAGCGTTCATCCTGAGCCAGGATCAAACTCTTCATCGTATATTG
Organism: Flavobacterium sp.; assembly: GCA_016714905.1. GTDB lineage: Bacteria > Bacteroidota > Bacteroidia > Flavobacteriales > Flavobacteriaceae > Flavobacterium. The sequence goes on from JADKBW010000008.1 coordinate 201,416, forward strand.
TCGCTGATTTAACTCAGCATTTTTTATCGACGAATCTCTAACTTAATTCTAATCTCTCGATTCTCTTACTCTCTATTTCTTTGTCCACCATAAAGGCGGACGGCTGTCAATTCAATATGTCTAGGAACGTGTCTTCTTTTTATTCTTCGCTTTCATTCTCAAAGCGGGTGCAAAAGTAATTATTCTTTTCTTCTAAACAAGCCTTTTGTAAAATAAATTTTAATTTTATTTTCTCAAACCTCGTTATCAGTATTTTATAAGAACATCCCTCTTTCGCGGGGTGCAAATATAAGCACTTATCTTACTTTTCTCCAAAAATTTCTTAACCTTTTTTTTACTTTGTTTATAACTTGTTGGGATTGCGTTTGTTGTCTGCCTTATATTTTGCTCGGCGCAAAGACGCAAAGCGAACTGAGTTCAAAAGAAAAGAAGCAAAGACCGAAAGAAGCAATGTTGATTAACGAATGATGAATTTTGAAGTCAAGTGCCATAGCCCCGATAGCAACGGAAATCTTTTGCCGACGGCGTTCGACGGCAAAAATTGTAGTGCATAGCGGGAATAAGCTCCGAGAAGAGCAAATCTGCAGAACCAAATCACGACAAAAAAAAATTAGTTTTTCACTATCTTGAACGCCTTTATGGTATCGGCAGCGTAAGCTTTGACTAGATAAGTGCCGCTGCTTAAATACGATAAGTTGATTTGAATATTCTTTTCGTTATAGTCGCTAGCGAAAACTTGCTGCCCCAAAAGATTAAGTATTTGAATACTTCTTATTGGTTGTGACAATTTCAAATTTAGGACATCAGTAAAAGGATTTGGATAATACGCCACACTTTCCGATTCAAGCTGATCGACAGAAAGTCTTCCACACGAAAATGTTGTTGGCGAGAAACAAGCGGCACCTATTGGTTGTACCGTTAAAGTAACCGTAGATTGTCCGTCAGGCAAATCAAAAACTTCAAGATTTGAAGCTACTGTATTGCCTCTTACAATTGGACCTCCATTAATTGTGTATGAATAATTAAAACCAGTCTGACCTATACTATTCCAATCGAAAACTACTGAACTTGCAGTGGTTGCAGCAGTGGGATCGCAAAATATATCAACCGACTGACTTGCTGCTCCGTTGATTACAATCGTTACAATACTCGAATCATCAATACAAGGAGCTTGTCCCAAAATTTTGTACTCAAAAGTACTCGTAGTGCATCCTAAGGCAGGCGTAAACGTACCTGTAATTGCATTAAAATTACCTCCAGTGCCTGACAGACGTGACCATGAACCGCCAACTCCTTCTCCACTTATTAAAGTAGCCAGACTTACAATGCTCGTGCTACTATCTGCTACTGAAAGACAACCATCGAATCCAGCGTTCGGAGTTGGAAAAATAATCACATTTACTGAACTAGTATCGGATGGACAAAGCTCAGTTGCAAGAATTGTGTATTGAAATACACTATTTGTTGCACCTGCCGCTGGAATGAAAGTTCCGGCCGCAGCATCAAATACCCCACCCGTTCCTGAAATTCGAGTAAAACTCCCTCCTGGTTCTTCTCCAGTTATCAATTCACTTAAAGAAATTAGCGTAGTTGAAAGCTCACAGGCAGAAATAAAACCATCAGACCCCGCTCCACTGCAATTTCCTTGGCAAGTTATCACATCTAAATTGAAGCACAAATCCTGACCTATTGGAAATAGGTACGCCGTAATGTTATCTGAAGCTAAAACTCCAGTTATTGTATAAGATAGCGCAGTAATTCCTGTAATAGACACAATGGGATTATTACCGATCTGATAGTTTAAATTATACGAAGAAGCGCCAGTAACAGACTCCCAACTAACTGTTTTTTGATTATTTGACCAAACACCGCAGCTTAAGTTTGGTAAAATATCGCTGTATTGCTTTACGATAATTGTCATTGTTGCGATACTGGCATCTTGCCCAGGATTTGGAGTAAATGTATAGGTCGTTGTTTGTTGATTATTAAGAGCAGGAGACCAAGTGCCAGTAATACCATTTGTCGAAATCAAGGGTAATGGACTCAAAAAACCATTTCTGCAAATAGGTTCAACTTGAACAAAAACAGGGTCTACCGGCATATTGTTGAAAGTCGTAGGATCTTTTCTCAAAGATGTATTGGATTGCGCTGAAAAAACAGTACAAAAGGCTAGTAAAATTGTATAAAATTTCATAATACTAATTTTTTGTTAAAAAACAAAAGTAAACTTATTTTGTTTATTTACAAAAAAACGTAGTTACATGTAAAACAATGACTTCTGAAAACAAAAAGTCTTTAAACTTACTTTAAATCTAGTAAAGGACAAAGGAAGCTATCCTAGACATAATATTAGATAAAACAAGAATGTACACTAATCTACTAATGATTCAATTCTAGTAAAATAAATCAATTGAAGTATATGGCAGAAAAAATTAGATTAATTCTTCACTATTTTAAATCTCTTAATCGCATCCGTAGTGTAAGCTTTGACTAAATAAGTGCCGCGACTTAAGTGCGCAAGATCGATTTGAAGTTCAGTTTCATTATAGTCGTTGTCAAAAACCTGCTGCCCTAATACATTAAAAATTTGAATGTTTTTGATGGCATGAGGAGACTTAACATTCAGCATATTTTCTACAGGATTAGGGAAGAATGTGAAAACACCAGAATCAAATAATTCGTTGCTCAAACTACTGCAAGTTGCCGAGATTGACTGAAAACAGCTAACACCTTGCGCATCTGTTAGAGTAAAAGTAACATTTTGTCCAGGTAAGACATTTGCAACTTCAAAGTTTGAAATAGCTGTCGATCCATTTATTTCTGGACCATTATCTATTGAGTAGGAATATTGATAATTAGTTGCGCCCGGAATTGGTGCCCAATCGAAAAAAGCACTATTGGGAGTCGCTTGCGCAGGATCACAAAATAAAGTTGTACTTGTTTCTGGCAAAATGGTAATATGTCCGGGGAGTGAAGCAAAACCGCACCAAGCTACTGCGTGAGCAGTATATGAAAAAGATCCTACTTGTGTTGGAGTTCCGATAATCGTAAAGATACCAGCATTATTTGTAAACGAAACACCATTTGGCAAACCTGTCGCATCACCACCGTAGGCATCTAAAAGATCTACATAGTATGTAATTGGAATAATCGGCCTATTGAGACACACTGTCTGGTTGGCTGTGCTCGGATCAGAAGTCAACACTATAGATGGCGTTGACGTAACTCTAACATTGCTACTAGCCGATTTGTTTCCACAGCCTCCGCTTCCGTATATCGTATATGTAATAATTGCTGTGCCCGAGGTAATCCCTAGCACAAATCCTGTTGTGTCAATCATAGCAACCGAGCTATTTGACGAGCTCCAGAAACCTCCCGGAATACTAGCCGAAAATGTAGTCCAAGAGCCAGCACAAATCCCTCCATATCCTAGAATACTGGGTTGCTCAGGAGGAGCCGTGACGGTAATTGTTCTTGTAAAAACAGCGTCAATGCAGGGTGAAGCAGCAATTGTGTAATTAATTGTGGTAGTCCCCGCAGAAACTCCCATTACAACTCCAGTTACAGCATCTACGGTAGCGATAGACATCTCGGACGAACTCCATGTTCCTCCCGGATCCGATGCGCCAAATGTGCTGGTCAAACCTATGCAAACATTTTGATTGCCAGACAAAATAACGCCTGTTGGTTGTTGTACAACATTAATGAGTACGATACTCGAATCTTCTATACACGGGCTGACACCAACGATGGTGTACATAAAATTACTATTGGTAGAATCTTCGGTGGGTGTAAATGTTCCCGTTACTGCATCAAAGACACCTCCAGTTCCTGATATTCTAGTCCAATTCCCACCAGAACTTGCACCAACGACTAAATCAAACAGAGAAATTGGAGTTGTGCTACTATTACAAATCGTAATAGAACTATCACTTCCAGCGGTTGGACAACCAATAGAAAGAGCATCAACTTGAGCGGATGCCATACCAAAACACAGTACAAAAAGGAAGGATAAATTTTTCATAATTCAAAGTTTATAGTACTATAAAGTTACACCTTTTTATAGCAATAAACTTCGATTTATTAGGAAATAAAATATACTATTCCAGAACTAATTCTTAACTATTTTAAATGTTCTAACAGAATTAGTAACCATCGCCTTGACAATATAGGTACCACTATTCAAATGAGATAAATTGATTTGAAGGTCTTTGTCGTTATAGTCGCTACTAAAAACTTCCTGCCCCAAAACATTTACTATTTGAATATTTTTGATGACTTGAGAGAACTTTAAGTTCAAGACATCGCTTATTGGATTTGGAAAATATTCAATAGTCTCTTCTTGAAAATCAACAGATGAAAGCGTTCCACATGGAGGACCGTTAATGACTATTGTTGCTACACTGGTATCGTCTATGCATGGAGGAGTTCCTAAAGTTAAATACTCGAACGTACTTGTTGTTGCACCAACAGCAGGAACATAAATTGCTGCAAGCGCATTAAATGTACCTCCAGTTCCCGAAGTTCTTGTCCATGTTCCTCCTACTTGTTCTCCGGTAATCAACGAATACAAATCGATGATAAAAGGGCTTTCATCGGATACCGAAATACAGCCGTCGATACCTGCCTCTGGTTGTTGATTAATATTAATAGTCGCTATACTAAAATCATCAACGCAAGGCGCAACTCCCACGACTCTGTATTCAAAAATACTAGTAGTTACTCCGGATGCTGGTGTATAGGTTCCGACAATCGCATCAAATATTCCTCCGGCTCCAGTAACTCTCGTCCAAGTCCCTCCAACTTGTTCGCCTGAAATAAGGGAATATAAATCAATTGTACTGAAACTGCTATCGCAAATCGTTGTAGAGCCATCAATACCAGCATTGGGTTGTTGATTGATATTGATAGTAGCCAAACTTGTATCATTTGGACATGGATTTGAACCTAAAACAGTATATGAAAAGGTGCTCGTAGTTGCCCCAATATTTGGTGTAAATACTCCAGCGGCAGAATTAAAAGTTCCGCCTGTACCGCTAGTTCTGGTCCAAACGCCTCCTAAATCTTCACCAGTAATCAATGAAAATAAATTGATTGTTGTGGTATTTGTTTCACAAATTGTAATGCCACCGTCAGTACCTGCGTTCGGACATGGACTAGTAGAACAACTTGCCTGACCCGCTTGAAAACAATTGCCAGAAGTTCCAGTAGCTACGACATAAAAAGTTACTTGGTCTTCAGGTGAAAGATCATTGATTGTAAAAGTAAATGGGGCATCTGAACCTAAAGATGTAATTGGTCCACCATTTAATTGGGAATATCTTACATAAGTGGATGCTCCCGGAAGTGCATTCCAATTGAATGTAATGCTGGTTGGAGTAATTGCACCGCATGTGATAGTTGGCACAAGTGACGGATTGACTGTAATCGGAATCGTAGTCGTACAACCTCCTAAATTTCGGTACAAAATATCAACCGTTCCAGCTGCAACTCCAGTTACTAATCCAAAACTATCAACTGTTGCAATTCCAGTGTTTAAAGATTCCCACGCATTTGTTGCATTTGGGAATAAAGAACCTTCCAACTGTAGCGTTCCCGCTTCGCATATTGACGTTCCGTTTGGCGCTTCAATAGTGGGGAAAGTACTAACATAAACGTTAACACTGTAGGTAGAGCCTAAATTATCCGTGTACGAAATTGTAGTCGCTCCAAAATTGAGACCAGTTACCAAACCTGAAGAACTGATTGTAGCAACGGCAGGATTAAGGGAGAACCACGGAGTTGTTGCCGTAATTGGCGCCGGTGGCACTGAAGCTGTTAATTGAGTGGTAGTTGGTCCTGGCAGACAAATGCTAAAGTTTCCAGTAATTACCTGAGCATTAACAGAAGCAACAATTAGAATTGCAGCTAAAACGAAGTAGAATTTTCTCATAAAAAAAGTTTGTTACTTCGCAAAAATACTTCTTTTACGGTAACAAACTCATTTCTAATAAAATAAATTTATTTGTTGATTTCCTTTGCCTTGGCTTCCCAGAAATCTGACAATTCATCATAATCTATCGGTGTCGCGGCTTCTTGTGGAACCAATCGACCGCTATTGAAAGCGCGGTATAAAATCGATTCAATCAAAAAATCTTCATTGACTTCGTAAGGCGCATATTTCGCTTTGAGTCGAATGTCAAAAACTCTTGCTGTAGCGTTCGACCAAAAAGCTTTCCAACCACTTTTGTAATCTTTTATTAATTCGTAGGAAGTAAATCCTGTTTGACGTGCAATCAACTTGACTAAGATTTGTCCTTGCTTGCGGGAAAGTTTTTTTAATTTCGAAGAAAACTCCTTCTCCATATAATCTTCGACAATTTTGAAGTATTTCCGTTTTTCTTTTTCAGTCTTTAAAGCAGCCATGTTTTGATTCAAAATCTTTAGTCGCTCTGCACCTACTCTAGCGTACGGATACACTTTATAAACTCGGTTGCGAAGTAAAAGAAATTGTTTTTTGGTCTCTGGATCCATATTGTCTCTGTAAACCGTAATTTCATGCAACTGGATCGGTTCGGAAAGTGTATCGGTATCTTTTACTTGATACCCCATTTTAGTACTATCTTGCTCAATAATCTGCGCATGACCGACGATGGCAAAAAATAAAGCGATAAAAAAGAATGGATTGAACTTCATAATAGAAATTTTATGGGTCAAAATTATACATTAAACTTACAACTGTAATGCCAAATTTATAAATTAGCCAAAAAAACAACGATGAGTACAAAATCAATACTGAAAAAATCTTCTCTAACCTTTTTAGAAAACTATTTGAACAACGCCTCTCCTACCGGTTTCGAAGCGGAAGGCCAAAAAATATGGATGGATTATGTAAAGCCATTCGTAGATACTTTCATTACAGACACCTACGGAACAGCAGTTGGTGTGATCAATCCCGATGCAAAATATAAAGTAGTCATCGAAGGACACGCTGATGAAATTTCATGGTACGTCAATTATATTACCGATGATGGACTCATCTACGTAATCCGTAATGGCGGTTCTGATCATCAAATTGCACCTTCAAAAAGAGTGAATATCCACACTAAGAAAGGCATTGTAAAAGGCGTTTTCGGCTGGCCTGCCATTCACACGAGAAATCGCGGCAAAGAAGAACCCGCAAGATTAGACAATATCTTTATTGATATAGGCTGCGCGACGAAAGCAGAAGTCGACGAATTAGGCGTTCACGTAGGTTGTGTTATTACGTATCCTGACGAATTTATGGTTCTGAATGAAAATAAATTTGTTTGCCGAGCCATCGACAATCGTATGGGCGGATTTATGATTGCTGAAGTGGCTCGATTACTTCATGAAAACAAAAAGAAATTGCCCTTTGGTTTGTACATTACCAACTCTGTACAAGAGGAAGTGGGACTTCGAGGTGCCGAAATGATCACCAAAACCATCAATCCGAATGTAGCAATTGTAACAGACGTTTGTCACGATTCAACTACACCAATGATTGATAAGAAGATCGAAGGCGAAACCAAAATCGGTAAAGGTCCAGTGATTACTTACGCGCCAGCAGTGCAAAATAATCTAAGAGAACTCATTCTAAAAACGGCAACGGATAATAAAATTCCATTCCAACGATTGGCTTCTTCCAGAGTAACCGGAGCCGACACCGATGCTTTTGCTTATAGCAACGGCGGCGTGGCTTCAGCGTTAATTTCGTTGCCATTGCGCTATATGCACACCACGGTAGAAATGGTGCATAAAGAAGATGTTGAAAACGTCATCAAATTGATTTACGAAACCATCTTAAAACTAGAAAACGAAGAAACTTTTTCTTATTTCAAATAATTTTTAGGAGCTAGTCGCGCTATCCACTCCCAATCTTTTGCGCCATCCCATCACAGCCAAATAACGAAGTAATCGATGGCGCAAAAGGATTTCCGCTGCAAATGCTCCGCATTCACTGAACACCGCTTAAAAATTGATGTTAGGTGAAGTAATCGGGGCTAAAAAACCGTACCTATGAAAACCATTTATGTACTAGTTTGCCTTTTCTTTATTGCCTTTTTTTGGTCGATTTATCATCCAAAAGAAAATTTTACCTGCTTTCTAGAGATCATTCCTGCACTGATTGGATTCCTAATTCTGGCGCTGACATTCAACAAGTTTCGATTTACCAATCTAACCTATTCTCTAATCTTAGTTCATTGCATTATTCTTTTTATCGGCGGTCATTACACCTATGCTGAAGTACCATTGTTTGACTATTTCAAAGAAGTTTTTCGTCACAGCAGAAACAACTATGACAAAGTCGGACATTTTGCGCAAGGTTTCGTTCCCGCTCTAATTATAAGAGAATTATTCATCAGAAAAAAAGTCATTGCCAATCACGCGTTTTTCAACTTCATCATCGTTTCAATTTGTCTGGCCATCAGCGCCGCCTATGAATGGATTGAATGGGCAGTATCGATTTCAACGGGAGATCAAGGCGATGCTTTTCTAGGAACGCAAGGCTACATTTGGGATACCCAATCTGATATGTTATTGGCCATAATAGGTGCTTACTGCGGCTTATTATTCTTTTCCAAATGGCAAGACAGCCAGCTAAAGTATGGTGGATTTAACCTTAAATAAAAAAGCACCACTATTTTCATAATGATGCTTTAATGTTAATGATGAAATGTGCTAAACTTAGAAAAGCAATTTGTCTTTTTTTAGTATCGTTTGAACTTTATTGATGACTTCAAAATCTAAAGGCTGTGCAATACTTTTAAATTCGTTTTCAATAATCAAATTGTCTTCTGCAATAAGATCTTCTACAGTTTTTTCAAGAAATAACGGTCGAACTGTTGTATAAACTTCGTGCTCGGTAACTTGATTGTCAATGCTGATGATATCTTCTATTGATTGCTCGCTAATTACAAAAAGCGTTGTGTTTTCAGATGGGCTTTCAATAATTTTTTTGTCTTGACCAATGAGTTCCATAATATCTCTTTGATATTTTAGGTTCAAGATGGCTTCAGGATTGACGATGGTTTGGTCTTCGATCGGAGCCATTCTAGAATTTTCGATTGTTACTGAATTTGATTCGAAAGAATCTCCTTGCTCCACTTCCGCAATAATACTTTTGTTTGCCATTGTATTTCCTGAAGTATTGATTGAGTTCTTTGCAATTGATGAAGTCATGATCATAAATGCTGCGAATAAAAAGGTAATTGTTGTTTTCATGATTATTTGTATTTTGATATTGATTGATTTTTTGTTTCTATTAATTTCTTATACAAAGATACAGTCAAAAACTATTACCTTGTTTTGCATAGTACTTAAATTTAACTTTTATTTAACAAATTGAAAATTCAAACATACATAAAAAAAAGCTAGAACTTTATATTCTAGCTTTCAATAATTCTACGTACTTACACCGATTTTAAAAGAACTTCTGCTTCTTTCGCATAAGATAACTGCGCATACTTTAACGCAGTAAATCCTTTATCATCTTTTTCATTTTGTCGGGCTCCACTATCCAACAGTAGCTTAATAATCTCCACTTTATTATAACGAGCAGCAACCATAAGCGGGGTCATTCCAAATGACTTTTCATTAACATCGACACCATAGTCAATTAATTTCTTTACAAAATCGATTTCCCCTTTTTGAATTGCGATGCATAAGGGCGTATTTTTCGCATACAAAACAATTGTGTGCGATGCTGTTGGTTCATATTTCACATTTACTGCAAATGAACTAGTTGAAAAAGCAAGAAATGCTAAACTTAAATAAATAATTGATTTTTTCATGAGATTTGATTTTTGATTGATTAATGATTCAAGCCAATAGACGTTGAGAATTTTATTGTGTTACGAGACGGAAAGACTTTTAACATTTTAATAACCTTCAAAAAAAAGAAGACCGCGAATCAATAGATCCGCGGTCTTCTTATCTTCATAACAATGATAGTCTACAACTTTGACAAGTATTCCAAAACATTTTTCTCTATTCGATTGTTTATATTCGAAACGTCTGCTTTTACAAACGGCTCGCCTAAGATATTTTCATAAAGTTCGATGTATCTATCTGAAACAGATTCAATATAATCATCCGTCATTTCTGGAATTTTCTGTCCTTCTTTTCCCTGAAATCCATTTTCAATCAACCAACGTCGCACAAATTCTTTTGAGAGTTGCTTCTGATCTTCTCCTCTATCCTGTCGGTCTTGATAACCATCTTTATAAAAATAACGAGAAGAATCGGGCGTATGGATTTCATCAATCAACACAATTTCACCCGATTTCGTTTTACCAAATTCATATTTCGTATCCACCAAGATTAAGCCACGACTGGCTGCAATTTCAGTTCCACGAAGATACAAAGCTCTGGTGTATTTTTCTAAAACCACATAATCTTCTTCTGAAACGATTCCTTTAGAAAGTATAGCTTCCCTTGAAATGTCTTCGTCGTGTTCGCCATTATCAGCTTTTGTCGTTGGAGTAATTATGGGATTGGGCAATCGATCATTTTCTTTTAGTCCTTCATGCATCGAAACACCACACAACGTTCTTTTCCCAGCAGCATATTCGCGAGCGGCATGTCCAGATAAATAGCCCCGAATGACCATTTCTACTTTAAACGGTTCACACAAATAACCCACAGCAACATTGGGATCTGGTGTAGCAATAAGCCAATTGGGCACAATGTCTTTGGTCAAATCCATAAACTTGGTTGCGATTTGATTCAGAATCTGTCCTTTATAGGGAATTCCTTTTGGTAAGACCACATCAAAGGCTGAAAGTCGATCAGTCGCAATCATGACCAAGTATTCGTTATTGATATTATAGACTTCCCGGACTTTGCCTCTATAAACAGATTTTTGATTGGGAAAATTGAAATGGGTGGTCGAAATGGTGTTCATTGTAACAGTAGTGTTGTTTCTTGGCAAATATAAATAAATGCAACTTCATTAATTTGGTCTTTACTAATCTAATTCAAATTTATTTCTTCAAAATAAATCAAAAAAAAACCACAAGGTGGGTTGCAGTTTTCTATAGGAAATGAATTAATCATTATTCTCAATCTGTTTATAAGCGTCAATCACTTTCTTCACCAAACGATGGCGAACAATATCTTTATCATCCAAGTAAATAATGCTAATTCCCTCAACATCTTTCAGTACCAATATAGCTTCCTTCAAACCTGAAATCGTCCTTCGAGGTAAATCAACTTGGCCGGGATCGCCTGTAATCATGAATTTGGCGTTTTTTCCCATACGTGTGAGGAACATTTTCATTTGAGAATGTGTCGTATTTTGGGCTTCATCCAAAATAACAAAGGCATTGTCTAATGTTCTTCCTCGCATAAATGCCAATGGTGCAATCTGAATAATGCCTTTTAAGATATAATCTTCCAAAGTCTGCGGTGGCAACATATCTCTTAATGCATCATATAATGGTTGCATATACGGGTCGAGTTTCTCTTTCATATCACCAGGCAAAAAACCAAGATTTTCCCCTGCTTCTACTGCGGGCCTTGTAAGAATGATTCTTTTAACTTGTTTTTCTTTGAGCGCTTTCACCGCCATAGCGACTCCGGTATATGTTTTTCCTGTTCCTGCTGGACCAACGGCAAACACCATATCGTTTTTATTCACACAATCCACAAGCAATTGCTGATTCGGGGTCATCGCTTTGATGATTTTTCCACCCAAACCATGCACTAAAATCTTATCATGATCGGGCATGCGTTGCTCGTCCTGGGAATTGCTTTGAATCACGCGTTCAATGACATTATCATCAATCCGGTTATAACGTGTGAAATGCTGCATCAAACGATTGAATCGAACTTCAAACTCATCCAGAACTTCTTTCTCTCCAAAGGCCTTAAGTGTGGTGCCTCGCGCTACAATTTTTAGTTTGGGATAGTATTTTTTTATGGTTTCAAGATGGGCGTCTTGGGCGCCCCAGAAATCTTTTGGAGCAATATCATCGAGTTCAATAATTCTTTCGTTCAAATTGAAGTAGTATTAAGTTAAAAATAATAACTATAATTAGTAGCTTTGCATCCAAATTTAGTGAGTTTTTAGTTCGGTTTTCTTTTTATTTATAAACAATTTTATGTCAATAATTACACTTACGACGGATTACGGCTTAAAAGATCATTTTGTAGGTGCATTAAAGGGAAAAATAATTTCAGAATTTGCCGACGCGAATATCATCGATATTTCTCACGATATTGATCCATTTAATACTTCTGAAGCGAGCTACATTATTGGCGCTGCCTATAGTCACTTTCCAAAAGGAACAGTTCATTTTATTGGTGTCGATGCAGAATTCAATAAGGAAAACCAACATATCGCCATGCAATGGAATGACCATTATTTTATTGGCGCAGACAATGGGATTCTAACGATGCTTTTGCAGCATCAAACGCCGCAGAAATTAGTCGCTATAACCATTCATGATCGATTACCAACTGACGCTACTGATGCTGATGTACTAATCACAGTTGCTTGTCATCTTGCGAAAGGTGGTCTATTGAACGTCATTGGTAAAGAAATCCAGACACTTAAACAGGTTACCGAATTGCAACCTATTGTTTCTAGTGATAAAAGCGCAATCAAAGGCAATGTGATTTATATCGACCATTTCGGAAATGTCGTCACGAATATTACAAAAAAGTTATTCCTTGAAATTGCAAAAGGACGACCCTACGAAATCCCGTTACTGCAAGGAAAAAGTCAAAAAAAATCAAATCCCATCAAAAATATTTGGGCAAAATATTCGGATATTTCTAAAAGCACGAATTATGCGTTGAAGAATTACGAAGGCGACAAGCTCGCTATTTTTAACGAAGCAGGTTTTTTAGAAATTGCCATTTTTAGAAGCAATCCGATGCGCGTCGGTAGCGCTTCCAGCCTTTTAGGGTTGGGATATCGTGATACAATTACCGTCAACTTCCTGTAAACAGACTTTTTTTAATCGTAAATTTTCAATCTATTATGTTCGTACGTATTGTAAAAATGAGCTTCCACCAAGAAAATATTCCAGCGTTTTTGGAAAACTTCGAAACCATGAAAACCAAAATACGAAATGCCGAAGGAAACCGTTTCTTAGAACTGTACCAGGATAAAAATGATCCCTGCATTTTCTTCACTTATAGCTATTGGGAAACCGAAGCAGACCTAGAAAATTACAGGCAATCAGAACTGTTTTACGATGTTTGGACGTTTACCAAGAAACTTTTCAATGCTAAACCAGAGGCTTGGAGCGTCGACAAACTAGTTAGCTTGAAATAGCCAATTGTGAATCTTATATAATTGTAATATCCAAGTGGAATGATACAATATCTTTCGTTTTTAGCTTTTGAATTTTTATTTGTTTTTTTATTAGCCTATTGGAATAGAAAATACTACAACAATCGACTTAATAATTTCACAATCGCTTTTTTTTCAACGCTCTTTTTTATGTTTCCATTATTGGAATGGTAATTATCATAAAATTTCTAACAAAAAGAGAACTGGAATCTTTCGATTTAGATGGAAACGGATTCATAGATAACGAAGAAATTACACCTGCATCAAGACAAGCGGTCGAAAACGCAAGTCACGACACTGGACTTGCAATGGCTCCTTTCATAGGAATCTTTTACAGCATTATTTATTTTATACTTATAATCATACCTTTGGCAATCTTTAACCGAAGAAAAGCTAAGAATTACGATTCGTAACGATGCAACAACTAAACGATTCAACGATTAAACGATTAAACAAATCAACGATTAAACGAATAAACAACAAATGAAAGCCATCCTTTTAAAAGAAATAAAATCTTTTTCGGCGCGCCAATCGGTTATTTGGTTATCGCCGTATTTTTGATCATCTGCAGTTTATATCTGTGGGTTTTCGAAGGAGACTACAATATCTTGAATAGCGGATTTGCAGATATGAGTCCATTTTTTACCATCGCCCCACTCGTTTTCCTTTTCCTCATTCCCGCTGTGACCATGCGAAGTTTTTCAGATGAAAAAAAACAAGGCACTTTAGAACTGCTTTTTACCAAACCAATTAGTCTTTGGCAAATTGTCAACGGAAAGTTTTTGGCAGCAGTAATTCTGATTCTACTCGCGTTAGTGCCAACGATTTTATACGTTTTCATTTTGTACAGCTACGGTACGCCTGTAGGGAACATCGATTTGGGAAGTACATTAGGTTCTTATTTTGGACTATTGTTCGTCATTGCAGCGTATGCAGCGATTGGCATTTTTACATCCACTTTATCCGAAAATCAAATCGTAGCGTTTATCCTAGCCGTTTTCTTGTGTTTCTTTTTATACTTTGCCTTCGATGGATTGGCAACTTATTTCCCCAATTTTGAAAATGCAATTGCTTCTTTAGGCATGAATAGCCATTTCAAAAGTATGAGCCGAGGAGTCATCGACACTAGAGACGTCATTTATTTTGCTAGCATTACCATTGCCTTTTTGTCCTTCACTGTTTTCAAATTAAAATCGCTGCGAAACTAATGGTAACAGTCAACAACAAAAACTTCAAAACCGTACTATTTACGCTAGCCATATTGATATTGATCAATGGCATCGGAAGTCAGTTCTTCTATCGCTTTGATTTGACGCAAGATCAGCGATATACACTTTCAAAAACTTCTTTAGAAATCTTAAAAGACGTCAAAGAACCACTCATCATCGATGTTTTCTTAAAAGGACAATTCCCTGGTGAATTCAAAAAACTGCAAACCGAAACGCAACAAATATTAGAAGAATTTAAAGCGTATAACAAAAATATTACCTTTCAATTTGTCAATCCCATCGAGAACGAGGAAGAGCGAGACACCATTATTCAATCATTCTTAGAACGCGGTCTAACGCCTGTAAACGTTACCGTTGAAGACAAAGGCAAGCAAACGCAAGAAGTGGTTTTTCCGTGGGCTATCGCCACCTATAATGGTCGAAGTACCAAAGTGCCTTTACTCAAGAATATCATGGGCGCTTCTACCGCTGAAAAAGTAGTAAGTTCGGTGCAACATCTAGAATATGCTTTCGCCAATGCATTCAACACCATTGCAAAAGCAAAAGAGAAAAAAGTCGCTGTAATTAAGGGAAATGGCGAATTGCACGATCTTCAAATGGCGGATTTCATCAAGCAAGTACGCGAAAATTATTTCATTGGCACTTTTACCTTAGATTCTGTAGCGAAAAAACCGAATGAAAGTCTAGCCTATCTCAAAAAGTACGACTTAGCCATCATTGCAAAACCGACAGAAAAATTCTCAGATGAAGAAAAATTAGTGCTGGATCAATTTGTGATGAACGGCGGAAAAACACTGTGGCTCATAGACCAAGTCAATATCGAAATGGACAGTTTATATAACGATGCTGGAGCAACATTAGCCTATCCTTTCGACTTAAATCTAAGCGATCAATTCTTTAAGTACGGCTTTCGAATCAATCCAACACTAGTCAAAGATGTCATGGCAACGCCAATAGCGCTTGCAACGGGTGAAAAAGGCAGCGCCACACAATACACCCAATATCCTTGGTTCTATTCACCATTGGTTTATCCGGCAGGGAAAAACCCGATTGTGTCGAATGTCGATGCACTTAAATTTGAGTTCCCCAACGGAATCGAAGTCTTGAAAAACGACATCAAAAAAACAGTCTTACTGCAATCCTCTCCGTATTCAAAATTCGTCGGAGCGCCCATCGATATTAATCTGAATATGGTAACGGAACGACCTGAGCAAGCGGATTTCAAAAACACTGGAAACATTCCTTTGGCACTTTTGCTGGAGGGAAAATTTAATTCCGTCTATAAAAACCGTGTTTTGCCTTTTGCTGAAAAAACTTTTCAAGCAGAGGGAAAAAACAGTAAAATGATTGTCATTGCTGATGGCGATATCATCCGTAATCAATTAGATAAAAATTTCCAGCCTTTAGAATTGGGCTATGATAAATGGACGAATATACTCTACGGTAATAAAGAATTTTTGATGAATTGCGTGAATTATCTGTTAGATGACAATGGACTTATTAACATTCGAAGCAAAGAAGTCAATTTGCCTTTATTGGATAAGGAAAAAGTCTACCAAGAGTATTCATTCATTCAAGGGATAACTGTCGGACTTCCAATCGTAATTTTAGCAATCTTTGGCTTCCTTTTTACTTATTTGAGAAAAAGGAAATACGGTGCTTAATGTTAATAAAATTCTTTTTGATATTTCACAGTTTAAGATATATTTGTAGAATGGATGTGTTGAGGAAAATGTTTCTCTTCGCCCCTGTAGAGTGGAAAAAAAGGTTGAATCGTGTGACCGTGTAATCGTTTAATCGACTGCTCGACTGAAGATGATGCCCTAGCCCCGATAGCAGTGGAAATCCTTTTTTAGGATTGCTCGTAGCGTAGCGAGGAGAAATCATAAAAAAGATTGCTCGTAGCGTAGCGAAGAGAATTCCTAAAAAAGATTGCAACGGATAGCGGGATTAGCTTCTAAAAAACAAATCAACGAATAACCGATTAAACAATTCAACGAATAACCGATTCAACGATTACACGATTAAACAATTCAACGATTAAACAAGAAAAAATGAAATTTATAGTATCGAGTTCGTACTTATTAAAGCAATTACAAGTGCTGGGAAGTGTTATCAATAGTAGCAATACCTTGCCGATTTTAGATAATTTCTTATTTGAATTGGATAACAAAACGTTGACAGTTTCCTCTTCAGATTTAGAAACTACGATGTCCGCCACCTTAGAAATCGATTCTACCAGCAAAGGAAGTGTTGCCGTTCCAGCGAAATTATTGTTGGAAATCCTTAAAACATTTCCAGAACAACCACTAACTTTCACTGTTGAAGAAAACAGTACCATCGAAATCAGTTCTAATTCTGGTAAATACGCCTTAGCCTACGCACCAGGAGAAGAATTTCCTAAATCAGTCAATTTAGACAATCCTTCAACGACTTTAGTTCCGGCAGAAGTATTGGCAACCGCCATCAGCAAAACCATTTTTGCGGCAGGAAATGATGATTTACGCCCGGTAATGTCAGGTGTGTTTTTTCAATTTTCTCCAGAAGGATTGACTTTTGTAGCAACTGACGCACATAAATTGGTGAAGTATGCACGTACCGATGTAAAAGCATCTCAAGTGGCCGATTTCATCATGCCGAAAAAACCACTGAATATTTTGAAAAGTATTTTGGGTGCCTCCGATGCAGAAATCAAAATTGAATACAACGATTCGAATGCGACTTTCTCTTTTGACAATTATATTTTGATGTGCCGATTGATTGATGGAAAATATCCAAACTACGAAGCAGTTATTCCAAAAGAAAATCCAAATAAGTTAATGATCGACCGCACGCAGTTCTTGAACTCTGTTCGTCGTGTTGCGATTTTCTCAAATAAAACCACACATCAAATTCGATTGAAAATCGCAGGCGCAGAATTGAATATTTCTGCTGAAGACATTGATTATTCTAATAAAGCAGAAGAGCGTTTGACTTGTGATTATCAAGGTGATGATATGCAAATTGGATTTAATTCAAGATTCCTTTCAGAAATGCTGACCAACTTGCAATCGGATATGATTGTTTTAGAAATGTCATTACCTAATCGTGCTGGTATTCTTACGCCAGCAGATGGACTAGACGAAGGCGAAACCGTAACCATGCTAGTCATGCCGGTAATGCTCAACAACTAACCCTAATAACCCAATTATATTTCCAAGCCGTAACATTTTAGGATGTTGCGGTTTTTTTTATGGATGAAATGCTAAAATGGGAATATTAGTGTGAAACGCCAACTTTTTAGACAAGCTCACGTCGAAAATTCGTTGAAAGAAATTTCTGTGATGCGTGGTCATCGCCAACATATTGATATGATATAAAGGAATAAACTCTAAAATCAATCCTTCTTTATCATCGCTTTCAATACAATGAAATGACACATCATGATTGCTAAACATCACTTTCCAATCATGAATGATAGCATCATCAACAGGATTTTCTTTAGGTTGAACATACAAGCAATCCACATGGGAATGAAAAACCTTAGCAATGGCTAACGCTTTTTTTAGAACCTCGATTTCCTCGGTTTTGAACTCTGTAATAAACAGGATTTTCTTAATGGGTTGGTATTGGCAATCTTCTGGAATAGCAATTACTACTGAATTACAGTCATTCATCACTTTCTCCGTAGTAGAACCAAAAAATGTAGCCGCAAGTCCTGTTGCACCTTTTGTACCCATGACAATATACTCAGCACCTTCCTTTTTCGTCAAGTTGATAATATTGTCAATCAAGTCACCGCTTTCAAGGACATTGCTCATCTTAACGTGATTCAATTTATGTTTTGCCGCAATTTCATGTAATACCGGAATGTGCCCTTTATAATTCTCAAACTGACTCAACTCCGTCACTTCATAAATCTCTGGTAAATAAACCGGTACATCCATATAATTCATGGTCGGATATTCATATGTATGCAAAGTCACAATCTCAGAATGGGTGTTTTTTGCCAAATGCAGCGCATACAAGAATGCGTTCTTGGAAATATCAGAAAAGTCGGTTGGAAAAATGATCTTTTTCATATCATCACGAATTTAGTTAACTGGAAATTGTTCGCTAAAGATACACTAGAACAATTCATAATTCAATGACAATTATCATTTTAACGTCAAACAAAAGCCAATTCTGGGAGGATCGGCTTCAACTTCTAGAATCCGAAAGACCCAAAGGCATTTTTACTTACTTTTGCAAAAAAGAAACTACCATGTTACATCATGATACCATCGTTGCACTTGCCACTCCATCTGGAGCTGGAGCGATTGCTATCATTAGAATCTCCGGGACACAATCTATTGAGATAGCTCGAGAGGTTTTTCAATCGGTGAAAGGAAAAGATCTTCTCA
>JADKBW010000009.1 GCA_016714905.1 Flavobacterium sp.
AGGTTCGTATAGCGTATCATCAAAATTTAATTGAAAATCAACGGTCTCCTTATCAATATCTGCCATAATGTCCTCAGACATTTTTTTCATTCTCGCTTCGGTGTATCGCATTGCCGCGGGACTGTCTCCATCAACTGAACCGAAATTTCCTTGTCCGTCAATTAATAAATAACGTAAACTCCATTCTTGCGCCATACGAACCATGGCGTCGTATACCGAGGTATCTCCGTGTGGGTGATACTTTCCTAAAACTTCTCCGACAATTCTTGCGGATTTTTTGTGAGCTCTATTCGAAAAAACTCCTAAATCATACATTCCATAAAGGACTCTACGGTGCACAGGTTTCAAGCCGTCTCTAACATCTGGAAGTGCTCTCGATACAATTACCGACATCGAATAATCGATGTAAGCTGATTTCATTTCATCTTCAATGTTAATTGGGATTAACTTTTCTCCGTCTGACATATTCTATTTATTTTAAAATTATATTGTTTAAAAAAATCTTGCTAATATAAACTTTCTCGGCTATTTTTAGTTCAAAAAGCGTTAGAATTTTCTTTGATTTATTAACAAAATGGGGACTATTTTCAGTTAATAAGTTAATTCTTGCGCCCTATTTTTTAGTTTTTTTTTGTCTATTAGCTGACAGTAGATTTTGTCGGGAATGGTTTTTGTTCGCAGCAACATAATCACTAAATTTACAGAACCAAACCTATTAGTTATGGATGATAATTTTTCACCAAGAGTTAAAGATGTAATTACTTACAGCAAAGAAGAGGCGCTGCGCTTAGGCCATGATTTTATTGGTACTGAACATCTTATGCTTGGGATTTTAAGAGACGGGAATGGAAAGGCAATTACCATTTTGAATAATTTGTCAGTTGATTTAGACCATTTACGTCGGAAAGTTGAAATCTTAAGCCCTGCCAATCCTAACGTGATCGTTAGTAACGAGAAAAAGAACTTACACTTAACGAGACAAGCAGAACGCGCGTTAAAAACTACTTTTTTGGAAGCTAAAGTTTTTCAAAGCACTTCTATCAGTACTGCGCACTTGTTATTGTGTATTTTAAGAAATGAAAATGATCCAACAACCAAGCTATTGAATAAACTTAAAATAGATTATGATCTAGCTAAAGAACAATATCTTAACATGACACCAAACGAAGATAATTACCTAGAAAATTTACCCAAAAACGAGTCCTTCAATGAAGATTCAGGTCAAGATGACAGTCTAAAAGAAGGTAGTTTTAATAATCCTGCCAACAAATCAAACAAAAAATCTAAAACACCTGTTTTGGATAATTTTGGTAGAGATTTAACTGAGATGGCCGAAGAGGGAAAACTTGATCCTGTAGTGGGGCGCGAAAAAGAAATCGAACGTGTTTCTCAAATTTTGAGTAGAAGAAAAAAGAACAATCCGTTACTGATTGGAGAACCAGGTGTTGGAAAATCTGCTATCGCAGAAGGTCTGGCTTTGCGTATTACACAGAAAAAGGTCTCTCGTATTCTGTTTAATAAAAGAGTGGTCACCTTAGATTTAGCTAGTCTTGTCGCTGGAACTAAATACCGTGGACAATTCGAAGAACGAATGAAAGCTGTGATGAACGAATTAGAAAAAAATGACGACATCATTCTTTTTATTGATGAAATTCACACCATCGTTGGTGCTGGTGGAGCAACAGGTTCATTAGACGCATCTAATATGTTTAAACCCGCGTTAGCGCGAGGCGAAATACAATGTATTGGGGCAACGACCTTAGATGAGTACCGTCAATACATAGAAAAAGATGGCGCTTTAGAAAGACGTTTTCAAAAAATAATTGTGGAGCCTACTTCTGTGGAGGAAACGATTACCATTCTAAATAATATCAAAAACAAATACGAAGACCATCATAATGTGAATTATACACCTGAAGCGATTGAAGCTTGCGTAAAATTGACCAACAGATACATGTCTGAGCGATTCTTACCAGACAAAGCGATTGATGCTCTTGATGAAGCGGGTTCTCGTGTTCATATTACCAATATCGAAGTTCCAAAACAAATTCTGGAATTGGAACGACAGTTGGAAGAAGTGCGCGAGTCAAAGAATTCTGTTGTCAAAAAACAGAAATACGAAGAAGCTGCTAAACTTCGTGATGATGAGAAACGAATTGAAAAAGATTTAGCAATTGCGCAAGAACAATGGGAAGAAGATTCTAAAAGCAATCGAATTGTTGTAACAGAAGACAATGTTGCTGATGTCGTTTCGATGATGACGGGAATCCCGGTAAATCGTATCGCTCAAACAGAAAGCAATAAATTAGCTAAACTTCCGGAACTTATTGAAAATAAAGTTATTGGACAAAAGGATGCCGTATTAAAAATTGCACGTTCTATTCAAAGAAACCGTGCTGGATTGAAAGATCCAAACAAACCAATTGGTTCTTTTATTTTCCTTGGTCAAACCGGAGTTGGTAAAACACAATTGGCGAAAGTTTTAGCAAAAGAACTGTTTGACTCTGAAGACGCATTGATTCGAATTGACATGAGTGAATATATGGAGAAATTCTCTATCTCTAGATTGGTTGGAGCGCCTCCAGGTTATGTAGGTTATGAAGAAGGTGGTCAATTAACTGAAAAAGTAAGAAGAAAGCCATATTGCGTGGTTCTTTTAGATGAAATTGAAAAAGCGCATCCAGATGTTTTCAATATGTTATTACAAGTTTTAGACGATGGTTACTTGACAGATAGTCTTGGTCGAAAAATCGATTTTAAGAATACGATTGTAATCATGACTTCGAATGTTGGTGCTCGACAATTGAAGGATTTCGGACAAGGAGTTGGATTTGGTACAGCGGCAAAGATTGCCCAGGCAGATGATAACTCAAAAAGCATCATTGAAAATGCTTTGAAGAAAACCTTTGCCCCTGAATTCTTAAACAGAATTGATGATGTTATTGTTTTCAATGCTTTAGAAAAAGAAGATATCGACTTGATTATTGAAATCGAATTGAAAAAATTGTATGCTCGTGTTGCGGAATTAGGATATCAATTAAGTCTTTCCGACAAAGCCAAAGCATTTATCGCAGAGAAAGGTTTCGACCGTCAATTTGGTGCTAGACCACTAAAAAGAGCTATTCAAAAATATGTTGAAGATGCATTAGCAGAAGAAATCATTACTTCTAAAATTGCCTCAGGAGATGAAATTTTTATGGATTTAGACGAAACCTTGCAAGAGCTCACCGTTAAAGTTCATAAAGCAGAAAAACCTACTAAATAGTAGGTTTTTTTTTGTTTATTATTTTGGTGCTAAGTAATATTGATTACTTTCGAAGCTTATTTTTATTTTAACTTATGTCCCACAACAAAGTAATTTTTGGAAGTGAAGAATGGTTTTCCTTTCCCGACTTAGGAATTCCCAAGATTAAAGCTCGTGTTGATTCAGGAGCAAAGACTTCAGCGCTTCATGCTATAAATATATCACCATTCCTAAAAGATGGTGCCAATTGGGTAAAGTTTGATATCAATCCGATTCAAAACAACTTGAAAACAATTCTTCATTGTGAGGCTCCATTGGTAGACAAGAGATATGTAAAAAGTTCAAGTGGATTTCGGGAACAACGTTATGTGATTCAAACTATATTAGACATTGGAAACGCAAGTTGGACTATCGAAATGACGCTGACCAACAGAGATTCAATGGGATTTAGAATGCTTTTAGGACGAGAAGCTATGAGCGGTAGAGTTCTTGTCGACCCGGAGCAACTTTACCTACTGGGACAATCGACATCTGACAATCTAAAGGAAATTTACAAAGACTCTGAAAAAGCCGCCACAGGACTTCGCATTGGACTATTAGCAAGTAATCCCGAATTATACAGCAATAAACGCATTATGGATGCGGGTGAAATGCGTGGTCACGAGATGCACTTTTTGAATATCAAGGAGTGTTACATGAAGTTAGATGCCACGAAACCACAAATACACTATCGTGGAGGAAAAATTCTAAATGAATTTGACGCCATTATTCCACGTATTCGTCCCAGTATTACTTTTTATGGATGCGCTTTGACAAGACAATTCGAAGCATTAAAGGTATTCTGTCTAAATTCTTCAACTGCGATTACACAATCGAGAGATAAGTTGTTTTCGTTGCAGCTTTTGTTGAATCACGGTATTGAAATTCCTACAACAGGATTTGCAAATTCCCCCTTAGATACTGATGATTTGATTAAGATGGTTGGTGGACCGCCATTAATTGTTAAATTACTAGAAGGTACACAAGGAAAAGGCGTTGTAATTGCTGAAACAAAGAAAGCGGCAGAAAGTGTTATTAATGCTTTCAAGAGTTTAAATGCAAACATATTAGTTCAAGAATTTATCAAAGAAGCCAATGGGAAAGATATTCGTTGCTTTGTCATAGACGGAAAAGTAGTGGCAGCAATACAAAGGGAAGCCTTACCTGGTGAGTTTCGAGCGAACATTCATTTGGGTGGAACTGCCTCTGTCATTAAACCGACAGCCGAAGAAAAGAAAATTGCAATCAAGGCAGCGAAAGCAATGGATTTAAGTGTTGCAGGTGTCGATATTATCCGCTCTTCTAAAGGTCCTTTATTGTTAGAAGTAAATTCATCTCCAGGCTTAGAAGGCATCGAAAATGCCACAAACAAAGACATTGCTGGTGAAATGATTCGCGCAATTGAAAAAAATTTTAAGTTAAATAACACGCCAATATAACTACATTTGCAAAATAGCAACAATCTATTATTTCCTATGAAAAGTACAGAAGATATTCTCGAAATAAACAAGAGGCAAAAAGAGTTTTATAATTCAGATAGTAAAGCCAAAACCAATTTTGCTTCTACTTTATGGTTTAAGTTTAGAAACGGTGTCTTAAATGATTTTAGAAGTAAATTCGATATTAAAGATCGCGTTTATGATGAGCATAAAGTTTGGCTGGGTGATCTCTCCAATAAAAAAGTTCTAGATTTAGGCTGTTTGCGTGGCAATGCGCTTTCCATTTATATGGCAAAAAATGCAAAAGAATATATTGGAATTGATTTAAGTGATGTGGCGATTGCCAGTCTCCAAAAAAGAATAGAAGATGAAAACTGTCCCAATGCACAAGCCATTGCAGTTGATTTTTTGTCGCCTGAATTTCACCATACAAATTTCGATATTATTTATGCCTATGGCGTGCTTCATCATTTTGAAAACTTCGATTTATTGGTTTCAAAACTACAGGAGAAATTGAGTACAAATGGAATAATCATCTCCTACGATCCGCTGGAAACAAGCTTTCCTGTTAAAGTTTTGAGAACGCTATACAGACCTTTCCAAAGTGATAAAGATTGGGAATGGCCATTTACAAAATCTGTTTTAAATAAAATTAATACCAATTTCAAAATTGAAAAAATGCGAGGGGTTTTAGGGAAAAGCAAATATGGGATATTGATGAATTTGTTGCCCTTAAATGATAACTATAAATCGCGCATAATTTCAAAAATGGTGGAAAAAGACTGGAATTGCAGCAATTTACAAGATATATATCCTTGTATGCATACTACCATGTTATTGAGAAAAATCGGCTAATATCTTATTCTAAAACGCTTTCATCCAATATAAAACTGTTCAAGAAAGCAATCGAATTTTCGATATCATAGTGCAAGATTCGATCTTCATTAACCAAAGGAACTTCTTCTCGATACGATTTAAGAAACAACTCGATAAATTCACTCGATTGAAGTGGCCTTCTAAACTCGACTGCTTGAGAGGCATTCATCAGTTCAATCGCCAAAATACGCTCTAAATTCTCCATGACGCGCAAACATTTCGTTGCGGCATTGGCTCCCATACTTACGTGATCCTCTTGCCCATTTGAAGACACGATACTATCTACACTTGCAGGTGTCGCTAATTGTTTGTTTTGACTCGCAATACTAGCAGCGGTATATTGTGGAATCATAAATCCTGAATTCAATCCAGGATTATCAATCAAAAAGGCTGGTAAACCTCGCGAACCGCTAATCAACTGATAGGTTCTTCTTTCAGAAATACTGCCTAATTCCGAGAGTGCAATCGCAAGAAAATCGAGTGCTAGCGCCAACGGCTGCCCGTGAAAATTCCCCCCAGAGATAATTTGATCACTTTCTCTAAAGATATTAGGATTGTCTGTTACGGAATTAATTTCAGTTTTAAAAACTCGTTTAGCGTAATCGATGGCATCTTTTGATGCGCCGTGCACTTGCGGGATACATCTAAAAGAATATGGGTCTTGAACATGCGCCTTTTTTTGAGCAATGATCTGACTTCCTTCTAAAAAATCAACTACTCTTTTAGCAGTTACGATTTGACCTTTATGTGGCCTAATGTAATGGATGAGTTCATTAAAGGGCTCTATCCTGCCATCAAAACCTTCCAATGAAATGGTTCCAATCAAATCTGCCAACCAAGAAAACTTAGAAGTTTTAATCAAAATATAAACGCCATATGCACTCATAAACTGCGTACCGTTTAACAATGCTAATCCTTCTTTAGATTGCAGCACAATTGGCTCCCATCCTTTGTCGGTAAGTAAATCGTTCGCTCGGCATTTTTTGCCCTCATACCAAACTTCACCTTCTCCAAGTAAAGGCAATGAAAGATGCGCTAACGGAGCTAAATCTCCAGATGCCCCTAAAGAACCTTGCGTATATATTACCGGCAAAATATCATTGTTATAGAAATCAATCAACCGTTCTACTGTCAACAGTTGAACTCCTGAAAATCCGTAACTTAACGATTGAATTTTTAGAAGCAAAAGTATTTTAACAATGGCTGCAGGCACTTCATCACCAGTGCCACAAGCGTGCGACTTCACTAAGTTCTCTTGAAGTTTCGACAAGTTATCATTTGAAATTTTCACATTGCACAAGGAACCAAACCCCGTATTAATTCCGTAGATTGGTGCATCGTTCGACTCCATTTTTTGGTCTAAATAAACCCTGCATTTCTCAATATTGATTTTTGCTTCCTCTGAAAGAGAAAGCCTTAAATCGTGCGATATAATATGCTGGATTTTTTCTAGTGAAAGTACGTCGGAACTAATATAATGGGTATTTCCCATGTGATATCTTGATTAATCGTACAAATTTGAATAAACCAATATTAAAAAACAAGGTTTGTTGATGATATTCTTGTAAATATTGATGAATTACTATTTTGTAGATATAATATTTTTCAAATAACTATCATTTGAAGCAAGAAACTTATCAAAATGAAAAATTCGTAAAAATGTTTTCCTTTCTTTACTAGTATTCTAAATTGCATTACTTTTGAAAAATTCAATTCAAAACGGATGCAAAACTACAGTAGCACTCTTCTCGACAAAACAATTACTTTGGTTACAGTAATAACTGATACCACTGCAGTATTCACGACCCCTTTGGGGTAGCAATTCTCATATCAATTTTTGCTGTTTTTTCGTTAGAAAGCGCAATACTTTTAAAACTTACCTTATTACCTTAATTATTACCAAAATGAATGTATTAAAATTTGGAGGGACTTCAGTTGCAAATGCCCAAAATATCAATCTAGTACTCAATATTGTGGCAGATGCTGCCAAAAAGGAACCGCTTGTTGTTACCGTTTCTGCTTTTAGTGGCGTAACCGATTTACTAGTTGCCGCAGCAGCAAAAGCAGCAGCAAAAGACAAGACTTACAAAGATATTGTCAATCAAATAGAACAAAAACACAAAGAAGCGATCGAACAATTGATTCCACTTTCAGATCAAAGAGAATTAATCGATACGATAAATAGTAATCTAAATCACTTAAAAACCTTACTAGATGGCTGTTATCTGTTAGGTGAATTATCAAACAGAACATCAGATACGATTCTCAGTTTTGGGGAATTGCTTTCATCCCAAATAATTGCAAAAGCATTGCAACAGAAAATCAGCTCTGCAACTTATAAAGACAGCCGAGAATTCATTAAGACGAATAGTCATTTCGGAAAAGCAGTGGTCAATTTCGATATCACAAATAAATTAATTGCCGACTATTTTAAAGGTAGCGATGCGAAAGCGACAGTAATTCCAGGATTTATTGCTTCTTCAGAGGATGGAAATACTACGACTTTAGGTCGAGGTGGATCAGATTACACCGCCGCAATCGTTGCAGGAGCGCTGAATTCTTCTCAACTCGAAATTTGGACTGACGTCAACGGAATGTTTACTGCCAATCCGAAGATAGTAAAACAATCGCAGCCGATTGAAGTTATTTCCTATCAAGAAGCTATGGAATTGTCGCATTTTGGAGCGAAAGTGCTTTATCCACCAACGATTCAACCTGTTCTAAAAAAGAATATTCCAATTCTGATTAAGAACACCTTTGAACCAGAAGCTGCTGGAACTCTAATTACTTCTGCAGTTAGTGGAAAAGAAAATCCAATCAAGGGAATTTCTCACATTGATAAAATTTCACTTTTAACGCTGGAAGGCTCTGGAATGATCGGAGTGTCGGGTTCATCTAAGCGCTTATTTGAGGTTTTGTCACAAGAGAATATCAACGTTATATTTATTACACAAGCTTCATCAGAACATTCTATTTGCATTGGTATTTTAAATTCAGATGCTGAAAATGCGCAAAAAGCAATCAATAAAGCCTTCGAATTGGAAATTGCCCAAAACAAAATTGATCCGTGTATCGTCGAGAAAAACCTTTGCATTGTAGCTCTTGTAGGCGAAAATATGAAGAATCATCAAGGTTTAAGCGGGAAAATGTTTAGTACTTTGGGGAAAAATAACGTGAATATTCGCGCCATTGCTCAAGGTGCCTCTGAGAGAAATATTTCCGTTGTCATTAATGAACGTGATGTAAAAAAGGCTTTAAACACTTTACATGAGCGATTTTTCGAAGACAACACCAAGCAGTTAAACCTCTTTGTTATGGGAGTTGGAAACGTCGGTGAAAAGTTTATGGACCAAATTCATCAACAAAAGAAATTCCTAAAAGAGAATCTAAAAATCAATCTTCGTGTTATAGGAATTTCAAACTCACGAAAAATGCTTTTTGACGAAGATGGAATAGCGCTCAAAGATTGGCAATCGCTCCTTGAAAATGGAGAAACGGCAAACAAAGAGGCATTCATTTCGAAAGTAAAAGAACTCAATTTGCGTAATAGTATTTTTGTGGATATTACTGCTAATGAATCGATTGCCAACATATACGACCAATTCTTGAAAGAAAATGTCGCGGTGGTTACATGCAATAAAATTGCGTGCTCATCTGCCTACGACAACTACAATAATTTGAAGCAACTGTCTCGAAAATATAATGCGCCATTTTTATTTGAAACAAATGTTGGTGCAGGTTTACCAATTATTGATACACTAAAACATTTGATTGCTTCTGGAGATAAGGTGAATCGAATTAATGCCGTGTTATCCGGAAGTTTGAACTTCATTTTTAATAATTTTAGTGAAACCTACAATTTTCATGACGTAGTCAAAGAAGCAGGAGTTCAAGGATTTACAGAGCCAGATCCGAAAATTGATTTAAGTGGAGTCGATGTCGCTCGAAAAATCTTAATTCTGATCCGTGAAAGTGGCTATGCCATGGAAATGGAAGACATTGTCAACAATTCGTTCCTTCCTGCGGAGTGCATGAATACTACTAATAATGAAGATTTCTTCAAATCATTAACTGCCAATGCTGCTCATTTCGAAAATCTATTGGCGGAAGCGAAACAAAAAGACAGTCGACTGAAGTTTGTAGCCTCGTTTGAAAACGGCAAGGCTAGCGTCGGATTGCAGTTTATTCCATCTGATAGTCCATTTTACAACTTAGAAGGAAAAGATAACATCGTTCAATTTTATACAGATCGATACGTAGACCAACCCTTGTTAATTAAAGGTGCTGGTGCTGGTGCTGCTGTAACGGCTTCCGGGATTTTTGCTGATGTGATTCGAATTGGAAATGTGTAATGCAATCAGGTCACGAAGTAAAAAATAAATATATTTTTGTGTCTTAGCGTCTTTGTGCCAAACAACAATACTATGGAACAAATAAAACTTTTCTGTCCAGCAACAATTGCAAATCTATCCTGCGGTTTTGATGTTTTGGGAACTTGCCTTGAGACTGTTGGTGATGAAATGATTGTTCGAAAATCAATCCAAAAAGGAGTTCGAATCACTAAAATAGTTGGTGCTGATTTACCGCTAGAAACAGAAAAAAATGTTGCTGGCGTTGCCGCTTTAGCATTATTAGAAGCGGTCGAAACTGAGTTTGGTTTTGACATTGAAATTTATAAAAACATTAAAGCTGGTAGCGGAATTGGCAGCAGTTCGGCAAGTGCTGCAGGTGCAGTTTTTGGAATTAACGAATTATTAGGTCGACCTTTTTCAAGAAAAGAACTCGTTTATTTTGCCATGCAAGGTGAAGTTTTAGCTAGCGGAAGTGCTCACGCAGACAACGTCGCTCCTGCGCTATGTGGCGGTTTTACACTCGTTCGTGGATATGATCCGTTAGATATTATTAGAATTGATAGTCCATCCGAACTATACGCAACGGTCATTCATCCACAAATCGAATTGAAGACTTCAGAAATGCGCGCAGTATTGCAGCCAATGGTGTCCTTAAAAAGTGCCATTACGCAATGGGGAAATGTCGGTGGTTTAATCGCCGGATTGTACACCAGTGACTACGATCTAATTGGTCGTTCACTACATGATGGAATTGTTGAACCGCTTCGTGGACCATTTATACCTCAATTCGACTTAGTCAAAAAATCTGCTATGGAGAATGGCGCATTGGGTTCTGGAATTTCAGGATCCGGTCCTTCCATTTTTGCTCTAAGTAGAGGAAACGAAATGGCACAGAACGTTGCCGATGGTATGTGTAAAATATTTGATAGTACTGATATTAGTTATGAAATTCATGTTTCTAGAATTAATGCGGAAGGTGTTAAAATAATATAAATACAGGATTTTTAAATGTATAAAATGCGATCTCTAATCGTGTTTTCAATCCTAAATCCTAATTCAAAAAATTAAAATGAAATACTATAGCTTAAATCATAATGCGCCAAGCGTTAGCTTTGAAGAAGCCGTTGTAAAAGGATTAGCACCTGATCGTGGATTGTATTTTCCGGAAACCATTACACCACTTCCCTCCTCTTTTTTTCAAAATATTGAAAACTTAACTAACGAAGAAATTGCATTTGAGGCAATTAAACAATTCGTTGGAAATGACATACCAGAAAAAAACCTCAAGGAAATTATTAAAGAAACATTGTGCTTTGATTTTCCGACAGTAAAAGTTGAAGAAAACACCTATTCTTTAGAATTGTATCACGGTCCAACAATGGCTTTTAAAGATGTTGGTGCGCGATTCATGTCACGGTGTTTAGCATATTTTAATAGAAACAACACAGATCAAAAGAACACAGTTCTAGTAGCGACTTCCGGTGATACAGGTGGCGCAGTTGCTAGTGGATTTCTAGGTGTTGATGGCGTAGACGTGGTTATCTTATATCCATCGGGAAAAGTAAGTGATATTCAAGAGCGACAACTTACGACTTTAGGTCAGAATATTAAAGCTGTTGAAGTTGATGGTGTATTTGATGACTGCCAGGATATGGTTAAAAAAGCATTTTTGGACGAAACTCTTGCATATAAAAACTTAACATCCGCTAATTCAATCAATATTGCGCGCTGGTTACCTCAAATGTTTTACTTCTTTTTTGCCTATAAACAGTCGAAATCACTAGGAAAGCAAATGGTATTTTCTTGCCCAAGTGGAAATTTTGGAAATATTTGCGCAGGAATCATGGCAAAGAGATTGGGTTTGCCTATTGAGCATTTTGTGGCCGCAACAAATGTAAATGACACGGTTCCACAATTTTTGGAGACGGGAAAATATAATCCGAAACCATCTAAAGCTACAATTTCAAACGCAATGGATGTTGGAAATCCGAGTAATTTTATCAGAATTCAGGAATTGTATAACAACGATTTGACCGCATTTAAGAAGGATTTTAGTTCCTATTCGTATACTGATGAAATCACAAGTGCCACTTTACTAGAAATCTATAATAATTCCGGATATATTGCAGAGCCTCACGGTGTTGTTGGTTATCTCGGATTAAAAAAAGAAATGACACGCTTTCCGAATGCCATTGGAATTTTTCTAGAAACAGCACATCCGATTAAGTTTTTAGATACTGTTGAACCAATTTTGAAAATAACACTTCCTATTCCTAGTCAAATCGAAAGTGTATTGAATAAAGAAAAAGTTCGTGTCAAAATCAAAACGTACGAAGAGTTGAAGGCATTTTTAAATTCCTAAACTCAAAAAGGATCTTCCTAAGTTTTCGATGATATCTGAGGCAATAAAAGATTGTGTGCTTGTCGTATCATCTTTTAGGTCGGCGCATAGCCCGTGCAAATACACACCAATCAATGCGGCGTCAATGGCATCATAAGATTGTGCTAGAAGACTTGTAATAATTCCAGTTAAGACATCTCCGCTACCCGCTGTTGCTAAAGCGGCGTTTCCTGTGTATTCTCGTACATGTTTTCCCCATCGACAATATAAGTTGGAGCTCCTTTTACTACCAGGATGAGATTAAATTTAGATGAAAATTCGATAGCTTTTTGCCACTTTTCTGCTTCACTACTCCAATTTCCTATCAATCTTTCTAGTTCTTTAACATGAGGCGTTAGGATTGTTTTCGCACGGAGCAAATAAAGAGAAGCTGCATTATGACTTAAACTATTGAGTGCGTCGGCATCAATAACTAAAGGTATTTGGTTGACTTTAAGAAATGAATGAAATGTTTTTTGTGTTTTGAAATCCAAGCCCATTCCGGGACCAATACCGACGGCTTGTGGTGTAATTGAAAAATCAATACTAGTGATGGACTGTTCATCAACATCGGTCAATACCATAACTTCAGGATTTGCGGTTTGAAGCGCAGTATAGCCGCATTTCGGGATGTAGGCAGTTACTAAACCACAACCGGTTCTGAGTGCAGCTTTTGTTGACAATGTTATCGCTCCTATTTTTCCATAACTGCCTCCGATAATGAGCGCATGACCTTGGATTCCTTTGTGTGTTTTGGGATCGATTGGATGATATCGTCTTAGTAATTCCTCACGAGTATGGACTATCGAATTCATAGTAGATTATTATTTTGAGTAAAGGTACTCAATTGGATCATAAAACAGATTAAATTATATGCAAAGTTCCCTAGCCCAGACCTGTCTCGCGGCAAGGCGAGTGGAAACGGCATCCTTTTTTTTGTTTTGAAAAAATGAAAAATAGATTCCCTCACAAAATTATATTTTTTGATTTTATGTTCGGTCAATTCGCTTCGCTCGGGTAGAGTGAACAGCTGGAAATAGCTCCCAAAAAAATCTTATAAAATTGTAAATATCCAAGTTGGAGTTAGATTAAAATTGAATAAATTAGCGACTTCAATTTAATTGCTACGAATAATGAAAAATACTGCCCTTACACACATTCATGAAAAATTAGGAGCAAAAATGCTTCCGTTTGCAGGTTACAATATGCCTATTTTATATGAAGGTGTGAATGCCGAACACGAAACCGTACGAAATGGTGTAGGTGTTTTTGATGTTTCGCACATGGGTGAGTTTTTGTTGACAGGTGAAAATGCATTGGCGCTCATTCAAAAAGTTACGTCGAATGATGCGTCGACATTGACCATTGGACGAGCTCAATATTCGTGTTTGCCCAATAAAGACGGTGGCATCGTAGATGATTTAATCATTTACAGAATGAAAGATGAACAATATTTGTTGGTGGTCAATGCCTCTAATATCGAGAAAGATTGGGATTGGATTTCCAGTTTTAATGATATGAATGTGGAAATGAAAAATATTTCCGATGAGTTTTCTTTACTCGCCGTGCAAGGACCAAAAGCTGTTGAAGCGATGCAGTCGTTGACTTCTATCGATTTGTCGGCAATTCCATATTACCATTTTGAAGTAGCTGACTTTGCTGGTTTTCCTTATGTTATTATTTCTGCTACAGGATATACTGGTTCTGGTGGTTTTGAAATTTATTGCAGAAACGAACAAGTAGAGACAGTTTGGAACAAAATATTTGAAGCTGGAAAAGACTACGGTATTAAACCGATTGGACTGGCTGCGCGTGACACTTTGCGCCTAGAGATGGGATTTTGTTTATATGGTAATGATATCAATGATACGACTTCTCCTTTAGAAGCAGGTTTGGGTTGGATTACCAAGTTTACTAAAGATTTCGTTAATTCGGACTACTTGAAGAAACAAAAAGAACAAGGTATCAAAAAGAAACTAGTTGCTTTTGAAATGCAAGAGCGTGCGGTGCCGAGGCATGATTATGAGATTGTAGATGCTAGCGGGACGGTCATTGGTCATGTGACTTCTGGCACGATGTCACCCTCAATGGGAATCGGAATTGGTTTGGGTTACGTTACAACGGCACATAGTGCTATAGATTCTGGAATTTTTATACGCATTCGTAAGAATGATGTGCCGGCGAAGATTGTGAAATTACCTTTCTATAAAAAATAGAGAAGTTATTAGAATCAAGAAATACTTGATCATTGAGTTTTTCTAGAAATAAATAAAAATAATACTTTTGCCAAAAATAGAGGGCAATAAAACAAAAATAAGAAATGGGAAGAGCGTTTGAATTCCGCAAAGGAAGAAAAATGAAGCGTTGGTCAGCAATGGCTAAGGCATTTACAAGAATAGGAAAGGATATTGTAATGGCCGTAAAAGAAGGCGGACCAAATCCAGAAGCGAACTCTCGTTTGCGTGCGGTAATTCAAAATGCAAAGGCAGCGAATATGCCGAAGGAGAATGTTGAACGCGCCATTAAAAAGGCAACGGACAAAGATACCGCAAATTATAAAGAAGTATTGTTTGAAGGCTATGCGCCGCACGGTATTGCTATTCTTATAGAAACGGCTACCGACAATAACAATAGAACTGTTGCGAACATTAGAAGTTATTTTAACAAATGCAACGGCACCATGGGAACACAAGGATCGGTGGAGTTTATGTTTGACCACACTTGTAATTTTAGAATTCCAAAAGGTAATTTAGATCCGGAAGAACTAGAATTGGAATTGATTGATTTCGGTGCAGAAGAAGTTTTTGAAGACGAAGATGGTATATTGATTTATGCTCCATTTGGAAGTTTTGGTGCCATCCAGAAAGAATTAGAAAATAGAAATATTGAAATCTTGTCTTCTGGTTTTGAAAGAATTCCACAAGTCCTAAAACAACTTACGGAAGCACAAGTCGCTGATGTTGAAAAATTATTGGAGAAAATTGAAGAGGATGATGACGTGCAAAACGTATATCACACGATGGAAGAAAATTAATGGATAATTAACAATTGATAATTGATAATTTGTTTGTTATTAAATAGAAAGTCCCGAGTGAAGTCGGGACTTTTTATTTCTATGTACTTAATAATTTCAGTAGAACAAGAAAATATCTAATAAAAACAATGATTCCACAAATTAATAAATTGAATAATTCTACAACTAGCAAATAGAAAAAGTCTCGAGTTTATCGAGACTTTCATT
This sequence comes from Flavobacterium sp., assembly GCA_016714905.1. Lineage (GTDB taxonomy): Bacteria > Bacteroidota > Bacteroidia > Flavobacteriales > Flavobacteriaceae > Flavobacterium. The sequence goes on from JADKBW010000009.1 coordinate 15,572, forward strand.
ATCAATTATCAATTGTTAATTATCAATTACTTTATAAATTCTATCTTCTGAACTTCTTCTGCATTAACACTATCGAAGAAACCTTGCTCATTCATCCAGTCATCACTGAAAACTTTACTCATGTAACGCGAACCATGGTCAGGAAAAATAGCAACAACATTACTTGTAGTATTGAATTCCCCATCGTCCGCATATTGTCGAATCGCTTGTAAAACAGCTCCGGAAGTGTAACCGACAAATAAGCCTTCTTTTTTTGCTATTTCTCGTGTAGCATGCGCACTTTCTTCATCTGTTACTTTAGTAAACTTATCAATCGAGTCAAAATCAGTTGCAGTTGGAATTAGATTTTTTCCTAATCCTTCAATCCGATAAGGATAAATTTCTTTGTTATCAAACTCCTTGGTTTCGTGGTATTTTTTCAAAACAGAACCAAAAGCATCAACGCCTAAAATTCTAATATTTGGATTTTGTTCTTTCAGATATTTAGCAACACCCGAAATTGTTCCGCCGGTTCCACTACAAGCGACCAAATGTGTGATATTCCCATTCGTTTGTTTCCAAATCTCTGGACCAGTGGTGTTGTAATGTGCATCAATATTTAATTGATTAAAATACTGATTGATATATACGGAACCTTTTGTTTCTTCATGTAATCGTTTCGCCACACTATAATAGGAACGGTCGTCGTCTGCAGCAACATTTGCAGGACAAACGTACACTTTAGCGCCAAGACTTCGGAGCATGTCAATTTTATCCTTTGAAGATTTTGAACTCACCGCCAAAATACAATTATAGCCCTTAATGATACTTACCATCGCTAAGCTAAAACCTGTATTTCCCGAAGTAGTTTCAATGATGGTATCACCTGGAGATAGAATTCCTCGCTTTTCCGCTTCTTCAATAATATAAAGTGCTATTCTATCTTTTGTTGAGTGACCAGGATTAAATGCTTCTACTTTTGCATAAAAATTACCGTCATAATTTTCGGTAACTTTATTGAGCTTAATAAGAGGTGTATTTCCTATTAGTTCTAATACATTATTGTAGGCTTTAATTTCTTCTTTCATAAAAAAATAGTTAATCAAGGCTGATGGTATTTTAACAATCCCCAAATCCTTGCAAATCTAACAAAAAAAAATTAATTACTTTTTGATTTTTTCTAAATCTAACAAAAAAGTAAATTCTTTCGCAACTTCTTTCAAGGCCTCAAATCGACCTGAAGCACCGCCATGACCCGCATCCATGTTGGTGTCGAGAAATAACTGTTTATCATTTGTTTTTGTGACTCTTAATTTAGCTACCCATTTTGCTGGTTCCCAATATTGTACCTGCGAGTCATGCAATCCAGTACCAACATACATGTTTGGATAGTCCTGCGCTTTGACATTATCATAAGGTGAATACGAAAGCATATAATCATAGTACTTTTTCACATTTGGATTGCCCCATTCATCATATTCACCAGTGGTTAATGGAATAGAATCATCTAGCATTGTCGTCATGACATCAACAAAAGGAACTTGAGCAATGACACCATTATATAACTGTGGTGCCATATTCACAATTGCACCCATCAACAAACCGCCTGCAGAGCCGCCTTCAGCATATAAATGTTCCGCAGAAGTAAATTTTTCAGCTATCACATATTTCGAGCAATCAATAAAATCGGTAAAAGTGTTTTTCTTTTTTAATAATTTTCCGTCTTCATACCATTGTCTTCCTAAATCTTCTCCTCCTCGAATATGTGCTATTGCATAAACAAAGCCGCGATCCAATAGCGATAAACGCGTTGTTGAAAAATACGGATCCATAGAAAGTCCATACGAACCATACGCATATAACAACAATGGATTCTTTCCGTCTTTCTTGATTCCTTTTCGATACACCATAGAAATAGGTACTTTAGTTCCATCGGTTGCAGTAGCCCAAACACGTTCTTCGGTGTAATTATTCTTATCAAATTTTCCACCTAAGACTTGTTGTTCTTTTTTAATTTCTTTCGTCTTAGTCTTCATGTTGAAGTCGATTACCGAAGAAGGTGTTGCCAACGACTGGTAACCATAACGTAATACATCCGTATCAAAATCGACGTTAGTAGTTGTGTAACATGTATAAGTTTCGATTTCAAAAGGCAAGTAATATTCCCCTTTCCCACTCCATGTCATAATCCGAATTTTATTCAAACCATTGCTGCGTTCTGAAACCACTAAATAGTCTTTAAAAATATCTATTCCTTCCATTAGAACGTCTGAGCGATGTGAAATTAAGTCCACCCAATTTTCTTGAGAGGTATTGTTTTCATTGACTTTCATCAACTTAAAATTGGTTGCTTTGTCTTTATTCGTTACCACGTAGAAACTATCGCCATAATGAGAAATTGAATACTCTAATCCCCGAACTCTTTTTTGAAAAATTTTGAATTTGCTATCCGGTTCATCCGCCAAAATAGTTTGGTATTCGTCGGTCAGCGTGCTTCCACATGCAATCGTAATATACTTTTTCGATTTGCTTTTCGATACAGAAACATTAAACGTATCGTCTTTCTCAAAATAGACTAATTCGTCATTCTCCGTTGACGCACCCATTTTGTGTTTATATACTTTATCCGAACGCAACGTCTTTTCGTCTTGCTTGGTATAGAAAATGGTTTTGTTGTCATTAGCCCAAACCGCATTACCTGTAGTTTGTTCGACTTTATCGGATAAAATTTCACCGGTTACCAGGTTTTTGATTTGCATCGAATAAATTCTTCTACCTATTACATCCGTGCAAAAAATCGCCAATTGGTTGTCATTACTGATACTCACGCCACCCAATTGAAAGTATTTGTGACCTTTCGCCATCTCATTGCAATTGAACATGATTTCTTCAGGAGCTTCCAAACTTCCTTTCTTTCTTGAATAAATCGGGTAATCTTGCCCTTTTTCAAATCGAGTGATGTAGTAATAACCATTATATAAGTATGGAACCGATTCGTCGTCCTCTTTGATACGGCCTTTCATTTCCTCAAACAAGGCGGTTTGAAAATCCTTAGTAGACGCAGTAACGGTGTGATAATAATCATTCTCTTTATTCAAATAATCGATAACTTCTGGATTCTCCCGATCATTGAGCCAAAAATAGTTATCGATTCTAACATCTCCGTGTTTTTCAAGTTTCTTAGGTTTTACAGGTGCAATTGGCGCTTTTGGATTTGACATTGTTTCGTTTTTGTTTTGAGAAAAAGACGTTGCAAAAATAGTACAAAGGCAACAGATAAAAATTGTATTTTTCATTGATTAATTTGTAAAATTACTTGCTCGCAATTTAGTACTTTTGCCATGTATTAATCATAATAATTATCAATATGTTTGGAGATTTAATGGGAATGATGGGCAAAATGAAAGAAACCCAAGAGAAAGTGAACAAACTAAAAAAAGATTGGACACGATTTTTATTGATGAACAAAGTGCTGACCAACTATTGAAAATCTCCATTTCAGCCAACAATCAAATAAAGTCGGTTACTATCGACGACACTTTACTCGAAGACAAAGAGCAATTGGAAGATTATTTGATTCTAGTGATCAATAAAGCCATCGAGAAAGCCACTGCTGTTCATGCTGCCGAAATCGACGCGGTTTCTAAAATGGATCTTCCAATGATCCCAGGAATGGAAGATATGTTTAAGTAACTAGAACTCCATTTTTTCTAGCGTTTCCAATACATAAGAGTGCATCACTTCTCGATAATCGAGATGCGTTACCATGCGTAACGTATTTTTCGCCAACAAACTAATCGCTATTCCTTTTTGTGCTAGTTTGTCTATCACTTGTTTGTCGTTTAAATGCGATTGTACTGCGAAGACAACAATATTGGTTTCTACTGGTTCTACTTTAGAAACCCATTCACACGACGCTAATTTCGCTCCTAATTCTTTCGCTCGTCTGTGGTCATCTTCTAACCTATTGATATTGTTTTGCAAGGCATAAATTCCAGCCGCCGCCAAATAACCTGATTGACGCATATTACCTCCAAATATTTTGCGGATTCGAAGTGCTTTTTTCATTGTTGCCGCATCAGAAAGCAATACAGATCCAATCGGCGCGCCCAAACCTTTTGAAAAACAAACCGAAATCGTATCGAACATTTCTCCGTATTGCTTCGGCTGTTGTTTTTTTGCAATGAGCGCATTCCATAATCTGGCGCCGTCTAAGTGATATTTTAGGTTGTGATCGGTACAAACTTGCTTGATCTTTTGCAATTCCTCAATTTCATAGCAAGCGCCGCCGCCCTTATTCGTGGTATTTTCAATCCCGACCATTTTAGATAATGGCGTGTGATAAAACTCAGGATCATTAATGCCGTTTTTAACTTGCTCAGCGGTAATCAAACCGCGATTTCCATCCAACAAATTGAAGTTCACGCCGATATTAAAAGAAGCGCCACCCGATTCATACAAGTGAATGTGCGACCATTTATCACAAATAATCTGATCGCCTGGATTGGTATTTAGTTTAATTGCCGTTTGATTTGCCATCGTCCCGGAAGGAAAGAACAACGCAGCTTCCATCCCAAATAAGTCAGCCACCATTTTTTCAAAAGCATTGACCGTCGGGTCTTGCTTAAAAACATCATCGCCCACTTTGGCATTAAACATGGCTTGAAGCATTTCAGGAGATGGTTTGGTTACCGTGTCACTGATTAAATTTATTTCCATATCAAGTGTAGATAGTTTACTTTTGTTTTTCAAAATTTTGATTCTAGACAGAGGCTTAGCCCCGATAGTAGTGGAAATCCTTTGTGTCGGTGTTCGACGCAAAAGATTGCAACGGATAGCGGGATTAGCTCCTAAAAATCATCGCCAAAAATAATTATAATTTATGACAAATACCGAACAAATTAAAGGTATAGTAGAACGCCTTGGTGCGTTGAGGAGGTATCTTTGACATTGATGCCAAACTAATCGAAATTTCTAACGAAGAAGAAAAGACTTTTGCGCCTAACTTTTGGGACAATCCTAAAGAAGCGGAACTGCTGGTGAAGAATCTTCGCTCGAAGAAAAATGGGTGGAAGATTACGAAAAGCGGTCGTGCTTACTGATGAATTACAATTGGCTTTTGAGTTTCATAAAGAAGGTGAATTGACTGTAGATGAGTTAGATGAACAGTTTAGATTGACCAATTCATTTATCGAAAATATCGAGTTCAAGAACATGCTTTCCGACGAAGCTGATCCGCTGAGTGCCGTCATTCAAATTACAGCTGGCGCAGGCGGAACAGAAAGTTGCGATTGGGCGGAAATGCTCATGCGCATGTACATGATGTGGGCAGAAAAAGAAGGCTACAAAATCAAGGAACTGAATTTCCAAAAAGGCGAAGCGGCTGGAATCAAAACGGTCACACTAGAAATTGAAGGAGATTACGCTTTTGGTTATTTGAAAGGAGAAAATGGCGTGCATCGTTTGGTGCGGATTTCACCTTTTGATAGCAATGCGAAACGTCATACTTCCTTTGTTTCGGTATACGTTTATCCGTTGGTGGATGATACGATTGAAATTGACATCAATCCAGCGGACATCGATATTATCACCTCACGTTCGAGTGGCGCTGGTGGACAAAACGTCAATAAAGTAGAAACCAAAGTACAGTTGTTTCATAAACCCACTGGAATTCAAATTCAGTGTTCCGAAACACGTTCACAGCAAGACAACCGACAACGTGCCATGCAAATGTTGAAATCGCAGTTGTACGAAATCGAAATGAAAAAGCGTCAAGAACAACGCAACGACATTGAAGCTGGAAAAATGAAAATCGAATGGGGATCGCAAATTCGAAACTACGTCATGCATCCGTATAAATTGGTGAAAGATGTCCGAACGGGATTAGAAACCAGCGATGTGGAAGGCGTGATGAACGGCAATATTGATGAATTTTTGAAGGCATTTTTGATGATGATGGGACAGAAGGAAGAATAGTTGAGGGTTGTAAGTTGTAGGTTGTAGGTTGTAAGTTGTAAGTTGTAGGTTGTAGGTTGTAAGTTGTAGGTTGACTTTTAGAAGATTCCATATGAAAACTTATGTTGCTTTATTGCGCGGTATCAATGTTAGTGGTCATAAGATCATTAAGATGGAATTATTGCGTGAGGTATTGGTAAACAATGGTTTTCATCATGTCTTAACATATATTCAAAGTGGTAATATTGTATTTGATAGTGATAACGAAAATGCGGCTGCTTTAGAGCACCAGATTTCACAAATTATATTTAAACATTTTGGTTTTGATGTTCCGGTCCGCATTACCACTTTACAGGAGTTGCAACAAATTGTTGACGAAAATCCTTTCCACAAAGAAAGTATAGAAAACCCGGCACAACCATATGTAGCTTTCCTTTCGGATGTTCCAACGAATAATAATCTACAAAGTTTGCAAGCGGTTCATTTCGGGGACGATTTAATTGTCAATAAAAACAAGGTGCTCTATTTGTATTATGCTGATTCTGCTGGTAACACCAAATTGACGAATACTGCCATTGAAGGAAAATTGAAATTAAAAGCCACGAGTCGAAATTGGAAAACAGTACTGAAATTAATGACGTTAGCTAATCGATCAGCAACGTAATCACAACCATTCAATCAAAGAAACGCCAACACCAATGGTCGTCTGCCGGTTATTGTAATCAATCAGCGTTTCACCATATCCATGAGAAACTTGTAGGAAGCCTTTCAAATTCCCTTTGATGGGATACGACCACGAAAAAGTGGCATTACCGCGAATTCTAGAACCAAAACCTAAATTATTGCTTTCAACTAAAGAAAAAACATTGCCATTCACAGCATAAATCACATTCAAATCCACCGCGCCCGATATAGGTTGAAATATCGGGATTGTCATCTTTTATAGCCCGCAATCGAAACCAAGGCCGAACATAAACACTCCAATTGCCGCGTTCCAAACCGAATTGAAAAATAATCCTATTCCAACTTCTTGAAAACGGATTACTTTTTCCGTTCGATTGGTGATCAAACGAAACTCCAGCCATTCTTGTTTTAAATCCGAAAATCTTAAATTTTACCGGAAAATTAAGGATCACTTCAGGCTCATAATTAATCTCCCGAAATGGTCGTGACAAACTGGCGTTGTACAATTGCCAATTCGAAACCTGTGTGTAAGCTACCCACAAATCGCCGTGACCCCAGAAGATACTTTGCAATATTTTTATTTTGAAACTCAACTGAAATTTGGTTTCAATATTATTGTAATTTGTACCAGCAAGCGCAACATAATCAAGTTTGCCATTGCCAGAGAAGGGTTGCTCATTGGGCAAACTCGACCATCGAACTGGTAAAATATAAATGGGTTTGTATGGTGTGACTAAAAAGTACCTCGAACAGCAGTCGTCCAACTCCCAACGTTGCGTCATCGTTTGCGGCTGACTGTTGTCATTGAATAATGCTTGCACTTGGGCGGCAGCACTTAAAGTAAAAAAGCTACAAAAAAGGAATACTAATTTAGATTTCAAGCCATTCATAAAGGATCTTTAGATAAATACTTAAATATAATTCCAAATTTTTTTAATCAATTGTACAATTAAATCTAAAACTTATATAATTCATTCCTTTTAGCCAATTAAATCTTATTTGCTTGTTTATCTAAACACAATTCATTTTATTTGAAAAATTAAACTCAATTTAAACTATATGAAAACCTACTCAATAGCAGAAATTAATGAAGTCCTACAAGGCGTAATTGTTGGCGAAACCACTAAAAAAATTACTGCTCCCGAACAATTAGATTTAGCCAAGGAAACTGAAATTTCTTTTATTGGACATAAAAAATATGAAAAATTGTGGGCAACATCTAATGCTTGTGCCGCTATGTGTAAATGAGGATATTTCGATCGAGCCAGGGGAAAACAAAGCTTTCATTAAAGTCAAAAATGCTGATTTAGCGATGTCGCAAGTACTTGAAATGTTTGCGCCTCCTACTCCATTGTTCGCTGTCGATATTCACCCAACGGCCAATATCGATCCAACGGCAATCGTCGGAAATGGTGTTCGAGTTGGCGCTGGAAGTTACATCGGACCGCAAGTTCATATTGGAGACAATACCACCATTTATCCCAACGTCACGATTTTAGATGAATGCACCATTGGTAAAAACACGGTGATTTGGCCTGGAGCTGTGGTTCGCGAACGTTGTCATATCGGGAATGATTGCATTATTCATCCTAATGCAACGATTGGTGCGGATGGTTTTGGCTTTCGCCCTTGCCCGCAACGTGGCCTAGCAAAAATCCCTCAAATCGGAAATGTTGTGATTGGAAATCATGTAGAAATTGGCGCCAATTCTTCTGTTGATCGAGGAAAATTTAGTTCAACAATCTTAGGAGATGGTTGCAAAATTGACAACTTAGTGCAAATCGGACATAACTCCAAATTGGGTAAATTCTGCATTATGGCAGGAAATTCGGGACTTGCGGGTTCTGTTACTTTGGGTGATGGCGTGATGATTGGCGGAAGTGCTTCAATCAAAGACCATCTAACGATTGGCGACGGTGCCATTGTTGGTGCTGGTTCTGGCGTAGCTGCCGATGTTGAAGCTGGCAAAACGGTATTGGGTTATCCGGCTTGTGATGCTAGAGATGCTTTAAAACAATGGGCTGCAATCAAACGATTGATAAAATAAAAGTATCAATTTTAGGTGCTGATTCCTCTGCTACGCGATACCCGAGCGCACCGAACTGGCGAAGCAATCAGGGCTATGCTTGCTTCAAAGGGCTAAATTCTATCGAATAATTATATTCCTATTTCAACTTGAAAACGTAAATACCAGTTGTTTTTTGTTGATCCATCATAATATTTGAGCTTGTCGAAATTTATTTCTGTTTGCAATTTAAACGCATGCTCCCAAATATACTTCGTCACTCCAAATGATAATTGTCTGGTGTTTGGTGTTTTCATTTGAATATCTTCACCCACATTTTGAACAGAATAGCGGCTTATAAATTCGTAATTAGATTTAGTATTATAACTGACCTGATAATCAAAACCATTTCCAACGAAAACATAATTTGATTCTGTTAAATCTTCTGGATTAATGGTGATGGCATTTTCTGGAGTGGTACGTGACATAAAACTGCTCATAGCCGCAAAACCTCTATATTTAAACATAGCATCAAGCATAACTGATTTCATAGTACGCTGTTCGAACAAATCATTTCCTAATTGTCCTTGGACTCTTCTTGCGTTATTATTTTGTTGAAACGCTCCAGACACCATTAATTTTGGTTTCTTTTCTCTAATTACGTCTCCCTCAAAATAAGTTCCGTCTTTCGCAAATGCTCCAAAAGGAAATAATTCAATTTTTCCTGTAAGCGCAACACCGTCGTCTGACTTTCCGGTTACATTTCTCCCTTCGCCCGTAGAAACTGCTCCTTTAAAGTTGTATGAAAATTTGTCCTTAAACTCATTCATATTGTGAAATTGAAATCCAAAATCTCGATCGATAGTAAAACGCGCGTTGTTGATTGTTCGATCTGTCAATTGTAAACCACCTGAAGAGTTTACTCGTTGTCTGTTTCCGGGTAATTTAGTTTGTCCAAAACTAATATTCCAATGTTTTGTCGGACGATAAAAAACAACCGCATCCCGGATGATATTGATATTCTCTCCTTCTTTAATTTCTCCAACATCACCGGGTGCAAACGACAATTGAACTGCATACAAGAACTTAGGATTTCCGACGTAACCATCAAAACGCAAACGTAAACGACGAATCTGTCCATCATATGCATCTTTTTCACCATCATTTTTAATATAAGTGGCTCTATTCTGCATTCTGAAACGAATATTAAATTGAAACAAGCTATCAGGAGAAGTAATTCCTATTCCTTTTCCAAAACTATAATATGGAAGTGCAGATAATTTTACATCATTATCATGTTTGGTTTGCTCTATAGTAACTTGAGCTTTCAACGAAGCAACAGTTAGCATGCATAAAAGAAATATTTTTTTCATAATATAAATTTGATTGCCTTTCTGTAGAATTATTTATAGAATAAAGTTATTGTATTTAGTACTTGTTAATTAATTTATTTACCTACCAGTAACCTTTTGGTAACCTTTAGGATAAAGCACAAAAAAAACTGCACAACAATGCAGCTTTTAAGTATTTATATTATTACAAAAATAGATTCAATATTTCGTAAATTAAAGCTGCCAGTATAGCAGAAACAGGAATAGTTAACACCCATGCCCACAACAACTTCACTGTAACTCCCCAACGGACCGCGGAAATTCTTTTCGTAATTCCAACGCCAATGATAGATCCAGTAATAGTATGAGTTGTAGAAACTGGAATTTTGAAATGTTCTGTGGAAAATAAAGTTAAAGCCCCAGCAGATTCAGCTACAACACCTTCAAAAGCCGTTACTTTTGTTATTTTAGACCCCATTGTTTTTACAATTTTCCAGCCACCACTTAATGTTCCTAAAGCAATGACAGTATAACAAGTCAACGGGATCCATTCTGGCATAACTCCTGCTATTTTAACACCATCTTTCTCACTTTAATACCACATTTAAATCCAACCAACCCAATAGACATGTCCACATTTGGATTAGATTTTATATATACTGCAACAGCGGCAGCAATAATTCCCATTACTTTTTGAGAATCATTTCCACCATGTCCCAAACTAAATGCCGCGGAAGATAGCAATTGCATTTTCTTCAATACAGCCTCTGCTTTTGCTGTTGATAAAAAACTAAAAAACAAATTAAAAATTGCTAAACTGAAGAATACAATTCCGACTAAAAACCACTTTATATTTGCCGGCTCAAACAAGAAACTGTAAAGATGATTGTCAAATCTAGGTTTTTTAATGTCTTCATAGGATGTCAAAACAGTACTCAAAAACCAAAATGCAAGTATCATCAATACTGCTGTAAAAATCTTAGGATAGATGTTTTTCTTCGAAGAATACATGAGCCATAAAGACAAAAAGTAGGAAATAATCATCCCCAACAAAGGTGCAAATACTATAAATAAAATAACAATTACTACACCTGAAGGTAACAATTCACCTTCTTTAGCATCTTTCAACCAATTGACGATTTTAAATCCAGCATGTTCTGGATCAGTAACTCCAGAAAAACCATGAGCAATTGCTGCACCAGCAAAACCACCGATTAAAGTATGTGAGGAAGATGAAGGAATTCCTTTCCACCAGGTAATTAAATTCCAAATAATTGCCGCAATAACTCCGGCTAATATTACTACTAAATTGATGCTGCTAGTATGAGCAGTTTTTGCAACCGTATCGGCGACGCCAAACCCAAAAACCCAATACGCCATAAAATTAAATAGCGCTGCCCACAATACAGCCTGAAAAGGAGTCAAAACTTTCGTGGCCACAATCGTTGCAATAGAATTGGCAGCATCATGAAAACCATTGATATAATCAAATACTAAAGCAAGCAGTATTATTATAATAAGTAAAGTAAAATCCATAAAAAAGATTTTTGAAATTAACTAGTTTATGAATGTTTTACAGAAATTTGTTCCATCACATTGGAAACACTTTTACATTTATCTGAAGCAGATTCTAATGCAGATAATACTTCTTTATATTTGATAATATTTTTTGCATCCGTTTCATTCTCAAAAATATCAGCCACCGCTTTATCAAAAACTTCGTCTGCTTTGCTTTCTAATTTATTGATACGTTTGCAAGTTTCCTTGATTGCTTTATTATTCATTACTTTCAATTCTTTGATACCTACCCCAATTAATTGACAGGCTTCCAAATTGATTTCTGTCAACTTACGAATAGATTTTGTGATTTTTTCTACCTGATACAATCGCATTCTACTGGCTGCACCATGCATAAAATCGGCGACGTTATCAATAGATTTTACTAAAGCATGAATATCTTCTCTATCAAAAGGAGTAATAAAGTTCCTGCTTAACTCTAAATGCGTTTTGTGAGTAATTTCTTCAATAGTTACCTCCAATTCAGCAATCTTTTTGTAATAATCTTCTCTTTCTTCCTTTGGCGCATTCACCGCTTCATGTAAGGTTTCTGCTAAGATGATAAGAGCCGATGAGGCTTGTTCAAACAAAGGAAAAAATTTCTTATCTTTTGGAACTAAAAACTGAAAAATACTATTAATTGACATATTGTTTTTATTTTAAAAATTAGGGCAAATGTAAAATGTTAATGTTAAGTTAACATTAAATTTAAAACAACTTCTCGTTACCAATTAACATTTTCTTAATGATAACTTAACTTTACTCCAAGTTGATGTGTGGCATATTTCAAACGTTTTCGTACTTTAGCGCTTCTTAATTAAAATCAATACAAAGCCAACAGCAATGGACATTAACTTCAACAAAAACGAAGATCACAACAAACTTTTATTATCCGATTTAAAGCAACGCTTCGCAAAAGTTAGAATGGGCGGCGGGGAAAAAAGAATCGAGAAACTACATGCCGAAGGGAAAATGACCGCGCGCGAACGCATCGATTATTTACTCGATCCGAAAGCAAAGTCAATTGAAATTGGTGCTTTTGTTGGCGATGGTATGTATGCAGAACACGGCGGTTGTCCTTCTGGTGGTGTGGTTGTCAAGATTGGCTATATCAAAGGTAAACAATGTATTGTGGTTGCCAACGACGCTACTGTTAAAGCAGGCGCTTGGTTTCCCATTACAGGAAAAAAGAACTTACGAGCACAGGAACTGGCCATGGAGAATCGTTTGCCGATTATTTATCTCGTTGATTCTGCGGGCGTTTATTTGCCAATGCAAGATGAAATTTTCCCAGATAAAGAACATTTTGGCCGTATTTTCAGAAATAATGCCATCATGAGCAGCATGGGAATTACCCAAATTGCCGCTGTAATGGGAAGTTGTGTTGCGGGTGGTGCGTATTTGCCCATTATGAGCGATGAAGCCATGATTGTTGATAAAACTGGAAGTATTTTCTTAGCTGGAAGTTACTTAGTAAAAGCCGCAATTGGAGAAACAATCGATAACGAAACACTCGGCGGTGCAACAACACATTGCTCTATTTCAGGCGTAACCGATTATAAAGCCAAAGATGACAAAGATGCTTTAGACAGAATTAAAAGCATTGTTGGGAAAATTGGCGACTATGACAAAGCGGGTTTCAATAGAGAGAAATCTGAAAAACCAACACTCGATGAAAAAGATATTTACGGAATTTTACCAAAATCTCGTGCTGATCAGTATGATATGATGGAAATCATCAAACGTTTGGTAGACAATTCAGAATTTGACGAATACAAAGCAGGTTACGGGAAAACTATAATTACGGCCTATGCTCGAATTGATGGCTGGGCTGTTGGAATTGTCGCTAATCAACGAAAAGTAGTAAAAAATGCCAAAAGGCGAAATGCAATTTGGTGGTGCAATTTACTCAGATTCAGCAGATAAAGCCACACGTTTTATCGCCAATTGCAATCAAAAGAAAATTCCCTTAGTATTTGTGCAAGACGTAACGGGTTTTATGGTCGGATCTAAATCAGAACACGGTGGAATTATTAAAGATGGCGCAAAAATGGTCAATGCCGTTTCGAATTCAGTAGTTCCAAAATTTACCGTTATCGTCGGAAATTCTACGGTGCAGGAAATTACGCTATGCGCGGAAAAGCCTACGATCCGCGTTTGATTTTTGCGTGGCCAAGTGCTGAACTAGCTGTAATGGGCGGAACACAAGCGGCGAAAGTATTAGCTCAAATTGAAGCTTCTTCCTTAAAAGCAAAAGGTGAAATCGTTGACGAAGTCAAAGAAAAAGAACTTTTTGATATTATAAAAGCGCGTTACGATGCGCAAGTTTCTCCCTATTATGCAGCATCACGCTTGTGGACGGACGCTATTATTGATCCGCTCGACACACGAACATGGATTTCGATGGGGATTGAAGCAGCCAACCACGCTCCTATTGAGAAGAAATTTAATATGGGTGTTATTCAGGTGTAGTTGCCTGTTTTCTGTCAACAATATTCAAATTTCAAAATACAGCATGAAAAACTTTTCGCCATTAATTCTTTGTGAGCTAATATTAATTGTGTTCTCAACTTTTAATATTAATGCCCAAGAAACTTTTACCCGAAAAGATTCCTTACATGGTAGCTTGCGTTTTGAAAGAACATGTTACGATGTATTGCGTTATGATTTGAATATCAAGATCAATCCTGAGGAAAAATCAATAACAGGATGTAATGAAATCAGTTTTAAGGTTGTAGAAAATACTTCTAAAATCCAATTGGATTTGTTCGAAAACATGCATATTGACAGCATTGTTTTAAACGCGGTGAAATTAAAATACAAAAGGGAATTCAATGCCGTCTTTATTGATTTTGAAACTCCGTTAGCAAAAAATTCTCAGCAAAAAATCACCTTTTATTATTCTGGGAATCCAAACATAGCGACCAATCCACCATGGGGAGCGGGCGGGTTTGTTTATAAAAAAGATTCTAACGGAAAAGATTGGATTGGCGTCGCAGTTCAAGGCACTGGCGCTAGTCTTTGGTATCCTTGTAAAGATTCACAAACTGATGAACCGGATTTGGGTACTACTATTAAAGTCGCAGTACCGAACGGATTGATGAATGTTTCTAATGGACGCTTTATGGGCAGTGACGATTTAAAAAATGGTTACACACGCTGGGATTGGGAAGTCAAAAACCCGATTAACAATTACGATATTACCATCAATGTCGGTGATTATGTGCATTTTGGAGAAAACTACAAAGGCTTGGACCTAGACTATTATGTTTTGCGGGAAAACGAAACCAAAGCTAGAATTCAATTTGAACAAGTAAAACCCATGATGGATTGTTTCCAAAGTAAATTTGGTGCTTACCCATTTTTCGAAGATGGCTTTAAACTAGTTGAAACTAGTTTTTTAGGTATGGAGAATCAAAGTGCTGTTTCCTATGGTAACAAGTATCTGAGTGGTTATGCTGGAACTGACTTATCACAATCCGGAGTTGGATTGTTATTCGATTATATTATTATTCACGAAAGTGCACATGAATGGTTTGGTAATAGCATCACGTCGAAAGATATCGCAGACATGTGGATTCACGAAGCGTTCGGTATGTATGCCGAATCTGTGTTTATCGAATGTAATTACGGATTTGAAAAGGCTTTACTGTATGTCAATGGAAACCAACATAACATTAGGTATGACAAGCCAATAATTGGTCAATATGGCGTAAATTATAAAGGCACTTACGATATGTATTATAAAGGTGCGTTGATGCTCAATACGATTCGATCTGTGATTGATAATGATGAAAAATGGTACGCCATGCTATCGAAATTTTCTAATACCTTTCGACACAAAATTATTGATACCAAAACTGTTGTTGATTTCTTCAACCAAGAAAGTGGAATCAACCTCACTCCTATTTTTGATCAATATTTAAGATATATCGACATTCCCGTTTTCGAATATAGAATTAGGAAAAAACGTCTTGAATTCCGCTGGAAAACAGATATAGTAAACTTCTCTATGCCATTAGACATCAATATTAAGGGCAAGAAAATAAGACTTCATCCAACATCAGCATGGCAAAAATGGAATGGTAAGATCGTCAAGTCAAAAGAGGTCGAAATTCCAATAGATCATTTTTTTATCAAAGTCAACGTGCTTTAAGCGAATCCTAGCCTTCTTTGAAAAATGCGTAGGGTTTTATGATTTTTAATTGTTTATACATTATTATTTAACAACAAAATTATCAGTTAATTCGTTTGTTATTAATAACTTAGTGTAAACTTTAAAATCAAACCACTATGGACAATGTAAAAAAAATGAATAAGTGGGCCAACGCTCATACGTATTATTCGCTCGACATTTTAAGAATTGGTTTAGGTGTTTTTTTACTTTTAAAAGGATTTTCCTTTATCACCAACAGTAGGGAATTTGAGGACTTAATAGCGCCAGTCAGCAATTTTATGGGAGGAATGCTGACCTTTCACTACATTGCAGCAGCACATATTATGGGCGGAATTATGATTGTATTTGGTTTGCTTACGCGTTGGGCCATTATTGCCCAACTTCCAATTTTATTGGGTGCTGTTTTGATTAATTTTCTTGGCGACATGAATGGAAACAATCTTATGCTATCAACCGCTACGTTCGGAATTAGCATTTTTTTCCTTTTTTACGGCGGAGGAAAACACTCAGCGGACTACTATTTCAAGATGGAAAAATAGATTAAAAAATTGCCACGAGTACAGAAATCATAACTAAGATTTGTGTGTTCGTGGCAAAAAATAAATTGCATACTTTAATTATTTTAAGGTAGATAATGTTTCCTTCCTCATTATTTTTCCGTTTTCCGTTTCTTTAAATTTAGTAATAAAATAAACTTCTTTCGGTTTTTCGTACTTATCTAGGTCGCTATAAATCGACTTGTCAATGTCTACCTTTTCTCCTTCAATAATCAAAATTAATTTTTCTCCCAACGCTTCATCTTTCTTGCCCGACACAAAATATCGACCAGCAATTTTTCCTGCTAATTTTTTTTCAATTTGTTCCGGAATCAATTTTATCCCACCACTATTGACGATATTGTCATAACGACCAAGAAATACAAATTGGTTTTCATTGACCAGCTCGACCAAATCATTTGTAACAATCACTTCTTCAGATATTCTTGGCGCATGAATGACCAAACAATTTCGATCATCATAAGATATGGTGACGTTTGGTAGAACTGTAAAGGACGCCTCTCCTATCTCTTTTGCGGCAATATGAGTAATCGTCTCTGTCATCCCATAGGTTTCATAAACTTTCGTCGGTAATTTTTTCAATTCTTGTTCCAGAGATTTACTAATCATCGAGCCACCAATGATCATTTTCTTTACATTCTTTAATTCCTTTAGAGAATGTTTCGCCTGCAAAGGAACCATCGCTACAAAATCGTATTCAGTTTCATTGTGATAAAGCGGCGTCGATGTTGGCGCTACAAAATCCATTTCTAAACCAAGAATAAAAGCGCGTATAAACATCAATTTACCTGCAATATACTTTACTGGTAGACACTGTAGTACTTTTTGACCGGGATGAATATCAAAGAAATCTCCCGTTGCAATCGCGGATTCCACCATCGCATTCTTCGAAATACGGACTGTTTTTGGAACGCCAGTTGATCCGGAGGTTTGCATATCAATATAGGAATTGTCGTCAAACCACTCTAAAAGGAAATTACCCACCGGTTTTTCAAAATCTTCGCCTTCTTTGATAAAACTGTAGGCCACTCTGCACAAATCTTCTTTATTCAGGTGGAAACCATCTAACTTAAAACTATTATGCACATTGTGATACGTCGGATTGCTCATAAGATTATTCTATTTGTTTGGGTTGTTCAATATTAATTTGTCCAGTTAATTTTTCCTTCCAGTCCTGCCAATGGTATTTTTTACTAAAGATAAGGAGAAGTAAAGGATATATAATTATGACAGGCAAAATTATATCAAAACCAGCGGACGGCTCTGAAAGGTCTTTCAAAATCGAATTCGTCTGGAATACGGTCCAATCCGTCGTCACCAGCAAAGCGCCAATCAGATTATTTGCGGCATGAAATCCGACAGCCAATTCCATTCCTTCATCCATCAAAGTAATAATTCCTAAAAATAAACCGGTCCCAATATAATAGACCAATATGATATAGCCAACTTTACTGACTTCCGGATTAAAAATATGCATCGTACCAAATATCACTGAGGTCATCAACAACGGAAACCACTTGTTCTTTGCCAAATTTGCAAATCCCTGCATCAAATAACCTCTGAAAACCAACTCTTCGCAGGTAGTTTGAATTGGAATCATCAGTATGGCAATAACAGCCAAGATCAAGAATGGAATGGGTTGAAATTGTACCACAAAATTCTCTGGACTTGAGTAATACATTGCTAGCGTTGATAATATCGTAATTGCTGTCCAAAGTAAAAAAGAGACGGAAATTCTATTCCAATCGACTTTTTTCCTTGAACTTACCATCGACAATAAAGTCTGATTGTGCAAGTATTTAATGACTGCAAAAACGCCGATGATTGCAAAAACAAAGGAAATTAAAATCAAAAAGAGTGTGGTATTTGAATCAAATACTTTCATGATTTCGTCTTGATTTTCTGGAATTCCTTTGCCCTCAGCAAACGATTTTGCAATGACAGCAAGCAACAAGGGAATTTGTCCAATTGTCGATGCAACAACAATAATTATCGAGCCAACGATGTATTTCCAAAATCTATTTTCACTCGAAATTCCTTGTTCAATAAACATTTTCAGTCATTTAACGATTACACAACCGGCTTAAAGGTTTTGAGCAATTTAGGCAATTTTTAATTTATAAATCAATTCCTTTGCAAAAAAAAAGTCGTAATGATTACCATTTTTCATAATCCTCGCTGTGGGAAATCTCGAGATTGTTTGACGTTTCTTAATCAATCTCAAGAAGACGTAAAAATCGTCAACTATTTACTACATCCGCCAACTTTTGACGAACTCAACAAAATCATTAAAATGCTCGATATCGAACCAATTGAGTTGGTGCGAAAAAAAGAATCCATTTGGATTGCAGATTTTTGGGGTAAGCCACTCACGGATGAAGAGATTGTGCATGCGATGGTTTTAAATCCAATATTGATCGAGCGGCCAATTGTAATACATGGTAACAAAGCAGTAATCGCAAGACCTTATGAAAAAGTGAAAGCCATCTTATAAATTTTCAATTGCTCTTTTAACGAATGATTGTGAATTATTTACCCCTCAAACTTTATCTTCGCACTTTAATTTTTTTCATGGCTATTAGAACTTATTTATATATTTCAGTACTCTTATTTCTTGGCTTTTTAGTTACAGTCAAAATAGACCTGATTTTCCAAAAATAAAAGTCACTGGAATCATCATCGATAAAGAAAGTCAAAAACCCCTAGAATACGCAACAATAACCTTCACGCATACACGGTTTCCCAAAATTGTTGGCGGCGGAATTACCAATAGTAAAGGTGAATTTGAAGCGTCGATTCCCGCAGGATCCTACAATATAAAAGCGGATTTCATTTCATTCAAATCCTTTATGATTACTGATAGAACTTTGACTGCCAACGCTGTTATAGAGACCATCGCATTGGAAGAAGATTTTACCCAATTAAAGGAAGTAAGTGTCCGCGCTGAAAAAACCAATATTGAAATTAAATTAGATAAGAAAGTATACAACGTTGGTCAAGATCTCATCGTCAAAGGAGGAACCGTCAGTGATGTTCTGGATAATATTCCTTCCGTACAGGTGGATGTCGAAGGCAAAGTGAGTTTGCGAGGAAACGAAAATGTGACCATCCTTATCGACGGAAAGCCTTCCAACGCCGTGAATATTGCAGAAGCACTGCGTATCATTCCAGCGGATAATATTGATAAGGTGGAAGTAATTACCAACCCTTCCGCACGCTATGATGCTGAAGGTGGTGGTGGAATCTTAAATATCATTCTCAAAAAAGCAAAAATCAAGGTTTCAATGGTAGTGTCATTGTTTCTGCAGGAACTCCAGAAAACACAGTTATAGTAAAAGTAACGGTCCTGGAAATACCAAAATCAATCAAGAAAATTTTGATGACAATGGTGATTTGGTTTCTTATATAGAGGAACGCAGAGAAAACAACAGAAAGCGTGAAGGCTTTAACGGCAACTTTGGAATTGAATTATATTTAGACGCAACTTCCTCGTGGACCAACACCTTATCACCAGAAAAACAAAGGTGGCAATCCCGAAAATGTTACTTATGATATTTATTCACCTGCAAGTGCGTTTGAAAAAAGAGAACGCAACAACATCCTTAATCGTTCCAGCCAAGATGTAGAATACAATACTAATTACATCAAAAAATTTAAAAAAGACGGACACAAGTTCACCATTGATGGCGCGTTTTCTGTCAATACCGATTTAGAAAATTCAAATATTTACGGCAACGGAATCCTACCGGTTGCTAGTTTTATTTCTTCAGAGCGAACCACCAACAAACAACGCCAAAGCCGCAATTTAATTCAAGCAGATTACGTTTTGCCGTTTGCAAAGAAAAGTCAATTTGAATTTGGAGTTAGAGGAATTACGCTACTTTAATTTCTGATTATAAAGTAGAAGAAGATACGCTAGGCATCAACAACTTCTCAATCAATACCCAATTTACCAATACTTTAGAATATAAAGAGTATGTCAACGCAGCGTATACTCAAATTGGAACTAAAATCAAAAAGCTGTCGATTTTGGGTGGACTAAGATTCGAGGATTCGAAAATCCAAATCAATCAATTTGTTACGCAAGATTACAACACCAAAAAATACAACAACTTCTTCCCGAGTGCTTTCTTGACGTATGAGTTCAATGACGAAACGAGCATTTCATTAAACTACAGCAAACGAATCAACCGACCACGGGATCGTTTTATCAATCCGTTTTCATCATATTCCAGCAATGTCAATTTGTTTGTCGGAAATCCCGATTTAGATCCGGCATTAAGTGACGCATTTGATTTAGGATTTCTAAAAAAATGGAGAAAAATCACTTTAAACACTTCTATTTATCTCAACAATACCAAAAATTCTTTTCAAGTCATTCGAAAAGAACGCGGCGATTTGATAAATAACATTCCGGTCATTATAAATACACCTTTCAACTTGGCAAGCGATAACAAATTGGGATTCGAATTCACGCTCAATTACACGCCATACAAATGGTGGAAACTCAACGGTAATTTCAATTATTTCAGCAACAAAACCGACGGCAGTTACACCTATATCAAAACAAACAATACCACGGAAACCATCGATTTATACAACATATCATCAACATGGTTTACCCGACTAACTTCGAAAGTTTCATTTCCATATAAAATAGATTTCCAAGTCAATGGAACGTATAATGCACCACAAAAAACCGCGCAGGGAAAAACCATTGGCGTTGGTTCGATGAATCTGGCGTTGAGCAAAGATGTGCTGAAGGATAAAGGAACTATTGCTTTAAATGTGAGTGATGTCTTTAATTCAAGAAAAAGAATCATGGACGTGAATCTAGCAAAAGTCAATTCTTATAGTGAAATGCAGTGGCGTGAAAGACAAATCACCTTATCGTTTACGTATCGCTTCAACAAACAAAAATCGGAGCGAGAAAAACCAAAACGCGAAGAAGGAAGTGAAGATTTTTAAGGATAAAAAAAAGGAACTCATTGAGTTCCTTTTTTCTGCTCTAAACTAGTTAGAGGCTGCTTTTTTAGCTTTTCTCTCTTTATACATTTCCCACAAGAAGCCGCCAACCCAATACTGAACGAAAGCTACTAAGAAAAACATCAACCAAAATCCTATGGTTAGGACGGTTAAGAATAATAAAAAGCCTAAATACTGTGAAAAATCAAACATGTTTTCCGGAATTTTTTTGATTTATACGCAAATGTAAGTGTATTATTTTTTCTTACCAATTAATTCCAAATCAATTTTTATAAAATAGTATTTATACGTAAATTTGGACAGCTTTTTAGGAGCTAGTTCCAGCTTTCGCCTTTATCTTTTTTAGGTTCTCATACTTCGCACCTAAAAAAGGATATCGGCTCTATCTGGGCTAGGGCATCTCGTTGACCGAGAACCGCGTGAGGGATTGAGCAATTGTCTGAGCTCTTTTTGCGCTGGCGTTCAGCGAAAAAAGCGAGTGCGAAAGCCCGACCCTTGCGGTCACGCCCAAACGAATAAACGATTTCACGATTAAACAAATAAACGATTAAACAATAAGATACAATGGAATACAGAATAGAAAAAGACACGATGGGTGAAGTAAAAGTCCCAGCCGATAAATATTGGGGCGCGCAAACCGAGCGATCTAGAAACAACTTCAAAATCGGTCCATCGGCCTCTATGCCCAAAGAAATCATAGAAGGTTTTGCCTATCTGAAGAAAGCTGCGGCTTATGCCAATTGCGACTTAGGCGTGTTATCAACCGAAAAACGCGATGCGATTGCTGCTGTTTGCGACGAGATTTTAGCTGGCAAACTCGATGACCAATTTCCGTTAGTGATTTGGCAAACGGGTTCGGGAACGCAAAGCAATATGAATGTCAATGAAGTTGTGGCAAATCGCGCACAAGTATTGGCAGGTTTTAAAATTGGTGAAGGTGAAGCTGTGGTAAAAGCCAATGATGACGTCAACAAATCGCAATCATCGAATGACACGTTCCCAACCGGAATGCATATTGCGGCTTACAAAGCGGTTGTTGAAACGACGATTCCAGGTGTTGAAAAATTACGCGATACTTTGCAAGCCAAAGCGGTTGAATTCAATAACGTAGTAAAAATTGGTCGAACGCACCTGATGGACGCGACACCATTAACCCTTGGACAAGAAATTTCTGGCTACGTTGCCCAATTGAATTACGGCATTAAAGCATTGAAAAATACTTTATCCCATTTATCTGAAGTGGCATTAGGCGGAACCGCTGTCGGTACAGGATTGAATACGCCGGACGGATATGATGTAAAAGTAGCAGAATATATCGCGAAGTTTACCGACCATCCTTTTGTCACAGCACCGAACAAATTTGAAGCTTTGGCTTCACATGACGCGATTGTGGAGAGTCACGGTGCTCTGAAACAGCTAGCAGTTTCTTTAAACAAGATTGCTAATGATGTTCGAATGCTGGCATCTGGTCCACGTTCGGGAATTGGTGAAATCTTAATTCCAGAAAACGAACCAGGATCTTCAATCATGCCAGGAAAAGTCAACCCAACGCAATGTGAAGCACTCACGATGGTTTGCGCGCAAGTGATTGGAAACGACGTCGCTATTAGTGTGGGCGGCATGCAAGGTCATTACGAATTGAACGTCTTTAAACCAGTGATGGCAGCGAACTTCTTGCAATCGGCGAGATTGTTAGGCGATGCATGTTTGTCGTTTGAGGAGCATTGCGCGAGTGGCATCGAACCGAATTACAAACGAATCAAAGAATTGGTTGACAATTCATTGATGTTGGTCACTGCTTTAAACACCAAAATTGGATATTATAAATCTGCTGAAATTGCGCAAACGGCGCATAAGAACGGAACCACTTTAAAAGATGAGGCTGTTCGCTTGGGTTATGTTAGTGCGGAAGATTTTGATGCTTGGGTGAAACCTGAGGAAATGGTGGGAAGCTTGAGATAATTGATAATTTATTTCGCTGCGCTACATACAGTTCGGCTGCGCCTCGAGTGATAATTAGACCTGTAATTGTATTGCAGGTCTTTTTTTGTTATGAACTTTAACAGTAGTTCAAGTGCTTAATTTTCATGATAGTAGTGATTCATTTTAAATTTTTTATGTACTTTCAAATTATAGTTAGTAAGCAAGGGTTACAAATTCAAAAAAACTTGGAAGATGCTGAAAAATAGGAATAATTTAGAAAATGAGTTGTTAGTGGCGCGCGACAAATTTAAATCAGAGGAGACCATTTTAGAAGAAGTCTTAGTCATTTTGAATGAAAATGAAATGGCACGCAATCGAATTAAGAATGTGCTTCAAGAGAAGAGTTCAACAGAATCAAATGATTTTGATTTTAACTTACTGGAAAAGGATAAAATTTTTCATTTGGTTCAAATACGGTCAGTTTGTGTGGATTATCGCTTAAGGTTTTTAGACACTGTGTACTTTATGGATGGTATTCCTGAAGAAGCCATTTCAAAAATTAATGCGCTAGAAAAATCACACAGAACAACGCTCGGTGGATTTAAAATCATGGCGCCAAGTAAAGCTTTTCAATTATTGAGTTACGATGATCCTTTGTTGTTTGCACCTATTGGAAATGATTATTACTATTTAATTCATCAATGGGGAAAAGACATCACTCCAACTCGGAAATTATTGGTCATGCCATTCAAGAACCTGTTGAACTTTATGTTTTTTAGTGTTGTAGTGAGTTTGCTTATTACTTGGTTAACACCAGAAAACAATTTGAGCAAAGCCGTTCCGATGGCGAATATCATTATTTTCCTTTTCGCTTTCAAGTCGATTGTAGCGGTTTTTATGTATGCCTTTTTTATGATGGGCAAAAACTTTAATGTGGCGATTTGGGATCGGAAGTACTTTAATAATTAAATCGTTTCAAAAAACCTGCTATTAGCAGGTTTTATTGTTTTAGAATGCCACATTCCATCTGGCAATTTACCGTTTTCATCTAAGAATTTCTGCAATATCAAACCTTCAACATAGGTCGGAATGAATTTGTTTTTGGCATTGAATGTTTCGTACCAATACACTTCCAAACGAGCGATCTTTTCCAATTTCATTTGCGCTGGCCATGAATATTTACGTCCCGTTTTGGCGAATTGGTGTCCATTGACAATCTTATCGTACAGTCCACCATTTTTGCTTTTCAAGGATCCATCATTTTGAATCGTTCCGGTTGAGCCGACCATAATGAGTTCCTTCTCTTCTCCATCAACGGCATATACTAGAAATACGCCACTTCCATTTTCGCTGGCGTTGCACACTTCTTCTAGGCTATTATCAACAGTAAAGTTGAAGTGGTTGTTCGTTTTAAACTTTGTTAATTCTTTATACATTTTTCAATTTAAATAATTATTAAAAAAACCGCCTAGTTTAATTAACTAAACGGTCATTTGTATTTCTGTTTTTTACGAAATGTTTAGTTACTAATATTCTTGTACAGATCTTTAAAATCTTGACCTTCTAAGTTATAAGTACCCATACCTGCTGCATATTCCCGGTAAATTGCTTCGCCGCTTTTTGCATTGACAACTTGAAAAAACTTACGATTGTTTACTCTTACATATCTAAGATAGTAAATTGGCTCTCCAGTTAAAATCTTCGCATCTAACGCGGAGCTTGAAATAAATTCGTATTTACCTTTATAATCTTGAAGGAGTATAGATAGACCTTTTTCAGATATGGCTTCATCGACAAACTTGCTCGGTTTATAAGTAACTTTATTATAATCTGGCACGTACAGAATTTCTTTTTTTAAGTTCTTCAACTCGGCCGTTTTTGAAACTTCTCGTAATTCTAAATAGCTTTCTTTCACAAGCAAATCGTTTACATTTTGGAAATAGTTTTTCAACATTCCAAGGCTATAATTTTTATAAATGTTATCATTATAAACCTTACGAATCATCTCCTCATCACTTTTAGAAATCTTAGGATTTTTAATTTGGTCAGTAGAAAAGTCACTTGAACCAGCCATCAATTTAACGCCTCCACCAGAACCAAATGTTTTATTAATGCTGGCAAGAAATTCAGTATTTGCAAAGAGGTGAATTGCTCCAATATTTAATTTATTGGTCATTATTAACTTGATAAATTTCTTAGGATCATCTTTTACTTTACTGACTTTTTCATTAATCTTTTTACATCCAAAAGATAGAAATTGATCATATTATTGACAAAAAAAGTACTACTGCCATCTTCCGAAAATGCACGCAAATGCGCAAATGAATATGATTCTGATAAAAAATTGTTGTAGTCAAATTCTTCTACTGACAAAACTTTAAAAGGAGTAACTGTCCATGATTCTTTTAATATGCGCTCGTATTCCTCTTTCTTAAATTGATTTGATAATATAAAAATAGTTGTAGTTGATTTGAATTTTTTGAATAATTCTGGACTGAATTTACTAAAATTACCCAAAATATCAGCGCTAACTGTTACTTGAGCATTGGTGAAAGTTATTACTAGAAGTATAATTAATAAGGATAATTTATTTTTCATTTAAAGGCTTTTATATTAAGTGCTATAACTAGGCTAAATAATTTATCCCATTATCTCTTTTACTTTCTTTCCAATTTCAGCTGGAGAATCTACGACATGAATACCACATTCTCTCATGATTCGTTTCTTCGCTTCTGCGGTGTCGTCTGAACCACCCACAATAGCACCGGCATGTCCCATGGTTCTTCCTTTTGGGGCGGTTTCACCAGCTATGAATCCTATTACAGGTTTTCTATTTCCGTCAGCTTTGATCCATTTTGCTGCATCAGCTTCTAATTGTCCTCCAATTTCGCCAATCATCACGATGCATTTGGTTTCTGGGTCATTCATTAATAACTCCACTGCCGCTTTTGTAGTAGTTCCGATAATAGGGTCACCACCAATTCCGATGGCTGTTGTAATTCCCATTCCTTGTTTTACGACTTGGTCTGCCGCTTCGTACGTCAAAGTTCCTGATTTAGAAACGATACCTACAGTCCCTTTTTTGAAAACAAAACCTGGCATAATGCCGACTTTGGCTTCACCTGGCGTAATAACACCTGGGCAGTTTGGTCCGATTAACGTGCAATTTCTTTCTTTGATATATTCGTTGGCTTTAATCATATCCGCTACAGGAATACCTTCCGTAATCGTTATAATTACTTTGATTCCAGCGTCGGCAGCTTCCATAATGGCGTCTGCAGCAAATGCTGGCGGTACAAAAATAATGGTTGTATCTGATCCAGCTTGTTCCACTGCATCTTTTCCTGTATTGAAAACTGGACGATCTAAATGCGTACTTCCACCTTTTCCAGGAGTTACACCACCTACGACATTCGTACCATATTCAATCATTTGCGACGCGTGAAAAGTTCCTTCACTTCCGGTAAAACCTTGCACAATTATTTTGGAATCTTTGTTGACTAAAACACTCATAGTATTTTGTTTTTGTATTTTTTATTTGTGATGCAAAAGTAAGTGATTCGCATTTACTTTTAAAGTTTATTTTCTAAATATTTATGGCAATTGACTCATTTGAAATCCACGGTACAAAAGGTTGTCCTTTACTTCCCAAATGACCATAAAATGCGCTAAAAGCATTTCTTCTCTAGGGTTTTCTATGGTTTTGATGTAATGAGCATAACGAACAACAATTTGATCGCCGTCTTTTATAAGATGACTGATTCGTGCTTTTGAACGAACATAAGCTTTACCTAATTCTGCGGATAAATCTAGGATATCTTTACGATTCAATTGCTTGAATCCGGTACTGCTGTTCCAATCTAACAGTACTTCTGGATGCAAAAATGTGTTCATGATTTCGCTATTGATAAGCGCATCTGATTTATAAAAATCTTGAATTAATTTCTTTGCAGACATTTTACTTCAATTTGTTTAAAATTTCTGGTATTCTCTTTACGTTTGCTAATTGCTTCAATTTCTCACGGGATTCTTCAATCGGCGTTCCGAAGTAGGATTTACCGCCTTCTACGGATTTGGTCACGCCTGTTTGTCCCATGATTACTGCTTTGGTTCCAATGGTAATTCCGCTGGTAGTACCGACTTGTCCCCACAGAGTCACTTCATCTTCAATAATCACACAACCTGCAATTCCAGTTTGTGAGGCAATCAGACATTTTTTTCCGATTACGGTGTCGTGTCCCACATGCACCTGATTGTCTAATTTCGTTCCTTCTCCGATGGTTGTATCACCAGTCACGCCTTTATCGATGGTACATAACGCGCCAATTCCTACATTGTCTTCAATTACAACGCGTCCACCCGATAGCAATTGGTCGAAACCTTCCGGACGTTTTTTATAATAGAACGCATCGCCACCCAAAACAGTTCCCGCATGAATGATGACATTGTCTCCAATGACAGTATGGTCATAGATTGCTACATTCGAATGAATCAAACAGTTCTTACCAATCGTCACATGATTTCCTACAAAGGTGTTGGGTTGAATGATTGTGCCCTCGCCTATTTTTGCTGTCGATGCGATTGAAACATTTGAAGCGTGAAAAGGCATAAAATGACGCGTCAACGTATTAAAATCTCTGAATGGATCATCGGAAATTAGCAATGCTTTGCCTTCTGGACAATCGACTTTCTTATTGATTAAAACAATGGCTGCGGCAGATTGTAATGCTTTGTCATAATACTTCGGATGATCAACAAAGACTATATCTCCGGGTTCAACGACGTGAATTTCATTCATGCCTGACACAGGGAAATTAGCATCGCCAACGAATTCACATTGAAGTAAATCAGCAATTTGTTGCAGCGCATGGAACTTTGGGGAACTTCATAGAATTTACTTAACGCGTTCCATATAATTACCAGAAGTTGTATCAATTTTGATTTTGTCACCTTCGTTGATAAACAAAGGAACGTTGATCGTTGCTCCAGTTTCTACTGTAGCAGATTTGGTCGCGTTGGTTGCTGTATTTCCTTTGACACCAGGCTCAGCATATGTTACTTCTAAGATTACAGAAGCTGGCATATCTACAGACAAAGGCAAATCAGTTTCTGTATTAATACTTACCATTACACTTTCTCCTTCTTTTAATAATTCAGGAGAATCGAGGATTGCTTTGTTTAGTGAAATTTGCTCAAATGACTCCACGTTCATGAAGTGAAACAAATCACCTTCTGGATACAAAAATTGGAACTTGTGATTTTCAACACGCACTTCCTCAATCTTGTGACCTGCTGAGAATGTATTGTCTAGCACTTTTCCGTTGGTCAAACTTTTCAATTTTGTTCTTACGAAAGCCGGACCTTTCCCTGGTTTCACATGAAGGAACTCAATAATTTTATAAATATCATTATTGTACTTGATACACAATCCGTTTTTAATATCTGATGTAGATGCCATGTTTTTTGGTTTAATCGTTTATTTGTTTAATCGTTTATTTGTTTAATCGTTAAATCGAAGAAACTTATCTGTTTTGAACGTCTTGTCTCTTGATTCTTTCTTCTATCTTTTAATAATTTCCAGAATAGCCTTTCATAATACCTCTTGATGAATTTCTAATAAAATCTAAAATTTCATCACGTTCTGGAGTGGCTTCCATTTCAGCTTCAATGATACTAACCGCTTGCGAAGTATTATAGTTTTTTTGGTACAAGATCCTATAAATATCTTGTATTTCTTTTATTTTCTCTGTCGTAAATCCCCTGCGTCTCAAACCAACTGAATTGATACCAACATAAGATAAAGGTTCTTTCGCTGCTTTAGTATACGGAGGCACGTCCTTTCTCACCAATGATCCTCCCGAAACCATGGCGTGGTCTCCGATATGAATAAATTGATGAATGGCAGCCAAACCTCCAATAATAGCGTGGTTTCCGATGACAACGTGACCTGCAAGTGCGACGCCATTCACGATAATTGCATTGTCGCCAATGTGGCAATCGTGCGCAATGTGGGCCGTTGCCATAACAAGGCAATTGTTACCTAGTGTGGTTTGTCCCGACGCAATGGTTCCACGATTGATGGTTACACATTCTCGAATCGTACAATTATCTCCAATAATCGTTAATGAGTCTTCTCCGCCGAACTTCAAATCTTGAGGAATAGCAGAAATTACAGCGCCAGGAAAAATATTACAATTTTTACCAATGCGAGCGCCCTCCATAATCGTAACATTAGAACCAATCCAAGTTCCATCGCCAATAATAACATTATTATGAATGGTTGTAAATGGTTCGATTACGACATTTTTTGCAATTTTTGCGCCAGGGTGAACATATGCTAGTGGTTGATTCATTTGCAGATTATTTTTGTTTGTTTGTCAAATGTAATTCGCATCTCTGATGCTCATTTCTTGATTTACTAATTTATTGTTTCTTCGCAATTTGCGCCATCAATTCGGCTTCCGCAACGAGTTTTCCGTTGGCATAAGCGTTGGCTTGCATGTGGCAAATTCCGCGTCGAATAGGACTAATCAAATCGCACTTAAAAAATAAGGTGTCTCCAGGAAGTACTTTATGTTTGAACTTTACATTGTCAATTTTCATAAAGAATGTCAAATAATTTTCAGGATCTGGCACGGTACTCAAGACCAAAATCCCGCCGGTTTGTGCCATGGCTTCAATAATCAAAACACCTGGCATCACAGGCGCATCTGGAAAATGACCCACGAAGAAAGGTTCGTTCATGGTTACATTTTTCAAACCAACAACATGTGTGTCAGACAATTCAAAAATCTTATCAACCAATAAAAATGGTGGACGATGCGGCAACATAGCCATGATTTTGTGAATATCCATCAATGGCTCCTGATTCATGTCATAGACCGGAACTTGATTGCGTTGCTCAATTTTTATGATTTTGGCCATCTTTTTCGCGAATTGGTATTCACGAAATGCCCTGGCTTGTTGGCTATGATTTTACCTTGAATGCGAGTTCCGATTAAAGCCAAGTCACCAATCACATCTAGTAATTTATGACGTGCTGCTTCATTTGGATAATGTAAAGTGAGGTTGTCAAGAATTCCATTTGGCTTCACTGCAATCGACTCTTTGCCAAATGCTACTTTTAGATTATTCATTGTTTTCTCTGAAATCTCTTTGTCTACATAAACGATGGCATTGTTAAGATCTCCACCCTTTATCAAGCCTTCATCTAACAGCGTTTCCAATTCGTGTAGGAAACTAAACGTACGTGCGTCAGCAATTTCTTCTTTGAAATCGCAAATATGCTTGAGGCTTGCATTTTGGGTTCCCAGAACTTTGGTGCCAAAATCAACCATTGCAGTTACTTGATACTCATCACTTGGCATTACTAAAATTTCACTTCCTGAAGTATCATCTGTAAAGGAAATTATCTCCTTAACAACGTATACATTTCTCTTAGCATCTTGCTCTTCGATACCCGCTTTTTCAATGGCTTCCACAAAAAACTTAGAAGATCCGTCCATAATAGGAGGCTCAGAAGCATCCAATTCAATAATCACATTATCAACATCACAACCTACAAATGCTGCCAAAACGTGTTCTGAGGTTTGTATTTTGACTCCTAATTTTTCTAGATTAGTTCCTCTTTGCGTATTTACTACGTAATTCGCATCGGCTTCAATTATTGGTGCACCTTCCAAATCAACACGGACAAATGTATATCCGTTATTTACTGGAGCAGGCTTGAAAGTCATCTTAACTTCCTTTCCTGTGTGTAATCCAACACCAACTAGAGAGATTTCGCTCTTTATGGTTTTTTGTTTCACCATGACTTACTTATTTTTATTTATTGTTTTCTTTAATTCTTCTAGTTCCGCAACAATTTTCGTCAGATTCTTAAAATGAACGTATGATTTACTGTAGTCACTATAGGTAAAAGACGGGCTTCCTTGCAAAACTTCGTTGTCTTTTACATTTCTTCCCACACCTGATTGCGCCTGAATGCGGACATTATTTCCCACTGTGATGTGTCCGGCAAATCCAACTTGCCCTCCAATAACACAATTTTTTCCTATTTTGGTTGATCCCGCTACGCCAGTTTGCGCTGCAATAACAGTATTCTCTCCAATTTCTACATTATGTGCAATTTGAATTTGATTATCGAGTTTTACTCCTTCTCGAATAATGGTTGAACCCATTGTCGCTCTGTCAATCGTAGTTGATGCGCCGATTTCTACATTATCTTCAATGATTACATTTCCAATCTGTGGAATCTTTACGTACGATCCATCCGCATTTGGAGCAAATCCAAAACCGTCTGACCCGATAATAACTCCAGAATGAAAAATACAATTATTGCCAATAATACAATCCTGATAAATTTTTGTTCCAGCATATAATGTGACATGATCTCCCAACACAACATTGTCACCCACAAAGCAATTTGGATAAATCTTGACATTGTCGCCAATAACTACGTTAGATCCAATATAACTGAAGGTTCCTAAATAAAAATTATTACCATAACGCACCTGATCCGATATCGTTGAAGGTTGTTCAATCCCGATTTTACTGTCCTTTCTCGCTTGATCATAGAACGTCAGTAATTTAGTAAAAGCCATGTAAGCATCTTCAACGACAATCATGGTAGTGTTTACTTCGTTGTCCGGAACAAACGAGTCATTTACAATGGTAATCGTAGCTTTCGTAGTATAAATGTAGGATTCGTACTTTGGATTAGCTAAAAAAGTAAGTGTTCCTGCTGTCCCTTCTTCAATTTTAGAAAACGATGAAACTGCAGCACTAGGGTTTCCTACTACTTTGCCGTCTAAAACAATCGCTATTTGTTCCGCTGTAAATTTCATAATATACTACGATTCTGTGAATTGGTCTGCTGCACTTTTATACTGACTGCAACATGGATTTTTTCACAGAGCACAAAAATATAAAAAATAGCTTTTGTATGTTAACTTTCTAACAGTTGTTTTGGGTAGCAAATATAATATTTGGTGACGGGCTTTGATAAGGCTTTCAAATTCAATTGGTCTGAGGCTTCCACCACATCTTCAATCGTCCTATCTTTCTTCAAAATGTGAATCGGTTCTGCATCTTTACTGTAGGCTTGATTTTCTATTTTGCCTTTAAAAATAAAGTATTTCGCATCCAGCAAACTGCAATTATTTAGCTTTGAAAATCGTTCCAGTAGATTATTCAACATCTCTTTCTCAAACTTCTCGCTACTTAATTTCACTTTAAGCAAATCGCGGTTGATAATCATTTTGCTTAATGAACTCAGAATAAAATCATCGGAGTCTTGCCATTCCTTAATTGCACTAACAATGTCATAATCATCGAGTTGTGAAAACTTATTTAAAACAACACTGTCAAAATTTTCTGTCGTTATTTTATGATTTAAAAAATACAAAAGCGCCTTACTCGATGGTAAAATACTTCCCTTTAAAGTAAGTTCTTTGGCGCGTTTCAAGATTTTTGTCAATATCAACTCCGCCACCAAACTGGTCTTGTGCAAATAGGCTTGCCAATACATTAACCGTCGTGCCATCAAGAATTTTTCAATCGAGTAAATTCCTTTTTCCTCCATCACCAATACTTCGTCCACAACATTCAGCATTTGAATGAGTCGGTCTGAATTGATATTTCCTTCCGCAACTCCAGTGTAGAAACTATCGCGTTTTAAATAGTCCATCCGATCCATGTCTAATTGACTTGAAATCAATTGCAACATGAATTTACGATGGTATTCGCCTTTAAAGATTTGTATCGCTAAGGTCAACTTCCCGTCAAACTCCTGATTCAACTGATTCATAAACAAAAGAGAAATGTTTTCGTGACTCACCTTTTCCACGATACTATGTTCCATCGCATGCGAAAATGGTCCGTGCCCAATATCATGCAATAAGATGGCAATCAACAGCGCATTTTCTTCTTCGCTTGAAATGGCAATTCCTTTGAATTTCAATACTTCAATGGCTTTTTGCATCATGTGCATGCAACCCAATGCGTGATGAAAACGGGTGTGATGCGCGCCTGGATAAACCAAATACGACAGACCCATTTGCGTAATTCGTCGCAATCGTTGAAAGTAAGGATGCTGAATCAAGTCATACAATAACGGATTTGGAATCGTAATGAATCCGTAAATCGGGTCATTTAAAATCTTAAGTTTATTAATTTGACTCACAAATACTGGGTTTAAGGGCAACAAATATAGGGATTTATGTCAAGTTTGATTGTATTTTTGCAGAACATCAATTGATTGTTTAAAAATTTCATTTGTATTTGCTATTGGTTTCTCAATTCTAAAAAATACATTTACTACAGTTTACTAATTTAAAAATTACTTTGTCTTGAAAATTACGATTGAAAATAATGATATCACTGCACTATTTGATAGTAAAGGCGCTGAACTATGCTCCCTGAAAAGTATTGGTTCCCATCGAGAATTTATGTGGAATGGAAATCCAGACTTCTGGGGTAAACATGCACCTGTTTTATTTCCGATTGTTGGAACGTTGAAAGACAATCAATATCGTTGCAAAGGCCAATCTTACGTTCTGTCTCGTCACGGTTTTGCTCGTGATATGGAATTTGAAGTTATCGAAAAAACTGCTGATGCTGTCGTATTTTCTTTAAAATCCAATGAACAAACAAAAACAAATTACCCTTTCGATTTTGAACTTCAAATTGGTTATACTTTAACTAATAGCATTTTAAATATCGAATATAGAATTATTAATAAGATGGATGAAAGAATGCCTTTTTCGATTGGCGGACATCCAGCATTTGCGTTGCCTGAGACCTTCAACTCGTACTCGTTAGAATTTGAAAAACCAGAGGAATTGAAAAGTTATGTTTTAGAACATGATTTACTTTCACCTACGACCGTGAATATTCCACTGTCTGATAAAACACTGCCACTCACCTATTCGTTGTTTGAAAAAGATGCGCTCATCTTCAAATCACTGAACTCTAAAAAGATTTCCATTCTTGAAGAAAGCAAACCGTTGTTGCACTTCTATTTTGAAGATTTTACAAACTTCGGGATTTGGACGAAGACAAATGCTCCCTTCATCTGCCTAGAACCGTGGCTTGGTTACTCCGATTTGACTTCAAGTGACGGCAATATCGAAAACAAAGAAGGCATTCAATTTTTGGAAGCCAATGCAACTTTTGAGTGTTCTTATTCTATTGAAATTATCTTATAAATCTGTCAATGATTAACATCAATTTTGAACCATTTCCGAACTTAGAAACAAATCGATTACTGCTGCGACGACTTGAGAATTCGGATGTTAAGGAAGTTTTTGCGTTACGGAGCAATCCTTCGACTATGAAGTTTATTCCCAGACCTTTGTTGAAAAATGATGAGGAAGCCTTAGAACATATTGCAATGATTAATGCTAAAATTGACAACAACGAAGGCATCAATTGGGCAATTACAATAAAAGGAAATCCCAATCTAATCGGAATTATTGGTCATTTTAGAATTCAACCGCAAAACTATCGCGCGGAAATTGGCTATATGATTTTGCCAGAATATCATGGACAAGGCATTGTTGCAGAGGCAATCAAAGAAGTGGTTCGCTATGGTTTTGAAGAAATGAATTTACATTCTATCGAAGCCATTATCGACCCGAACAACCTAGCTTCGGGGCGCGTACTACAAAAAAATGGATTTGTCAAAGAAGCACATATTTTAGAAAATGAGTTCTTCGACGGAAGGTTTATCGACACGGTGATTTATTCCTTGCTGAAGAGAGACTTCAAAAAATAGATTTTTACTTTTCGAATTTTGGTAAAGTTTTGATATACAAATCTTCTACTTTTTTTCTCGCCCAAGGTGTTTTTCTTAAGAAAGTCAAACTTGACTTCACACTCGGATTGTCCGTAAAGCACTTGATTTTGATGAGTTCAGATAAAGTATCAAAACCATAATAGTCGACCAATTGTTCGACTATTTTTTGTAGCGTTACGCCGTGTAATGGATCTTTGGAAGTGTTGGGTTGCATGAGACAAAAGTACAACTCTAAAATTGCTATTCATAAAAAAAACCACCAAAATAGATCTTGGTGGTTTTTTTATTCATTGTGGAAATTTACTGAACCGCCAAAAACGCATTCACATTTCCAAAACCATATTCTGAACTTCTATTAGGATAGAAATTTCCGGATTGCTTCATTTTAGTTAAAACTTGATCTCTGGTCCACGTTGGATTTTTAGACCAAACCAAAGCGGCAATTCCCGCAGTTGTTGCTGTTGCCACCGATGAACCACCAACATAATCAGTTTGTGCATTGTAATAACTATTCACAGGGACATTTTTACCAGTTGCTGCTCTTTGCATGACGATGGTGAAATCAACTTTATTTCCGGTATGACAATCGTCGCAAGCCACAACAGTTGCTCCTTCTTTAACGCCGGTTACCGCCACAGTTTCTGTCATCCAAGCTGGGAAAATGACACCCACAAAAGTGGTAAAACTGGTAGAAGTTCCCGCAGCACAGAAGATTAGTTTGCCTTTACTGTAGGCGAGTCGAATGGCATCTACAATTTTTCCAACGGAAAAAACATAACCCATCGACATCGAAATGATTTTTACATTGCTGTTATTGCCCAACGCGACAAAAGCTTTCTTCACGCCTTCTTGCTCTTGAAAGCCATCAATGACAACATTGGTTGCCGCCCGATAAGTGATTAAGTTGGCATTATACGCCACGCCCACAGGTTGACCATTGTTGTTTCTTGGCGCTGTTGCTACCGACGCCATACTAGTGCCATGACCGCATAAATCGTTCGGTCCGTCAGTTGTTGTACTCCAAGGCCAAATCGAATCGATATACACACCAAATTTTTGAACCGTACGACCAGAAGAATCTCCCGTATTGAAACTACTTCCTAGCATCGTTTGATTGGGCGAAATCCCTGTATCGATAATACCAATCGTAATGTTTCGTCCTGTGCTTAATGTCCATGCACTCGGAATGTTATGTTGGTAAAACGCCCAAGGCACTTTCGCATTCGGCGTTACCGTAGTATAATCTGAAACATTTAAGACTTGCGACTCGTAGCCGCAA
This sequence comes from Flavobacterium sp., assembly GCA_016714905.1. GTDB lineage: Bacteria > Bacteroidota > Bacteroidia > Flavobacteriales > Flavobacteriaceae > Flavobacterium. The sequence goes on from JADKBW010000009.1 coordinate 51,802, forward strand.
CCCGATGAACTTGAACTACTAGCAGCAGCGCGCATTTGCCCGTTTTTTATCGAAACATAGCGATAATCTGCTGGCTCTATATATCGAATATACTTGCTTCTTTTTAAAGCAATAATCGTTTCTTGCTTGGTGATGATAACATTGATCAAATTTAAATCAGCGTCGGCAGAAACCAGAACTTTTTCTAATGGCTGATCTTCATAAGTCAAAATGATTTTCAACAATTCTTCTTGAATCAGTTGGTTCTTTGGACTTTTTGCACGGTCGAAATCCTTCGCCGAAGTTCCAAAACCAATCGTCATCAAATTGTTCCCATGATGTGCAGCACTCCAAATCATCTGGCTTGAGGCATCTTTCCAATCAAAATTTCCACGAGCCGTAATCGCATCATCTATGACTTTATTAACTTGTGAAGTCGTCATTGGCTCCTTTTGTGCAGCGTCAATAACGATTGGAGCGACTTCATTTTCTTCTTGATTACAAGCGCTAAAAATGGTGATAAATAACAAGGAAAAGAGTAATACTTTATTTCTCATAAAATTGATTTTTAGTGATTTAAAGACGAAGTTAATAAATCAATTGATTCAATAATCAAATGTTAATAAAAATCTAAAAAAAGTAAAATGGCCTTTTAAAAGGAACCGCAATGAAAGGTAATATTTGCTTTTCTACAATTCATATTTTGTAGTATCTTTGCGCTCCTATGCTGAAAACGGTTAACATTCTAAATAAGAGAGCGCGCTTCGATTATGAAATTCTCGAAACGTATACGGCTGGAATTGTTTTAAGCGGAACTGAAATCAAATCGATTCGGTTGGGGAAAGCAAATATCACGGAAAGTTTTTGTGAATTCAACGATGCTATGGAACTGTTCGCCATCAACACCTACATCGAAGAATACGCCTTCGGAAACCAATTCAATCACAAAGCCAGAAGTGAGCGAAAATTACTGCTGAATAAAAGGGAATTGAAAAGTTTGCATAAAAATGTGCAAACCAAAGGACTCACCATCATTCCACTAAAATTACATACCAACGAAAAAGGATTGGCAAAACTTGACATCGGTTTGTGTCGTGGAAAGAAAACCTACGACAAGCGCGAATCGTTGAAAGAACAAGATACCAAACGCGATTTAGATCGAATCAAAAAAAGTTTCTAAGTGTCATTATTATGACTAAATTTGTCATAAATCAATCCACTTTTGTCCTTGCACACTTTACTCAAAAAAGCACGAGAAACCAAAGGCTTCAAAACCAGAGAAGTCGCAAATCTATTGAAGATAGACCAAGCGCTCATTAGCAAATTCGAAAACGGTCAACGCACTCCCACCAGAAAACAAGTTGAACAGTTAGCGCAATTGCTTGAAATTGATTTGGAAGTATTACTCGTAGCCTGGCTAAAAGAAAAAATCAAACAAGTCATCGCTGAAGAACCTCTTGGATTAAAAGCGCTTCAAGAAGTGGAAAGTGAACTCAATCCAACAAACGATAACAACAAAGTAGTTGATTTGCTTTTTGAAGAAATGGAAGCACTAAAAGCCAAAATGGAAGCTTTTAGAAATTCAAAATAAAACTAGTTTTTATTCTCCAACAAAGGCACAAAACGAAATTCACCAAACTCATGCTTTTCAAATTGCGTTTCGTTTTTTCGAATCAATAATGTCATGACTTGATGCTCTTCACCCAACGGAATAACCAACCTTCCTCCTATTTTTAGTTGTGCCATCAAAGGCTGTGGAATAATTGGCGCGCCTGCTGTTACAATGATACTATCAAACGGAGCGTGATTTGGCAATCCTTTATAACCATCGCCAAAAGATAAATGTTTAGGACGAATACCCAATTTTGGGAGTAAAGCTGAAGTTTGCTTAAACAACTCGGTTTGCCTTTCGATGCTATATACTTTAGCACCCATCAAACACAAAACCGCCGTTTGATAACCTGACCCTGTTCCTATTTCTAGTACTTTGTGGTCTTTTTTTACTTCCAACAATTGACTTTGAAATGCCACCGTATAGGGCTGCGAAATGGTTTGCCCCGCTCCTATCGGAAACGCTTTGTCTTGATAGGCAAAATCTTCAAAACTCGAATTCAAGAAAAGATGTCGTGGAATTTTCTTAATCGCATCCAATACATTCTTATCTGTAATTCCTTTCTCCTTGAGCAAAGCGGCTAATTGGTTGCGAAGTCCTTGATGTTTGGCTGTATCTTTCAATGTCGAGGTTAAATTTGACGTCAAAAATAAGAAAGTAATTGTAATTTTTAGGAGCTATTTCCTGCTATTCGCTATATCTTTTTATGCTGAACTCGTTTCAGCATCTCCGCCACCCTATGATCACTATTTATAGATACTGAAACGAGTTCAGCATAAAAAGGATGCCGCTACTATCAGGGCTAAAATATTGCATCAATATCCCGTTCTAATCCTAATTAATTTCTATTTTTGTTCAAAATTTATTTTATGCTAAAAGTCGGTGTTTTAGGCGCAGGCCACCTCGGAAAAATACATCTCAAATTATTACAACAATCTTCCAAATACGAACTCGTCGGATTCTATGACGAAAATCTCGAAAACGGAAAAAAAATCGCAGAAGAGTTCGGATACAAACAATTCAATACCATTGCAACGCTCATTCACGCGGTCGATGTGATTGATATCGTGACGCCCACTTTATCACACTACAAATGTGCGAAAGTCGCCATCAAATCAGGAAAACATGTTTTTATAGAAAAGCCTATTTCAAATACCGTAGCCGAAGCCGAAGAAATCATCGCCTTAGCCAAAGAATACAAAGTCAAAGGACAAGTGGGACATGTCGAGCGATTCAATCCTGCATTCATAGCCACCAAAGACATGATCGATAATCCGATGTTCATCGAATGTCATCGCTTAGCCGAATTCAACCCGCGTGGCACGGATGTTCCCGTTGTTTTAGATTTGATGATACACGACATTGATGCAATCTTGAGCGTGGTTCATTCCAAAGTAAAAAGAATCAACGCAAGCGGAGTGTCTGTCATTAGTGATACGCCAGATATTGCCAATGCTCGAATTGAATTCGAAAATGGCTGTGTTGCAAACCTCACTTCCAGTAGAATTTCGATGAAAAACATGCGTAAATCGCGTTTCTTCCAAAAAGACGCCTATATCTCCGTTGACTTCTTAGACAAAATTTGTGAAGTCGTGAAAATGAAAGATGCGCCCGAAACTCCTGGCGATTTCGATATGATTCTACAAAATGCCGAAGGTATCAAAAAGCAAATTTACTTTGCCAATCCAGATGTGGCACCAAATAACGCGATTTTAGACGAGTTAGAAACATTTGCAGACGCCATCAATAATAATACAACTCCAATCGTTACGCTCGAACAAGGAACGGAAGCACTTCGAGTGGCATATCAAATTATAGATTGCTTTAAATAATAAAATCAAAACCATTAAGAAATTAAGATTAATCAAAAACTTAATTTTCTTAATTCCTTAATGGTTCAATAAAACCAAACGTAAAAAATGAAAAACATAGCTGTAATAGGAGCTGGCACGATGGGAAATGGAATTGCCCACACTTTTGCTCAAAGCGGATTCACCGTAAAATTAATCGACGTTTCTGAAAAATCTTTAGACAAAGGCATGGCGACCATCGCTGCCAATCTCGACCGGATGGTGGCCAAAGGAACCATCACGGAAGAAGACAAATTAAAAACAATTGGCAATATCATCACATATACTGACATCAAAGATGGTGTTGTTGGCGTGGACTTGGTCGTAGAAGCGGCTACCGAAAACATCGATCTAAAGCTGAACATCTTCAAACAATTGAATGAAGCTTGTTCACATGCAACAATATTAGCGACAAATACTTCTTCTATTTCAATCACGCAAATTGGCGCCGTAGTTGCGCATCCAGAAAGAGTAATCGGAATGCACTTTATGAATCCAGTGCCAATCATGAAATTGGTTGAAATCATCCGCGGATACAACACTTCCGATGAAGTGACCAAAACCATCATGGATTTGTCAGTAACTTTAGGAAAAGTTCCGGTTGAAGTCAATGACTATCCTGGCTTTGTAGCCAATAGAATCTTAATGCCGATGATCAATGAATCGATAGAAACATTATACAATGGCGTCGCTGGCGTTTATGAAATTGACACGGTAATGAAATTAGGAATGGCGCATCCCATGGGACCATTGCAATTGGCAGACTTTATAGGTTTAGATGTTTGTTTGGCAATTTTACACGTCATGCATGACGGCTTCAAAAATCCGAAGTACGCACCTTGCCCACTCTTAGTAAATATGGTTCGTGCTGGGAAATTGGGCGTGAAATCAGGAGAAGGTTTTTACGATTATACTGAAAGTAAAAAAGCGGAAAAAGTCGCAAAAATGTTTTCAAATAGATAGCATTAACTAGTACGTATCGACGGAAATTATCAATTATCAATTGTCAATTAACTAATGGCTAGTATTTTTCCCTTTGAAGCGGTTCGACCTACTCGAGACAAAGTTTGTTTGGTGACTTGCCGTTCCTACGAAGAATACGTCCATGCTGAACTGGCGGCTCAATTAGACTTCAATCCCTTGTCTTTTTTACATGTATTAAAACCTGCTTTTGTCAATCAGCAGACCATTGCTTACGAAAAAAGATACAAGCAAGTACAGCAGAAATATCAGGAATTTAAGGATGAAATCATTTTAGTCAAAGACAACAAGCCTGCTATTTATATTCATAAAATCATTACCAAAACGGAGTCATTTACTGGTATTATCGTCGGAACTTCCATTGAAGAATATCGCAACGATATCATTCGAAAACACGAAGACACTATTGCTTTTCGAGTGCGTCTTTTAAAGGAATACATGAAATATTCCAGTTTCAATACCGAGCCCGTGTTGATGACTTATCCAGATAACAAAACCATCGAAAACTGGATTTTCAATTGTACACAAAAACAAGCGGATTTTGAGTTTTCAACTACAAAGAAAGAAATCCATTACCTGTGGAAAATCGATGACGCACTAGAAATTAGTTGGCTGCAGAATATCTTTAAGAAAACGAACTATCTGTATATTGCTGACGGTCACCATCGTTGTGAAGCTTCAGCATTGCTTTCCGAAGAAAATGAAGATTCGGAAAATATTTCTAGAAACCATATGCTGAGTTACTTAATTTCGGAAAACAACGTCAAGATTTACGAATACAATCGCGTGGTCAAAGACCTTAACGGGCTATCCAAAGCGGAATTTTTAGAAGCATTAAGCAAAACATTTACCATTGAAAATCTAGATCAAAGCTATAGCAGACCAATTGCAAAACATCAATTTGGAATGTACTTGGACGGTCAATACTACCAATTAAAGCTCAAGGAAGAAAATGGTGGTTTCAAATCTGAATTAGAATCGCTTGACACCCAAATACTTTATGATAAAGTGCTGTCGAGTCTTTTGAATATTCATGATTTGAGAAACGATGAACGCATCGAATATATTTCGGGAAAACATCCGATTCAAGTCCTAAAAGAAAAAATTGATGACGGTGAATTTGAAGTTGGATTCATATTGTTTCCGTGCGATATCAAAGAAATCAAAGTGCTAGCCGATAATCATTACATCATGCCTCCAAAAAGTACGTATATCGAACCAAAATTCAGAAGCGGATTGGTCATTTATGAATTGTAACGCATTGAATTCGATAATCTAAATCTTAAAACATGTCCATTCGAGAAAATCTCCTCAATATAAAGGCTACATTACCGTCACAGGTTACCTTAGTAGCAGTTTCTAAAACCAAACCCGTTTCCGACCTCATGCAGGCGTACGAAGCTGGTCAGCGTGTTTTTGGTGAGAACAAAATTCAAGAAATGACCGATAAATGGGAACAAATGCCCAAAGATATCGAATGGCATATGATTGGACATATTCAAAGCAACAAAGTCAAATATATGGCGCCATACGTGAGTTTAGTTCACGGCGTCGATAGTCTTAAATTACTAGAGGAAATCAACAAACAAGCACAAAAAAATAACAGAATTATCGATTGTCTTTTGCAAGTTCACATTGCTGAAGAAGAAACAAAATTCGGATTGGATGAAAATGAACTCGACGAGCTATTGCAATCAGATACTTTCAAAAATCTGAAAAACATTAAAATCGTTGGACTCATGGGCATGGCAACGTTTACTGAAAACCGTACTCAAATTAAGAAAGAATTCCAACATCTAAAAACTATATTTGATAAAAACCAGCAGCTAACAACCGACAACCGACAACTCAAAACCCTTTCTATGGGTATGTCCGGCGATTATCAACTCGCCATCGAATGTGGTAGTACCATGGTTCGAATCGGAAGTAGTATCTTTGGGACACGATAATATAGAAATGTTTTTTCCAACAACCATCAACTAACAACCAACAACAAAGCTTGTACGCAATACTCGACATAGAAACCACCGGAGGACAATTTAACGAAGAAGGCATTACCGAAATTGCCATCTATCGCTTTGATGGTCATGAAGTGGTCGATCAGTTTATTAGCTTGGTCAATCCTGAAATTCCCATTCAACCTTTTGTCGTAAAACTAACCGGCATTAATAACGCCATGCTGCGCTCGGCACCCAAGTTTTTTGAAGTCGCCAAACGCATCATCGAAATCACGCAAGACTGTATCATCGTAGCACATAACGCCTCTTTTGATTATCGAATCTTACGTACTGAATTTCGTCGCCTGGGTTATGCTTTCGACTGCAAAACACTTTGCACTGTTGAATTAGCAAAAGTGCTAATGCCCGAACAACCTTCGTATAGCCTTGGAAAATTAGTTCGATCACTCGGAATTCCAATGGCAGACAGACATCGAGCCAATGGCGATGCACTCGCCACCGTCAAACTTTTCAAAATGCTGCTCGATAAAGATGTCGAAAAGATCATTGTAAAAGATATGGTTCAGACGGAAATTATCAAAGGAATGGCGCCGAAACTACTGGACATTGTGGAGAGTGTGCCTTCAAAAACGGGCGTTTATTATATCCATCGCGAAGATGGTTCCATCATTTATATTGGCAAAAGCAAAAACATCAAGAAAAGAATCAACCAGCATTTTACTGGAACAACCAACAAATGCAAGAAAATCCAGTTGGAAGTTTTTGCGGTGACCTATGAAGAAACCGGAAGTGAACTCATCGCCTTGCTCAAAGAAAGTGAAGAAATAAAAATCAATCAGCCTATTTACAACCGTTCACAACGCAAAAGCATTTTTCAATGGGCATTGTATGCGGAGAAAGATGAACAAGGCTACCTCAATCTATTGCTGCAAAAAGCAGATGGGAGAAAAAAGGAAATCACGTCTTTCACGACGTTTCAAGAAGGCAAAAATGCGCTGTTTAGAATCACGGCACACTACAAACTGTGTCAGAAATTAACCGGTTTGTACGAAACTAAGAACCATTGTTTTCAATACACGATCAAGGAATGTGACGGCGCTTGTATTGGAAATATTTCGCCTGAAGAATATAACGCACGAGTGCAAGAATTCATCGACAAAAATGTCTTTGAAAACAAAACCATCGTCATTACAGACCGCGGAAGAACCATCAACGAGCGCTCGGCAGTACTGATAGAAAACGGCATTTACAAAGGTTACGCGTTCTACGATTTGAATTACCAAATCAGAAACATCGAAATCCTAAAGAATATGTTGACGCCCATGGAAAACAATCGAGATACTAGAACCATCATTCAAAGTCAAATTCGAAGAAGTAGAAGCGTGAAGTTGTTGTATTTTTAGGAGCTATTTCCCGCTGTTCGTTCTATCTTTTTATCCTGAACTCGTTTCAGGATCTTCAAATGATAAACGAGTTTAAGTCGAGATACTGAAACGAGTTCAGCATAAAAAGGATGCCACTGCCATCGGGGCTAGGGCACTAGATCAACATTCAACATTCGTTGTTCGTTGATCAGCCTTCAAAAAAAAATGTTGAATATTGACCCGAGCGTCAGCGAACTGGCGAAGCAATGTTGAATAACGAATATTGAATTAAAAAAATTGAAATACCTCATAGTCATCGTCGGACCAACAGCCATCGGAAAAACTGCGATGAGCATTCAATTGGCGCAACATTACGATTGTGAGATTTTGTCTTGCGACAGTCGACAGTTTTATCGCGAAATGAATATTGGTACTGCTGCTCCAACAATCGAGGAATTAGCCGCAGCAAAACATCATTTTATTCACAATCGTTCGGTCACTGAAAATTATACCGTCGGCGATTTCGAAAAAGAAGCCATGGCCAAGCTTGAGGAATTATATGTTGAGAAAGATTTTGCAATCCTAGTTGGTGGTTCTGGACTTTACGTAGACGCCGTTCTCAAAGGATTCGACGTTTCCGGAGATTGAAACTGAGTTTCGCGATTTGGTTTCGAAGAATTATAAGCAACATGGACTTCCATATTTGCAAGAACAATTGCAAGAAAAAGATCCAGCGTATTATAACAAACTTGCCGCCGAGAATCCACAAACGTTGCTCAATCCACAACGGATGATGCGCTTTGTGGAAGTTTGCTTAGGAACCGGCAAACCTTATTCAAGTTTCCTAAACCAAAAAAAGAATACCAGAGGTTTTACACCAATAGTTATTGGTTTAGAAGCTGAACGAAGTTTGATGTATGATCGCATCAACCAACGCGTCGATTTGATGATGGCTGCTGGACTACTTGAAGAAGTCAAAAACCTTATTTCATATAAAAATCTAAACGCTTTACAAACAGTTGGTTATAAAGAACTATTTGATTGTATTGACGAGAAAATTTCGTTACCATTTGCCATAGAAGAAATCAAGAAAAACACGCGACGTTTTGCCAAAAGACAACTCACTTGGTTTAAGAGAAATGAAGCTACGAAGTGGTTTGATTTCAAAACTGACCCAAAGGAAATCATTCAATTTATTGATTCAATAATCTAAAAATAGCCACGAAAGCACGAATTTTAGAACTCTATCAAGAAAGACTTATTCGTGAATTCTCGGCGATAAAATAAATATGCCAATAGCGCCCAACTTTAGTTCTATCTATTCCCAAGAATGGGAAATCAATTTTATGCAATGCACACCCAACGGATATTTGCGTTACACTGATTTGTGTAATCTGTTGCAATTGACCGCTGCGGCGCATTCCGAGTCTGGTGGTTTTAGTTTTGTTGACATGCAAAAGTTCGATCAAGCTTGGGTATTGAGCAGAATGCGACTAGAAGTTAGTATACTTCCCAAATGGAAAGATATTATTACCATCAAAACCTGGATCAACTCTTTAGAGAATTCCCGATCGGTTCGTGCATTGGAAGTATCGGTAAATGGGAAAAAGTGTATTGGCATCGAAACTTTTTGGGCGGTCTTCAACACCAAAACACGACGACCAGAAGGCATGGTTTTGGCGCATGACCATTGCGAAAAATTCCCAGAAAATAAAGCAACTTTACTACCCTTTTCAAAAATTGAAATTGACGAATCGAAACAATTACTTTTTGAAAGGAAAGTGGTTTTATCAGATTTGGATATTGTCAATCACGTTAATAACGTGAAATACTTAGAATGGTGTCTAGACCTTGTTGATCAAGAAGTAATGTTGAACAAATCGATTGCGAGTTTAGATATGAATTTCTTGAAAGAATTATCCTTGGGCGAGGTCGTTGAAATTCACGAATTGAATTCAGAAAGCCAAACTGTTTTTAGTATTACAAAAGAAAATAAATCTGTTTTTGCTTTGGCTGTCAACTGGAAATAGTACTTGTATCTTCTTAGTGCCCCTAGCCCCGATAGCAACGGAAATCCTTTGTTGGCGTTGTTCGCCAGCAAAGATTGCAGTGGATAGCGGGAAAATGCTTCTCATAAAAAAAGCTCCGATTTCTCAGAGCTTTACTATTTAACTAGCCACTTTGTTTTTGACTACCAATCGGAAACCTTCGCCGTGTATGTTGAGGATTTCTACATCTTCGTCTAGCTTGAGGTATTTTCTCAATTTGGCGATATAAACATCCATACTTCTTGAGGTGAAGTAATTGTCATCTCTCCAGATTTTGGTGAGCGCTAATTCTCTTGGCATTAGGTCATTTTCATAAACCGCCAACATTTTTAGCAATTCGTTTTCTTTCGGAGACAATTTGATTGGTTCTTCATTTTTGAATGTCAAAAAGCGCAATTTAGAATTCAGGTGGAAATTTCCGATTTGGAATTCAAATTTCACATGATCGGTTTTGACATCATTGGCTTTACGTTGCATGATGGCTTTGATTTTCATCAACAACACTTCAGAATCAAAAGGTTTGTTGAGATAGTCGTCTGCTCCTACTTTGTATCCTTTGAGTACATCTTCTTTCATTGACTTTGCCGTCAAGAAAACGATGGGCACTTCTTTGTTTTTTTCGCGAATTTCTTTGGCAAGTGTGTAACCGTCTTTGTACGGCATCATCACATCCAAGATACACAAATCGAAGGTGTCTTTTTTAAATTTTTCGAAACCTTCCATTCCGTTTTTGCCAAAGTGACATCAAAGTCATTCAGCACGAGGTAATCCTTTAAGATAGCACCAAAATTTTGGTCGTCTTCTACGAGAAGGATTTTTTTGTTTTCTGTTTCCATAGCAATTTAGTTTAGTTGATTAGTGGTATTTTTATGATGAAAGTGCTTCCTTTTTCTTTTTCACTTTCAACGAATATTTGTCCGTTATGGTCTTCTATAATTCTTTTGACATAGGATAATCCTAGTCCGTGTCCCTTGACATTATGCACATCGCCCGTATGTTCTCTGTAGAACTTTTCAAAAATTCTTTTTTGCGCAGCCTTGCTCATTCCGATTCCTTGATCCTTAATTTTGATAATGACAAAGTCCTTTATATTTTCAGTGTAAACATCAATGATTGGTGGTTCTGGCGAATATTTTATAGCATTATCTAAAACATTGACTAATACGTTTGTAAAATGAACATCATTAAGCAGTGCGGTTGTTCTTTTGGCTTCAAAATGCGTATTGATTACTCCTTGACGATCTTCAACGATAAGACTTACATGTTCAATGGCTTCTTCGAGAATGTCGTGAATATTGTTTGATTCTTTATTGATTTCGAGTTCCTTTTTCTCCAACTTCGATATGCGTAATACATTTTCAACTTGCGCGTGCATTCGCTTATTTTCGTCACGAATCATTTGTAAATAGCGGTGTACTTTTTCCTTGTCTTCAATAACTTTTGGATTTTTGATTGCATCTAACGCAAAGTTTATCGTAGCTATTGGCGTCTTAAATTCGTGCGTCATGTTATTGATAAAATCTGTTTTGATCTCAGAAATTTGACGTTGACGAATCAATTGATTTAGCGCGCTTGAATATGCAATAACGATTACCAAAGTAAATATTATTGATAACAGCGAGATTCCAACCAATTCTGAGAAAAGAAACTTTTCTTTGTTTGGGAAACACACCAGCAACATATACTTTTCGTTACCTTCATTATCTTTAAAAACAGGAATTGAATAGGTGTCGTATTTATCAAACCTGAAGTTTTCAGATTGGATCTTTGTTGCTAATCCGTTACTGTAAATACTGAATTCGAAAGCGGTGTTAACACCATATTCAACTAATTCTTCTTTAAGAAGTTGCTGTAATTTTTCTCTAGAAATCCTTTCCTGTAATGGTTTAGCAGCAGCAATATCTTTGAAGAAAATTTCAAATTGCGCATTATCTAGAATATCTAACTTTCCTGACTTCGTGATTTTAATATCTGGAGTTACTTTTTGATCTAATCCCGATTTGTCGATATCAGGATTGGCATAAACCTCCGTTGTTCTTTTTGTAGAAAAGTTCTTTAGCTTAATACTGTCCGATTTTTTATCAAAGAACGAAGATGAAATATTATAATCTTCAGAAATAATGTTGTTAGAATAAATGATGGTTTCATTAGTGCGTGAATTTCGTTGGTAGTAACCAAATTCTAGAAAGTCACTTTTTTGAGGTTCTTTACCGATACTGTCTTTTAGTTTTTTGTATTTATCAATAAAACTAAAAGCCTCCTCTTTTTCAAGTCGATCGGCAACATTTCCTATAACTTGCTTTACGTGAAACCTAAATTGTTCTTCATTATTTTTGAAAGAAGTGTTAAACCAATATACTTGCACTAACACGATTCCTATTAAGGACAAAGTCATTAATACTACAAGCAATCGAAAAAACAATTTATTCATCTCAACAAAGTTAACATTTTAACATTTATACTATAAATACATTAACCAAAGATTAACAACAAATGCAAAAATTAATGATTTACTATTTTTTTAAGAATTTCATCTACTTGCTGAAACGCTTTTGTAAGGTCATTATTTTCAATAGAATAATCACTTTTTTCCAATCTCATCTCGTCTGTCCATTGGTTTTTAATTCGATTTAAGACTTCTTGTTTAGAAATATTGTCTCTATTTTCCACTCTTTCGATTCTTGTTGTTAGAGGAGCTACCACTGTAATAACAGCGTCGCAATCTTTGTCACTTCCACTCTCAAAAAGAATTGCGGCTTCTTTAACAACCATTGGCACCTCTTTATAATCTTCGAGCCATTCTTTGAAATGTGCTTTCACAGCTGGATGAATAATGCTATTTAGTTTTTTCAATTTGTCTGGGTCGTTGAAAACAATCTTCGAAAGTTTCTCTTTGCTTAGTATATTGTTTACAAAATTGTTTCACCAAAAGCATTTTTATTTTCTTTTGGATGGTTTCATCATTTAGTAATTTCTTTGCTTCATCGTCTGCTATATAAACTGGTATTCCCAACGATTTGATATAATTGGCAATGGTCGTTTTCCTTCCAATTCCTCCTGTTAGTCCTATAATTTTTGTCATTTTCTAAAAAATAATTCTGGAAATGCTTCTTGTGGTTTCTGCTTCAAAATATGTAACTTGAAAAGGGAATTCAGAAAGCCAAATCCATAATTTTTAAATTGAATCCAAGTTGCAATTACAGACAAGAATCCTATAGCGATATTTCTATTTTGCACTGCCGATACTATAAAGATCATCAAGAAATAAATACAAAATAACTTAAACGGTAGATCTTGTACAAATAGCAATAAAAACAAAGAAAACCAGAATCCAATTAAGAACATGGAAGGAAAAAAATAAGTCCATTTTTGATAATTTGGATACCATGAGTTCAATATTGGTCTCGCTTTTCCAAATTTCAAAGTCTGAAGAGCAAACTTGTCCCAATCGATTCTCCTTTTGTGGTAAACATATGCCTCTGGAATTAATTTTGAACTAAAACCGAGTTCCCATAATCGAATGGTTAAATCGGGATCTTCTCCAGGATGAATATCTCCAAAGCCTCCCGACGCGACAAAAGCAGCTTTTGAAATTCCCATGTTGAAACTTCGCGGTTGAAACTTATTCACCTTTTCAGTTCCTCCCCTTACGCCTCCTGTCGTTAGGAATGATGTCATTGAAAAATTGATCGCTTTTTGAATATCAGAAAATGAATCCATAGCTTTGTCTGGTCCACCAAAAAAATCGACATAACCATTTTCTAAAGCCTTTTTAACTTCTGACAAATACGGTGCAGGAATAATACAATCGGAATCGAAAATTAAAAAATAATCGCCTTTCGCGTTTTTCATTCCGAAGTTCCTAGAATCTCCCGGTCCTGAATTTTCCTTGTTGTAGTATGAAATTCTTAGCTTCTGGGAATAACGTTTAACAACTTCATCTGACTTTAAAGTTGAACCATCTTCAACAACGACTACTTCAAAATCGGCTTCGTAGTCTTGTAGCTGAAGACTATTCAATAATTCCTCCATTTCGTCCGGACGATTGTAAACTGGGATAATAATTGAAAAGTACATATTCAAGAATTTTAACAAAGATAAACTTTATCAAAAACAAAAACCACCTGTTGAGGTGGCTTTTGAACATATGAAGAAAGCATATTTACTCTTTTATTATTTTGATGGTCTTGCTCTGAGAAGCTGAATTAATTTTCGCAATGTAAGTCCCTGTAGACAAATCGGAAAGATCAATTTGAATATCGTTTCCGATAACTACCTTTGAAACAACCTCCTGCCCTAGCAAATTGTATATTGTCACTTTTGTAATACTATTTATAGAGGATAGAGTAAGAATGTCTTTAACCGGATTTGGATATACTTTTAGACCTGATTGGTTAAAGGTGTTCATTGCTAAAGTTGGACTATAAGCAGAAAACTGAAAGGTACCGAACGTATCATTAGCAAATTCCCATACTCTAGCATAAACTGTTTCTCCTGGAGTCAAACCTGTCAAATTTAAAATCGAAAAACCTCCGATACCTTCATCATCACTGCAACCAATTGTTGTTAAACCGCTGCAACTACCTGAAAATGCTGTTAAACCAGAATCTATAAAAAAGTGAACCAGGATCTTGACGAACTTCCAACGTTAGATTGCCATCTGGTGGAGCTACTACACTATACCAAACATCCCCGCCAAAACCAAAAATTGCACAAGTAGGGTTTGGTGGTCCAATTGTTTTTGTTGCCCCAACATTGGTTCCGATGACTGCGTTTTCTTCAAAAGTTGTCCCAATATTTAACGCGACTGCTGTTTCGCAATCATCATTTGCCACAGCAACCGGCAATGTTGAAAATGAAAACGGTCCAGACCAACTACTTGTAGATGAATCTGAACAAACCGCTCTTACATAAAATTCATAAGCTGTAAAAGGAATAAGGCCTGTTACTGAAAAAGGAATGACAACACCCAAATTGGTCGGAGCGCCTGAAGGAAGTCCACCTCCAGCTAAAGTATAGTGAACATCCCAAATAGATTGATTGCAACCGGCAGTCCAAAGCAGTTCAGCACTCGTAGAATTGACACTACCTATCCCTAAACCATAAGGCGCTTGGCATCCTGTTGGCAATTCAATAGTGACGTCATAATCTTCAGTTTCTCCATAACCATAATTTTCACATGGGTCGATGTTTATAGCTTCTTGATTGTATACATCTCTAATTCTCATTCTATGAATTCCTGCCGCTGCACCGCACGGGATGTTAAGTGTAAAGACACCTGTTTCGTTTGAACCAATTTCCGCAGTAGTATAGCCTACTCTTTCGTCTATAGTAAAAATAGTATCATCATTGAAATCAATCCATACTGCTACATTTTGTTGCTGATACGTTCCTACCGTCACATTTAAAACGTAATTATACCCTGCTTGTAATGTTGCTGTGAGATTTGGTTGTCCGCTAAAATAAGTGTAAAAAGGATTCACAGGAGCGGTTCCTGTATTGTTCGATAAACTTGTTCCTGTTAAAACTACATTTGAAATTAAATCGCCATCAGTTTTTCCGTTTGTATATGAAGGAAAGCAGAAACATTGGCTAGGATTGTTCATTACTACTTCTACGGGAGTACTTGCGTTACTTGAAGCTCCACAAGAAACAACACATCGATAGAATGTCCCAACCGTTTGTGATGTCGTCAAAGTGGCATTATTTTCATCGGCAATATCTACGTAATTAATTCCCGTAGTAGAACTCTGCCATTGATAGGAAATACCAAAGCTTTCTATTTGATTTTGCAAACTCAAATCAAATGGAAATCCCTCGCAAATAGTGGTTAAACTAGCAATTGTATTGCCTGGTTCTGGAGTTCCGCTGCATTGCGGCACTGGCGTAAAAGTAAATTTCTGACCCAATAAAAACGTTGTTGATCCAATGGCATTATCTGCCAAAGTGTTTGATGAAGAAGCGATTGCAGAACTAGGAGAAATGCTCAAAAATGAAGTCAAATCATTTAATCCAATCGAAGCGGTTAATCCACCTCCAAGATTCATTGTTGGTCCGTATACAAACTCTATTATTCCTGATGTTTCTTGTAAACTCATTTTAAATGATCCGAAAGCAGTGGCACTTACATTGCCTCCATTACCTATGTTTATGGAATCCCAACCTACGGATAAAACTCTATTAGGTGCAGTGCCCGAAACGAAATACTGAATAGAACCAGTCGTTCTGTTGTGATCATCCCAAAAAGCGGCAATCATTGGACTTTGATTGTTTGTCAACGAAAGTCCATTTACCCATGATTGATTTACAATATCATTTCCTAGGCGAATAAATCCATTCGTACTAATACTGAAAGTTGTATAGGTTTCGCCCCCATAATTAAAAGCAAAACCAATTGAAATATTATTTTGTAGTCCGTCATCTCCCGCCGCAGTTGAATTAATCCCTGAAACTGACGTGTAGCTTTCTGTAGATTGACTAAAAAGATAACCTCCAACAGACTGCGCATTGGCTTTAAGGAAGATTAAGAAAAACAAAAGGGTAATTTTCTTCATAATTGGGTAGAATTTTAAATAAAGTACTAAAGTAGCAAAAAAACTTATGACAATTGTTAAAATAAAAAATCCACCCGAAGGTGGATTTTAATTATCAAAAAGAAAATTATTATTCTTTAATCACTTTGATTGTTTTAACTTGATTATCGGCTGTTACTTTCAGTAGGTAAGTTCCTGCTGTTAACCCGGACATATCAATTTGCGTTTGGTTCGCATTAATTGATTTTATCATCACTTCTTGTCCTAATAAATTAAATACGGACACATTAGAAATAGTTTTATTGTATGACAAGTTCAATACATCTTTCACTGGGTTTGGATAGGATATAAAGTTTGCACTTTCAAAAATAGAATTACTTAATAGTGTGTCGTAAGCGGAAATTTGAAATTCCCCGTCAAGTGTTGTACCATATCGCCAAACACCGATGTAAATAACATCTCCTGGTGTCAATCCTGTTAATAGTTCCAGTGAGAAATTTCCTGAAGCTGATGAATCGTCGTCGCAGCCTATTTCAACCAATGATCCACATGCACCACTGAATATACTCAAGACCGAGTCAGTCATTACTGTTCCTGTTGATGGTCTAGTTTCAATAGTTAAAGTTCCAGAGGCAGGTACAACAACACTATACCAAACATCATTAGAACGATTCGTAGCAACACAAGATAAAGTAGGAAGACCTAATGAATTTGTAGCACTAACATTAGAACCAGTGGTCGGTGAAGCGTCAAAATTTGCTCCTACTGTTAATTCAATAGCTCCTGTACAATCATCATTGGCTGGTGGCGGTGGCGGAGTTCCGATACAAATATCAAAAGTGGTATTTTGTAAAGCAGTTGCTGTCGTTGTGTAAACTCTCACATAGTAGGTTTCTCCTGCTGTTAGGCCAGTAACTGTTCTCAAATTAACCGCAGAGCATGAACCAGGGACCAAAGCCAATGCGCTACAGTCTCCAGACCATACTGAAGAAGACAAACCAGTGGAGGTTCCTACAATATTATTGAATCGGATAGTTTGAAGTGCATCTGAAGCAACAAAAGAATACCAAACATCATCATCTTCCGTTCCTGCACAAGACGCGGCATCAACCGCAGAACCGGTAGCTCCAGCTACAGTTCCTGATGCTACTACTGCACATTGATCATCAGGATTTACCGTTAATGACTCTGCACCAGAGCACTCATCATTAGCTGGCGGTGTTGGTGGTGCTTCGCAGGTAATTGCCAAGTCGAAAGTCACACCAGGATCTCCATTAATCCAATTTCCAACGTGAATATAATATGTAGTTCCAATCACTGAAACAAAATTCAAGGTTACTAACGGATCTCCAGTTCCGCCACTTGCGATACAATTTCCAGCTGTAAAACCTGCACAAGTGCCATCTGTACTAGCATATACTTCTACTTGTGGCTCCTCTACAGTGCCAGTAGCAGTTAAAGTAATTACTTGTCCATCACCAACGTAAGAATACCAAATGTCATTTCCTATGGTTCCACACAAGATGTTCCTGAACCCCCAGTTGCTGAGTCCGTAATTTGAGCAGTTAAAACATCTCCGCAATTCATTTGGGATTGCATTTACGCAATCATCATTCGAAGGCGGCGGCGGCGGCGTTCCAATACAAATGTCAAATGTCGTGGTCTGCCCAAAAGTTCCAGTAAACGAATAAACTCTAACATAATAAGTTTGACCAATTACCAAACCGCCTGGCGTGCTAGCATTAGCATCTGAACAAGAATTTGGAACCAATGCAAGACCAACACAATCACCTGTCCAAAGAGAATGATATAAGTCAGTTGTCGAACCCACAATATTGTTCAAATTTATCTTTTGAACTGTACTTTCCGCAACAAATGAAAACCAAACGTCATCATCTTCTGTTCCTCCACAAGCTGCTGTATCTAACGCTGAGGCTGTAGCACTTTGAATTGTTCCTGTTTCAAACAAAGTACAACTAGCATCTGGGTTTACAGTCAAACTGACTGCGCCATCACATTCATCATTGGCTGGAGGTGGCGGTGGTGTTCCGATACAAATATCAAAAGTGGTAGTTTGTGAAACGGTTGCAGTTGCTGTATAAACTCTTAAATAGTACGTTTCTCCAGCGGTTAGTCCGTTTACTATTCTAGAATTAACGGTAGAACAAGATCCCGTCACTAAAGTTAAAGCGTTACAATCACCAGTCCACAATGATGAAGATATGGTTGTTGTTGAACCTGTAAAATTAGAAAAATTAATTATATGCGCACTCTCGGTGGCAACAAAGGAGTACCAAACATCATCATCTTCAGATCCACCGCAAGCGTTCGGATCTACTGAAGAAGCTGTAGCAGCTGCAACTGTTCCTGGCGTTACGGTAGCACAACTTGCATCGGTATTTACAGTTAAAGACTCGGCGCCAGAACAATCATCGTTAGCGGGCGGAGTTGGTGCAGCAGCACATGTAATCGCCAAATCGAAAGTTACACCAGGATCACCATTGATCCAATTTCCAACATGAATGAAATACGTGGTACCTATAGTCGAAACAAAGTTAACGGTTACTATAGCAGCTCCCGTTCCTGCACTTGCAATGCAAGTACCTGGTGTAAATCCGGAACAAGTTCCATCCGAACTTGCGTAAAC
This sequence comes from Flavobacterium sp., assembly GCA_016714905.1. Lineage (GTDB taxonomy): Bacteria > Bacteroidota > Bacteroidia > Flavobacteriales > Flavobacteriaceae > Flavobacterium. The sequence goes on from JADKBW010000009.1 coordinate 70,774, forward strand.
TTCTACTTGAGGCTCTTCAATCGTTCCAGTAGCTGTTAAGGTAATGATTTGTCCATCACCAATAAAAGAGTACCAAAGATCATTTCCAATAGTACCGATACAAGAAGTTCCCGTTCCGCCTGTCGCCAAATCGGTTACCTCTCCTACCAAAACATCGCCGCAATTCAAAACAATTGCATTCGCACAATCGTCATTTGTCTGCGCAATAATCGTTGTTGAAAGCAACAAGACGAAGCCACACAGCAATTTAATAGTAATTTTTTTCATAATTAAATTTTTCATCGTTAATACTAGTGCTAAAGTATCGATTTTTATTTACTTAAATAAAAAAAGCCACTTGAAAGTGGCTTTTAAATTATTCAAAATGAAAAACTTATTCTTTGATCACCTTGATTGTTTGTGATTGATTGTCTGCAGTTATTTTAACTAAATACGTCCCTGCTGATAATTGTGACATGTCAATTTGTGATTGGTTCGCATTAATTGATTTTATCATTACCTCTTGCCCTAATAAATTAAATACGGACACATTAGAAATAGTTTTATTGTATGATAAATTCAACACATCTTTCACTGGGTTTGGATAAGATCTGAAGTTTTCGTTTTCAAATGACGAGTTGCTCAACAATGAAGCATCATAAGCAGACACCAAGAAGTCACCATCTAATGTAGTTCCATATCTCCAAACGCCAATATAAATAACGTCACCCGGAGTTAAACCAGTTAATGCTTCTAAGGAGTAATTACCAGACGCAGATGAATCATCATCACAACCAATTTCAACTAACGATCCGCATGTACCAGAAAAGATAGTAAGTACAGAATCAGTCATCACCGTTCCTGGTGCAGGCGCTGTTTCTATCGTTAAAGATCCAGATGCTGGCACTACTACACTATACCAAACATCATTGGAACGGTTTGTAGCAACACAAGATAATGCTGGAAGACCTACAGAATTAGTTGCACTAACAGTAGACCCAGCTACTGGAAAACTAGAAATTGTTCCTCCTGCTGTTATTTCAATAGCTCCCGAACAATCATCGTTTGCTGGTGGTGGTGGTGGTGTTCCGATACAAATATCAAAGGTTGTATTTTGACCTGTTGTAGCAGTTGTTGTGAAAACTCTTACATAGTAAGTCTCACCAGCTGTTAGACCAGTTACAGTTCGTAGATTTGATTCAGAACATGAACCAGCTACTAAAGATAATGTAGCACAATCACCTGACCATACAGATGAACCTAAGGCGGTTGATGAACCGACAATATTGCTTAATTTAATGGTTTGCAAAACATCTGTCGCAACGAAAGAGTACCAAACGTCATCATCTTCCGTTCCTGTACATGCAGCGTCATCAACAGCGGAAGCAGTAGCGCTTTGAACAGTTCCCGATTCAAACGACGCACAACTGTCATCTGGGTTCACTGTCAAACCAATTGCTCCGATACATTCGTCATTTGCAGGTGGTGGTGGTGGTGTTGCAATACAAACATCAAAAGTAGTATTTTGAAGCGGTGCTGTTCCGAATGAATAAATACGTAAATAATAGGTTTGACCAATTACTAGACCAGAAGGTGTACTGTTGTTAGCGTCTGAACAAGAGTTCGGAACTAAAGTTAGCGTACCGCAATCTCCTGACCATAGAGAGTGGTATAAATCTAATGTAGATCCCGCAATATTATTTAAAGATATTATTTGAGCTGTATTCTCTGCAACAAAAGAGTACCAAACATCATCATCTTCAGTTCCGCCGCATGCTGCTCCATCCACGCTCGATGCTGTTGCACCTTCAATTGTACCCGGAGTAACAACAGTGCAACTTGTATCAGGATTAATTGTTAAAGATTCTGCACCTGAGCAATCATCATTTGCTGGAGGTGTTGGTGGGGCGTCGCAAGTAATAGACAAGTCAAATGTCACACCTGGATCTCCATTGATCCAATTTCCAACGTGAACAAAATACGAAGTTCCAACAACGGAAACAAAAGTCACGCTCACTACTGCAGCTCCAGTGCCTCCACTGGCAATACATGAACCTGCTGTAAATCCAGCACAAGTACCATCAGTACTTGCATATACTTCCACTTGCGGCTCTTCTATAATTCCTGTAGCTGTTAGTGTAATTATTTGACCATCTCCTACATAAGAGTACCAAATATCATTTCCAATTGTGCCAACACAAGATGTTGCTGTACCTCCCAGCGCTGAATCAGTAACCTGAGCTGTTAAAACGTCACCGCAATTTAATACAACAGCATTCACGCAATCGTCATTTGCTGGCGGTGGTGGTGGTGTTCCAATGCAAATATCAAAAGTGGTCGTTTGACCTACGATTCCTGTATAAGAATAAACTCTTACATAGTATGTTTGTCCAACCGTTAAACCTGAAGGCGTGCTGCTATCTGCATCAGAGCATGAACCTGATACTAACGACAAACCTGAACAGTCTCCCGTCCACAAAGAATGAAACAAGTCTGTTGTTGAACCTGCAACATTAATTAAGCTGATTTTTTGCGCTGTACTTTCTGCAACAAACGAAAACCATACATCATCATCCTCTGTACCGGCGCAAGATGCTTCATCGACGTTAGAAGCTGTGGCAGCAATGACACTTCCCGGAGTCGTGTTAGCGCAACTCGCATCTGGATTTACTGTTAGGCCAATTGCTCCGTCGCACTCATCATTGGACGGTGGGCAAGCCAAAACAACTTGTGAAGGGCTAACAACATTACAAATAGGGGTATCATCATTTGTCGCAGTGAGAACTACCGCTGTACCAAAAGGATAAGGTCCAAACGTAACTGGACCTGCTGAAGAAACAGATTGAGATGGACTTGATTGATCATCTGAAACTGTAATTGTCGACGCAGAACCTAAATCCGTAATATCCGCTGTGACTTCGAATGTTGAAGTACCACAATCGAAAGTTTTGCTAAAGGTTACTTGTGGTTGTACACATGGTGGCGTTCCACAAGCAATCGTTCTTATTCTACTCAAATTCTCAGTACCACAAAGGTCACTAAGGTGGAAGTAATAACGAATCACACCAGTCACATCTGAAGTCCAAGTTAAAGGTGTAACTCCAAAGGTACTTGCTGTAGCACCATCATCTGTACTGATTGTAATGTAGTCTGTAGGAACAGAACTAGCAAAAGTGTAAGTTTCACCTGAAATTACATTAACAAGCGAATATTCTCCCGCCCAAGCGTTAGTAACTATCACATTAGGATTGATAGTATTACATTCTGGTGTCCAAGTTGTAGTTGGAAATTGAGTACCAGTCAAGCATTGCGCTTTACCCGCCGTCACCACTAAGAACAGCATGGCGAGAAAGATTTTTGAGGTAATTTTTTTCATTATTTTATAATTAAGTGTTAATAGTGTATAAATGTATTGATTTTTAATAAAAAAATCCACTCGAAAGTGGATTTTTTAAATATAAAATTCTAAAAAATTATTCCTTAATTACCTTAATAGTCATGACTTGATTATCTGCAGTTACTTTTACTAAATAAGTTCCTACAGTTAAACCTGACATATCAATTTGTGATTGGTTGGCATTAATTGATTTTATCATCACTTCTTGACCCAATAAATTAAATACGGCTACAGAAGAAATATTCTTATCGTACGACAAATTCACACATCTCTCACTGGATTTGGATAAGATCTGAAGTTTTCGTTTTCAAATGACGTGTTGCTCAACAATGAAGCATCATAAGCCGATAATTGGAATTCACCATCTACTGAAGTTCCATATCTCCACACGCCAATATAGATAACGTCACCTGGAGTTAAACCAGTTAATGCTTCAAGTGAGAAATTACCAGAAGCTGATGAATCATCATCACAACCAATTTCAACTAACGATCCGCATGTACCAGAAAAGATAGTAAGTACAGAATCAGTCATCAAAGTTCCTGGTGCCGGAGCGGTTTCTATTGTTAAAGTTCCAGATGCTGGTACTACTACACTATACCAAACATCATTTGCACGAGCGGTAGGAACACAAGTAAAGACAGGAAGACCTGCAGTAGTAGTTGCACTAACTGTAGTTCCTGTTACTGGGAAACTATCAATCGTACCTCCTGCCGTGATCTCGATAGCTCCTGAGCAATCATCATTTGCTGGCGGTGGTGGTGGTGTTCCGATACAAATATCAAAAGTTGTATTTTGCAAAGGAACAGCAGTACCAGTATAAACTCTAACATAATAATTTTGTCCTTCAACCAAACCAGTTGGAACACTTGCAGTATTTGTAGAACAAGAACCAGGAACTAGTGTTAAAGCAGAACAATCTGCACCAGTCCATACCGAATGGTATAAATCTGTAGATGATCCTAAGATATTATTTAAGCTAATTGCTTGAATTGTTCCAGTAGCAACAAAAGAATACCAAACATCATCATCGTCAGTTCCAAAACAACCACCTGCGTCAACATCAGACGCTGTAGCTCCATCAATTGTACCAGAAGTAAAAATTGCACAACTTGCATCAGGATTAACAGTTAAAGATTCAGCACCTGAGCAATCGTCATTTGCTGGCGGAGTTGCCGGAGTTGCGCAAGTAAGAGACAAGTCGAAAAGAATGCCCGGATCACCATTAACAACACTTCCCACATGGATATAATAGGTTTGACCAACAACAGAAGCAAAAACCGCATTTACGGTTAGATTAAAAGAACCATCAGAAGCAATACAGTTTCCAGCAGTAAAACCAGTACACGTGCCATCTGTACTTTCATACACTTCAATTTGCGGCTCTCCAACACTAGCGGTGGCAGATGCCGTGATTATTTGACCATCTCCAACAAACGAATACCAAATATCATCTCCAATTGATCCAACACATGAAATATCCGAACCTCCAGTGGCTCCTTCAGTAGTTTGATTGGTTAAAACATCACCACAATTAAGAACGATAGCATCTACGCATTCGTCATTTGTTGGAGGACAAGCAAGAATAACTTGATTTCCACTTCCAACATTGCAAATAGGAGTATCATCATTTGTAGCAGTCAGAACTACTACAGTTCCAAAAGCATAAGGACCAAATGTAACTGGACCTGCCGAAGAAACAGATTGAGATGCACTTGATTGATCATCAGTTACTGTAATTGTGGATGCAGAACCTAAATCAGTAATATCGGCGGTAACTTCAAATGTTGAACTACCGCAATCGAAAGCTTTACTAAACGTAACTTGAGGTTGAACACATGGCGGCGTTCCACAAGCAATTGTTCTTACTCTAGCTATATCCTCAGTGCCACAAAGGTCATCAAGGTGGAAGTAATAACGAATCACACCAGTAACATCTGAAGTCCAAGTTAAAGGTGTTACGCCGAAAGCACTCGCTGTGGCACCATCGTCTGTGCTTATCGTAATATAGTCTGTTGGAACAGAGCTGGCAAAAGTGTAGGTTTCTCCAGCAACTACATTTACAAAGAATACTCACCAGCCCATGCATTAGTGACAATCACATTAGGATTGACTGTGTTGCATTCTGCTGTCCATGTAGCGAATGGGGAATTGCGTGCCAGTCAAGCACTGAGCCTTACCCGCCGTCACCACTAGTAATAGCACAGCAAGAAGGATTTTGAAGTAATTTTTTTCATTATGTTTTTTTAAATTAATAGTTCGACAATGTACAAAATTTTCATAAAAAAAATCCACTCGAAAGTGAATTTTTAAAAATAAAGTAATAAAATTATGCTTTAATCACTTTAATCGTTTTTACTTGGTTGTCTGCCGTTACTCTAACCATATAGATACCGTTTGACAAAGTAGCCATATCTACTTTAGAAATCGATGAGTTTGAAGTTAGCATAAGCACTTCCTGTCCAACCATATTATAAATAGCAATTCCAGTAACATTTTTATTATATGAAATATTCAAAACATCATTAACAGGATTAGGATAAACACTAAAATTACCAGCGTCAAAATTTGAAATACTTAAGCCAGGATTACTTAATCTAAGCGTAAATGTACCTTGCTCTGCAAAATTACTCCATACCTGAACATAGTATGTTTCCCCGGGAGTTAAACCAGTTAAAGACTCTGTTGTCGCAGCTACCAAATTAGAATTACAAGAGTCTAACACTGCTGTTAAAGCACCGCAAATTCCTGAATGAACATTAAAATTAGCGGAAGTCATTGTTCCATTTGATATTGTGCAATCGACAGTTCCTTCCGCTGGTGCTACAAACGAAAACCAAACATCTTGAACTGTCCCGAACAAGTCGCAAGTAGGTACTTCTGGGCTTATATCACCAAATGAATTATCAGACTCAAAATCAGTATTATTGAGTTCTAATGGAAGTGCAGTCAAACAAGTTTGATTGGCTACCGCAGGTGGTGTTACACCAGCACATGATACATCCATGGTAAACGCACCAGTACTTCCTACGTTATAACCCTCAATTGCAATATAATACGTGGTGGTTCCGTCAGAAACGAAAATAACGCGTGAACGCAATCCTACTGCACCAACACCACATGTATTGTCATCATCATTACCCGCAACCAGGGTCAAGTTTCCCGAAGTTCCTGTATATACTAATACCGAAGTATCATACGAAGAATTACATAGATTTAGGGTAACAGATTCTTCAAAACCAGATCCTGTATAAGAGTACCATAAGTTCGGTGCATCCATATCAGCACCAAAACCATCTGGCGCGTCATCTTCATCCAAAGTAGCCGCAGCGGTAGTTCCACTATAATTTGTGCCACAAGTAGTGGTTCCGCATTTGCAAAATCATCATTGGCTTGAGCCAGAATCGCTGTCGATGCAACTAAAGCAAAGCTTAGTATTAAATTTTTGAGCGTAATTTTTTTCATAAAACATTTATTTACAGTTAATAGCGTGTTAAAAGTAAAAAAAAATAACTCGAAAAAATGACTTCTCGAGTTACTAAAATGCTTTTTTATTAACAGTTGTTTAAAACTAAAAATCTAGCATGCTATTTTTAAATATTTTTGAAAATACAGTCCGTTAATTTATACTTTCTATCTCAACTAGTTCATTTTCATCTGCTAAATAATTTACTCCCTCAAAACCAAAACCAAAAAGGTTCAAGAAATCTTGCTTATATCCCGCTAAATCGCCCAAGTTAGGCAAAGATTCAGTAGTCGCTTCTGACCACAATTTAGCCACTTGTTCTTGAACATCTGCTCTCATTTCCCAATCGTCTATTCTAATTCTTCCCTTATCGTCAGTTGGAACTGTTGCACCAGTATATAAGCGTTCGCTAAATAATCGTTGTATTTGTTCGATACATCCTTCATGAATTCCTTGAGTTTTCATAATCTTGTACAGTAGAGATATATACAAGGGAATTACGGGTATCGCTGAACTAGCTTGTGTAACCAATGCCTTATTCACAGAAACATAAGCCTTCCCTCCTAATGATGCTAAACTATCTGAAATGGTAAAAGCTGTTGCCTCTAAATGGTCTTTAGCTTTTCCTATGGTGCCTTTTCTATAAACTGCTTCCGTAACCGATGGACCAATATAACTATAAGCAATAGTAGTAGCTCCAGGCGCTAAAACATTTGCACTTTTCATCGCCTCTATCCACATCGACCAATCTTCACCGCCCATAACAACAACTGTATTATCAATATCTTCTTGAATCGCAGGCTCTATCGAAACCTGCGTCACATTTCCTGTGTGAAAATCAACAGTCTTATTAGTAAATGTTGCTCCAATCGGCTTTAGCGAAGAACGATGCAAAACACCTGTATCAGGGTGTAATCGAACAGGAGACGCTAAGCTATAAATGACTAGATCAACTTGACCTAAATCAGCTTTAATCAAATCAATTGTTTGTTGCTTTACTTCTTTTGAAAAGGCATCACCATTGATGCTCTTAGCATATAATCCTGCTTGATGCGCTTCATTTTCAAAAGCAGCAGAATTATACCAACCTGGAGAAGCCGTTTTTCCTTCAGACGCAGGTTTTTCAAAAAACACACCTATGGTTGCCGCATTTGATCCAAAAGCACTGGTAATTCTAGACGCTAGTCCAAACCCCGTGGAAGCACCAATTACCAATACTTTCTTTGGTCCTGCGATGGCTCCTTTAGATTTTATATAATTGATTTGATTTTTTACATTTTGAGCGCAACCTTTCGGGTGAGCTGTCAAACAAATAAAACCTCGCATTCTTGGTTCAATAATCATATTTTAAAATTTTATTAGTGTAAGAAAAAACAACTTTCAACTGCAAACAGAATGGCACAAATATATCTAAAAATTAGTTTAATAATGACTTTGCATGATTTAAAGCAGACTCAGTTACATCAATTCCAGAAAGCATCTGTGCAATTTCCATAATTCTTTCTTCTGCAGAAAGTTGCTTTATTTCTGTATGTGTTTGCTCGTTTTTAGTGGTCTTGAATACTTTGAACTGAGAATCACCTTTTGCAGCAATTTGTGGAAGATGTGTAATCGCGAGAACTTGCATGGATTGACTCATGTTCTTCATAATGTCACTCATTTTGTTAGCAATTTCACCAGAAACACCGGTATCAATTTCATCAAAAATAATTGTTGGTAATTTAGAGTAATTTGCCAATATTGATTTTGTAGCCAACATAATTCTCGACATTTCACCTCCAGAAGCCACTTTTTTTAGCAATCCAAAATCGGCACCTTTATTTGCTGAAAACAAAAATTGAATCTCTTCTTTACCATTTTGCATATAAGACACGGTGGGAATCAAATCAATTTTAAAACGAACATTTGGCATTCCCAATTGTGATAACATATCAACCCATTTTTCGGTTAATACTGGAATTGCTGCTACCCTATTTTTATGTATTTGTGCCGCGAGGTCGTCAAGAATAATGGCTGTTTGTTTGAGATTGGACTCCAAGGATCCAATAGTATTTTCAATTTCGGCAAAAGCGTGTATTTGTGATTCGAGCTGCGTTTGTATTTGAATCAATTCTTCTACAGTATTTACTTGATGCTTCTTTTGAATGGTATACAGTAATTGCAGTTGCTGATTAATTGATTGAAGATTCTCAGGGTCATGAACTAATTCCCCCTCTTTTCTGCCAAGTTCCTCTACACAATCTTTCAATTCGATACCAACTGAGTCGATACGATTGTAAATGTTTTGAAAAGAATCAGAAAATCCGCTAACTTTTTGAATCGAAGCTTTAAGTTCACTAAGGAGATGCAGCACGCCGTACTGTTCTTCATTTGCAATTAGGATTGCTTTATTGACATGTTCTTTGATGTATTCAACATTATTCAATTGTTCAAAATGCTCCTCTAGTTCCGCTTGGTTAATTGATTTTAGTGAAATTGAATGAAGCTCTTGAAGTAAAAAAGTAGTGTAATCCTCCTCTTTCAATAAGGCTTGTAATTCTGTTCTTAAAGTTTGTAACTTCTGCGTATCAGTTTTGAATTGCTTCAAATTTGCACTGTATTTTTCTATCAAATTACCATTAGCTGCAACCGCGTCGATAATTTGAAATTGATAGCTATTTTCAGATAATTCTTGTGTTTGATGTTGTGAATGTACATCAATCAAATAATCGCTTAACTCTTGTAATTCCTGCAAATTTACCGGCGTATCATTGATGAAAGCTCTTGATTTACCAGAAGGCAAAACTTCACGACGAAGGATTGTAACTTCTTCATAATCCAAATCATTGCTTTCGAAGAAGTGTCGTAAATTATAATTTGATATGTGAAAATGCGCTTCTATTATGCATTTTTCATCTTTGTTTTTTAAAGAGGTCAAATCTGCGCGCTTTCCTAAAACCATTCCTAAAGCTCCTAATAATATTGACTTTCCCGCTCCTGTTTCTCCTGTAATTATCGAGAAGCCACTTGAAAAATCGATATGCAATTTTTCAATCAAAGCAAAATTATTGATAGAAAGTGATTGAATCATGGTTGGGAATTGAATAGTGTGAAAAAGCTAAACGTTGGAAAGAAAAGAACTACAGCTTAATTTCAGACCATTTTTCAGAATTCATTGGAGAAATCGTATAGAGCTTATTTAATAAACTTGCGGTATCAACAGTAGCTCCACCAGTAAAGATAGATACAATTTCATCCGATTTTGCATCGAAGAATATTCTTGTTAGATAAGAATTAGGTCGATTTAATTCCATGTACGACAATTTTGTAATGGCCTCGCTAATTTTTTCCTTGGCTACTTTTTGATCTTGGTGCATTTGATCTAATCCTTCAAAATGATAGGTATACAAAGCTTCTCTAAATTGAGTAAAAGTATTCGAAAGTACATTTGTAATAAACCAATATCTGTTTTGGTTCGTATCGCCTTGTGTCCAACCTTTGTAACCACTTGACTGTGCAACATTGGCAACTTCTTGTGCCGCTTCATAGTAGGGCTGACCACCATCCATTTTGTATGTATCTGCATCCATTGCTATAATAATTAAACTATAAAAAGCGACCACAGACACCAGATTAGAATCAAATGAATTTGGATTATAATTTAATAACTGAAATTCGGTATACTCGAAATTAAAATCTTTATCATTATAATTAAGAACAGGTGAAGAATACATGGAATTGTATATTGGTCTCGAAGATCCTACCTGAATCGTAGCTTTAAATTGATTCGCAGCATATTCGGTGATATTTATAAACATTGAGCAATTGATTCGCTCCACATTCTTTACTTTCTGGGAAGTCCAATTCGTTTTATTTACAAAATCACTAAGTGAAGTTTCAAGTGTTTTAAAAACTTGATTATTGGTTCCGGCAACTTGCTCAAAATTAACCTTTACAGTACAATTTAGCTCCTGAGCATTCGTATAGCCAACCACGAAAAGTAAAACAAGAATAAGTTTTTTACACATGATATTGTTCAATTATCTTATTAATAATGTCCTCTGCCACAGCTTCTTTTGTTTTTAAATCCATAACCTGAATAGAAAAATTCTTGTCAATAAAGGTCACTTTATTTGTGGCTTTGCTAAATCCTGCTCCTTCGTCTTGCAATGAATTTAAAACAATCAAATCTAAGTTTTTTTTCTGAATTTTCAACTTCGCATTTTCGATTTCATTATTTGTTTCTAATGCAAACCCAACTAAGAATTGTTTTTTCTTGATTTGACCCAATGACGCTAAAACATCTTTAGTCCTTTCTAATTCAATAGAAAAATTTTCCTCTGCTTTCTTGATTTTTTCAGTAGCAACATTTTTTGGTCGGTAATCTGCGATAGCTGCCGCGCATATCATAACGTCGGAATCTCCATAATATTGATGACAGGTGTCATACATTTCTTGAGCCGAAACAACACGGATTAAAGCAATACTAGTATTGTTAGTATTTAGATGCGAAGGTCCCGTAACTAAAGTAACCTCGGCACCAAATCGCACCGCACATGCTGCAATATCAAAGCCCATTTTCCCAGAGGAATGATTACCGATAAATCTGACGGGATCAATAGCTTCGTAGGTTGGTCCTGCGGTAATAAGAAACTTTTTACCTTTTAATGGTAACTTACTTTCAATATCTGCTTCTAAAAAAGTGACGATGTTTTCTGGTTCTGCCATCCGTCCTTCACCAGATAAACCACTAGCTAGTTCTCCAGATTCAGCGGGAATAATGATATTCCCAAATTGATGTAATGCCCTAAAACTAGCCACAGTAGATGGATGCTTGTACATATCTAAGTCCATTGCTGGCGCAAAGTACACTGGACATTTTGCCGATAAGTAGGTTGCAATTAGAAGATTGTCGCAATTGCCGTTCACCATTTTAGATAAGGTGTTGGCAGTGGCTGGCGCAATGAGCATGAAATCTGCCCAAAGTGCAATTTCAACGTGGTTATTCCATTGTGAATTTTCGTCTTCTTCGTTGTAAAAACTAGAATGCACCGGATTTTTCGAAAGTGTCGAAAGGGTCAGTGGCGTGACAAAATCTCTAGATGCTGGAGTCATGATTACTTGAACCTGAGCTCCAGCTTTTATAAAAAGTCTAACTAGATGTGCAGTTTTGTAAGCGGCAATCCCACCAGAAATCCTAGTACTATTTTTTTACCCCTTAAAACTGACATCAAATAATTATTTTGCGTTATCTGCTCTGTGGTAGATCTTACCATCTAACCATTCTTGCACTGCTAATGCATGTGGTTTTGGTAATTTTTCATAGAATTTAGAAACTTCAATTTGCTCTTTATTTTCAAAAACTTCTTCTAAGCTATCATTATAAGTTGCAAACTCCTCCAGTTTTTCAGTCAATTCCTTTTTAATTTCCGAATTGATCTGATTGGCTCTTTTTGCCATGATCGTAATTGCTTCATACACATTGCCAGTTGGTTCTTCAATAACACTTTTGTTGTAGGTTATTGTGTTTACTGGTGCATTCGTCTTTTTTAAATCCATGATTTAATTTATTTAGAAAATTGTTGTAAATCTTTATCTATTCTTGCAAGCATTTCTGTTGCTTTCTCCTGGTATTTTGAACCTTCCTTAAACTTCATTAAGTTCGAATATGCTGTTTTGGCATTTTTCAATCTTTCTTCCATTTTTGCAGGAACACTATTGATTGCCAGTTTATAGGCAGAGTCTAATCTGTAGAACAATGCGGCTTCTTTATAAGGCGTTCCGGGATAAGCGTCAATAAAATTATCTAAGGCAACTAGAGCAGCCTTGTGATCGGAAATCGTATTGTATTGTTTTGCAATCTCGAAGTATTTTTTTTCAATCTTGCCAGTCAAATCCTTGAGTATTACATTAGCCTCAGGCAAATAACTAGAATTGGAATAAGTATCAATAAACGTTTGTAATTTATCAATGGCTTTAACCGTTTCTGTTTGATCTAAACTATAAGGCGGAGACAACTTGGAGTAACATTTCCCAACCAAATAAGCCGCTTCTTCTATTTTTTCACTTTTGGGATAGCTAGAGACAAAACTCTCAAATTGATAAGCACCTAAGTAATATTGCTCTGTTTTGTAGTACGACTGTGCATACATATAAAACATTTTCTCAGATTGTGGCTTTCCCCGAAAAGCAGGAGCCAATTGCTCAAAAAGACGAATGGCTTTATTATATTTTTTTGCTTCGTATTTTTTTTCCGCTTGATCATACTTTACAGAAACATCATCCGATTTTAAAGCTTTCTGGTAAGGACTACATGAACTAACAAGGACTACAAAAGTCAAAAAGTACAAAAATTTAATCATTATTTTTGGGATAATCTTATTGATTTACAGCTTTTATATACCTGTCAAAACGAACCGCAAATTTAGTTATTAATTAGACACTACAAAATATTTCTTGCATTATATAAGAGGAAGTCAACAAATTCAGAATCTGTTATAATTCTTTCATGAAGTTTTTAATTCTTACAGCCAAATCAGTATCGACATTTACCAATGGAAGTCGAACGATATTTTCCGATAATCCTAAATAACTAAAAATCTCCTTGATACCTGCAGGATTGCCTTGTTCAAAAATCAAATTGATACCATCGGCCACGCGATAATGAATATCGTAAGCTTCTCGTACCTTTGCCTTTCAAACCCAATCGAATCATCTCGGAAAACTGTTTGGGAATTCCCTCTCCAATTACAGAAATAACGCCACTTCCACCAGCCAAAACCATTGGTAACGCAATCATATCATCGCCAGAAATCACTAGAAAATCTTTAGGTTTGTTTTGAATCAATTGCATGGCTTGAACCATATCGCCAGCCGCCTCTTTGATCGCGACAATATTCTTGAAGTCGTTGGCTAAGCGAATCACTGTTGAAGGCATCATATTACTTCCCGTTCTCGCTGGTACATTATAAAGAATAATCGGTTTTGGAGATGCCTCCGAGATCGCTTTGAAATGCTGATACATTCCTTCTTGAGTGGGTTTGTTGTAATAAGGCGATACCGAAAGAATTGCAACAAAAGCTGATAAATCTCTAGTCTTTAATTCATTGACCACTTGCACTGTATTACTACCGCCAACACCAAGAACCATTGGAATTCTATTCGCATTAACCTCGATAACCGTTTGAATGACTAGTTCTTTTTCTTCAGCACTTAAAGTGACATTCTCCGCCGTTGTCCCAAGTACAACAAGATATTCTATTTGGTTGTCAATTTGATAATTAACAATTCTTTTTAACGCTTCAACATCGACGGTTAAATCTTTTTTGAAAGGTGTTACTAGCGCAACTCCAGTCCCGATTAGTGATTGCATATTAGTTTATATTTTGTTTAATATTTTTAGGTATTTGAAAAGTTCTTCTACAAAAACTTTATAGTTTTCAGCGTTGGTACTAATCATGAAATGGTTTAGTTTGTTATCAATAGAGGAAAATCCAACCTTAAAACTAGCTTTTGACTGATTTGACACCAGCAACAACGCCGATTTTTCCACATCATAATAATTGATTAGCAAATCGAATTTTTGAGCGATAAAATCTTTCACTTCCGACTTGTCAAATGTTGCTGTCCAACTCAAATCTTTGTGGCAAAATGTGGGATAATCAAAAGTTTCATTTTTCTTTATCTTGTCTTTGAAAACCAAAACTTTAACATCACTTTCTTGAATTCCTTTTTGAACTAGTTCTTGAACCAGAGCGTCTTTTTCGTAAAAGTAACTTTCGTCGAAAATAATTCCTACTGACTGTATTATTTTATTTAATGGAACATGATTTACGTTTGCAATACTCTTCTTGACTATTTTTTGAGTAAAAAAATTCTTTAAATAATTTAAAAACATACTACATTTACTTGAATTACAAATTTACTTAAATAAGTTTCATTTCGGATGGCAAAACTAAAAAACTATAACGTTGTACTTGCCCATTTTGTTTTATTCTTAACATTTCTAATAGTCAACGCTTGCAGCACAACAAATCTGCATGTGACAAGAGTTGAAGGTAAGTTAATTCCAATCGCAAGCGACAATAAAGAATCCTCTGAAATCTCGAAGTTTATTCAGCCATACAAAGACCACATTGACAAAGACTTAAGCACTGTTCTAGCCATTGCTCCAGAAACCCTCGACAAAAATGGCGTGTGGCAAACACCTATGGGAAATCTATTTTCGCAAGTGGTTTATGAGAAAGGAAACCCAATTTTTAAAATGCGTGAAAACAAAAACATTGATCTCGTATTGTTGAATCATGGTGGCATTCGAACGATTATTCCTAAAGGTAATGTGACGGCGCGAACCGCTTATGAAATTATGCCTTTTGAAAACAGTTTGGTTGTCATTGTGCTTAAGGGAGAACAAATTGAAGAACTTTTGAATTACTTTATCACCGAGAACAAACCGCATCCTTTATACGGAATGACTTTTACTATTGGAAAGGACAACGTAGCAAAAGATATTTTGATTCAAGGGAAGCCTTTTGACAGAAATGCTATTTATTATGTAGGTACCAACGATTACTTATCCAACGGCGGCGACAATATGGTCTTTTTCAGAAAAGGAATTCATAAGTATGATTTAGATTATAAGTTACGGAATATTCTAATCGATTATTTTACAGAAGTAGAAACTGTACCATTACTGACCGATGAAAGGATAAGAGTAGAAAAATAACGACGAGTCCTAGCCCTGATAGAGCCGGCATCCTTTTTTTTAGGATTGGTCCGAAGCAAAGCGAAGGACACATCCTAAAAAAAAGATAAAGGCGAAAGCAGGAATTAGCTCCTAAAGAAATCATCATGAAAAGACGAGAATTTATTGAAAAAACGTCAGCAGCAGTAGCTTTTGTTGGCTTGGGAATGTCGTTGAGCAGTTATAAATCACTGGACATTTCCGCACGCGATACAAAACATTTGACCATTCTACATACGAATGATGTTCATAGTTATATTGATCCATTTCCGCCCAATCATCCCAAAAACCCCAATATGGGTGGTGTCGCGCGGCGAGCGGCAATGATAGAAATAATTCGAAAGGAAAATCCAAATTTGCTTTTACTAGACGCTGGTGATATTTTTCAAGGAACACCGTATTTTAACTATTATGGAGGAGAATTAGAATTTAAACTGATGAGCATGATGAAGTATGATGCCGCAACTATGGGAAATCATGATTTTGATAATGGGATTGATGGTTTTAATAGTCAAATGCCGCATGCTTCTTTTGAATTTGTTTCAGCTAACTACGATTTTAGAAATACCGTTTTGGACGGAAAAGTAAAGCCATATACCATTTTTCACAAGAATGGAATCAAGGTAGGCGTTTTCGGCTTAGGCATTGGTTTAGAAGGATTGGTTGACAAGAAAAACTACAAGGAGACCGTATACCATGAACCGGTGTCGGTTGCACAAGATATCGTTCGCATTTTGAAACAAGAGAAAAAATGCGATTTGGTTATTTGTTTGTCGCATTTGGGTTATAAATATAAAGATGAACCCGATAAAATTTGCGATTTGAAATTGGCAGGTTTGACCCAAGACATCGATCTAATTATTGGTGGTCACACACACACTTTTCTGGATAAACCAACGGTGTTGAAAAATGCAATTGGTCAGGATGTTTTAGTGAATCAGGTAGGATGTTATGGCGTTAACTTGGGTAGAATTGACTTCTATTTAGATTCAAATACCAATAAAACTGCATTAGGAAGATCAATAATTGTCTAATTTTCTGCTTTTTCCATAAACTTAAGAAATGCGTAATGTGCTAAAGAAAAAACGAGCGCAGATAAAGGTTTGAAAATTTGAAAGGACAAATAGAACTTGTCAAACATAAAGAGAATTACTAAGAATGTAAATAGAAGTGTACTAATAAGCAGCCAGGAATTCTGTTTACTATCATTCAAAACATAATTAGAAAGCCCAATTCCGCAAAAGATGGAGATAATAATATCATTGAAAATTGTAGCGTAAAAACTAGGATGATCTGGGCTTACCATCATATCAATTAGATACGAAAACATAAAAAGGAATGGAATTGTTGCTAAAGATAACGGCAAGAGTGCTACTCGATCTCCATTTTTTATAACCGTTAAGATACTTAAAAGTCGATAAAGCAGAAACGCAATTATTCCATATAATAATAATTTAGGCGAGGAAAAAAGAAGGAATACATTCGATAAGAAAGCAAAAAATAATGCAAGTAAGTAGTATTTACAAATCTCGTTTGCTTTAAAGCTATATAATACGAAAAGACATGGGATTAAAAGTGGTTTCAAATAAAAAACTACTTCATTAAATTTAAAGTATTCGGCAATAACCAATAAAATCGTGATTCCAAAAAACAGAATAGTTAATGCGTTTATTTTGACTTCACGTTTCAATATTTATTGAGTAGTATTGTTATTCTCAAATTCTGCAGTGATTACGAACTTATAAAAAGTGTAAAAAGCAAAGGTATTAAGTATTACAGATATTGGCCGATTAAAAAGTAGGGTTAAATCCGAAATAATAAAACGTTCTATGAACACAATAAAACGAAGACCAATAAATAATAAAGTACTAATTAACAACCATGAATTTTGTCTGTTTTCATTTTTAAAATAGTTAGCAGTTGAAATTCCTGCTAGCAGAGAAATGAGAATACTTTGGAGAATCAAGGTATTGAATTCTACATCTGTTATTTCATTCGTTACAGATATCAAATAGAAGAATATTATTAAGAAAGGAAATGAGGCAATGACGATTTGGAGGTAATTATTATGCTTTGTACCACTCAAAATTATAATGATTGCAACAATCCTTAGCAAAATAAATGCTAAAATTCCGAAATAAAAAAGTGGTTTATCTCTGTAATAAAAAAACACATTGCTAACAAGTAATAATGATAATAAGAGATAAAATAGAAGATTATTTTTATTGGAAACGGAAAAATAAAGCAAACCCAAAACTATTGGTAATAATAATCGAGTGACTAGTGACAAAAAGGAAAATCCAAACAACTCCGCCAGGAGCTCAATTCCTGCCAATGCGAAGAAGGTAATATTTAGCAGATAATGCCAATTGATTTTCAAATTCATAAGCATCATTCGTATACAAATAGTTAATCCTTATCGCATCACTATTTTATAATTTTATATTTTTTTGCTTTCTATCTTGGCCTAAAACAAATTGATAGAAGATATAGTTACCTAGCACTAAGAAAACTGTCGATAAAGCTTTTAGCATCCCACTATTTGAATAAGAACTTTCTAGAATTAATAATAATTGTGCAACAGATAGTAATGATGCACTAGCAAATAGTTGAGAATTTAATTTATTATACTTAGTGAAGTAGTTTGCCAGCGACAAACCACCAAAAAATATAAGTAGTATTGACTGTATAATAAACAAATAATATTCGACCGCAGTCGCATCATAAATCAAAATTGCTACTAAAATACAAATACAAATATAGGGCAAGCTGCTAATCAACAATAAGCTCGATCCTGGATACTTAATTTTTTGCATTACTAGATAAATATAAAGCAACTGTGAGAAAGACAAAAAAAGAGTTCCAATTACTATTGATAAACTTGTCTCAGAAATAAAAAATAGGTTAGCAATAAATAATAAAACGAGTGCAAACAAATAATGTTTGTTTTTAAACTTGGCTGAAACCCAATAAATAGCTATTAGAACTGGTATTACTAGTGGTTTCGTGTATCTAAAAAAAATAATCCTGATTATACTCTGCAATAATTTCGATAAATGCTACAAAAAAGTAAAAAGCTATCAGCGGATTTAATAATCGTGATTTCTTAAACCAGACTTCCTCATTTTTCATATTATACTTATTTTCAAAAGGTATTTCGGGCCTAAATTTAACATTTATTTTGGATTATTGTATCTTACACTTAAATTTTATTGTTTGGAATTACTAGTTAAAGATAAATTAAAATCTGCAGTTGTTAATTATTCAAGTAACGACACGAATTCATTTTCGGAAAGAATCGAAATTCCAAGCTGATTCGCTTTATCTAATTTAGCAGGCCCCATGTTTTCACCCGCTACGACGTAGTTAGTCTTTGATGAAATAGAACTTCCCACTTTACCACCATTATCTTCAATCAATTGTTTTAGTTCTTCTCTCGAAAAATTTGAAAAAACACCAGAAACAACAAATATTTGACCTTTTAGTTTGTTGGTAGCATTTAGATTCACCTTTTCTTTAATTTCGAATTGAATTCCATGCGCCTTTAATCTATTGATTATCTCTTTATTTTCAATGTTTTCAAAGAAACTTACAACGCTGGCCGCAATCCTTTCCCCTATTTCATCAACGAGCATAAGATCAAGTAAAGTGGCATGCTGCAATGAATCTATGTTCTTATAATATTTGGCTAATTTCTTGGCCACAGTTTCACCAACATACCTGATCCCTAGTGCAAACAAAACACTTTCAAATGAAATCTGTTTTGAATTCTCAATGCCACGAATTAGGTTTTCCGCTGATTTTTGTGCCATTCTCTCCAATGGCAGAATTTGCTCTATCTTGAGTTCATATAAATCTGCGTAGTTATGAATCAAACCATTGTTATATAATAACGCAACTGTTTCACCTCCGAGTCCATCTATGTTCATCGCTTTTCGTGAAATGAAATGCTGAATTCTTCCAATTATCTGCGGTGGACAACCATAGAAATTTGGACAATAGTGATTGGCTTCATCTGTGCCGCGGATGAGCTCATGATGACACTCGGGGCAATGTGTAATATAAATAGTGGGTTGCGTGGTTGTATCTCTTTTACTTAGGTCGACTGCTATGATCTTCGGAATTATTTCTCCTCCTTTTTCAACGTAAACAGTATCTCCTATCCGAATGTCTAATTTTTCGATTTGATCGGCATTGTGAAGTGATGCTCTTTTTACAATGGTCCCTGCAAGCTGAACAGGTTCGAGATTTGCCACTGGAGTAATTGCTCCTGTTCGTCCCACTTGGTATGAAATTGAAAGTAGTTTTGTACTAACTTGTTCAGATTTAAACTTATAAGCAATGGCCCATCTTGGCGATTTTGCGGTATATCCCAATTCATCTTGGTATTGAAAAGAATTGACCTTTACCACAACACCGTCTGTTTCGTAGGGCAATTGATGACGATGACTATCCCAATAATTGATATAGTTGAATACTTCATCTAAATTTTTAGCTAGTTTGGCTTCTTTCGGCACCTTAAAACCCCAATTTCTCGCCATTTCTAAGCTCTTAAATTGCGTGTCAAATGGCAGTTGGTTTCCGATAGTAAAATATAGAAGACATTCTAAGGGCCGTTTTGCGACTTCAGCGCTGTCCTGCAACTTTAGACTTCCAGACGCGGTATTTCTAGGATTTGAATATGGAGTTTCTCCATTTCAACCAAATCTTGATTCATTTTTTCAAATCCAGCGAAGGGTAAAATAATCTCACCTCGAATATCAAACCTTTTAGGAAAGTCATTTCCCTTTAATTGTAAAGGAATAGACTTTATGGTTTTGATATTATTAGTAACGTCATCTCCCTGAAAGCCATCACCTCTAGTCACCGCTCGAAGTAATTTTCCGTTTTCGTAGGTAATACTGATTGATGCGCCATCATATTTTAATTCACAAGTGTACTCTAATTGAACACTACCCAATACTTTTTGAATGCGATTTTCCCATTCAATCAAATCTTCTTTTGAATACGAATTGTCTAAGGAATACATGCGGTAATCGTGAGCTACCGTTTGAAAGTTCTTAGTAATCGTTCCACCAACTCTTTGCGTTGGGGAATTGTCATCAAAGTACTTCGGGTTTTGATCTTCTAATTCTTGAAGTTGTTTTAATTTTTGATCAAATTCAAAATCTGAAATGGTAGGTTGATCAAGAACATAATAATTATGGTTGTGAAGATTCAGTTCTTCCCGCAGTGCTTGAATTGTTTGTTGAATATCCATGAATCAAAAATCGGCAATTTTAGTTTGTAATTTTTTGCACTAAAATAACTAATTTTTGTCTCTATCCTTTGGAATTAAGATGTAATAATCGAATTAATTTGTTGATACAATTTCCCATCGCTTAAGAAAGCGCCTTGCTGGATTAATCCGAAAATTGACACATTGCGTTCTTCAGTAAATTCTTTTTTGCCAACTTTCATTTCGATGGTTTCAGTAAACATGTTATCGCTAAGCCATTGCAATCCTTCTTTAGTCAGGAAATCTGTTTCAGGCACGAGCGATTTTAGGATAATTGACTCTACATACGTGTCAAAACATTGAAAGAGGAAAATGTGATTTTTTGAAAAGTGCTCTAAGAATGTCGCTCTTGACAAAACGCCTTCCCAAATTAGATCAGAAAAAACATCGAGTTCTTGTTCGGCTACTTCGGGTTTCTCACTTTTGAGTCTGTCCCACTCCGCTTTGTCGATTGATTGAGTTGCAAGGAAATTAATGAACTCTGGATGTAGTTCTTCAAATTGTTCTTTGGTAAGCCTGGTGTATTTCATTTTAAAAAGTGCCTGAGTTTTGGAGTTGCTAAGTTTCTGAGTATTGATTTTGGGTTCGAATGCCCTAGCCCGGATAGCAATGGAAATCCTTTTGCGACGGGGTTCGGCGCAAAAGATTGCAATGGATAGCCGGATTAGCTTCAAAAAAAAAATCCCGACTTTCATCGGGATTCAATTCAATACTATTTTAAATTATGCTTTTTCAGCAATAATTTCGTAAGCCAATTCAACGATTACATCACGGTGTAAACGAACGTTTGCAGTATATTTACCTGTACGTTTAACGATTCCGCTTGTGATGAATTTTCTATCGATAGTTTGTCCAGCTTTTTCCAAAGCTTCTGCAATGTCGATATTCGTAATTGAACCAAAAAGTTTCTCACCTCCTGCTTTTGCAGAAATTTTGATTTCGATTGCTTTTAAAGTTTCAGCCAATGCTTTTGCATCGTTTACTACCTTAGCTTCTTTATGAGCTTTTTGCTTTAAGTTTTCAGCCAATACTTTTTTTGCAGAAGGCGTTGCCAAATGAGCAAATCCTTGAGGAATTAAAAAGTTACGACCGTATCCTGCTTTTACAGCAACGATATCATCTTTGAAGCCTACGTTCTGTACGTCTTTCTTTAATATAATTTCCATAATTTCGCTTCTTTATTATTTTAGTAAATCAGCCACATATGGCATTAACGCTAAATGTCTAGCTCTTTTTACAGCTACTGACACTTTTCTTTGGTACTTTAATGAAGTTCCTGTTAAACGACGTGGTAAGATTTTACCTTGTTCGTTTACGAATTTCAATAAGAAGTCTGCATCTTTATAATCAATGTACTTGATTCCAGATTTTTTGAAACGGCAATACTTTTTAGTTTTGTTGGTTTCGATGTTTAAAGGTGTAAGATATCTGATATCTCCATCTTTTTTTCCTGAAGCGGATTGTTGTAGAGTTGCCATAGTTACGCTTTTGCTGCTTTTAATTTAGTTCTTCTTCTTTCTGCCCAAGAGATTGCGTGTTTGTCTAAACTTACAGTTAAGAAACGCATCACTCTTTCGTCACGTCTAAATTCAGTTTCAAATGCGATAAGCACTTCACCTGCTACTTTGAATTCGAATAAATGGTAAAACCCACTTTTCTTGTTTTGGATTTCATAGGCCATTTTTTTCAGACCCCAATCCTCTTTAGATATCATTTCTGCTCCTCTGGACGTAAGAAATTCTTCGAATTTGCTCACTGTTTCCTTTACCTGAACATCAGATAAAACGGGATTTAAAATGAAAACAGTTTCATAATGATTCATAATACTTATAGGTATAAATTTTAATAATTTTGCAAAAGTAAACATTTTTTTTAAATAAACAAGAAAAATGCATTTTTTATCGTTTAAACGCAAAAAAAGCCGATAAAGATTAGGTTGGTTGGAAAAAACAATTTACTTTCGTCATTCCAAATCTATAATAAATAAAATTATGAAACTAAATTGTGTTGTCGTAGATGATAGCTCCATCCAGAGGATGATCATCGCAAAGTTAGTGAATAATCATCCAAATTTACACTTAATTGGTGATTTTTCAAATGCAATCGAAGCAAAAAATTGCATGTCTGTTCATACCGTAGACTTAATATTTCTAGATATAGAGATGCCAGTCATTAGCGGTTTTGATTTTCTTGACGGTTTAAAAACAAAACCGCAAATCATTTTTATCACGTCAAAGGCTGAGTACGCTATGAAAGCGTTCGATTATGATGCAACGGATTACCTACAAAAACCGATTGCGCTTGATCGTTTTAACGCTTCTGTAAAACGTGCAATGGATTTTCACATGTTGAAAAAAGAAAACCAAGAAGAAGAAGGAGAACACATTTTTATTAAGAGTAATCTTAAGAAATTGAAAGTGTATACTTCTAAAATCAAATGGATTGAAGCTTTTGGAGACTATGTAAAAGTGGTAACTGAAGAAGATAGTAATTTAGTGCTATCAACAATGAAGTCTTTTGAGAAGGATTTATCCAAAGATAAGTTCATTCGCGTTCACAAGTCATACATTATTAATATTGATAAAGTAGAAAGGTTTAATAGTAAGTTTGCCGAAATCGGGATTACAAAAATACCATTAAGTAGAAACAAGAAAGAAGATCTTGTCCGCGCTTTAGCAATAGCTTAATAAAAATCAACATTCACAGCAACTTTAATCGCTCTGAATTGTGAAACACTTTCAAAACTATCCAGGATTTTCTGGATAGTTTTTTTTATGACTAATAATGATTGCTCTTGCGGTATCTTTATTAAGATTGTTCTAATATATTCATTTCTAACGCGACTTATACTTGGTTCTTCCGGCCCAAGTACAGGTAATTTTAGATTTTGCAATAATACTTCATTTAACCAAACTGAACCTTGTTTAAGCTTTTCGTAATCTCGATGTTTCAAAGTCAGTTTAATCAATCGGTAAAAAGGTGGGTAATGATATAATTGTCTTTCATGTATTTGTTCTTTATACATCCCCACATAATCATTTCGGGTGACCTGCTGAATGGTATTGTGCGCAGGGTTATAAGTTTGAATAATCACTTTACCTTGCTTTTCAGATCTTCCGGACCTTCCCGCTACTTGCGTCAACATTTGAAAACTTCTTTCAAACGCCCTAAAATCGGGATGATACAGCATATTGTCCGCATTCATAATACCAACCAAAGTGACATTATCAAAATCCAACCCTTTCGCAAGCATTTGGGTTCCTACCAAAATATCAATTTCACGATTTTTGAAAGCATCAATAATTTTGTCGAATCCAAACTTACCGCGCGTGGTGTCTTGATCCATACGTCCAATTTTTGAATTTGGAAATAATGCGTTCAATTCTTGCTGAATTTGCTCAGTCCCAAAACCCTTTGTTGATAAATGAACGCTTGAACAAGAATGACAATGCGTTGGGTTTGAAATCGAATATCCACAATAATGGCATCGCAACTGATTCTTTGACTTATGAAACGTCAAACTAACATCACATTGAATACATTGAGGGACATGCCCACAAGTCATACATTCTACTATAGGTGAAAACCCTCTTCGATTTTGAAACAAAATTACTTGCTCATTTAATGACAATGATTTTGTTATTTCATCAATAAGTGAATCACTGAAATGACCGGTCATCTTTTTCTAAAGTACTTATCTTTAAGGTCAACTAGTTCAATTTCTGGCATTTGAACATTTCCATAACGTTCTGAAATTTCAACAATTCCATACTTTTGAGATTGTGCATTACTATAAGTCTCAATACTTGGCGTAGCTGATCCTAAAAGCACTTTCGAATAATGCTTGCTCGCTAAGACAATTGCAGTATCTCGAGCATGGTAACGCGGCGCAGGATCTTGCTGCTTGAAAGTGGTCTCATGTTCTTCATCAATTATTATTAAACCTAGTTTGGAAAACGGCAAGAATAGCGCCGACCTTGCTCCAATTACAATTTGAGCTTTTTCAGAACGCAGTTGAACTTGTTTCCATACTTCTACCCTTTCATTATTAGAATATTTAGAATGATAGACTGCTACTTTATTTCCAAAATGTAAACGAAGTCGATCTAATAATTGAGTAGTCAAGCCGATTTCAGGCAACAAATACAAAACCTGCTTGTCTTGCTGTAAATACTGTTCGATTAACTTTATGTAAATTTCAGTCTTGCCACTTGACGTAACTCCATGTAAAAGACAAACCTCCTTTTCTTTAAATTTAGTTTGAATTTCCTCAAATGCTTTTTGTTGAAACGCACTTAATTCTAATTTTTCATCATTGATTGTGCCTTCATAATTGACTCTATCTTGTTGTATGAAGTACTCTTCAAAAATACTTTTATCAATTAAGACTTTTAGTGTGGCAGAAGAGGAATTTGATTGTTCTAATAATTGTTTTACAGAAATTGGTTTTTTATCTGTTGCTTGGAGTTGAAAATACTGCAGAATAATCTCAGTTTGCTTTGCTCCTCTGAGTGAATCAAGAAGTGTTCGTAATTGCGCTTCAGTCTGATAAGTTTGATGTAATCGAATATATCGAATTACTTTGGGTTTATAACTTTCGACCACTTCTTCTTGAACGGATAAAATACCTTTGTCGAGCAGTTTTTGAATAATAGGAAAAACATTCTTTTTATTTAGTATCTGCACTATGTCTTGCACCTTCAGTGAAGATTGATGGTTCAATGCTTCAAATACCAAGAATTCATCATCACTCAAAAGTGATTCATCAATAAAGTCATTAACCTTTTTCGTAATTATCGTTTCACTTTCCAATAGTAAGGCACTTGGCATAGCGCCGCGATAAACATCTCCGATAGCACACATATAATAGGATGCAATCCATTTCCAATGTTCAATTTGAATCTCATTTACAATTGGAAATTCATCAATAATCTGATGTATTTCCTTTGCTTCGTATGTTGAGGGTGAATTTTGATGCGTATCTACAACAAGCGCAGTATATATCTTACTTTTTCCGAAAGGAACAGTAACTCGCATGCCTTTTTTTAAGAAATGAAACTCCGTCTCCGAAATACTATAAGTAAATGTTTTCGATAATGAAAGAGGCAAAATTACTTCGGCAAAGAATGGCATTAGTCGAAAATTAAAGATTTATTTATAAAAGATTTATCCTTTTACGCGTTCCCAAAATTGCGTTCTTCCTAATAGATTGATTCCTATAAATCCTCTGACTTTCAGTTTGTCTCTAGTTTCTAAAGATAAGTTACATTTATACACTTTTCCATGCTTTGGATCTAGAATCTTACCATCAGAGTAGCTACCGTCTTTATCTTTTTTTAGACCTCTGAGTACAATTAATCCAATAATTGGCTTGTTCTTATCGTCTCCGTCACATTTTTCACATTTGGGGTTTCTTGCTTTCGAATTTAACAATTCAATGATTCTTCCATAAATACGGTTGTGCTTCTCAAAGATCTCAATCACTGAAGTTGCTTTTCCTGTTTCATCATCAATCGTCCTCCATCGACCAAAAACCGAATGGTTTTGCGCAACAGTTACATTTGTGATTAATATCAGAAAACTTAACAAGACCAATTTATTCATGGGATTTATGCCTTTTTAATTTATTAATAGCCGCATCCAATTCAAATCCTAACAATAAAATCATGCAATTGATCCAGATATAAAACATCATAATCAACAGCGTACCAATCGAGCCATATAACTGATTGTATTTAGAAAACTTGATGACCCATATTCCAAAAATATAGGAGGACAAGATAATTAAAATTGTAGTAAAGACCGAACCTATAGATATAAATGATCGATTCTTATCGTGCTTAACTCCATATCGAAAGAGTATTGAAGTAGTTATTAGTATCATTAAAATCACAAAAACATACCTTCCTAAAATGATTAGTGGTATGCGATCACTTAATACATCTTGTATAATTGTTTTCTGTATAAATACCTCAAAAACAACGATCATAGCCACTGTTACAAGCAAAAAGAAAGTAATAATGAAATGCCAAGCGCAACAAAATACTGATTAAAAAATCCTCTTTTTATAATGACATGATGCGAAGTCTCAAAGCCACCCAAAATTGCATTAAGACCATTAGCCATCAAGAAAATAGCCATAATAAATCCAGAGGAAAGTAAACCAGAATGACTATTATTTAGGATATCATTTACAATCGAGGCAATTGCGTCATAGGTATTGGGTGGGACACTGTCTGCAACAAAATTTAAGAAATCTTGCTGAAAGCCGTCAATTGGTATATATGGAATTAAGTTCAGTATAAACAAAGCAAATGTAAACAAAGCCATAAAGAAACTAAAAGCGATGGCACCTGCGCGATAAGACAATGCTCCTTCCGCTATTCCTAAGCCATACAGTTCAAGTAAATCATAAAGAGATAATCCCTGCAGCCACGGCAACTTAATTCCCTGAAGCGGTTTTACAACATTTCGCAAAACAGGAATTTTTTCAATAGAGGCTTCTATTTCTTTACTCATCTATACCGCTTTTAAACTTAAGTCCATATTATAGACAGAATGTGTTAATGCTCCTGAGGATATATAATTCACGCCGCAGTTGGCGTACTCACGAATGGTTTTCTCATTAATATTTCCGGAAGATTCCGTTAGGCATTTCAAACCAATCAGTTTTACAGCTTTCTTAGTATCTTCAAAATTAAAATTATCAATCAAAATTCTAAAAACACCTTCGCTTTCTAGTATTTCCGCTATTTCATTTAGATTCCTGGCTTCTACAACAATCTGTAGATCGAGATTATTTTCTTTCAAAAATCTCTTAGTTTTATTGATTGCATTGGTAATTCCTCCTGCAAAATCATTGTGATTGTCTTTCAGCATAATCATGTCATACAATGCAAAACGATGATTTTCTCCGCCGCCAATCTTTACCGCCCATTTTTCGGCAGCTCGAAATCCAGGCGTCGTTTTTCTTGTATCTAAAATTTTAGTTTCTGTTCCTTCCAATAATTTGACGAAATGATTGGTTTTCGTAGCTATTGCAGACATTCGTTGCATTGAATTCAATACCAATCTTTCCGCCTTTAAAATAGACTGTGAACTTCCTGAAACATAAAAAACAATATCTCCATGCTTCACCGTTTGTCCATCATTTATTAAAATTTCAACTTCTAACGATGGATCGACATGCTTGAAAATCATTTTTGCAAATTCAACGCCTGCAATTATTCCGTTGTCCTTAACTAACAACTTCGCTTTTCCTTTTGCATTCGCAGGAATACAAGCCAATGAACTGTAATCTCCAGGACCGATATCTTCCCGAATGCCGTTTTCAATAATGCCTATTAATTCTTGCTGAAATTGTAATTCTGAAATCATTCTTGTTGTATTGATAGGCTAAAATAGGATTTATTTTGAGTATTTGAAAATATAACAACTTCATTTAAGCAAAAAAAGAACGGAGACTAATTGGTTATAAATCAAAAAACCCATTTTCCTTTTCCATAGCGAAGTTGTCCATTTTTGACCTCTAATGGGCACTCAAAATTATTCGTATATAATGCGCCAGTTCCTAATCCTTGAGGCATTGGATTATTTTGCAAATAGGTCCATTGTGCGATTGCATTGAGTCCAACATTACTTTCTAATGCCGAAGTAATCCACCAACCAATTTGATGTTTTTCGGCCAAATCAATCCACTCTTTTGTACCTCGAAATCCACCGATAAAACTAGGTTTTAAGATGATGAATTGAGGCTTGATTTTTATCAATAATTCTTCTTTTTCCACCAATGAAAACACGCCAATCAACTCTTCGTCCAGCGCAATCGGAATTGGACTGTTTTTACACAGTTCTGACATCCTGTCATGCTGATTTTTTGCTATAGGTTGCTCTATACTATGTAATTTAAAACCAGATAGTTGATTTAATTTTATTAAAGCAGTTTCTGAATTAAAAGCGCCGTTAGCATCGACGCGAATTTCGATTTCCTCGAGTGTGTAATTTTGTCGAATATACTGTAATAATTGAAGTTCTTTTTCAAAATCAATAGCTCCAATTTTGAGCTTAATACAGTGAAAACCCTCTTTCAATTTTTGGTCGATTTGTTCCTTCATAAATGCCTCATTCCCCATCCAAACCAAGCCATTTATTGGAATACTTTTTTGGTTATTTGTATAGTCGGAGGGAAATAACAAAAATGGATTTTCGCTATTCAAAGATCGGAATGCCATTTCTACTCCAAATTGAATAGATGGAAATTCAATTAGATTTTGCCACAAAATGTCTTCGCCTAAATGAATATTTTCGCACGCCCATTTTAGTTTTTCTTCATAATTTGGACGATCATCACAGCTCAAACCGCGAAGCAAACCACACTCACCTATTCCTTTCTTTCCGTCTTTTTCTATAATAATAAACCAAGTCTCTTTTTTGGTCAATACACCACGAGAAGTTCCTGATGGATTTTTGAACTGGAGAAAATATTGATGGTACGTTGCTCTCATTATCGTTCTATTTCAGAATCCGCATTATTTTCTTGAAATTATTGGACGGTAATCCATATTTCTTGAACATTTTGAAGTCCTGTTCTACTTGTTGTTTCCAGCTTACTGTTGGAAAAACATTTTGATTTTTGTACGTCCTGTGAATTTCTTTGGCTTCCGAAACACGATCTGTAAAAAGAAATACATGCGCCAATTCCAATTTAAGGTTGATTTCATTTGGATCAATCGCGATTCCTTTATTGTAGCTTTCTTCCGCTTTGATGAACTGCTTGGTGAGTAAATAATAATCGCCTAACGAAAAATAGTCCATCGCAACTGCCTTATTAGCATTGATAATTTCTGTTTGTATAATGTCAATCGCCAATTGGTATTGACCTGCTTCAAACGCTTTTGACGCCTTATCTCTGATAAGATTTACCAACTTAGCCGTTTCACCGGTTTGGAGTATGCAGGCTTCCACTATGGCATCTGAGTCTTTCTTTAATTCAATGCCCAGTAGTTTTTTGTATTCTTTGTAGGTATATTTACTTGTTGCGCTTTCGAGGTAACAGGCCGAAAATTCTTCTTTCTTATTTAAAGCCTTGTAGAAAGGAAGATTATTGATCACATTGATAAGTTCTTTTTATGCGCAACATTCCAACCTCTACTTAGTTTTGCATCTACCCACGGCACTACTTCGAGGACTATTTTCTGATTGAGAATCCAATTTTTGCTTTCGAAACCAAACCACATGGCGTTGGTTTGGAAGCAAGTCGTTCCGTCTATCGTGATTCGTCTGGCGTCTTTATTTACCGGCTTATTTTGATATAGACAAGCTTTCTCTGCCACTCCATCTTTTTTGTAGGCAAGTGCTTTTTCTTTCGAATTAAAAATTGCGTACTTACATTCATCATTCCCAGTTATTTTCGACAATAAAAAAATCGCACCGGCAGAACCTTGACTGATTCCTGTTGGATCTGGAATCGCTTTGAGAATGGAAACGAGACTGCTTGACAACTGCTGATTCTCATCTAATAGTGTAATTCTATAGACAATTTCGGTTGTTCCTTCGGGCAATTCATCAAGTGGAATGATGATTCGATCGCGAGCGCTAACGACAACTTGTTTAGATGTGGCGCGCTCTTTATCCCAGTAGCCGTCGATTTGAGCGAAGGTGAATGCAGTAATTAGCAAGAATATAAATGTGATTTTCTTTTGCATATTTTTTATAGCTCGCAAAGACGCAGAGACCCAAAGTTTATTTAAATGTAATTGATTGTCAATACCCTAGCCCCGATAGCAGCGTAAATCCTTTTGTGCCAGGTTTTGGCACAAAAGATTGCAGTGCATAGCGGGAATAGCTCCTAATGATTATAATTCGATGCTTTGACCGATTTCTAGCAACATCAGATCTTTTCCTTTGTTGAAAAATTGTTGAATCGCTTCTTGATGGTTGATTTCGATGAAACCAAACGTATCGTAATGACAGCCTAGAATCTTGTCACATTCTACGAAATCAGAAGCTAGAATTGCATCTTCAACATCCATCGTGAAGTTGTTGCCAATGGGAAAAATCGCTAGATCGAGTTTTGTTCGCATTGGAATTAGTTTCATATCCCAAGTAAGCGCTGTGTCACCAGCAATGTAGATGTTCTTGTGTTCGCCTTCGATGACAAATCCACCTGGGTTTCCGCCATAAGTGCCATCTGCAAAAGAACTAGAATGAATGGCATTGACGTATTTTACGCGTCCAAAATCAAATTGCCACGAACCGCCGTGATTCATCATATGGCCTTTGAAACCCTTTTCTAAATAATAGGTAATGATTTCCGCATTAGAAACGATAATTGCTTCTGGGTTGTTGGCCACTAGCGCTTCTACATCGAGCGCGTGGTCTTGGTGTGCGTGCGTTAGAAAAATATAATCTGGCTTGAGGTCCGCAAAATTGATATGACTTGCTTTTGGATTCGCAGTAATAAATGGATCGACTATAATAAATTTTTCGCTTACTTCAATTCCGATGCAAGCATGACCAAAGAAAGTTATTTTCATATTAAGATTTTTTATGAATTATTGACAATAATATCTGATAAAAAGAAAATGAGACATAAAGATAAAAGGACCGACAACAGAAATGTACTGATGGCGAGTTTTTTCAATTCGGGATCGAGATTTCTCGGATCCTTATTTTTATGAACGGTCATCAAATGACTAATCATAGGAAAGTAAGCGACTACAAAAATATACTGATCGAAATGGAAATCGTTGAGTACAGCAAAAACCAAAACCAAAACCATTGCGGTTACGACTAGAAAATAGTGGTAAATTTTAGCTTTTGCAACTCCGATTTTTACCACGATTGTATTTTTACCCACTTTTCGATCAGAGATTTCGTCGCGCATGTTGTTCAGGTTCAGAACGCCAACGCTCAATAGTCCAATAGCAGATGCTGGTAGGAACAAAAGATAGCCGTCCTCGATTGATTTCGAAAACATAAAATAAATACCAATCGTGCTCACCAAACCAAAGAAAACAAAAACAAAAATGTCGCCGTAACCACGATAACCATAGGCAGTATTCCCGACCGTATAACGAATGGCGGAAGCCACTGCCAGAGCGCCAAGTGTTAAATAAAATAGGGAATAAACATAATTGGTGTCTTTGAAAGAAAAGTAAATCAACGCCATAGCGGATAACATGGTCAAGACAGCGGTTAGTATCATGGCGTTCTTCATCGCTGCTGGACTAATGGCTCCACTTTGAATAGCGCGTTTTGGTCCTACCCGATCTTCGTTGTCAGTGCCTTTTATCCCATCACCGTAATCGTTAGCAAAATTAGAAAGGATTTGTAAACCTAAAGTTGTCGACAAGGCAAAAAGAACAATCTTCCAGTTGAATAGCGATTGTGACATCGCGTAAAAACTCCCAACAATAATTCCAGATACGGAAAGCGGTAAGGTTCGTAATCGTGCTGCTTGAATCCAGTGTTTCATAGTAATTAATAATTATTATTGTCAGTTGGTAAGGTCTATGTTTTAAATTAGAAAATATACATGCTCGGGTGCCATTATTCATTATTAATTATTCATTGAATTACATCCAATTGCTATCAGATGTTTCTAATTCATAGAGCCATTTGTTGACATATTGCCTAATTCTTGAAAATTCTCCCAATTGAAAAGCGATATTTCCACCTGCTGTGTGCAAAGTTAATGAACCAATATCAATGTTCTTGTGCCAAAACAATTGTGATGTCGTAATAGCTTGTATTCGATTGGGTTCGATGATTTCATTGCTAATATCCCAAGCGCCACTTTGTAGAATGATAAAGTCATTATTTATGAAAAGGCGACTGTTTCTATATTTAAAATATTGCACCAATCCCACAAAAATGATATAAACTGGCACCAAAAAATCATAGTGATAATCGAAATTAGGAATGACACTTCTTACTCGATAATAGACTAATAATGGGAGAATAATAGTCAAAAATATAGCAAATCCTAGTTTTCTGAAATTGGGTTTTAACATCACTCCTTTTTCAGGTATTTTGGAAAATATTAGACTTAAGACCGCATTTTTCTCATTTTCATTACAACCTGGAATATCGATTCTTGAACCTCGTTCCTCTTTATCACCTTGTGTAGCTTGCTTAACTGTAAGTTCCAAAACATCTAACTTCTTTTGAAAAAAGTTTCTGGAAACCGAAGTGATTTGCACTTTTTCAGGTTTTACAATTGTACTGTGCGTATTGATAAGACCATAAGAGATCAAGAGTGAACCTTTTTGTTTATTAATTGTATAATCAAAATATTTGATGAGCATCCGAGCCAAATTAATGACCACAATGATAACAATCAAAATCAAAAACAGAACAAAAACACTTTGAAGCATTAGTTCAAAATTGACGTACTCTTTTATTGTTTTCTGCTCGTATAATTCTTCACCAAAACCTTTTCTACATAATCCAAAAGGGTAAAAAGAAAATCAGCAATAAAGAAAAACTCTTGACATAATTAGAGGTCATGCCCATTTTTAATAGACTCAACAAACTGATTTTTAAAAATGGCTGTGCGTTTGAAGTAGTTTCTTCACTTTCAATTGACGTCGATTCATTTGTTGGAATAGTTGCTTCGTTTTGAAGCAGTGCCGATTTCAGCTCCAAAGCCAATTCGTGAGAAATCGCTTTGATTTTTCCCTCTTTGTCATTGCTTCCAGCGGTATCTACCTCTAAAGAATAGACATTGATGGCTCTTTGAAGTAAATTCTGCGTAATGTTAACTTGCTGAATTTTATATAATTGGACTGTTGTATTCGTCTTATTGAAAATACCTTCTTGAATAACAAATTCATTTTTGTGGTGGTCTAAATAGAAAGTAAAATTGAGATACTTTAAATAAGCAATTACTCCAATGAAAATCACCAAAGCAATTAAGCTCAATATCAAATACAACTTATTAATTTCATTAAACTTAATTACATAAATAAAAAGCAAAGGACCGAAAGCTCTGCCATAATGGTAAAAGGTATCGACAAACAAAACCAAAACTCCAACCAAAGATTGTCTTTGCGGTTTATCAAAAAGGCTTTCCATTACAGTACTTTTTGTATTTTTCCCATGAGTAATTGCTTGATGCTCTCCGCTTCATTTTT
Source organism: Flavobacterium sp. (assembly GCA_016714905.1). Classification (GTDB taxonomy): domain Bacteria; phylum Bacteroidota; class Bacteroidia; order Flavobacteriales; family Flavobacteriaceae; genus Flavobacterium. The sequence goes on from JADKBW010000009.1 coordinate 104,752, forward strand.
TAGAATTCCGGGGATTTCAATATCACTTGAACTTCCACCAGCGGTAAAGATTTCAATTTTTGCCAATCCGAAATAGCGCGATAAAAGTCCTTCATGCAAAGAAACGTGTTGAATTCTATTGTAAGGAATAATGATTGTCTTTGTTGCAATGATGCCGTAAGTGTAAAGCACATCGTGTTGCCGGAAAGCAAAGCCCTTTTTTTACAAACCCCAACCGAAGCAAACCAAGTAATATCAAAAAAAGAGCAGGAATCAAACCATAAATAATCCGAGCATTTTCAGCCAGTTTTTCGTCATTGGTAACTCCAATAACGGCAGCTGCGGAAATAATCACAAAAACAAATAACAATTCAATCCAAATAATTTTCCAATAGGAAACATCTAACTTAGAAAAAGTAACTTCTTCAAATCGAGGAAGTTGCTTGGTATCTAGAATATCATTGGTAAAGTTCTCCATAGCATTTGATTAAGGTAACCATTTATTTTTCCCGAAATCTGGTTTTCTTTTTTCCAAAAACGCGTTTCTTCCTTCTTTAGCTTCCTCAGTCATGTAGGCCAATCGAGTCGCCTCACCAGCAAATACTTGTTGACCGACCATTCCATCATCGGTCAAATTCATCGCAAATTTCAGCATCTTAATAGAAGTCGGAGATTTTTCTAATATTTCCTGCGCCCATTGATATGCCGTATCTTCTAACTCTGCATGAGGAACAACAGCGTTTACCATTCCCATATCAAAAGCTTCTTGCGCTGAGTAGTTTCTTCCTAAAAAAAAGATCTCACGAGCCTTCTTTTGCCCCACCATTTTGGCAAGATAAGCTGAACCATAACCGCCGTCAAAGCTTGTAACATCGGCGTCGGTTTGTTTGAAAATCGCGTGTTCTTTGCTTGCTAAGGTCATATCGCAAACAACATGCAGGCTATGTCCACCACCAACTGCCCAACCAGGAACGACCGCTATGACAACCTTCGGCATAAATCGGATAAGTCGTTGCACTTCTAGAATATTTAATCTATGTTGCCCGTCGTCGCCCACATATCCTTGATGACCGCGCGCATTTTGATCGCCACCACTACAAAAAGAATACACCCCATCTTTGGTTGATGGTCCTTCTGCTGAAAGCAAAACTACTCCGATAGAAGTATCTTCTTGTGCATCGTAAAAAGCTTGATATAATTCAGAGGTAGTTTTCGGACGAAAAGCATTACGAACATTCGGTCTGTTAAATGCAATTCGTGCAACACCATTTGATTTTTTGTACGTTATATCTTCAAATTCTCTTACCGTTTTCCAATCAATCATAAGTGTAATTGTGTTATTTTAGCGTAAAAATAAACCATTTTTACATTTAACTGACATTAAATTAATTAAATAATTGGTTAAAAAACAGTATTTTTGAACAGTCAAATTGCGTTTATGAATCGATTTCTTTCTTCCAAAAATAATTATACGATTGCCATCTTGTGGACGATCGTTATTATCATGGTTGGTCTTTTATATGTTGGCATGACCAAAGAACAAGTGACGATTTTACCTGTTATCATCTTAGGCTCAGTAATAGCGATGATTTTGTGGACATTATTAGATACTCGATATGTAATCAAACGGCATTTTTTGCTCTATCGATCGGGTCCATTCCGCGGAAGAATTGACATTCAAAAAATCAAAAAGATAAAATACTTTTCAGGTTTGTATGTTCCCGTGACCATGAAGCCTGCCCTTGATACCAAAGGTTTTATTATTACTTACAATAATATTGAAGATGTATATGTTTCTCCTGTACATCGGGAAATTTTCTTGACCGAGCTTTTAAAGATCAATCCTGGAATTGAAGTTGCCAAATAAGTTACTTTTGCTTTACTATCTTATTCTGAAATAAGATAAATTCCATCATCTTTCATTTCGATTTTGCGGTCTTTATATAAAGAACCAATCGCCTTTTTGAATGTTTTCTTACTCATTTTTAGTACCGTTTTAATGTCTTCAGGATGACTGTTGTCATTCAATCGCAAAAAGCCTCTACTTGCTTTGAGCTCATCTAGAATTTTTTGTGCATTCGGTTCGATATTTTGATATCCTAATTTATGAAGTGAAACATCAATTTTGTTGTCGGGACGAATGGTCTTGATGTAACCTCGCATGCGATCGCCTGTTCGAATGGCATCATCATAGACTTCATCTTTATAGACTAAGCCTTTGTGCCGTTCGTTGATAATCACATTAATGCCAATTTCTGTTATGTGAGAAACAATTAAATCTACTTCCTCTCCATTTTCAACGGTTAAGTTCTCGTTATTCAAAAACTGATTGGTTTTACTCGATGCGACCAATCGATTGGTTTTCTCATCCATGTACAAATAAACCAAGTAGCGCTTTCCTTTTTTCATGGGACGCGCTTGCTCTTTAAAAGGAACCAAAATATCTTTTTCCATTCCCCAGTCCATAAATGCACCCACTTGATTTACATAATTCACCCGCAAAAGCGCAAATTCATTAAATAAAATGTAAGGTTCTAAAGTAGTAGCAACTGGGCGTTCTTCGTGGTCTAAATAAACAAAAACAGTCAATTCATCCCCAATTTCAAATTGATTCGGAACATATTTATTAGGCAACAAAATATCGTGAATTCCTTCTGGATCTTCAGTCTCATTTCCGAGAAACAAACCGACTTTCGTATCCCGTAAAATGGTTAACGTGTTATATTTTCCAATTTCAATCATTTGTAAATATTTGAATGTTCGATAAATCAGCGCAAAGGTACGAAGCCGTTAAACCAATTCTTTAAAGTATTGCAATAATATTTTTTCGTTTTGAAGTGTAGGTGTAAAAACTTCTAAGATTGCAGGTTTTTCGTCGTGAGCATATAAATTAACTAATCCTTTGACAAGGTTTTCTTCCGTACTTGCAGTATAGTATTCTAAATTGTACATTTTCGACAAATGCTCAGCGGTCAAACAATGCGCCGTTTCGAAAAAGGTATTAAACAAAGGTGTTTCTTCATGACCTGGTAAAATTCTAAATATGCCACCACCTCCATTATTGATCAGAATAATTTTGAAGTTCTTCGGAATATACTGATTCCAAAGCGCATTGCTATCATACAAAAATCCAATGTCACCAGTGATGAATGTTGTTTGAACTTTATTGCCAACTGCAGCACCAATGGCTGTTGAAGTACTGCCGTCGATACCACTCGTTCCGCGATTACAGAACACTGCGATGCTTGGGTCGATATCAAAAAGTTGCGCATATCGAATCGCTGAACTATTGCTAATTTGTAATTGAGAATTCTTTGGCAATCTAGGAATGATGAGTTCAAATGCTTTGAAATCAGAAAAAGCTATCTTACTTACATACGCCAGATGTTTTGCTTTACGAACTTCTTGAATATTTTTTGCCTTTTGTGCGTAATCACTTTTTACAATTTTGGTGAAGGGCAATACTTGGCGAAAAAAATCATTGGGCGTCGCTTCAAAATGATGTGCGAGTGCGCCGAATGTGTTGTACGCTCGCAATGGATCTATATGCCAATGATGCTCAGGTCGATAGATTCGCAACATCGCTTTAATTCGTTTCGAAACAACCATGCCTCCAATTGTAATCAGTATTTCGGGTTGAAATACCAAAAAATCCTTTTCCTTGAAGGGCGTTATAATCGTATCAATGTGATTTAGAAACGTTGGATGAGAAACGTTTGAAGTCACTTCTGTCATCACAACAATAGAAGGATCATTCGCAACTGCTTGGATAATTTCCTCGTCTATTTCATTTGGAGCGTTGACACCGATAAGAATTAATTTCTTCTTTGCCGAGTTCCAGATATTGGTGCAGGCAATAATGTCTTCTATAGATATACTTTTGAAAACTTTTGCAAAGCCAGATAAAGTTGGATCGACGATTAACTTTTTTGTAGTTAAATACAAAGGCTCTTCAAAGGGCGCATTGATATGCGTCGGCCCTTTTCGTGTGCGAGCCGTCGTGATTGCTTCGTTTATTTTAAAATCATTTTCTGCCGTTTCACCTTCAGTCAGATTTGCGTTATATAAGGAGTGATTTTGAAACACGTTCATTTGGCGAATCGTTTGTCCATCGCCAATGTCGATTTTATTCAACGGTCGATCTGCAGAAATCACAATTAATGGAATTTGACTATAAAAGGCTTCCGCAAATGCTGGATAGTAATTCAACAATGCAGATCCAGAAGTACAAACTAATGCTACTGGTTTGTTGATTTGTTGCGCGATTCCAAGTGCAAAAAAACCAGCACAACGTTCATCGGCAATGCTGTAACAGGTAAACTTAGGATTGCTAGTAAATCCTATGGTCAATGGCGCATTTCTAGAACCGGGAGAAATAACAATGTGTTCAACACCTTTAGCCAAACAAATTTGGATAATACTTTGCGCTAAAGGAATTTTTGGATAAATCATTGAGAGGTGAAATGAAGGCAAATTTACAAAGTAAAAGGTAATTTAGCTTTTCTTTAAGAGCTTAATTCTAAAAAAACAAAATATATTTGTTCATGTAAATCTTTCTAAATAGAATATTTTTAGATGAAAAGTCTTTGTTCACTTGCGCTTCTTGCGTCGCTGTTGATTTCGTCCATGCAAATGAGCGGTCAAAAGAAATTAGATTTCGATGAAAGTGGCTATCAATCTGTATTAGCTCGATCTAAAAAAGAAAAGAAACCTATCTTTTATATGATGTATGCCACTTGGTGTGCGCATTGCAACAAAATGAAAAGTGAAGTTTTTACGGATACTTTGGTGATCAATTTTATGAATAAAAATTTCGTCTGTGCATGGCAAGATGTTGAGAAAGGAGAAGGCGATTTTTTTAGAAAGAAATTTGGCATTAGGTTCTATCCAACATTCCTTTTTTTGAATGAGGACGGGAAAGAATTGTACAATACGAGTGGGGAATTTACCGCTGCTACCTTTATTGCCGAAGCGCAGAATTCATTAACTAAAGAAAAACAACTGCCTTATCTAGAAGAACAGTTTTTGGCTGATGTAAGCAATAGCGATAAATGTTTGGCGTATTTAATGGCACTCAATAAGGGACGCGACCGCAATTTGTTATCTCCGATTGCACATCAATATTTAGCAACCCAACCCGATGATAAATTGGTCAGCGCGAACAATTGGAAAATTATTGCCAATGGTGTTACCAATCCACAGTCTAGGGAGTTTCAGTATGTGTTGAATCATCAAAAGGAATTTGAGTCGGTTGCCTCTGCCAAGAGAGTGCAAAGAAAAATAGAGAACATTGTAGTAGAACTGCTTACACCCGCTTTAGAGCATAAAGATACCATCACCTACAATAAGAAACGATTGATTGCAAAAACGATTCAGTCGGCAAAAAATGATTCGTTGGTCAACTCATTTGATATGCAAATGGCGGAGCGCACCAACAATTGGAAAAAATACAAGCAGATTACCATGGCATCGGTGGACAAATATTACGCTAAAGATGCCAAAACCTTACGGGATATTGCTATTAATTATTTGAAAAACATCAATGATTCTGTTGCTTTAAACACTGCTATTGGGTGGGCAAAACAAGCGCTAGCTATCGTGGAAACCTATGACAATCAAATACTTTTGGCGCGATTGTATCAAAAAAATAAGAAAATTAAAGAAGCGATTCAATATGCGACCGCTGCCAAAAACAACAATGGGTCGATTGGGTTTAGCACCAAAGAGGCGGACGAATTATTACTCGAACTAAATTCAAAGCATTAAACAATGAACGTAATCATCAGAAATGCTAATGTAGAAGATTTACCGCAAATACTAGAAATTGTCAACCATGCGATTTTACATACCACTTCTAATTATTTGTATGAAGTGCAAACTTTAGAAAATCAATTGCAGTGGTTTGAGGAAAAGAAATCAAAACAATTCCCAATCATTGTTGCAGATTACAACGGAACTGCAGTTGGTTTTGGAACCTACGGCACCTTTCGAGAAAAAATTGGATATCAGTTCACTGTTGAACACTCCGTTTACGTTGCTCCAGAATTTATCGGAAAGGGCATTGGGAAACAGTTGCTACTCGCTTTGATTGTCCTTGCAAAAGATGGAGGTTATCACACTATGATTGGCGGTATTGACGCGGCAAATACAGGAAGCATCGCCTTTCATAGAAAATTCGGATTTGTAGAAACTGGTATAATAAAAGAAGTCGGATTCAAATTTGGAAAGTGGCTGGACTTGCAATTCATGCAACTAATCTTTAAATAAAAAAAGGAACTTCGATTTGAAATTCCTTTTTGTTATTATGCCTTTATCCAACTTACAATTGCATCATCAGTTGGCAGTACTTCCGGTGAAATCACTTTCGCTAATTCCCCTTTTTCATTAATCAAGTACTTTTGGAAATTCCATTGTACGTCAGAATCTTGCACACCATTTTTAGCTTTCTGAGTCAGAAACTGATATATCGGATGCATGTCACTTCCTTTTACCGATATTTTACTCATCATCGGGAAGGTCACACCGTAGTTCATTTCGCAAAAAGTTTCAATTTCCGAATTGGTTCCAGGTTCTTGATGTCCAAAGTTGTTCGCTGGAAAACCAACAATCACAAAACCTTTGTCTTTATATTCTTTATAGATTTTTTCTAAATCTTTGTATTGTGGCGTCAATCCGCATTTAGATGCGGTGTTTACCACTAAGATTTTCTTTCCTTTTAAAGTCGCAAAATCAAAAGTTTTTCCTGACAGATCTTCGACTTTAAATTGATAAATAGTTTGTTTTTCCATAGTATTTGTGGTTGTAATGGTTTTGTTTTGATTTTGCCCTTGGCAATTCCAAAATAGAAAAGATGCGAATGCAAAATGAAGTAAGTTTTTCATGATATTATTTTTTCAAATGTTTTTTATAACTCAAATACGAAAAGAACCCTAAAACAGCGACACAAGCGACTGAATAATAAACAAAACTTGGGGTTACCACTTTATCGCCGCTGGCATAAGAGTGCATTCCCGTTAAATAAAAGTTCACGCCGAAATACGTCATCATAATCGAATAGAAAGCAATAACACTCATCAAATTGTAAATCCATTTTCCTCGTAAAGCGGGAACAAATCGCGCGTGAATTACGAAGGCATAAATCATAATACTAATCAGCGCCCATGTTTCTTTTGGATCCCAACCCCAGTAACGTCCCCAACTTTCATTCGCCCACTGACCGCCGAGAAAGTTTCCTATCGTAAGCATCACCAAGCCAATGGTTAAAGCCATTTCGTTAATATATGTAATCTCCTGAATGTTCAAATCCATTTTGGCTTTGTTCTTTTTGTTGGTAAACAACATCAAAACTAAAGCGACAACTCCTAAAACCATCGCCAAAGTAAATGGACCGTAACTCGCAACAATCACCGCCACGTGAATCATCAACCAATACGAATTCAAAACTGGCTGCAAGTTCGCAATCGACGGATCCATCCAATTCCAATGCGCAATCATCAAAATCATCGAAGCGACGAAAGTTCCTGAAGCGACCGTCAGTTTCGACTTGATATCAAAAGCCAACGTAAAGAACATCGTGGCCCAAGCAACATAAATCATACTTTCGTAGGCATCACTCCATGGCGCATGTCCAGAAATATACCAACGTGCAATCAATCCTGCAGTGTGAAGTAGAAATAAGAATCCAACTAAAATATGAAAAGCATTAATCACATAGCGGATTGCTTTCTTTTCAAAGAATATATTGATGATTGTAAAAAGTAACATCAACACACCCGTCAACATATATAAGTAATACAACTTTTTGAAAATGTCGTATTTATTATACATAATTTCCGACGATATCTTGTCGTCATTCGGGCGAACGGCACTTCCAAATTTCTTCTGATAGTTTTCGATGCTTTGCAAAAAGAAATTGGCGTTGACATAATCCTTTTTAATAGTGGCACTATCCAAAGCGCTCATATATAAGGGAAGTATATTTTTAGTAAACGTAGAATCGATGCCGTGAATGTTGGCTTCATGCAATTCTAAATAGGAAATCCATTTGTTATTGGCATCTTTCGGGATAGGAAAAATTCGAAGAATACTGCCACTTAAAGCCGAATTTAGCAAATTAACTTTACGATCCGTTTCTATAAAATCCTTTTGAAACTGATCTGGAATGGATGCTTTATAAGCTTCTTCAATATAAGGCGAAAGTTTGTAATTGCCTTTATCATCAAAGAACTTGATGAATGGCGCGTACTTTTGCTTTGAATCCAGACCAATAATTTTGCGAATGCTATCGTTTCCGTTTTTGATGTAAATTAATGGCACTTCAAACCAAACTCTTGGAAATTGAACCATTGATAAGAAAACCTGATCCGAATTCATTTCCTTATACGAATCATTTTTGCTGACTTTGCGCAACAATTCAGATGAAAACGTGTTGACGGGTTTCATTCGTCCGCCTTCATCCTGAACAATCAAACGCCCAAATTTCGCAGCGTGTTCTTCGGTTACTTTGTATCGATTCAATAAAGAATCTATTTGATTTTGAGTTGGCGCATGGCTCATGTGGTTTTGAGAAAACACATTACAACTCAACAATAGCAGCAAAACAGACAATAACTTCGCTTTCTTACTTTTCACCACTTCTAATTTCCTTTTAATATCTGCAAAACGAGAATGCTTGGTAAACAAAATGGCCATCATCGCAAAGAATAGCATGAAATATCCAATGTAGGTAATCAACGTTCCCCAGAAATCATGATTGACAGAAAGCACCGTTCCTTTCTCATCCGGATCAAACGAGGATTGGAAAAAACGATAACCACCATAATCTAAAATATGATTCATATAAATACGAGCATCCGATTTTTTGTTCCCGTCTAAAACGGTCACTTGACTTTCGAAAGCCGCGTAACTTTTCTCCGTTCCTGGATATTTAGTGGCGATAAAATCATTGAGTTGCACTTTGAAAGGTAGCTCATACGCTTTACTTCCGAATGCTAAAGTAAAATCTAATTTACCAATAGTAATCACTTGAGGTTCTCCTATTTTACCTTTTGATCCTGTGAGCGTTATCTCTTTTGACTTTCCTTGAGATTGAATCGTAACCACCAAAGCATCATCATGTTTCTTTGCTTTAAAATCATTATTGGAAACAAAAGTTTTGAATCCCTTTTTAGCTGGTTCCGGAAATACAAATTGAGAACCACCAACATTATATAAGGAGCGCATCATCAATGGTTGGACAGAATCTTTAATTACTTTTCCTTGCATTTTATCCGCCATTCGCATAAACTGTCCATCGAATGGTGTTTCCATCGTGTAAGTTTCACCAGTTGTATTGATATTTACAGCACCTTTCGTATACTTATTCAATGCAAATAACGTATTGTGAATGTTTTGAATTTCACCTTCTTTCAAATAATGTTCATGTCGAGAACCATCTCCAGATTCGACCATTTTTAGGAATACTTTTCCTTTAGGATCTTCTTTAATAGATTCTGTGGCACCCATAATGAAATTCTTATAAGAAACTTCAAAAGGAATATCAGCAAAATTATCAGAAATTGAGAAATCATTGTTAGTAACTGGAGAAAGCAACAGCGATTTTTCGAATACACGTCGCTTCATTTGGCCTTTATATTCGCCGTCAACAAACAATGTTAAGAAAGTCTTGTCCGAATAAATTTGATTTTCTGCCGCTCCTTCTCGAATCGGCATCATACCTTCATAGCTGATGTAGCGCGTTATGATGGCACCAATGATGATGAAAATAAAAGATAAATGCAGTAAAAGTGTTGCCCATTTTTCCTTTTTTAGTAACTGGTAACGCTTGATATTTCCAATAAAATTAATCAAGAAAAACAAATGAATGGCTTCAAACCACTTGGCATTATAGATCAGAATTCGAGCCGTGTCGGTATTGTATTCACTTTCAATAAAAGTCCCAATAGCCATAGCTGCGGCATAAGAAAGGAACAAGAAAGCCATTAAACGCGTTGAGAATAGAAAGGAAAGTATTTTTTTTTCCATTATTGTGGAATTGCTATTTTTATAAACTGCTGCAAAAGTAGGTAAAAATGTTTTGTTTTGGTTTGAAAACGCGCTCATTTATGTCAGATTTAAGAATTGTTAACTTGATTTCGAAGCAAAAAATCAACGCAAAATTTCTATTTATTATAATTTCTTACAATTGATGTTTTTTCAATAATTTAGCCGCATGATTACGGTAAGTATTATTGGTTCTGGCAATGTAGCGTTTCACTTGATTTCTGCTTTGAAAAAAGCACCTGAAATTAAGCTGATGCAAGTTTGTGCTAGAGATTGCAAAAACATCCAAAATCTCATTGATTCTAATCAAATTGTTTCAAGAATTGAAGAATTAAAATCCGTTGACATATGTATTATTGCCGTTTCGGATGCTGCCATTTCAGAGATTTCTAAATCCATTCCATTTGAAAATAAAATTGTCGCTCATACTTCTGGAAGTATTGCTATGAAAGACTTATCTGCTAAAAATAGACGTGCCGTTTTTTATCCGTTGCAAACTTTTTCAATACATAAAGAAGTTGATTTTTCTAAAATTCCAATTTGTCTAGAAGTTGAAAAGTCCGACGATTATGAAATAGTTGAAAAAATAGCACTCTCGATTTCTAAAATTGTATATTCTATAGACACTGAACAACGAAAAGCGCTACATGTTTCCGCAGTTTTTGTCAATAATTTTGTCAATGAATTGTACGAGGTTGGTTATGAAATTTGTCGTGAGAACAACATTCCATTTGACATTTTAAAGCCATTAATTAAGGAAACTGCAGAGAAAATTGAAACTTTAACGCCAACTGAAGCGCAAACTGGTCCGGCAAAAAGAAAAGACCAACAAACTATATCAACGCATTTAGATTTTTTGAAAGACCAAAAGAAGAAAGACCTATATAAATTAATGACGCAATCTATACAATCCCATGAATAAGAGTTACAAAGAAATTATGAATCACATTACGACGTTTATTTTCGACGTTGACGGCGTATTAACAGATAGTTCCGTGCATGTTACTGAGACAGGAGAAATGTTGCGAATTATGAATATTCGTGACGGTTTTGCCATGAAAGCGGCGCTTGAAAGTGGTTATCACGTATGTATTATTTCTGGAGGAAACAATGAAGGTGTTCGGATTAGATTACGCAATTTAGGCATCACCGACATTCATTTAGCCTCACCCAATAAAGTGGAGACTTTTAAAGAATACATTGATTTGTATGGGATTAAGTCTTCTGAAGTTTTATACATGGGCGATGACATTCCAGATTATCATGTGATGCAGTTGGTTGGATTGCCAACATGTCCGCAAGATGCGAGCCCTGAAATTAAAGCCATATCCAAATATATTTCCCATAAAAATGGAGGAAAAGGCGCTGTACGTGAGGTCATCGAACAAGTGATGAAAGTGCAAGGAAAATGGCATTTGTATTATGATGGAAAACACGATTAACGAGTACTTTATATCAATATTTTCTACCTTCTAGTATGATTCATTTTTTTAAATTAATCCGTTACCAAAATCTTTTAATGCTGGCATTTATGCAGCTTATTTTTCGATATGGTTTTCTGAAATGGCAAAATGTTCCTTTGTCTTTAGCAGATTGGCAATATTGTTTATTAGTGCTTTCTACCGTTCTTATCGCTGCAGGAGGTTATGTGATTAATGATATTTTTGATCAAGATACTGATTCAGAAAACAAGCCAAGTAAAACAATTATTGGCAAAGCAATTTCTGAATCAATGGGTTACAATATTTATGTCGCATTAACCGTAGCGGGAGTTGGGATTGGTTTTTATTTGTCCAACGTGATTATGAAACCTAGTTTTGCAACGATATTTATTTTGATTGCCTCTTTATTGTATATCTATGCGACAAGTCTAAAGCAAATGTTACTTGTTGGTAATATCATCGTCGCTTTTCTACTATCATTTAGTGTCATTATCATTGGCATTTTCGACTTGTATCCGGCGACTTACGAAGGAAATCAAAAAGAAATGGGCGTGCTATTTTCAATTTTAATAGACTATGCCGTCTTTGCTTTCATCATCAATTTTATTCGAGAAATTACTAAAGATTTGGAAGATGTCAATGGTGATTACAATCAAGGGATGCATACTTTGCCCATCATTCTTGGAGTTCAAAGAACCGCTAAAGTCGTTTTTGGGTTAAGCTTCATTCCGCTTGTTATTTTATTGTACTACACAAATGCGTATTTTGCCTACAACAATTTATATGTTGCCACAATTTATAATCTGTTAACGTTAGTTGGACCACTACTCTATTTTACTATTAAAAGTTGGACTGCTACAACAAAAAAGACTTTCACCATTTGAGTCTAGTTCTGAAAATTGTTCTTTGTTTGGCATCCTATCAATTGCCGTAATTGCCTATAATATTGAACATCATGCTTAGAGAAAAGCTCAAAAATTATAAAATTATCCTTGCGTCTGGATCGCCAAGAAGACAGCAGTTCTGTCGAGATCTGGATTTAGATTTCGAAATTCGTCTCAAAGAAGTAGATGAGGTGTATCCACCAAATCTCACAGAGGAAGACATTACCGATTATTTAGCGGTTCTTAAAAGTGATGCATTTGAAGGCGAGTTGGAAGATAATGAAATTCTAGTCACCAGCGATACAATTGTTTGGCATCAAAATCAAGCTTTAGGAAAACCTAAAGACTATGAGGACGCTTTTAAAATGCTGAAATCCTTGTCAAATGCAACTCATAAAGTCATTACCTCGGTCTGTTTCAAAACAAAAGCGAAAACCCAAGTGATAAACGAAACTACAGCTGTCACTTTTCATCCAATTACCGATCAAGAAATTGATTACTATTTGGCTACTTATAGTCCATTTGATAAAGCTGGTAGTTACGGAATTCAAGAATGGATTGGTTATGTTGGTGTTGCAAAAATTGAAGGTTCCTATCCAAACGTTATGGGAATGCCGACCGATAAAGTGTATCACTTTTTAAATCAACTTTGATTTTTCGGTTTCTTAAACGACGCAATATACAACTTGCGCGAGATTCTTATTTTATAAGTTTTAACTTACATTAAAATAAAATAAGTGTATTTAATCGATTATTTAATAACTTTTATCGATATTAATGTAAAGAATTAGTTATCTTTACAATAAGTTTTAAAGGTTCAGTACATGTTAAAACTAATGATATGAAAAAATACTATCAACTCTATTCGTAGTACTATTTCTCGTTAATTTAAGTTTTGCTCAAAAAGTAGAAAACAAGATGATAGTCCACCTCTGATTGACCCCATTTCCAACTGTCAATTACGATACTACTACTTTCCTAATTTGGAGGCTTATTTCGATACCCAAAAGAACATTTATTACTTCAAAGAAGATTCAGAGTGGACCACCGCTGAGGAAATTCCTGACGGATACAGAGGCTATTCCTTGTATAACAAAATATACGTTTTTATTACTGACTATGACGATGACATTGTTACACAATTTATTGACATTCACAGGAAAAAATATCCTTATACTAAAAAAGGAAATATCCAAATGATGGGCAGTATCAGTAAGTAGATTTTGAGGAATCGCTTATTTTTGTTAGCACTATTTTTTGAATGTTAAAATCGATTTAAATAGAATCGCTCCTTTTATTATTTTACTACATTTGAAGCTATTGCTCTTTAATAAATTTTTATGCAAAAGCTCCATGCTATTCTTGTTTTCACAACACTATTATTTATCAACTTTGTCAGTGCTCAGCAACCCCAAAAACCTGATGCGGTTGCCATTTACAACCAAATTCAAAAATTAAACTTTCTCGGTTCTGTGCTCTATATTGCCGCGCATCCCGACGATGAAAATACAAGACTAATTTCATACTTGTCTAATGAAAAAAAAGCGCGTACTGCTTATCTTTCGTTGACTCGCGGTGATGGTGGACAAAATTTAATCGGACCTGAACTTAGAGAATTACTGGGTGTCATAAGAACACAGGAACTCATTGAAGCTCGAAAAATTGATGGTGGTGAGCAATTTTTTTCCCGTGCTAACGATTTTGGATATTCTAAAAATCCAGCGGAAACATTGCAAATTTGGAATAAAGATGAAGTGCTGAGCGATGTCGTCTATATTATTCGAAAATTTCAACCTGACGTAATTATTAATCGCTTTGACGCGCGTTCCCCCGGTACCACTCATGGACACCATACGGCTTCCGCAATGCTTAGTTTAGAAGCGTTTGATATTACACATGATCCAAATAAATATCCAGATCAACTGAAATTAGTCAACGTTTGGCAACCGAAACGCGTATACTTTAACACCTCATGGTGGTTTTATGGAAGTAAAGAGAAATTTGAAAAAGCAGACAAGTCGAATCTTATTCAATTAAAGACTGGCGTTTACTACCAATCTGTAGGGAAATCAAACCAAGAAATTGCCGCCTTAAGCAGAAGCAAGCACGAATCGCAAGGATTTGGTAGTACAGGTACTGGCGGAGAAGAACAAGAATACCTAGAATTACTGAAAGGCGACCTATCAAAAGACAATAGTAATATTTTCGAAGGAATTGACACAAGTTGGAATAGAGTCAAAGGAGGAAAAATCATTGGTGATTTGTTGCAAAACGTTGAAGGAAATTTCAATTTCAAAAATCCATCGGCAAGCATTCCAGATTTGGTAAAAGCGTACGCAATGATTCAACAATTAGAAGATGAACATTGGAAAAATGTCAAATCGGAAGAAATTAAAAAAATAATTGCAGGATGCGCTGGTCTATATCTTGAAGCAGTATCTAGTACACAGGAAATTGTCAGTAACTCGATTATGAAAGTAAAACTCGAAGCCATCAATCGAAGTGCAATAAACATGCAATTGGCAAGCATCAAAAACGCAATGTCTGGTGAAGTTGTTGTAAAAGAAATCGAACTAAAGACAAATTCAAATCAAAGTATAGATTTTGAAATCAATTTGCCTTCAAGTATCAACTATACACAACCGTATTGGCTTGCTGAACAAGGAACGATTGGTATGTACCGAGTTGAGCAACAAGTCAACATCGGTAAACCCGATATCATCAGAGAAGTCAAGCTAATTTTCAATATAGAAATTCAAGGTGTTAGCATTCCATTTGAAAGAGAAGTCATCTATAAGTATAATGATGATGTAAAAGGTGAAGTATACAAACCGCTTGATATTGTTCCAGAAGTAACTACTTCGATTCAAAGTAAAGTAGTGCTTTTTAATGATAATAGCCCGAAAACAATCGACGTAAAAGTAAAAGCGGGAAAAGACAACGTTCAAGGCTTAGTTCAAATAGAAATTCCAGAAAACTGGAAGGTAACACCAAATTCAATTTCCTTCAATTTGTCAAAGAAAGGCGAAGAGCAAATGGTTTCGTTTCAAATTATGCCATCAAAAAAAGCATCGGAAATTGTTGCTAAATGCGTGGCTATTGTCGATTCAAAGCGTTTTGATAAAGAACAGTTTTCAATCAATTACGAACATATTTGCAAGCAGCAAGTGCTAAAGACTTCAGAAGCGAAATTGATAAAACTGGATATCAAAACCAATAAAGAAAAAATCGTCTATATCATGGGTGCTGGCGACGAAGTCCCAAAATGTTTAACACAGATGGGTTACAGTGTCACCGTTCTCAAACCAGAAGACATTACAACAGAAAAACTTAAGAACTTTGATGTTGTGATGACCGGCATTCGCGCTTATAATACGATTCAAGCTATGGCTTTCAAACAACAAATGCTATTCGATTTTGTTAAAGAAGGGCATAATATGATTGTTCAATACAATACCTTAGATGATCTGGTAACCAAAGACATTGCACCATACGCCCTGAAAATATCGAGAGATCGCGTTACCGATGAAAATGCGGTTGTTACCTTTTTAGAACCAAAGCATCCGATTCTAAATACACCAAATAGCTTAACTTCGGAGGATTTTAATGGTTGGAAACAAGAACAAGGTTTGTATTATCCGAACGAATGGGATCCCGCATTTGTGCCAATTATTGCTGCCAACGACCAAGGTGAAACTTCAAAAAAAGGCGCCATTTTGGTTGCTAAATACGGAAAAGGAAATTACATTTATACTGGCTTGAGCTTTTTTAGAGAGTTGCCGGAAGGCGTATCTGGAGCATATCGATTGATGGCAAACATGATTTCATTACCCAAAAACTAAAAATTATGGACAACGAAAAACTGACGACTTGGAAAAGAAGTTATTCTTGGGTACTTATTGCCAACCTATTCTATATTTTGTTCTTTTGTTTAATGATGATCCTATTCTCGTAGTATGCAGCAGTTAGACTGGATTGTTTTATCGGTAACTTTACTTTTCATCGTCTTTTACGGTGTATATAAGACCAAAGGCAGCAAGAACGTAGAAGATTATATTCTAGGAAATAACGAAACTCCTTGGTATGTTGTTGGACTGTCGGTTATGGCCACGCAAGCCAGTGCAATTACTTTTCTTTCTACACCTGGACAAGCCTACCATGATGGTATGGGATTCGTTCAATTTTATTTTGGATTACCTTTAGCAATGGTGGTTATTTGCGTTACCTTCATACCGATTTACCACCGACTCAAAGTCTTCACTGCCTATGAATACTTAGAACAGCGATTTGATTTGAAAACACGTTCCTTAGCGGCGATTCTGTTTTTAATTCAACGTGGACTAGGAACTGGCTTAACCATTTACGCTCCTGCAATTATTCTTTCTGCTTTACTTGGTTGGAATCTGACTTTAATGAATATCATTATTGGAGTTTTGGTCATCATCTACACCTTTGTTGGAGGTACAAAAGCGGTCAATGTTACGCAAAAGCAGCAGATGTTTGTCATCATGAGCGGCATGTTTATCACGTTTTTCTTGATTTTACATTTACTTCCAAACGATATGACTTTTAGCAATGCTTTGCATATAGCTGGAGCTAATGACAAAATGGATATCGTTGATTTTTCAATTGATCCTGAAACGCGTTACACTTTTTGGAGTGGTATCACTGGCGGTTTTTTCTTGGCACTCTCCTATTTCGGGACCGATCAATCACAAGTTGGTCGCTACTTATCAGGGAAATCTATTAAAGAAAGTCAGATGGGATTGATCATGAATGGATTTCTAAAAGTGCCGATGCAGTTCTTTATTTTGTTGATAGGAGTCATGGTTTTTGTGTTTTTCCAGTTCAATCCAGTGCCACTAAATTTTAATCCTAACAACAAAGTCATTATTGAGAACTCTAAGTATAAAGATGAATATCATGCGTTGGAGAATAAATTAATTAAATTATCAGAAGAGAAGAAAGAAATAAACTTAATCTATATTGATCACCTAAATCAAAACTACGACAACCCAATTTTGAAAAAGAATTGGTTGCCATTTCTAACAAAGAAAATGATTTAGAGATCAAGCGAGAGAGGTGATTTCGAAAGCAGATCCCAAGTCCGAGACCAACGACAAAGACTACGTCTTTATCCATTTCATTTTGAACTATTTGCCTAAAGGACTAATTGGTTTGCTCCTCGCAGTAATACTTTCCGCCGCCATGTCATCAACTGCATCCGGATTAAATGCTTTGGCTTCAACCACCGCCATTGATATTTATAAAAGAAATATTGGTGAAGGCAAGTCTGAAAAACATTTTGTAAACGCAACAAAATTCTTCACGTTACTTTGGGGTGTGATCGCTATTTTATTTGCTTGTGTGGGGACATTGTTTGAGAACTTAATTCAATTGGTAAATATCGTTGGTTCTATATTTTACGGCACTGTGTTGGGAATTTTCTTGGTTGGATTTTATATCAAGTTTGTGAAGGCACAAGCTATTTTTATCGGAGCAGTTTTGAGCCAATTGACTATTTTTTATATTTATTATTTAGATGTGGTAAGCTTTCTATGGCTCAACTTTATCGGAGCGATGTTAACTATTATGCTGTCTTCCATTTTGCAGAAAGTTATCGGAAATAATAAAGAAAGTGAAGTATAAAAAAAAACACCTCAAGAAATGAGATGTTTTTTTATTATAGGGTGGTAAAATATTATTTCTTACTCCACTCTACTATACTGTCATTGTTCATCTTTACATAGTCATCATTTTTTTCCTTTACTGCAGCTTCTAAAGATATTTTAGCCGTTTCAATAGCACCTTTTTTGTCTCCAAGTTTTGCTTGTATCAATGATTTTTGACGGGTGTACCAAAATGGTTTGTCTTTATTTAAATCCAATGCTTTATTTACATATTCTAATGCTTTATTCATATCGCCATTGGATTGATAGAAATACTGCGCTGAAGAAAAATAATCGCCCGCTGTTGGACCTGCCAACGCTTTATCAATGCTTGCCATCGCAGTTTTTTGAGTTGGAACTTCAAACTTCAAAGCAACAAATGTTTTTTCCCATGAAAACTCTAAATGAGCAAAATTGTTATCCAAATTATTAATACCAATGGTAAACGACTCCACTGGAGCACTCAGAATTTTTGTATCAACATTGGTACTCAAAGCGACATTTTTTTCATTCCAATTCTCTGGTGTTCCCCAGTTCTCTGTGTCTGTATAAAAAATAACTTCCCACATATCAACTTTTGGAGTGACAAAAATGGCATATTTTCCTTTTTTTAAGGTTTGCCCTTTAATGACTACATCATCTGAAAAGGTAATCATACTGTTTTGATTGGCTCCAGTTCTCCATAATTTTCCATAAGGAACTAAGTTGCCAAATACAGTTCTTCCTTTCATACTCGGACGTGAATATTCGATAGTCACATCGGTTAAACCTACTTTTTGCTCTAAAGTACATTTTGGACTAGGAGCCGGCGTCTTTACTTGCGCTTCGATTTGAAATGATACCAAGATCATTACAATCCCTAAAATAATTTTTTTCATGTTAGTTGTTTTAATTTTTTCAAAAATACTAATTCAAGTTTTCAATAGTGTTAATTATTGTATAATTTCACCTTACTTATGTTTAAGCTTTTATTACATTTGCTAAACAATTTTATTAAAGCTCTTTCATGAAAATCTATACAAAACGAAGCGTTCAGAATCTTCCAATAACTTTAACCGAAGCATGGGATTTTCTCTCGGACCCGAAAAATTTAAAGACGATAACTCCAGATTACATGGGGTTTATTATCGAGTCTGGTGCAGATCGACCGATGTTTCCTGGACAAATTATACAATATATCGTAACACCTGTTATGGGAATCAAAACCAAATGGGTCACTGAAATTACTCATGTTCACAACAAACAATATTTCGTTGATGAACAGCGATTTGGTCCTTACGATTTATGGCACCACAAACACTTTATTAAAGAAATTCCTGGTGGCGTGGAAATGGAAGATATTATAGATTATAAATTACCAATGGGTTGGATAGGTCAATTAGTGCATCCTTTCATAGTAAAACCCAAACTGGATGAAATTTTCGAATACAGAAGAAAAAAATTAATTGAACTTTTTGGCGAATTTAAATAAAATGAAAAATATACTTCTTATTGGCGGATCGTACGGAATCGGATTATCAATTGCCAAAGAACTACAAGATAAACATCATGTCTTTGTTGCCTCTAGAACATCGGAAAATTTAGATGGCCTCAACGTAGCACACATTCCTTTCGATGCCACTACTGATACTTTGCACGCAGCAAAATTACCTTCAGTAATTGATGGTTTAGTCTATTGTCCCGGTAGCATCAATCTCCGTCCATTCAAAGGTTTAAAAATAGAAACATTTGAAAGTGATTTACAGATTAATTTTATCGATATGGTCAAAGTGGTTCAAACTATTTTGCCTCAATTAACCGCTTCTAATCAATCGAGTATTGTGCTTTTCAGCACAGTCGCTGCGTCGATGGGAATGCCATTTCACACTAGTGTAGCCGCATCAAAAGCCGCAGTAGAAGGATTTGCAAAGGCTTTAGCCGCAGAATATGCTCCAAAAATTAGGGTGAACGTAATTGCGCCTTCACTAACCAATACGCCACTCGCAGACAAGTTTTTAAACAATGAAGCCAAGCAAGAGAAATCAGCTGAAAGGCACCCATTAAAACGCTTTGGACAACCGGAAGATTTAGCTCAAATGGCAAGTTTCTTATTAAGCGAAAAATCATCATGGATGACCGGACAAATTCTTCATGTCGATGGTGGAATGTCGACACTATTGGTTAATTAATTATATTCGTTATTATATGAATATATATTGGTTTCGCCGCGATTTGCGATTAGAAGATAATAAGGGTTTGTTTGAAGCCTTAACAAGCGGCGAACCGGTTTTGCCGATTTTTATTTTTGATTCCGAGATTTTGAATCAATTATCAAAAGACGATGCCCGCGTTACGTTTATTCATGATTTGCTATCAAAGATAAATACTGAGCTACAACAAATTGGAAAATCATTGGCGGTCTTTTTTGGAGATCCAATCGCAATTATTGAAAAACTCATTACTGAAAATAGGATCAAAAGTCTTTATGCCAATAGAGATTACGAACCATACGCACGTCAACGAGATAAGGCGATTTACGAATTATTACAGTCTCACAACATCGAATTCAAAAGTTATAAAGATCAAGTTATTTTCGAAAAAAGTGAAGTCACCAAAGACGACGGTTTACCTTATGTTGTTTACACTCCATACTCTCGAAAATGGAAAGAAAACTTCAAAAAAAATCAACTACAATTCTCAGCTTCGGAAGATCATTTATATAACATTTCTGCTCATAACTATCCTTTTTTAAGCTTAGAAGAAATCGGTTTTAAAAGATCTTCCATCAAAGTCATACCATTCGATGTTTCTGAAAATCTCATACAAAATTATGAGGCGACACGGAATTTTCCTGCGGTAAATAAAACTTCCTATCTCGGCGCTTATCTCCGATTCGGTGCGGTAAGCATTCGAAAAATTGTAGCAAAAGCGATACAAGAAAAAAATGAAACTTTCCTAAATGAACTCATTTGGCGGGAGTTTTTTATGCAAATTCTGTGGCATTATCCACACACAAAAAACAACAGTTTTCGTCCGAAATATGATGCGATTAAATGGAATAATAACGAAGAAGAATTTCAAAAATGGTGCGAAGGAAAAACGGGATATCCTTTTGTTGATGCCGGAATGCGTGAACTCAACGCAACGGGACACATGCACAACCGCGTTCGAATGATCGTTGCGAGTTTTCTTTGCAAGCATCTACTTATCGATTGGCGCTGGGGTGAAACCTATTTCGCTCAAAAGCTACTCGATTATGAACAATCGAGCAATGTCGGCAATTGGCAATGGGCTGCTGGCTGTGGTGTAGATGCGGCGCCTTACTTTCGGATTTTCAATCCAACAGAACAAATCAAGAAGTTTGACAAGGATTTAGTTTACATCAAAAAATGGATTCCTGAATTAGAAGAGTTGACTTATCCTGAACCTATTGTTGATCATAAATTGGCTAGAGAACGTTGTTTGCGGGTTTATAAAGAAGCTGTTGGGTAAAATCCGCGGAAGTCTTTAAACACCAATACTTCTAATCAATTCAAAATTCAATTCACTAAAATGACTGACAACGCTATTCGCGGTCGAATAATCCTGCATTTTCGAATTCACGCTATCATATCCAATACAATAAATTCCCGCCGCATTGGCAGCTAAAACACCATTGGTACTATCTTCAATAACGATACAATGTTTCGTATGAGTGTTAGAAATTTGCGCGGCATGGAGAAATATAGCTGGATGCGGTTTCGACTGTGGAAAATCTTCTCCAGAGACAATATGTGAAAAGTACTGATGCAAATCAAAGCGACGAAAAATCCTGTCAATCGTGACTTTAGCAGATGATGAACCCAAAACCAACTGCATTCCGTTTTGATGTAAATCCTGAATCAAATCTAAAACACCGTCCAATAAAGACAAATCTTGTTTTATTGTCAAAGGCGTCATTGAAAAGATTTCGTTTGGTTTCAACTAGATCTTGTACTTTTTCTTTCAAATCAATTGAACTTTCAGCTTTTCATAAATGTTTTTGTCGAATTTCGTAAATGATGCGTACATTTCGGCGTAATGTCAATATTTAATGTTGCGAAATGCTGTAAATACGCATAATGATGCACGGGTTCCGTGTCGACAATCACACCATCCATATCAAAAATAACAGTTTGTATCATCGTTATTTCTGTTCAGATTGCAATAAATGTCTGATCACTGTTTCCGCTGCATGCAAGCCGAAAAGTCCAGGCATATAACTATTTGTTCCGTAGAATGACTTCTTGTAATTACTTCCGTCAGTGGTTTTCAAACTACTTTCATCTTGAATTTCAGACGAAAAAACGACTTTCAATTTATCAATTTTTACCGCTCTTAGTTTCTTTTTCATTGCTTTGGCTAAGAAACAATTCACTGTATTGTTGATGTCAGCTACTTTCACTTTAGAAGCATCCATCTTCCCTCCTGCTCCCATGCTGCTGATTATTTTGACCCTTTTTCGTTTGGCCGCCATAATCAAATTGAGTTTTGGTGTCAAACTATCAATGCAATCTAAAACATAATCAAATTCTTCGGTTACAATGTCAAAAGCGCGTTCTGGAGAAAGAAATTCTTTCACTTTAGTCAATTTTAATTCAGGATTAATATCAATAAACGATCTCCAACGACATCAATTTTTGGCATTCCAACGGTCGAATGTAGTGCAGGTAATTGTCGATTGATGTTCGTAATATCCACAACGTCGCCATCTACAATGGTCATTTTTCCAACGCCAGCACGAGCAATAAACTCCGCGGCGAAAGAACCAACGCCACCAACGCCAACGATTAATACATTCGAGTTTTTTAATTTTTCTAAACCTTCTTTCTTAAACAAAAGTTCGGCTCGTTCTGTCCATGCTGCCATTTTGATTATTTGATTGTGAGATTATGATTTGATTGTAAAAATACTTTCAAAATTATGTTGTACTTGATTTTGCATTGCTT
>JADKBW010000010.1 GCA_016714905.1 Flavobacterium sp.
AAACAATGAAGCTATTATTTTTTCAATAGTAATTCCTTCCGCATCTGCCTTGTAATTCTTTACAACACGATGTCTTAAGATTCCAACCGCTACAGCCTTCACATCTTCGCTATCAGGCGAAAACTTACCATTAAATGCGGCATGCGCTTTAGCTGCCAAGATTAAGTTTTGCGAGGCTCTTGGTCCTGCTCCCCAATCGATATAATTTTTTATAAAATCATTAGACAATGCATTGTCAGGGCGGGTTTTGCTCACCAAAGTCACGGCGTATTCAATCACATTATCTGGCACGGGAATGCGACGCAACAAATGCTGAAAGTCAATAATTTCTTGCGCAGAAAACAATGGGTTGATGGTTGTTTGTTTATCTGTAGTGGTACTTCTCACCACTTCCACTTCTTCGGCAAACGAAGGATAATCTAACTTGATGGAGAACATAAAACGATCCAACTGCGCTTCAGGCAATGGATAAGTTCCTTCTTGCTCAATCGGGTTCTGAGTAGCGAGTACAAAATACGGCAACGACAATTTATAGTTGTGTCCCGCAATAGTAACCGCACGTTCTTGCATCGCTTCTAAAAGTGCCGCTTGTGTCTTCGGTGGCGTTCTATTAATCTCATCTGCCAAAATGATATTTGAAAAAATGGGGCCTTTTATAAATTTAAACTGACGGTTTTCATCCAGAATTTCACTCCCTAAAATATCAGAAGGCATCAAGTCGGGTGTAAATTGTATTCTTTTAAAGTCCAATCCCAAAGCTTGCGCAATCGTATTGACCATTAAAGTTTTAGCCAAGCCCGGCACACCAACCAAAAGCGCATGACCACCAGAAAAAATACTGAGAAGAATTTGATCGACTACTTCATCTTGACCTACAATGATCTTCGAGATTTCTTTCTTTAACTCGAGTCGCTTTTGAACTAAATTATGTATTGCTGTAACGTCTGACATGATAGTAATGATATGAGATAGATAAAACGAATCCTAATTTATTTTTTTAACCAATTATTTGCGAATTCACAATTGCGATATTCTCCATTGACCTTAATATAGGTTTCTTGTATTTTTTCGTCAGACCATTTGGCAATGGCCTCAATCTGCTTTTCTTTTAAAGCCAAGTTCTTGATTTTAATATAGTCTTTTCCGTAATCTGCGGTATGCTCTTCAATACGATTGGTTACCATAAACCAATTTATATTTCTTCTTCCCCGACTGATCGGTATCGATAAGCGGAACCGAAACTTCACCTTCCTTGAGATTCGAAACCTGCGAATACAAACTAGGATCCATCTTAGTCAATTCAAAATGGGTATCTTGAGTTTTAGGATTAATCAAGACGCCTCCATTAGAACGCGTTTCTTTTTCGTCCGATTCTGTCCTTGCAGCATCCGCAAATGAAATCGCTTTGTCTTCAATTTTCTTTTTTATTTGCAGTACTCTTTCTTTGGCATCCTTCAGCGACTGCTCATCGGTTTTCGGCACCAAAAGAATATGACGTAAATCTACATCTTGTCCCTTTATTTTTTCAATATAAATGATATGCCAACCAAAGTCGGTTTCAAATGGCTCTGAGATTTCACCTTCTGTCAAACTAAAGGCAACATCCTTAAATTCTTTTACAAATGGTGTTTTCTTATTCATTTTATAATAACCTCCATTCGCACTCGAACCTGGATCTTGCGAATACAAAACTGCTTTTGTAGAGAAGCTGGCGCCTTCTTGCACATCTTTCTTAAATTCCTTCAGACGGTCAATAACCTTCTGCCGTTCCTCCGGTGATACTTTGGGCGCCACGACAATTTGCGAGACTTCCATCTCGGCGCCAAAAAGAGGTAGTTCCGCTACTGGGATTCTTTTGAAAAAACTGCGAACCTCTTCAGGCGTAATCTCAACCGCATCAATAATTTTCTTCTGCATCGATGAAGAAAGTTTATTCATCTTAATGATTTCACTAAGATCTGTTCGAAAATCTTCTTCACTACTCTTCTTAAAGTACGCCACTACTTTATCCATCGAGCCCAATTGCTCGACCATATAAGTCAATTGCTCTTCCATTTTACTCTTCACTTCATCATCAGTGACGATAATACTGTCTTGAATAGCTTGATGGGCGTACAATTTATCTTCCAATAATTTCCCTAACATCTGACATCTCGTAATGTCCTTTACAGAATTACCTTGACTAGACAACTCCAGAAATGATTTATCAATGTCAGAATCTAAGATATTAAAATCTCCTACCGTCGCTATAACGCCGTCTATTTTCTGTCTTTTCAAATCAACAACTGTTTTCTTAGTCTTTACAGTATCTTGAATGATTTCCTGACCAACTACTATAGCAGTGGTGAGAAAGAAAAGGCATAAGGACAACAGGGTATTCTTATTTATAAACTTCATACTTCTTGTCTTTAATGGCATCATCCGTAATTTCCTTTTCAAATTTCTTTATTAATTCCAATTTTCTTTTATTCAGTATGACTTCTCGTAAAGTCGGCTTCAAATACTGATAGGGAGCCACTTGATTCTTGTCAATAACATTGGAAATCTTGACAAAATAGACATTCTTATCTTCTATTTTCTGTATGGTCTTGCCCGGCAAAATATAGGAATCTCTATTATCAGGTGTAATAAAACGCAATTTGTCATACACTTGACTTAACTCTGTCCAAATCGAATCATTAAGAGCAAAACTATTCAACTGCAAGGTATAAGTGTCCCAAAACTTCTTATCTGACTTTCTAAAATCAAAAAACTTACTTTTTATCAATTCGACTTTTGGATTATCCTTCTGAAGGCTGATATATCGCAACCTCACTAACGTTCCATTGGTCTTAAAATTCTCTTTATTCTCCTTGTAATAGTCTCGTAATTCTGTTTCAGATATTACTGTATCCGTTGTTCTTTTGACTATTTCCTCCAGATATGCCTTGGTATATAAATCAATCTTATACTGTTGGATTAAAGTATCAAACTCCGCTTTCTTGTCCCTTTTCAAATTGACTTCCGCCACCTTAATCAAAAGCTTTTTCGATGCCCAGCGGTCAATAAAACTCCGAACAATGACAATGCTGTCTTCTTTTGAAATACCGGGAGGAACTAAATTTGCAATATCTGCGGCATACAAATAGTCAGAATTAACGCGTGCAATGGCCTCAGTCTTCTTGTTAGAATCAAAAAATGTACAAGCAGTAAAATTCAAAATTACTACAACTGCCGTTACAAATTTTAACATTATTTCTTAAGTTCCATTTTTACTTTTTCGAAAACTTCAGGGAAAGTTTTGATGGTAAATTCCTTTTTCAGTTCTGCGACCCAGTTCTGCTCAAGATACTGCTGATAATCATTGATCGCCTTACCCTTGCACTCTTCCAATGTTTTAGCACCAGCCAGAATAACCTTGTTGACCATCGTCACAAAATAATAATCGCCGTCTTTCATGATTTCAGATAAGCCTTCCACTTGTTTCAAATTTTTTGGCAAGGCATCATTTCCTTCTTCAAACACACCCACATTGGTCATGACCGTTACTTTATCTTTGGTATTCAATTGCTCTTTTATTTTCTCCGGAGCAACTTTCTGCTTCAATAATTTTTGTGCTTTTTTAATCACATCCATATTGGTAGAAGACGCGATAATGACATCCATACGAGTTTTCCATTGGTAGAGACTTTTTTGACTTTCATAGAAATTCTTTAATCCAAGCGTATCTGTTTTTGAACGATCCCAGATTTCCTTTTCCATCAAATCAAAAAGCAACAATCCATCGCGATACTCATCCATTACATTAGAAAAATCTGGAAACTCTTTTTCTAAATTATCTGTGTAATAAGAGGTCAATTGCTCATCCAAATATTTCTGATAAAAACTATCCACTAGCTTTGTAATGGGCTTCAACGTCAATCCCGCTTTCTCTTGTGTTTTTAGATAAATCAAAAAGCTAGTCCCAGTAATGGTCTTATCGTTGATAGCAAACAACTTCTTATCAAAAGCTTTTGTATCTGCAGGCACTTCCCACTTATTATCGTAGTAGTCATTTGTCACCGTCTTGGATAGCGCTGCGTACAATTTATCATCTCGTTTAACCGTGTACTTTTTTCGTAACTTTTCATTCAATGAGTTTGTAATCAATCGAGATCTGTCGTCTTTAGATACTTTGTTCTCTAACTCTACTTTCATTTCATCTAAGGTACGAACCGGATGTTTTTCGATAAGCTTTGCAATATGCCAACCAAATCGCGTTTGAAATGGTGCTGATAACGGATTTTCTTTAGTCAATGAAAAAGCAGTATTCTCAAATTCCTCAGAACTCAATTGTCCCGAACCAAATCTAGCCAATACGCCGCCTTTTGAAGAAGAGGACTTATCATCAGAAAATTGCTTAGCCAAACTCTCAAAATTTTCGCCTTGCAACAATTTCTGATAGATATCATCAATTTTCTTTTTGTTTGCGTCTTTTTCTTCGGGCTTTTCTTCTTTTGGATTAACAATCATAATGTGAGCAACGGTTACTTCTCCTCTGTTATCTCGAACGTCCTCCACTTTGATAATATGATACCCGAAACGCGTACGAATCGGATTGGACACTTTTCCAACTGGAGTCTTGAAAGCAGCAGACTCAAAAGCATAAACCATTCTGAAAGCACTAAAATAACCCAAGTCACCCTTATTGTCTTTAGCAGAAGGATCTTGAGAAAACTCAACAGCCAATTTACCAAAGTCCTCGCCTTTTAATACGCGATTTCTGATGTCTACAATTTTATTATATGCTTTTAAAGTGTCTTCTGGAGCCGCATTCTCATCACAAGTAAGCAGAATATGCGCTGCTTTTACTTCTTTCAAAGAGCGTTGGTAGCCTTCTTCAACCAATTCCTTGGTCACTTTAGAATCACTTAAATAATTTTTAGAAAGTTGTGTTCTGTAAGAACTAAGTTCGTTTTTATAAGAATCTCCGTTCTGTAATCCTAATTTGTTGGCTTTAGCAATCTTAAGTTTGTAACCAATAAACAATTCGAGGTATTGTGTCAAATCTTTTTGAGATTCATCCTTCACCAAATCTAAATTTTTGTTGTAGACACGTGAGAATTCATCAGTGTAATAGGGTTTATCATCAATTGTAAATAAAACTTCTTTCTTTACACTTTGCGCATTACTGATAAAACTTAAAGAAAGTAGTACGCCAAAAAACAATTGTCTTATTCTCATTATTTGTAAATTTTCTGTTTTTAAATTAAGTTATTGGAAAAAATCAAAATCAAAATTTTTGTTAATTTCAAGCAACAAAAATAGCAATTCAATTGCATTAAACAAGTATAGCGAATACTATTAACAAAAAATTATTAACGAGGCATTTGGCACTTTTTCTCAATAAAATCAAGGGCTAAAGAGACAGTCGAAATACTTATTGAATTTTATTGTCGAATTAATACTATTTTTGCAATCCATTTATTGACACTATGAGTTTTTTAAAAGAAATACAACGACGCAGAACATTCGGAATCATATCGCATCCTGATGCTGGTAAAACAACTTTAACGGAAAAATTATTGCTTTTCGGAGGTGCTATTCAAGAAGCAGGTGCCGTAAAAAACAACAAAATAAAAAAAGGTGCGACCTCCGACTTTATGGAAATAGAGCGCCAAAGGGGAATTTCCGTTTCAACTTCGGTATTAGCATTCAATTATAAGGATAAAAAAATAAACATTCTAGATACGCCGGGCCACAAAGATTTCGCTGAAGATACCTTTAGAACATTAACTGCGGTCGACAGCGTAATTGTGGTGATTGATGTGGCAAAAGGAGTCGAGGAGCAAACAGAAAAATTAGTAGCTGTCTGTCGATTGCGAAATATTCCTATCATCGTATTTATAAACAAACTAGATCGTGAAGGAAAAGATGCCTTTGATCTCATGGACGAAGTCGAACAAAAACTAGGCCTTACGGTGACCCCTTTAAGTTTCCCAATCGGAATGGGGTATGACTTTCAAGGAATCTACAATTTGTGGGAGAAGAACATCAATTTATTTAGCGGAGATAGTCGCAAAAATATCGAAGAAACCATAGCATTCTCGGACGTACAGAATCCTGAACTGGAGAAAATCATCGGGCAAAAACCCGCAGACAAGCTACGAGAAGAATTAGAATTAATTGATGAAGTATATCCAAAATTTGATCGGGATCGATATCTCAAAGGAGAACTTCAACCCGTCTTCTTTGGCTCTGCATTAAATAACTTCGGAGTACGAGAACTACTCGATTGTTTTGTCGAAATAGCACCGTCTCCCACAGCCAAAGAATCGGAAACACGCCTTGTCGATCCGACCGAAGAGAAAATGACCGGCTTTGTTTTTAAAATACATGCCAATATGGATCCGAAGCATCGTGACCGACTGGCATTCATCAAAATAGTGTCAGGTACGTTTGAACGCAATAAACCTTATTTTCATGTACGTCAAAAAAAGAACTTCAAATTCTCAAGCCCCAACGCCTTCTTTGCAGAAAAGAAAGAAATTGTCGACATATCATATGCGGGAGATATCGTTGGACTCCACGACACAGGAAACTTCAAAATAGGCGACACCTTGACTGAAGGCGAAGTAATGAACTTCAAAGGAATACCAAGTTTCTCTCCTGAACACTTCAGATACATTAACAATGCTGACCCGCTCAAGGCAAAGCAGCTCGATAAAGGGGTAGACCAATTGATGGATGAAGGAGTTGCACAATTATTTACGTTAGAAATGAATAACCGTAAAGTTATCGGAACGGTGGGAGCGCTGCAATATGAAGTAATTCAATATCGATTAGAACACGAATACGGCGCCAAATGCAACTACGAAAATTTTCCTGTACACAAAGCTTGTTGGGTAAAACCAGAAGACCCAAAGAGTGAAGAATTCAAAGAGTTTAAGAGAATTAAACAAAAGTTCTTGGCAAAAGACAAATACAACCAATTGGTATTTCTTGCTGATTCAGATTTTACCATACAAATGACAATAAGCAAATACCCGAATGTCAAACTTTTCTTTACTTCGGAATTTGAGTAAACTACATTTCAAACGTAATAGTAAAATTAAGACCTAAAATTCTTGATCTTCATCTAATATTTTTTGTGCCCAAAGTCAATTTTTTCAATAATGATTATTATATTTGCAACTTAATTTCGATGTAACATGAAAAACAGAGTATCATATAGCTTCTTAGTCATCTTCTTTTTGTTGGTTGACTTTGTTGCATTTGCACAGCCCGGCGATGACGATGGAAGTGGTGGATTAGAAGGAAACGATCCGCCTCCAGCCCCAATAAATGGACAGCTTATTTGGTTAGGCGTGATTGCTATTGTTTTTGCCTATTACAGCATACGACGATACAGAAAATTAGCATAGTAATTTATATAAAAAATATAAAAGTCCGGTTTCAAATTGAAACCGGACTTTTTTTATTCCCGCTGCGCAAAGTCTCCCGACTGTGAGCCCGATGGCGCGGATTTGTAATCCGTGAACACAAAATGAAATATCATACTGCAACTTCCAACTTTGCTAGAAAACCGGCGGCTATATAACACGCTAACAAAAAAAAACCGCCTCGTTTCCGAAGCGGTTTAATTATTAATTATCAATTGTTAACTCCGATGGCGCGAATCTATAATCCGTGCATACAAAACTAAATATCACACTAAACCATTCCTCCTTTGCCAGAAAACCACCAACGCTTTAACACGCTAACAAAAAAAACCGCTTCGTTTCCGAAGCGGTTTAATTATCAATTGTTAATTATCAATTGTCAATTATCAATTGTCAATTGAAATTATCTTTTAACAACTCTTACCGTTTTCACGTTATCACCTTGAGTTACAATAATGTTGTAAACTCCAGATGGATATTGTGAACCGATTTCTAAGTTAGTGATAGCAGCAACAGATGCCTGACGTGCTTCAACCTCACGGCCTAACATATCATATACTCTTACTCCAACTTGATCCTCGCTTGATGTGTTTACATTCAATTTGAATGTTTCCGCATATGGGTTTGGATAAGCATTCACTTCATAGATAGCTAAAGCTGCACTAGTTTGTCTAGTCGCTGTTGGTGAAGTTGTGATCGTACACAATACTGTACCTTGAACATAGCTAGAAGCATACAATACATCTACACGGATTGTGTAAGCTGTACTTGCAGCAGCTCCTCCTGCCAATAATGGCAATTGGAATCTTGGCTTAGCTGTAGCGAATTCTCTTGTTTGAACTCCGTTAGTTACCACAAATTTATATCCTTGTGCTCCCAAAACTTGTTGAGCAAAGATAGTTGTCCATAAAGCATTGATTGTACTTCCACAAGAAGGTGCAATTACTCTTGAAGTTCCAGGAGTTGCTGGTGTTGAAATAGAACAAGCACTTCCGTATTCTGATTCTGGACGTAAATTACCTCCAAAAGCCAACAATACATCAACAGTGTAAGTAGTTGCGAATGCAATATTCGAAATTCCTAGTTCAACTAAGCTGAATCTGTTTACAGTTTTGTCTACAGTTCCTACTACAGTAGCTCCGTTTCTTACTCTGAATCTATATCCTGAAGCACTTGGTACTTGAACACAGAAAATAGAGTTAGAAATATCTGCTAAAGTAGACCCACAAGCTGGGCTAGAAATAAAAGTAGAACTCGGAACCGCTGGTGTAGTTACGCTACAAGCTGGTCCGTAACCTCTAAAGAATCCATTTGATTTAACTGAAACCTCAACAGTATAAGTAGTAGCATAAGTTGCTCCTCCTGCCAATTGAGATAAAGCGAAACTATTTGATGGTCTGTCGATAGTTCTTACAGTAGGTCCGTTAGTTACTCTAAAACGGTACCCTTGAATTGTTCCAACTTCTGGGAATGAAGACAATGGGTAAGCGAAAATTGTAGATTCTAAACTAGCCAATGTAGCTCCACAGCTAGCTGTAATTAATGAAGATAAAGCTGTAACCTCATCTACTGTTCCATCACAGTTGTCATCAATACCGTTTGCTGCTACTTCAGAAGCATTAGGATTCACTGATGCACTATTCTCATCACAATCAACTCCGTTGTTTACCGCTACAAATCCTGAAGGAGTTGTTGCACCGTAACAAACTGAAGAGGCTGGGAAACCATTGTTGTAACCATCATTATCATCATCTGTAAAGAAACTTCCTGTTCTCCATCTTGATGGATCAGTCGGAGCACAGTCTGTATTGTTTGTAGAAGTTCCTACTGGTTGACCTGTACAAGACTCAATAGCAGCTCCTGCTCCAAATCCGTCACCGTCTGTATCCGCATAGAAAGTCTGAGCTTCTGTATTCAAAGTCAAAGTTAAAGTAGCTGTGTTACATCCTGAAACGAATGGATAAATTCCAGAAGCGTTATAAGACAAACCACTAGTTGCCCATGTGTATGAAGTACCACAAGCCTCAACAGTTTCATCACCAATAGTAGTGCTTGGCGTCAAAGTCAAGGTTAACGTCGCTGTATTACATCCATCAACAAAATCATAAGATCCTGAAGCATTATAAGTAGCACCACTTGTTGCCCATGTGTATGAAGTACCACAAACTGATACTGACTCACTACCTGTAGTAGTGTTTGGAGTCAATGTCAAAGTTAATGTCGCGGTGTTACATCCTACAACGAAATCATAAGATCCTGAAGCATTATAGGTTTGTCCGCTTGTTGCCCATGTGTATGAAGTACCACAAACTGATACCGACTCGCTACCTGTTGTTGTTGCTGGAGTAATACTTAAGTTCAAAGTAGCAGTGTTACATCCTGAAACGAATGTAGTTCCAACTTGCTCTGTAGTATAAGAAGCTCCATTAGCCGGCCATACATAAGTATCACCATCACAAATTGAAGTAGTTACACTACCATTAGTAGTAAGTGGCGCTCCAGCATCAATAGTAAACGATGAAGTCGAAACAGGCGAACAACTAGGATAAGTAACTGCCACAACGTGAGAACCAGCTGATAATCCATTAACTGTGAAAGCACCTGCTGATAAAGTAGCGTTTTGAGTAGCACCACCGTCAACAGTATAAGTTACTGGTGAACTGTTGTTTGGTGCACCTGTTAACGTAATCACTGCACTTCCGTTTGCAGCACCAGCACATGGTGATTCTGCTACTAAGCTACCAGCTGCAGCTGCAGTTGGACACGAAGCTTGAGGATTCAAAACAAAGGTAAATGGCGTTTGTTGTGCCGAACCTGTTGAAGTAGTAAGCAAACCATTAAGAATAGTCAATGAAGTTGACCCAACATTGGTATTACAATACACATTCACAACTTGAATTGGATTACCTCCAGCACTAACGTGATTAAAAGCTAAGCTTCCTGCAAAGTTAGGAGTCCATGGTAATGAACTAGTTACTCTAAAACGAGCAAACTTCAATGTAACGCCTTGAGCAATCAATGGCGCACTCGCAGCAGGAGTAATCGCTGGGTTGAATGTCCATCGTAATGATCTTGCAGTTATAGCTCCTGCCTGAGCTGAATTTGCAGTCGATACAGGTGCAGCACTTACACCAGGAAATTGCTCAGCATTAGGCTGATCAACAACCGTTACCGCATAAGTAGCACCTGCTGGTATCATTCCAGCATTGTAAATCACGTTACCTCCATAAGAACTAAATCTTGTAGGGTTAGCACTCGTGTTGGTAACAAAAACATCATACTCAATGGTATTAGATGTTTGAGCAAAGTTTCCTATCGAAACAGTCGCAGAGTTCCCAGAACAAGCCTGGGAATATCCGCTAACTGATATCAATAAAAGAAACAAGCTGACTAAACCTACTCCGAGGCTTCTAATCTTAAAAATTCTTGTTTTCATATTATTAAATTTATTATTGGGTTAAGTAATTAAAATGGATAAGATGCAAAAACACCAAGTAGGTAATTCACTTTCCCAAATCGCATAATCTTGCGTATCTACCAATCCGTCTCCGTTAAGATCCGTTGGCTGTACTCCAAAATCTCCGTTAAGGTAACTTACTTCCCATACTGAGTAATCTTGCGTATCAACTAGTTCGTCTATCACTAGCTCTCCTTGATACATCGCAAATACACCTGTTTCCACTTCGGTCATGTTATCACCATAAGCTTGTGTAGCTGCACCTGAGAAATCATAACTCAACGGAACAGCACCTACAGTTTGTGGATCAGCACTCCAAGTTTGAACGATGTTGCTTCCTTTTACAGCTACATAGTAAGAACCTGCAGCAGCCGTATTGAAAGTTACAGAAAGTGTACCATCAGTTTGTAAAGTACCAACTGCAGTATCAACTAGAGAGTAATCAAGAGCATCATGCAATTCAACTGTCATATCCTCAACATCTGTTGCTGAAGGCGCAGTAGCTGGAGTAACACCATCCCATTGATTCAACTTAACAGAATTCATTGTAGAACCTCCTAAGTAGTATCCTTGAACAAACATGGTCAAGTTAACCACTTTTCCTGTAGAACAAGGATTCGTTGGATTCAACAACGGATTCGTATCATCACAGTCATCATTCGTTAGAGAATATCCTACTGGTGTAGTCAATCCTGAACAAACTGAAGCCGAAGCAGTGCTACCATAAGTATCACCATCAGCATCTACATAGAACGTAGCAAATTGATAAATAGCAATGTTAGTATCATCACAATCAGTGCTATTAGCTACATAACCTACTGGTTGTGCACAAGCCAATTGCGTAACTGCAAGGTTACCAAACGTATCTCCATCTGCATCTGCATACCATGTAGTTGCAGTTTCAAATGTAACAACTGAATTACCTGATGCTACACAACCTGCTGCATTCGTATAAGTTGCAGTAATTGTAACAGTAGCAGTTGGTTTAGCATAAACTGTAGCTGAAGGAGTTCCTGTATAAGGAATAGTTGCAGCTAAATCAGTAAACAATCCACCTCCGGTAGAGCTCCATACATAATCATTAGTCGGTACCGGAGTTCCTCCTGAAATTACTACAGTATAATCTTCCCACTCTCCAAAACCTGTATGACCACAAGCTTCCGTAGCAAGAATTGCGCTACTAAACTTATCACCAACACGCATACGAGTAGTACCGTTGAATGCAGTAGTAGGAATCGTAATGTTTCCTGATACAGTAACGGTAGATGAAGCAGTTGTAGCAAATACACTCTCTGAAGCTTCAAAAATACCATTTTGGTCCATATCGACCCAAACTCTAAATTGTTGCCCGAAAGCTGAATTAGGAGTAATCGAGAATGGTGTAGCTACACCTGCAGTAACAGCTCCACTTGGAGAAAGATAAGTATTGTAATCTCCAGGACCATCACCAGTAGTATTATTAATACCAGCAAATGTAAAGTTGGTAATATTGTCATCCGTTTCTCCTGTACTACCAACTGTAGGCGTACAATAAGGAACCGGAGCAACAGCTCCACCAGCACCTGTCAATAAAATCGCATTAACATCTGACGAACAAATCGTAGCTGTTGCAGGACTTACTGTAACGGTAGTTGGCAAAGCTTGAATAGTAATAGAATAGCTGATTGCTGTTCCGGTACAAGTACCAACAACTGGGGTAATTGAAATAGATGCAGTACCAGCGATACCCGTAAACGAAGGTATTTCAGTAACACCCGTTTGGTCAACTAATCCAATAGCAGTACCACACGTGATATTAAATATAGCACCTACTGAACCTGTCAAAGGAACTGCAGTCGTAGTTGTTCCTGCACAAACCGTTGATGGCCATGCAGCAGGAGCATTTACTGTAGGAGTAGGTACAATAGTCAACACAGCAACATCACTGGTTACTGGAGTACCACCACAAACATCATTAATTACTACATCATAGTTTCCTGAATTTGCAGGAGTAGCTGCTGGGATAGTAATGCTAGAGTTAATTTCTCCAAACAAATCCACACCATTTAAACGCCATTGGTAAATCAAACTTGCACCAGTTGCTCCAATAGAAAGAGAAGCAGTCTGTCCTTGACAGAAAGTAGCAGGTTGTGGTTGACCAGTGATGGCAATAGCAGAAGCAACACTAACAGTTACTGTTTCAGTATCTGAACAACCTGTTGAGCTGGTCACTGTAAGTGTATAAGTAGTATCTGCAGTAACTGCCTGAGCAATTGGATTAGCAATATTCGGATCACTCAAGAAAGTACTTGGCGACCAAGAATAAGTAATCGTTGGCAATACTGGAGGAGTAAATGTATACGAAGTTCCTGTTGGAATATTCGCTACTGACGAAATTGAATTATTCGCAGTTACAGAACTTACAGCAGAAGCGCTCGCTGGCGAACCAGGGGTAACGCTCAAGAAGTTTCCACTTGCTCCACTGATACCAATAGAGGCAGACAATCCGTTTGCACTACTTAAAGCTCCGTAATTGAATTTAACTACGTTCGTTCCTTCAAACAATTGAACTTGGTAATTATTTACTGAATTTCCAGTAGAACCACCTCCACCAATAGAAACATTTTCCCATTGAACAGTAAGTACTTGACTTCCTGGAGGTCCTTGTAATTTGTAAGTAATATTACCAGCTGACAAATTGTTGTCATCCCACATTGGGGCAAGTATATTAGCGTTCGTTCCGATACCATTGGTAAAGCTAGCTGCACCAGCACCCAAACGAATATGACCATTAGTTGTCAAACCGAAATCTGTAAAAGCTGTACCATTATAGGTGAATGGGAATCCAATTGAAATAGGGAATTGTGTTCCATCATCACCAGCTGCTGTAGTAGCATTACCTCCTGTTATTGCAGTGTAAGTTCCAGTTGAACCCACAAAAGAATAGGTTGATGGCGCTGCAGTAGCAACAGGAGTATAAGTAGCCAACAATTGACTATCTGTTCCTGTACAAACTACATTAGGAGTAGCAGTAGCGGTAGCAGTAATCGCTGGGTTAACTGTAATTGTAATAGTACCTGTAGCAATACAACCTGCACCATCAGTACCTGTAACAGTATACGTAGTGGTTGCAGTAGGATTAGCAGTAACAAAATCTAAGTTAAGTGGTCCTGACAAACTAGCAGAAGCTGTCCATGCATAAGTAGCAGCACCAGTAGCTGTTAAGATGCTTGTTCCTGTACCACAAATAGTTGAAACATCTGCACTAACGTTGATTGTAGGTGTAGTAACCGTTAAAGTAGCTACGTTAGAAGCAATAGCTGGACATCCACTAGGACCTGCAACCAAACATCTATAGTAATAAGTTCCTACAGCTAATACTGCAGTACTATTTACTGTTAAAGTAGCTCCTGTTGGAGTTAAATAAGTAGCACCAGCTGGAGTAGCATCCGCAACATTTACCCAGTCAATACCATTATTAGTAGCAGAATATTGCCATTGGAAACCAGTACCTCCTGCAGAATCTACAGTAAAGGTAGAAGAGTTTACAGCATTAAAACAAATTGTTTGATCTGCAACTGGAGTCGGTCCAACAGTTTGAGCTGGATTAACTACCACTTGAGCAGCATTCGTTTGAACAAATGAAGCTCCGTCATTAGCTACTACGAAAAAGTACCAACCATTTTCAGTTACAGAAAGTCCGTTAACTTCTAATGACGCACCAGTAACTCCTAATGGGAAAGTCAATCCACCGAAATCTCCGGAAATTGCCTGAGCATCATTTAAAGAAGGAACTGTAGCGTAGTACCATTCGTAACTCACACCTGTTGGAGGTGTAGAAACTGTGGTAAACGTATGGTTTCCTGTTCCACAAATTGGAGTAGTAAACGTAGGGTCTGTTGTAGTCAAATTAGACACAGTCAACAATGCACCCGTCGTTTCAAGAGCAGGAGTACAAGGACCTACTGGCGTAACTACACAAAGGTAATACAGGCCACTATAAACAGCAAACGTAGCATTTGCTATCGATAAAGTATTTGTTTGTTGTCCGCTGTACAAAGGATCAAGTGCTGCAATATCAACATATGTTCCTGAAGCACCAGTTGGTGACACTTGCCATTGGTAACTAGCTACAGAACCTGAAGCGGCTGCTGTAAAGGTAGTAGTCGTTGGCGTGATACCATCATACTCTAACACAGTTTGAGAAACTGGGTTGGTCGTAATTGCTATAGGAGCAGATACAGTTACAGCCAATGCATTTGCAGCATTGCTTGTACAACCAGTAGTCAAATTGATATTCTGAGCTGTAATATTAGTAGTACCTGCAGTAAGCGGAGTTAATACTCCAGTAGCTTGATCTATAGTAGCTACAGCAGGGTTAGAAGAGAAATAAGAAGTAGTTACCTCACCATTAGTGTATGTAATTGGACCAGCAGGTATCGTTGGACTACCCAAACAAATTGCTGTTGGACCTGTCGGATCAGCTACTAACTCTCCGTTTTGAGTAACGGTAATTGGTGATGAAACAGTATCACAACCATTTTCACTTAAAGTAGCAGTATAAATTCTAGTAACCGTTGGTTTAGAATAAACTACAGCAGCATTAGTACCTGTATAAGCAGTAGTAGCTAAGGCATCAGTATACAAATCATCCAATGGAGCCCAAGTAATATTTCCTGGAACTGGCAATGTATAAGAATACATCGTTCCTGAAACAGGAGCAACTGCATTCGCGTTATTAGCAGTTACTGTACTAGCGGTATTGCTAGAGAAAGTAATACTACTAAAATTCGTAGCACCGATAGTATAACCTCCAGAAGCACTAGCAGAATTCCCGACACTTCCGTAACGGTATTCTATCGTGTTGCTACCTTCATACAACCAAGCTTGGAATGTAGAGTTAGCTGCTCCTCCTGTAGCTCTCGGGCTTGTAACAAACCACTGAACTTTCAAGATTCTGTTCGGAGCAGTACCTGTTGTAACCGCAGTTACATTACCTGTCGTACCTGTAGCTAAATCATCCCACATTGGAGCAAGTTTAGGTAGGTTGGTCGCAAGGGCCATATCATTACTAAACGAATTGGAAGCTGTCCCTGAACCTAATGACATCCATCCATCAGGAGAAGCATTATATTGGGTATACGCTACACCATTAAATGTGAAAGAAAAACCAATATTCACTGCAGCAGCAGTTACCGTGTCATCATTTGATGAACCTAAAACGGTAGCAGCACCTGTCATTGGATCTAAAGTCGCACCAGTACTAGCGGTAAAAATTAACGCACCAGGAACCGTAGCGGTTAAGGTACTAATACCATCAGTACAAACTGCTGCCGGAGATGCCGAAGCACTATTAAGTACTGGATAAGCATTAACCGTTGCAGTAAAAGTAGTAGTTGTTGAACATCCACCTCCTACAGCAGAAACCGTATAGGTATAAGTACCAGCAACTGTTGGCGTAATTGTTTGTGACGCTCCTGTTAACGGAGTTTCAACACCGCTACCAACTGCTGGAACTGCAGTCCAAGTATAAACATACACCGGATCATTAGAAGCCGCAGCAGTCACACTGAAAGCAGTATTAACACAAACCGTTTGGTTGGCAATAGCATCAATAGCCGTTGGAGCTACAACAACAGCAGCAACAGTCAATTGTCCGCTTTCACAACCTGAAGTAGGATCAACAACAGCTACTTTAAAAGTAGTAGTTTCACTAATAGAAGCTAAATAAGTAGTAGCCACATCAGATTGTAACAAAGTAGTACCATCGGCAGCATACCATTTGAATATTGGTGTAGTAAACGCATTAGGATCTGAAACAGACACCAAAGGAATACCTACTCCACAAGTAGAATCAAAATTAGTTTGCGTTGGAGTACTTGGCGTTGCAGTGACATTAACAGTTACTGTATTGGTTGTTTTTGTACAACCTCCAGAAGTAATTACTGCACTATAACCAGTCGTTACTGCTGGTGATACTGTAGTACTAACTGTAGTATCTCCATTAGACCATAAAATAGAATCAATAGGAGCACTTGTACTACCAGCAAAAACAACATTCAAACGATTCGGGCTATAGCTTGGTGCATTAGATGCGTCTGTAGCTGTAAATGCAACAGTGTTACCTGCTGTAGCCGTAAAGAATGTGATTGAGTTATTAGTAGCATCAGCACCATTATGAACCATATCAACAATAATGTTTGAAACACCATCCCATACGAATGGAGTTGAACGGAATCACTTGCTGCCCAGAAGCAGTATGTGTATAAGTAGCTGAAGGGAATACTGTAGTATATCCTGTAGTCGATTGGAACGTTGCACCTGATAATACAGATAAAGCAGTTGTACCAATTTTTACTTCAAAACCAGAGTTGGATAAACCATCTCCAGGAGTAGTAATATTAAACGCCATAGACGTAATGTTACCAGCACTTAATCCAGCTGAAGACAATTCAGCAGCAGTGTATACAGTTTGCAT
The DNA here is from genome assembly GCA_016714905.1 of Flavobacterium sp. Lineage (GTDB taxonomy): Bacteria > Bacteroidota > Bacteroidia > Flavobacteriales > Flavobacteriaceae > Flavobacterium. The sequence continues at coordinate 17,315 of JADKBW010000010.1, forward strand.
ACGATAAGATGGCCATCTGTTGCAAAATGCAGTTGGCTGAGCTGTAGCACTTGTTAGTGTTACACCAGTTCCGATCGTTGCACTAGCAGAAGCAGTAAAAGTGGCGTTCAATACGCTACTTCCTGATCCACATATCTGAGTAACACTAGCAGTTGCTGTAGCAGGAATCGTAAATAACGGTTCATCGTTATAAGAAGTACCACTAACAGTTTTCACTAAAGTATTAGCATCTGTCGCAGTAATAGACCAAGCTACAGTAGCATTCGCTGGAGTAACTGTTGGGATAACACCAGACCAAGAATCCATTAATGGGAAACCATTACTAGTGGTATTCGTCATCGTGATGGCAGTCTGTGCAACACCATTTACAGTATAATTAATAACTACACCTGTAACTGCTCCTCCACCTGGAGTAACGTCAGCAGTAACTGTTCTAGCTACATTAGTACACTGATTCCCAGCAGGACTTATCTGAACATTAGTAATGTCAGCCGCAGCTTTATTACCCATCAAGAAGAATCCTGGCAAAGTAGTATTCGCAGGCGCAGTAGTCGTCATAGTAGTACCCGTAGTAGTTACAGTAACACCACCTTGCAAATCATAAGCACCTGTTTGAGTAGCACTTGCAGCAATAGCATCTCTACCTGTAGGAACATCTCCCAACTGAATCAATGAATCGGTAAAGTTAGCAGCACCACCAGTAATACTAGCAGCCCAGTACTTCGTAGAACTGATCGCACTAATATTCAATCCTGGAGTTCCACCGGTAGCACCATCAAAAGCTTCTGCTTGAACAGTAACCGTTCCGCCAGCGTTGGTAGTTGGGTTTACTAAAGCAAAAGTGTTCAATGCTGATTTTCCGATTGGGAAAGTATAAGTAGTACCAGTCAATAAACTAGCTGGTAAAGTAAGTGCTAAAGGACCGTTTACATAAGCAGTCGCTGAAGTTCTTACCACACTTCCTACAGTAGTTCCTGTAACGGTCAATACATTAGAAGCATCGGTAGTAATATTACCTGTTCCTGTACCAAAAGTTAAAGTACCTGTAGATAGGTTACCACCTGCAACAACAACACCATTAGCGTTAGTTGAAGTCAAAGCACCTAATATTCTAGAAGGTGGAATCTCAAGACCTGTAGTTCTAGCAGCAAGTTCCGCAGCGTAAATCAAACCATGTGTTCCTGTACCTAAGTTAAAAGTAGGAGCCACATCAAATGATCCACCAGCAAGTACGTTACCAGCATATCCAATTTGAACAGTAGTGTTTAAAGCAGCACCTGTTCCGAAAGTAATCAAGTTACTTCCCGTAATTGTACCGTTGAAAAGGTTTACTCTTAACAAAGTCACAGGATTCGTAGTCGAAATAGTCAAACCACCTGTGTTTTCACAACCTAATGTACCAATATTAGTCAATACCGTTCCAGTACCAGTAAAGGTTTGAGCGGCATTTGTTGGAGAAAAGAAAAGTAACGCAGAAGCCGAAGCGGTTCCTGTCAAAGTACCATTGTTAGTAAACGTTAGACCTCTTTGTTGAAGTGTTGCAGAGTTTAAATCTAATCGCGCTAAAGCAGCAATCGTCGTATTTCCTAAAACTCTAACCCCATTAGATGAAGAAGTTCCATTTCCACATTGGAAAACAGAAGTCCCGTTAATATTCAAATTACCATTAACTGTCACAAGTCCAGAAGTACATGCTCTAAACAAAGCTGCGCCTGAACCAGTAGCAGAAATCGTAAGATTACCTTTGATAACCGCAGTGGTACTAGTAGTCCACACACTCATAGCTCCAGTTGAAGTCGCAGAATTGTATACGAAGTTACCAAAACTTTGGTTATTATTTGTGATTGCTGTTGAAGTTGTTCCTCCAGTAATCGTTACTGTAGAAGTCGTATCCCAAGTCGCCAAAGGAATCAATCCATTGGAAGAAGTAAACGAACCATGCAAGTAGTTAGACCCAGCAGCAAAAGCTAAAGTAGCCGCAGAACCTGTCATACATCCTGAAGAACCAACAATATTGTTATTTACCGAACCGGTAACAGTAACCAAAGTTCCTGTACCACCAGTGGTATTAATCAAGTTTGCAGTACTTCCTGCAGCATTGTATGTTCCTGCAATAAGACCGGTATTAGCAGTACCACTAAAAACGATAGCACATGCATTAGCAGCATTGATCAGCTGTAATGTACTTCCTGCCTCAACTACTAAATCATCACCTCCACCACCAGAAATGGTCGTAGTACGTGTTGTAGTTGTATCAGATTGTAACGATAAAGTCGTACTAGATGTTACTAAAAGTTGCCCGATGGTCTGACCTGCCACGTTGTGACTGATAATCATGCTACCACCAGGAGAGGTGCCAGCACCATCAACAATCAAAATGTCAGTAGTTGCTGGCGTAGTTCTTACTGAACCACCTCCCAAAGGATTCGTATTCCAGTTACCAGCAGTTCCCCAAGTACTTCCGGAAACACCTACCCAATAGTAAGTAGTACCAGCAGTAGTTGCTTGAGAACCTGTAATTCCGGCACTTCCAGCAGCCTCAACAATCGCTGCTACTCTGTAATAATAAGTATTACCAGCAGTCAAACCAGTCTGAGCTACCGAATAAGCGGTACCAGTTCCAGCACTCGTAGTCGATGCAACTATAGTATTTACAACACCAGTCGTAAAACCTGCATCTAACGCTCTTGTTACCAAAAACCCAGACTCTGTAGTAGAGTCATCAACCCAGTTAGGAGTTATTGTATTTGCAGTTACCGCAGTAAATGTTAAACTAGTAGGATCTGTAGGAGCCACAGAATTTGGCGTCCACGAGTAAACCACTCTACTGCCTTGTGCAGCAGAACCCAAGTTGGCAACCAAAGGAGCTCCAACAGGGTTAGCGCCAGCAGCAATAGTATTCACTGTAAGAGTGGCACTCGGTGTCCAAACCGGTACAGCTCCTATAGTAATACTTCCAGCTGTCGTAGCAGTGTTACTAGACGATATAAAAATAGAACGTGTTTGTGAAGACGTAGATGAGTTAAAAATCTCACCATACACAAAATCAATTTTTCCTGTGGTTTCACTCAACCATGCTTGCATATTACCAGCATTGGTTAGGTTGACGAAACTCACATAAAATTGATTCCACTCAATAATCAATTTACGATTAGGAGCGGTACCATCCACTCTAAAACGCATACCATTGTTCACCTCGTTATCTCCGGACATCGCTGCCAAAGTAACGGTGTTAGCACCTAATGTACTCACGTTAGATCCAATCGCTGGACCTGCAGCAGAGGCATGAAACCTAAACTGCCCATTTGAGTTGGCACTAAAGTGAGTGTACTTCACTCCCATAAACCAAAAATCAAAGCCGATTGGAAAAACGGCAGTGGCAACGTCATCATTCGCACCTGTCAACATCGTAGTTGCACCAGATGACAAATCATCTAAGCTTCCAGTGGTTGAAGATGAAAACGCATAGTTTACGATGCTCTGTGCGCTTGCCAGCTGACCAAAGGTCATCGACAAAAGAAGCACAAACATGACTAGCCATGATTTTCTCATGGCTTTCGAACTAGAAATAGGCGGTGAACCGACCGTATCTCCAATCCCATTTTTAAGCAAGGTATCCCTACCCGTACTTAAAGAATTGTAGTTTACATTCATAATTAAAAAATTGGGTTAAATAAAATAAAGCTGTTAATATATAAAATAGTTAATAAAAGGTTAATACAAAAAACCCTTTAATCGTTAAAATGCACTAAAATACGACCAAATACATAAAGAAGTACGCTTCAAAATCACAAAGCGTACTTCTTCAATATGTTATATTGTTATCATCAAAATAGGTCTAGAAAATTATTTTCTTATTGACGATAGCACCATCAACGGAAGTAATTTGAACCATCAAAACCTGATTAGCCAAGCCCACTTTTTGTAAAATCGCGGACTGACTATTGATATCATTTTTGGCCATCACCAAACGTCCTTGTAAATCAAAAATCTGAACTGATTTCATTTTTACAAGAGAAGTCTCTACATGAATTTGCTCATTTTCCTTAAATACAACCACATTGTTTTCGTTGAAATTCGACGGGTCTACCGACAAGAATCCGTTGTTGTAACGAAGCACAAAACGCGTGTCAAAAGTACCTGCTTCGGTAACAAATTGATAAGGCGCTTGTCTCAAATCATGAATCACACCCAACAAAGTATCTTCTAAATAGATGCCTACTAAGCTGTCTTCAAACAAACCATCTTGGTTGGAAAGCGCAATTTGATAGGTAGAGGCAGCAGTTGCTCTGTAACCCAACGGCACTTGATCAGTACTGTCAAAAGGAGTCGCACGACCTTGAATCATTAAATGCTTATTGTCTTGCTCAGCAAGCGAGTAAAAGCCAATTGTGCTACCCGCTTCAATCACTTCCCCGTCAAATCCGTCTTCATAACCATGGGTCGCATTCGGAATATAACCCACCAATAATTGTTTGAATTCTTCTACATTATTGACGTTAGTGTAGTCTAACCAAATTCTACTTTTCTCATTAGAAGGATTGAGTCTGAAGAACTGCAAATTATTTCCCGCCACACGCATATTGTTTCTAAAAGTCATATTGCCAGCAGCAGTAGCCTTTACCATAAATCCTTGTCCAGCAGAAATAAAGCCGTTAGGAGGGGCATTGTTTCCACCGGCAACAAATGTTCCCGGAGCAGTACCAGCGCCTCCCGTTCTATTGTATGCTGCATAATCAGAGAACAGATACGAGCCTCCAACATATTGGGTGTTGTGCGTCCAGAAATAAAAGGTAGTTCCTACGCCAGGCGCTCCCATAACTCCAGGATTTCCGTCCATCACCAAATCTGCATCAATAGCACTTGGATAAGGATTCCCTAAGAAATTAAGGTCGTTGGCTGCACTAGGACGGAACATAGCAACAGTATAATCTCCATTATTAGGTGTCCCAGTAAAATTACCCTTAAAGTCTTGCAAAACAGTTTCACTAGAACCTGAACCCGTCTGAGGACCTCTTATGGCATACCCTACACCCTGAATCATCGTTGTCGTGTTAACGGGAAACGTCCATGTGTAGGTATTAGAATCAAACTTCAGATATTTATCTGACAAAGTGAGTGGAGATACTGTTTGCAGAGTATTAGGATTTAAGGGAGAAGACCAATAGGTATAATCAAACTTACGCGTCCTAATCCATCGTTCATAAGTTGCCACACCCGTATTGGCGTTCACTGTAGTAGCAGAATTTTGCATCAAGCTAGCTGCACCCAGACCTAAAGGAAAAGTAACGTCATCCAACATCCTAAAAGTTCCACCTGGAGCTCCTCCCGCAACAAGGACTGCTCCATTGACAGTTAGCGTGACACCCGGATTTACAGTTACTGTAGCAGTATTATTTATCTTTAGTGAACATATATTTAAATCGGCGGCAATCGTCAAAGTACCCGAAGTCACCGTCACGTTATCACTCGGTCCTGGAGGCCCAGGATTCCAAACACCATTCCAAGTAACCGTCGGATAGGAAACTACAACCGCATTAGAATATAAGGTTGGACAACCCACAATCATCGCTCTAAAATAAGTAGTTACTGATAAACCGGTAACATCGGCTGGAGTCAAAACAGCTTTCCCTGCAGACCCTGGAACAGTCGTCGCCAAAGTAAAGGCTGGGTTATCTGCCATTTGCCAACCCGAGATTGTACCCAAAACAGCAGGTACATAACCCGTCAAGGTAATATTGCTAGACAGCGTCGTATCGCCACAAGAGATTACTTGATCTCCAGTAGCTGTTCCAGCTTTGGTCACAATAAGATTTAATACACTTGAGGTATCACAAAACGGCGCTGACAAAGCAGTAGCAGTGGCCGTGTAGGAGGCATCATTGTTCAACTTAGCGTAAACGACAGGCTCTGCCGTTCCAGTATAAGCTCTGGTTCCCAGCATCTAAAAATAAACCTGTAGTGGGCGCCCAAGTTAAATTGGCAGGCGCGGTTCCAGTAATCTTAATGTTATCCACACACCAATACCAAGCAAAAGGTGCATTGATATATTTGAACTTGATGCGGACATTGCTTCCTCCTGTTGTTAGTGCATAACCAGCTGCATAAGTAGATAAATCAATAATTTCGTTAATAAAGGCACTATCAAGTCCACGACTAGAATCATAACTTATTACGGTTGTCCAGACTTCACCGTTATTAATCACGGCATCTGAATCGTCTGTGATCTGAACTTCTGCAGTTCCTCCTAAATCAAGATAACGTTGCCAAAAACTTAAGCTAATATTGGTATATCCCACCAGTGAAAAAGCAGGAGTCACCAACTCGGTATTGGTTGTCCCTCCAGATCCTTGCAAATCACTATTCGACATAATAAATTGACTGGCATCATTACTCGTTACGATGAAACTGCGGTTAGGAACAAGATGCGGACTTGTACGCAGTGTCCAGTCTGCACCTGGAACTCCTAAAAACCCTCCTGTAACAGTTCCTCCCGTCGAATTATTAAAAGCAGTCCAAGGACCATAAGGAACTACTCCCGGTGGAATTAGATTTTGGACGCGCGTAAAAATATCCGAACTGTTAAAATTTTCTTCAAATATGACAGCACCACTCACAATCCCTCCGGTTGAAGTTAAGGCTTGAGGTATATTTTCACAAACAGTAAGAGTCGTAGGCGTGAATACAATTGGCGATGGCACATCATTTACTGTAACGGTGTAAGTTACCGTGTTGCTGTAAAAAGGTGCAAAAGCTTGCGTAGCGGTTAAGGTAAACACATTAATTCCCGGATTGGTCGGACTAAAAGTATAACCTCCGGTCGGTGTACCCGACACACCAGTTGCAGGATTCCACACAAAATTATCATAGCGCAAAGCAGGAACCCCGCTGTGTGCATCAAAATTTAAAGTTACCAATGGCGACGTTCCTCCATTACAGAACGAAGTCGAACTGGAAGAAAGCGTCAGTGGTGGTGGCGGTGCCGTCACGAAAACCGTGTAATCTTCAAATGTCCCAAATGGTCCCGCAGCATAACACGGACCTTGGTTTGCCCCAGTACCGGACAAATCATTGATATCAGCTCCTCCTATACGCATACGGTGCGGACCAGCCGTATTGGCCACGCCAGGCACACTAACCGGAACTATAAAGTTCAAGTTTAAAGTAGTAGGATTGGCGCTCAATGAAACACCACTGGCGACCAATTCGGCGCTACCTATATTATTATCAAACACACCATCATTATTCCAATCAATCCAAATTCTGGTATTATAGGTAAAACCTGTTCGGTAAGTAATCGCAATAGGAACATTTTGGGTTTGAGCAATATTAGTACTAAAGGCTGTATAATTTCCAAAAAAACCGGGCTCCGACCCTGTGGTAATATTGATAGATCCGAAAGTTACATTAGTAATTCCTTGACCGTCGGTACTAGTTGGCGCTGGCGTACAAGGCGCTGGCGGCGGCGGCAATGTTAAAAATGAAGTAAGAGTAGACCATGCACTATACTCTCCACCACAATTAGAGCGTACCCATACTCTATAGGTAGTAGAAGCCAATAATCCGGTAAAGGTTGTTACAGTTCCTAAATTTGCACCAGCAATGGCGGAAGTCGAAATAGGCGGCGTAGCACTTGTTGAAATAATATATTCATAGCCTGCAGAAGGCGCCGAAGCCGAAGCAGTCCAACTAACAACAGCAGAATTATATGTAATCGAACCACTAGTTAAACCCGTTGGCGGAGCACAAGTTGGGGTATTCAGCGAAATATCATCAATCTGCAAATAGCCATTCAGAAAAGCTGCAGTACCTCTAAACCCTAGATAAAAGGAACCCGTTGCGGCGGCAACAAAGTGAAAGGTAAAGGTATTGGGCGTCGTCTTAATATTTTGATGGTCTGCTAACAGCGTGCCGGCAGCCACCCCTGCGGCGTCGGCAGTCAAACTAGTAGATACGCGCAATCGCTGACTGTTTGAAGCCGCTTCGCGAGAACCACCATATTTATAAGACACACGATAGGTCGTTCCAGCCGTGAGTGAAATGAGCCGCGAAAAGAAATATGTATCGGCAGCGGCAGCACTACCAGTGATTAGATTTTTATTGGCAAAACCACCGTAAGGCCCTACAGGAGTTCCTGGAGGGAAAAGTGTGCCACTTGCTGCATCTCGAGTTCTCATGAGTGCACCAGTCGTCGCAACAACAGTAGTACAATTGGGTATAGCAGGTGCCGCCACACCTTCAAAGGTTTCTATATAGGGAAAAACGGGAGTAGAACAAAGTGGCGTCAGTGTGCCGTTAATATTTCGGGTCCACGCATGACAACTAGATTTTACATAAAAAGTATAAGGTATCCCTGGCAACAAACCCGTAACGCTATCATTAGTTAGCGCTGTGCTTCCCGAGGCAAACAATCCTGCTGCCCCACTTCCTGGCAAACCACTACTACGAACCTCCCACATATAATTCACAAAACCAACAGTCAAAAACGCGGGAGCCGTCCAACTAAAATTAACCGTCGTATTATCTACCTGCAAATTGGTGACTAAAGCAGTCGGATTAAAACATAGAGGTGTCCACGTAAGCTGAGTATTGGCGGCAGGACCACCGCCTACTAAATTATTAAGAGCAATATTTGAAGTGTTAAGAGTACCTGCAGCAGTAGCACTCCACGGCGCAATCCTATTACTAAAATCTGCATTCGTCAAACCTCTGAGCCCTATTTGACCTGATGTGGAAGTTGCAGAAACGGTAGCCCATGATTTGTATTGAATTTCTATTCTCATATTGGACTCATACAAGCGATGATGTCCCACCAACCATGTCAACATAACCCGGTCCAACACCTTGCGCAAAGGTGTAATCATTTGCCAACGAGCCTTGCGCGTGGAGAGAAACATGACTACAAATCAAAAATGAAACAAAAAACAAAAATTTGAAATAATTGTTTTCGTTTTTGGCATTTTGTTTGAAGCGTGGTTTAAAAGTAAATTTCTTTTCATAATCATTTTTTTAAGTTGGAGCGGTTACTATTTTTTCTTTCCAATGAACTAAACTTATTAGGTTTAAATTTAGGTTAAGTTTTTGGAAATAAATTTAGAAGAAATTGACTGCTTGTCAAAATTATAAATCTTAAAATTATCGAGCTAGCGATGAAATGTATAAAAAAATCGACGAAATGCATTTTATCGACGAAAACAGCCTAAATATACTTACAAATTTCTACTATTTTTGCAAAAAAAATGGAAGAATCAGGAGCATTTCTCACTATATTTTGCCAAATCCTAACAGATTTACACTAAAAAAAAGAAAATCAAGCAGATTTACTAAAAAATCATTTTGAATTTTTGCTGTTTAAAAATAGCGACGGTGAGAAAATCAGAAAGGAAAAGTGCATCGACTGCAAAGCCCAAAACGACTGGTTTGCATAAACCGCCACTACTAAATTTCAGACTCAACCCATCAATCAAATCTTGTTTCCGTCACTGATTGATGCAAAAAAGTGTTGATTCAATTAAAATTCTACACAACAAACTGTTTAGGCATTATTACAAATAAATAAGCAAAAACACAATCCATATCACCTGTATATTACCACAACACACATGATAAAATGCGCTGAAAATCAATACCGTCATCGGCACAAACAAACACCACCAATAGCACACGAAAAACGAAAAACACCAGCAAACCATGAACTATGATTTGAGTGTATAAATAAGTGGAAGCAATCAATAAACTACTCGACAATAAATGCTTACGACTACCAACCAAAAAAGTCAAAAGTTATACCTAAATATAGGTAGCAATTGCACAATGGTAAATTATTGGTGAAATCTGCACTACCTAAGGCAAAAGAAAGAAATTCGCTACTACCGAAGGATTGGCAACTTTTTACCTGAAAACAAACTTCTCTTTTACAACAATTATGTTTAATATTCTTATTAAAAGCTTAATCAAAAAATAATCCGGAGTTTCCCATATAGCTTTGCGCCTCTGCGCCAGCTGCGCAAAGTCTCCAGCTGCGCAAAGTCTCCCGACTTTGAGCCAACCAGCTGCGCAAAGTCTCCAGCTGCGCAAAGTCTCCCGACTTTGAGCCAACCAAATCAACAACAGCTAAATCCCAGCGCTGCGCAAAGTCTCCCGACTTTGAGCCCGACTTTGAGCCAACCAAACCAGCTGCGCAAAGTCGCCAGCTGCGCAAAGTCTCCCGACGCCAGCTGCGCAAAGTCTCCCGACTTTGAGCCAAATCGCCCAACCAGCTGCGCAAAGTCTCCCGACTTTGAGCCAACCAAATCAACCACCTGCGCAAAGTCTCCCGACTTTGAGCCAACCAAATCAGCAACAGCTAAACTGCTGCGCAAAGTCGCCAACCAAATCAACAACGCCAGCTGCGCAAAGTCTCCAGCTGCGCAAAGTCTCCCGACTTTGAGCCCGACTTTGAGCCAAATCGCCCAACTTGTATTGGCTTTGCAGATTTTTTATTATTTTTATGTAAAAATTAAACGCCATGAAAGAAGGATATGTTATAAGAGATCAGAATATACCACATTTCATTACAATTACCATTGTAGATTGGATTGATGTTTTTTCCAGGAAGACATATAGAGACAGTGTGATTGCGTCTTTTGAATACTGTATTTATAATAAAGGAATGATTTTATATTGTTATGTAATAATGAGTAATCACATTCACATGATTGTTCAGTCTAGTGATGGTAAATTATCGGATTTAATTCGAGATTTTAAAAAATATACTGCTAAAACTATTTTAGAAAAAATTAAAACAGAGCCGGAAAGCAGAAGAGAATGGATGTTAGGAAGATTTAGGCTAGCAACAGAAAGTCATTCCAGAAATAAAAACTTTCAATTTTGGCAACTTGGTAATCACGCGGAAGAAATCTATACAGAGAAATTCATGTGGTCAAAGATAGATTACATACATCTTAATCCAGTTCGTGCAGGCATTGTTTTGAAACCACAAGAATATATTTATTCTAGTGCCACTAATTATGTTGATGGCATCGGAATTCTTCCTGTTGAAATAGTTCAAATTCCTATTGTAGATGTTATGAATCCTAATTCCATTATAAAATATAGTAGTTATGAATAGTAACAGAACGCAAAGTCAGGAGACATTTGCGCAGCTCATAGCTGCAATGAACACTTTGCGAATCGGAAATAGTTCAAATTCCTATTGTAGATGTTATGAATCCTAATTCCATTGTAAAATATAGTAGTTATGAATAGTAACAGAACGCAAAGTCAGGAGACATTTGCGCAGCTCATAGCTGCAATGAACACTTTGCGAATCGGAGCAAAGTCTCCGCTGCGCAAAGTCTCCCGACTTTGAGCAAACCAAATCAACAACAGCGGCTAGCTAACCGCTGCGCAAAGTCCCGCTGCGCAAAGTCTCCCGACTTTGAGCCAACCAAATCAACAACAGCGGCTAGCTATCCAAAAAAAAACCTCCTAATAAATTAGGAGGCCTCTCTCGAGTTAACCAATAATACTCAATAAAAAACTAAGCGATATTTGAAGCGTATTGAGACGCTTTTTTCAAAAACGTTTTGATCAACAAACGGTTAGGGGCAATTCCGTTTGTCATCATTTGTTTTCTCGTATTTGATTCTTTAATAGTGTTTTCGTTAGTAGTTTGTCTTGTTCCCATAAACCAAGAAACCATATTCATTGAAGAATTAGATTCTACTGCAGTAGTTGTTGCTGTAACAGTAGCAGGAACTTCGATTGTGTTTTGTGCAAACCCAGCAGTTGACAACAACATCATTACTAAAACAATCATCATTTTGATTGTGTTTGAAGTAGTGTTTGCTGTTGTGTTCATATGGTGTGTGTTACTTTGTTTGTACATGACAAATCTATGGCAACCTCACAGCCAACTGAAATAATTTCGGTAACTAACCTCAAAACTCGTTCAACTTACCAAAAAGCAAAATTCGATGCATTTCAGCTAAAAAAGATGCATTTAACGGGCAACTTCAAAGGTCAAAATGGAAAAAAAATAGACACGCAAAGAAATAACACCTCGAATTGCAATCTTTTCTGCCAAAAACAAAATCAAAAGGAAAAATCCTCATTCAATTCTTACCTATATATAATAAGGTATAAATAATAGTCACAGCTCAGTAAAATATACCGCCTTTGTGCAATGCAACACGACAAGCAAAGGCAACCCACGATGGCAAGGATTTATAATACGTGGCTACAGTATGCCTAGCGCGCAAAGTTGCCCACTTACATCTTTGACAAAAAATCAGAATTGACTGTCGGCAATACAATAAAATAGTAATAACTAGAAGCAACCGAATGAAGACTGAAAACAAGGCACGTTCACGACTACTGCAAACTAGCATCTGAGTAGAGCGTAATCCGAATCCCAGCTATAATAAAAATTTCAAGATTAATGATTATTGTCATATCACAGCAACTATATACCACCTACCTTTATGAGGTAATAGTGCATCATTATAAAAGTTTTTTTAAGATGAAAAGTAATATGGGTTCAGTAGACAGGATTATTAGAGTAGTAATCGCCGCAATTATTGTGGTTCTTTATTATAAAGGAGCAATTACAGGTACCTTAGGCGTCGTACTGCTTTTACTTGCAGTTGTATTTGCATTAACCAGTACCTTGGGCATTTGTCCACTCTACGTGCTTTTTGGGATTACCTCCTGTCCGATAAAAGAAAAAAATAAGATCATGAAAAAACTAACGCAAACAAAACGAACAGCAATGGTATTGATTTTGTTGCCACTAATGGCGCAAGCACAAGTCACAATTGAATGGTCGAACGAGCCAGGTGGTGTTGCTGTAGCAGTAGATCAAACCAATCATGTGTATTCCGCAAATTGGGACTACAATCCCGCAGGTGACATTACATTGACCAAAAGAAATTCCAATGGAATCGTATTGTGGAGTACTTCGTATGACAATCTGGATAATACAAGGCATGAAGTGGTGACTTGGATAGCAACCGATAGTCAAAACAACTGTTTAGTGGCCGGAACCATTCGTTCAGGATTTTCCAATCCGGTCGATGCCGCAAGTGTATTGATGAAATTTGATACAAATGGCAATTTACTCTGGCGTACTGTTTTTGAATCGACTTTTGAAGGGAGTTACACCAAGAAAATTCTGGTAGATAACAACGACAATATTTATGTCTTGGGCTTAGGAATGGGAAGTAATGGTTTGGTCACGCGAGTGAAAAAGTTTGACACAAGTGGCATCCCTATTTGGACGTTTTATGACAGCAATGGCATTGGTGCGCCTATAAATATGAAGTTGACCCCAGACAACGCCTTGTTAGTCGTGGGAAGAGGAATTACGGGGATTATAAATGGCTACCTAAAAATTAGTACAGAGGGAAATTTAATTTGGAATAAACCAGGAGTAACGAGTCCAACCATTGGCGATGCTGCTGGAGATTCATTGGGGAACACTTACCTCATCAATGGCGAAAATGCAGTTTCAAATGCTGGAAGTATTGTCGAAAAATACGACCCAAGTGGTGTACTTATTTGGTCAAATACCAATGCAATGGCGGGCAGCAAAGTAGAAATAGGTTCTGATGACAACCCGATTATTAGTGGTTTCCCAAATGCAGGAACTGCAGGAGCGGCTTTCATGAAATATGACGCTAGCGGTTCGGTACTATGGCAAAATCTAAATGCCGATGGTGCTGAAGTATTATTGCTTCACGGACAATTGATTTTAGACAATCTCAATAATGCTTATTTGTCCGCTGGAAATCTCTTCAACATGGCGGTTTGCAAAATAAACTCTGACGGCACTAATGGCTGGGTTGGACTAGTTTCCGGTAGTAATTCCGCGAAATCATTTGTTCTGGATGCCAATAACGGGGCTTACCTTATTGGAACTACCACCGCAAAACTGGCAGAAACTGCTTTGGAAGTCAACACACCTATCAAAGCCAATTTTATAGTAAATCCAAACCCTTTCGAGCATTATTTTACAATTAAGATGCAAGAAAATAGCGGAGAGAAAAAAGTCACTTTATTTTCAATTACTGGCACAAAAGTATATGAAAGTCATTTTTTGGGGACAAACGGAAAATATCGATGATTTAAAAATTGAAAGCGGTCTGTATCTGTTAACAGTAACAGACCAAAATGGCATGGTATCAAAACAAAAAATAGTTAGAAAATAAATCATAATTACGGATTTACAATTCCGATAGCGTGGATCTGAACCCGAGCGCAGTCGAGGGGCTTTTCGCTTAGTCACTCCGCTAATTATCAATAGTTTACAAACAAAAAGCCCTTTCGTTTCCAAAAGGGCTTTGTTTCTATTAAACACTAAATATCATCATCTAATTCACTATTTTCTTCGTTACGATTTCGCCTGCACTCGTCGTAATCTTAACAATCAAAACTTGATTGATGTTACCTACATTCATTCGAACTTCACTTCCAGGTAAGTTGTTTTTCTCTACCAATAGGCGACCACGAATGTCATACAATTGTACGGTCGACATATTAATCGCGCCAGAATTAATAACAACCTCTTGGTTTTGTTTGTAAACAACGATATTGTTACCAGAATCAGGCTGTTCCACTCCTAAGAAATTCTCATAAACCACTTCAAATCGATCATTGAAAACACCAGCTTCCGTTGTAAAAAGATATGGAGCTACTTTCAGATTGGTGCGCGTGTTGGTCAAATTATCTTTCAAATAAATATCTTGGCTCTGTGTGTCAAATAGACCATCAAAATTGTTCAAAGCGATAGTATAATTGCCACCCAATTCCGACTTAAAGCCAAGGATAACGGTATCTGTGGTTTCAAATGGAAGTGCACGACCTTGAATTACGTACTCCTGATTGTCGACAATCGTAGTCAAAGCGGTTTGGCTATCTCCAAAAAACAGTCCGTCAATCGCAGGGTCGTAACCATTCGTTGCACCAGTCATATACGCCACCATCATTTGACCAAAGTAGCCAGTGTCATCGGTCAAATTCAACCAATATCTATGTCTTTCAAACTGCATACGCAAGAATTGGTCACCGTTGTTACCAAGTCGCATGGTATTGGTAAACGCCAAGCTAGAACCACCTGTCGGTACTCGGGCAATAAACCCTTGTCCTACCTGTATAAATCCATTTGGAATCAATCCTAACGGATCTCCGCCCGAATTAGATACTCCGCCTGCTAAGGTATACGTAGCGTAAGATGAAGTTGCTGCATTGTTGGTCTTTCTCCAAAAGTAAAGCGGATCGGTCAATGAATTATCATTAATAAATTCATCTGCGTCAATGGTCGAAGGATACGGATTTCCAATACTATAATACTGATTTGCATTTAAGGAATTAAAAGTAACTGGTCCATTTTTAGGCACACCTGTAAAAGTGCCCGACCATACCGTAGGAGTTGCGGGGTGATTATTTGGCATTCGAATCAAATAACCCGTTCCCGAGCTAAAACTTCCTGTAGCGGCAGTCGCAACGTATTGTCCAGCCGAGCCCAGCGATCCATCAAACGCGTAAAAACGATTCGATAAAGTTTGAGGAGAAAAAGCTTGCAATTGTTGTCCAGCAACAGGAGCACTCCACATGACATAATCCTGACGCATAAGCGCTGCAGTATTTCTGTTAACAATGATGTTTCCGGAATTGGCAACATCAGTATTTTGAATCAAATTGGCATTGTTTTCTAGTGTAAAACTTCCTGACGACACAGTCAAAGCACCTTCAAGAGTTACATTATCTCCAGATGAAATGACGACTGTACCGCTTGAAACGGTTAAAGTACAAGCACTAAATCCACCACCATTTGTTGCCGAAGTATAATTTCCTGCTATAATTGCTGCAGTGGTACTCGTTGGTGCGCCATTATTCCAGGCACTTCCGTTCCAAGTTGTGCTTCCACCTATCGTTACCGTTGTTGGAGTCGAATCAAGTGTGGCGCAACTTCCACTCTGCACCACAGCTCTAAATTGAGTCGTTTGTGTTAAAGCTCCTGAAGTATAGGTTGAAGTGGTATTGGCAATCGTAGTCCATGAACTAAATGGACTAACTGCACTTTCCCATCGAATTACAGAACCTGTTTGTCCAGATAAAGTCAAAAGTCCACTCGTTGAGCCAGAACAAATAGGTGTTCCGCCCGAAACAGCACCTGCGACCGTGTTAGGTGAAACTGTAACTGTTGGTGCTCCAGAAACGGTTGCAGCACAGCCATTGGTATCATTAACAGAAGTAAGTGTATAAGTTGTAGTAGTAACAGGGTTTACAGTTATATTACTACCAGAAGTGTAGGCGTTTTCAGTTCCTCCAGAATAAACCACGGTATAAGTGGACAAACCTCCTGTAATTGCAACTGAAAGGTTTGAATTGTCACCATTACAAATCGTATTATCACCAGAAAGTACGGCTGCAATTGCGCCACAAGTTCCTGTTCCTGCGGTAACAATACCAGTTGTAGCTGCAAAGAAAGTATCATTTTTATTTGTAGCTGCCGAAGCTGTACTACCATGTGAACCAGACGGAGAACCAAAACCTCCCATAGTGAGTGTACCAGCGTTATGGGATAAACCAGTTCCTAAATTAGTAGAAGATCCGGTAGTAATCGAAAAATTATTGGTGACTACTTTCGCTGTTGGAATGGTTAGAACTGTATTATTACTTATAGTCAAACTACCAAGTGTGGCTGGAAGTGCCGTTCCTGCTGCTTGTGCTCCACCACCATTATAAATGTAATTTCCTGCGTTATTAAAAGTTCTAATATTGGTTTGAATATTTCCAGATGCTGTTCCCGCTGTTGTAATTCCTGCAGCTGAGCCAATACTTAAAGTTCCTCCAGTAGCTAAGACGAAAGTGGTCGCCGTTGCAGTTGGGGCAGCTACAAGATTAAAAGTGCCACAGTTTAAGGTTCCGCCTGAGTTAACGGTAAAAATGGACGCAGGTGAACTTCCATCTACATTGAATTGTCCTCCTAATGTACATACACTTCCGTTTAGGACATTAAAATTTATCCATTTTGTAATCGTTCCTCCGTTAGATTGAATATTCTGAGAGGTCCCTGAAAAATTAATTATTGAATTTAACGCCGCTGTTGTAGTTACCAGATAACCACCAGTCTTAGAAAAATTCCCTGTTAAATTTATTGTTGATGCCGCGGTGCCAGATCCTAGCTCTACTTCGTACCCAGTTTGTGTGTAATTTCCAATGGCAAAAGTCCTGACGGTTCCTGAATTATTCATAATTAATTGCGCTCCTGCATTACCAGTTGCACTAACTGTAAGATTTCCGGTTATATTGGTTGCGCCGGCAAAAGTGACATCATTATTACCTCTAGCGTCGGTAACAGTTAAATTAGTGTAAGGACCAACAACAACTGTTTGTGCCCCCGCTCCATAATATTCTACTGTCCCGGTCCATGTCCTACCAGTTGGTAAAGGAGTAGCAGAAGTATTTTGAGTTCGTACAGTTCCAGTTCCGCTGGTGGTAAGAGTAGCTCCTGTCATTGCAAAAGTATTCATATTTAAAGTTGCTGCGGACGCTATTGTTAGGGTACCACCAACAGAAAACGCTCTCCCCGCGGTTGTCGTATTACTACTAATAGTAAGATTATTGAATGAAGTAATAATCGTATTTGGTAAAGTGTTATTAGCGGTCAACTCTAACGTCCCTGTTCCGGGCGTCCAGACTGAACTTGTTCCAGCCACGGTAATCGCACCATTTACACGCAACAATCCACCTGCCGTCATAGTGATCCTTCCTACCTGATTACCTGTAGTACCAAGTCTAAGACTATTTGCAATAAGCGTGGAGCCATTCGTAAAGGTTATAGTTCCATCTCTATTTTGATTTCCTGGATTTCCAACATCAACATTCCCAGCTACAGTTAGTACAGGGCTGCCAGTTGCTGCAAATGTAAGTGTCGCTACTCCGTTACCTGAACCAATAACCATAGAGGCACAGGTGGCATTGGTAACGTTTACCGTAACCGTAACACCAACATTAATAGTAACTGCGTCGGAAACGGAAGGCACTGAGGCACCACCCCATGTAGCGGTATTGTTCCAGTTGCCAGATACAGATGCTGTTCTTTGTCCAAAAGCATGCTCTGTAAATAAGAAACAACAGAATAAAAATACCGTCATTAATAATTTAATTGCGTTTAAATTTGTTTTCATCTTTGTCATTTTTTGAGTCATATGTTTTTGTTTCAAAAGAATAATTGCAATTCTAGGGACAAAATTAATACGTACATGGTGACTTTTTTCTAAAGGAATCGCTACTTATCCTCAAGTTATCAACCACTTCGCTTCTTATTGGTCTTGTATTTCAATTACTCCGGTTCAAAATTAAAAAAATATTAAAAAAAACATCGATAAAATACCAATTTAATCGATAAACAGCACTATTTAATTTATTTTATACACTAAATCCTACAAGATTAAATCGTCACATTGTTCTAAATCCCAGATAAAAGTCACCCTAAAAACACCTGATTCAGCACTTTTTGCACCTGAGTGTCGCAATCGAACGAAGTAATCGTCATCGCTCCGAAAACCATTACTGCAAAACCAATCACCCTAAAAGGCGGTAAATATAACTTCTCGGTCACTAAAATCAATTTCTCTACAATTATCTCGGCTTAAAATAATAAATCGTTCTAGAGCGCTCTAAATAACTAAAAAGCGTCACCCGAACTTCCCGACAGTTGATGAGTATCAAAAAATGAAATACCTTCCAACAAAAAAAACCTGTCTACATCCATAGACAGGTTTTTTTTATTGGAAGGTATCGCTATAATCTTAGTTACAACAATACGAATTTTGAATTGAATTAATTAACTACCTTTTTCGTAACTACCTCATTATTCACTGAAGTTACTTTAACCAAAACAACTTGATTGGTTGTTCCTGCATTCAAGCGAACTTCACTGCCATCGATATTACTTTTCTCAATCAATAGGCGCCCACGTATATCATAAATCTGAACCTTAGACAATTTGATGCTTCCAGCATTCACAACAATTTCTTGGTTTTGTTTGTAAACCGCCACTGTATTTGCTGTTAAAGATGGATTCCCAACAGTTAAGAAGTTATCATAATGAACTTCAAATCGATTATTGAATACACCAGCCTCCGTAGTAAAATTGTAAGAACCTGCTCGTAAATCATGAACCGTGTTAGTCAAATTATCTTTCAAATAAATCGCTTGATTGTTGGTGTCGAATATGGCCCCATCCAAGTTGTTTATGGCAATGTTAAAGTTCCCTGCTAACTCCGATTTAAATCCTAAAGCAACCACATCTGTCGCTTCGAAAGGCAATGCTCTACCTTGAATAATGTAGTCCTGACCCGCGATAGTCGAAGTTAATGCAGTTTCACTATCATTAAAATAAAGTCCATCAATAGCAGGATCATAACCATTCGTCGCATTCGGCATATACGCCACCATCATTTGACCAAAGTAACCTTGATCGTTGGTTAGATTTAACCAATAACGACTTCTATTTTCACTCCTTCTTAAAAATTGGTCAGCATTATTGATAACACGCATAGTGTTGGTAAATTCCAAAGTAGATTCACCCGCTGGAACTCTGGCAATAAAACCTTGTCCAACTTGTATAAAACCATTTGGCTGCAATGTTAAAGGATCACCTCCAGAATTAGAAACTCCACCTGCTAAAGTATAGGTTGCATAAGATGACGTAGCGGCGTTATTGGTCTTTCTCCAAAAATAAATGGCCTCAGTCAAACTATTGTCATTAATAAAAGCATCTGCATCAATGGTACTTGGGTAAGGATTTCCAACAGCGTAGTATCTTCCTGCAGTCAAACTAGATTGCCCCTGTGTTCCGTTATTCGCATTTCCTCCTGTAAACGTCCCACTCCAAATCGTCGGAGTAGCAGGATGATTATTAGGAAGACGAACCAAATACCCAATTCCTGTATCAAAACTCCCCGTTGCTGAAGTTGCAACGTACTGTCCTGCTGAACCTAGAGAACCATCAAAAGTATAAAAACGTGTCGATAACGTGTTTGGAGAAAATGCCTGCAATTGTTGTCCACTCACTGGAGATGACCACATCACATAATCCTGACGCATTAAGGCTGCTGTATTTCGTTTCACTACAGTAGAGCCACTTCCGGTGTTAGCTGTTGTATTAACTTGTTTCAAGTTCGCATTATTTTCTACCGTAATCGTTCCTGCATTCGCAATCTTATCTGTAAGGGTAATATTACCACCTGACTTTACAGTCAAAGAAGTTGACGCAGCTACATCCAAAGTGTTTATAGCTACGGTTGTTGTAATTTCAGGATAGAAACTAGCACTAGCTATTGCTACAGTTGAAGTAGCAGTAGGTACCCCATTCGACCAGTTCCCTGAAGTTGTCCAAGAGGTTGTACTTGCACCTGCTGTCCAAGTAGTAAGTAGGCTTTCTCCTAATTGAAAATCACCATATAGAGCAACACCTGTCGCTTCAGTGGTAGTTGATGTTCTTGTTCCAGCGGTTAAGTCAGTCCAAGTTGGATTAACATAATTGCTTGCAATAAAATTACTTGTATTGGCACCGCCATCAACATCACCAGCTACAAAAGTAAAAGTTGGGTTATAAGTTCCACCAGTAACGCCACTATTCTCAATGGTATAAAAACGATTGGCTGTTTTTGCAGCATCAAAATAAGAAGTTGCAATTTGCGGATGATCACCATCGGTAGTAGATACAATAATATTTCCTGCACTTGTCACTCCTGTATATGCAGTCGTTACTGGAGTATATGCTGAACTACTTCCTATTTCAAAAGTTCTAGAATTTGTACCTGTTGGAATATTTTTTTGTAAGTTACCACGAACCCAACCATTAGCATTGGCAGTAACATTGTTTCCAGTTGGAATAATCACTTTAAAGGCATTGGTTACCAATTGCGCATTTAAAGTTAAGTTATTGTTTACGGTCATATCATTCGCTAAACTTACCGTTCCTCCGCTTGTTTTATTGACAAACAAATAATCAAAAGTGGCAGCGCCAATTGTAGTTACCGTAGAAGTTCCTGTCCCTTGAAAGAAAACCGCTCTTGTGTTTGAAGCGTAAGAACCATTGGTTTTAGTATCCCAGTTTCCACTGAGGTAAATGTCACCACCTATTGCACTCGATAAAGTTAGTACGCTAGTCCCAGAAGTATTCCCTCCAATCACAACATTGCCACCAATAGTCAATGAATTGGTAGTAGCTCCCATTGTCAAAGACCCGGCACTGGCAGAACCATCTAGTCCCAAATTCAAATTCCCTGCAATAGATCTATTAGCAAATCCATTCGCTGATAAATCTACCAAAGCACCATTTTGAATTTGTACATTATAAGGAAAACCTTGCCCTGTAGTAGCACTCCACTCCAAATTACGACCATAGTTTGTATTATAAACCAATGTAGAACCACTACCATAGACTGGAGCATTTGTACTTACAAAACCACCACCATTCAATTGCAAGATTCCATTTATTGTAGTTACTCCTCCAAAGTTCATTCCTCCTGAAAGAGTCCAATTTACAGCAGCACTAGTAACTAATGTACCTGAAGCACTTGCACTAGCTGTTTTGTTATTCGTTATGGCAATAATTCCAGTTCCCGTAGAAGATATAATAGATTTTGCCGTTCCTCCGGTTGTTCCATCAACTAAGATGTTTCCTCCACTATTATTCATGGTTAACGTTCTTCCATTTAGATCTAAAGTACCCGCATTTAAAAACCGCAAAACACTACCTGCTGTAGTATTTAAAGTTACATTAGTACTTGCCCCTATTTGAACCGAACCTGATGATTTGTTTACTAAGAAATAGTCAAAGAATTGAACCCCGCTATTTGCTGTTGTATTAATAATTGAGGTTCCAGTTCCTACAAAAACTACCGCACGACTGTTATTCGTCCAAACGGTACCATTATGTGTCAAATTTCCGCCCAAGTATAAATCTCCTGAAGTAGCGTTTAGTACAAGTCCTCCAGCAGTTATAGTAACATTACCTGGAACACCACGACCGCCAGCTAGGGTAACCGTTCCGCTAAGAACCTGAACATTAGCTGGAATTCCAGAACCAGCAGCTACTGAAATTGTAGCACCACCAGTCCATTCGTTAAAAGTTCCGTATGTTGTGTTATATATTAAGGTAGAAGATGTACCATAAGTTGGCGTAGTTTGGAAATTACCACCGTTGATTTGTACATTACCATTTAAAGTTAAAGCTGTTCCTTGCACCATATTGGTTCCACTTACTAATAAAAAAGTCCCTGAAACTGTTCTGGCAACTCCCATATTAACAGCTGCTGTACCCGTACCTGTCATGGTAACGTTTACCGGACCGTTGGTAGCTGGCCAATAAACGTGTCCTGCATCTACTGGGCCGTAGGTACTTCCGGTGAGGTTGTAAGCTAAAGTTCCGTTAGAACCGTAATGTATAAGAACCGCCACCTGTCGTATTAGCAAAACCACCTTGACCAATTTGTAACGTTCCATTAATTGTTGCCGTTCCAGAAACAGTTAAAGTAGCGTTTAAAATTAAAGTTCCACCGCATCAACGGTAACATTGTTTAATTGTTGTGCTGTAGAAATAGTTAGTGTAGCTCCACTATTGACAACCACACTATTTCCCGTTGGTAAAGTCGTTCCTCCTGTTCTACTCAAGCGAAGTGTTCCGCCCGAAACCGTTGTAGCCCATTGTAAGTATTGGCGCCAACAAGTAAGCTCCTGCCGCAGCAGTAGATGCCACAGTCAGGTTGAACTTGAACCACTGATCACACCACCTAAAGTATAAGTTCCTGTTCCTCCGATAGTAATGGTTCTAGAGGAACTAGTACCCAGTGCCATGGTGTTGGAGAAAGTAAGATTTGATGTTCCGACAGCCGGCGCTGTTGTAGATCCTATAGTAAAATCACCTCCAACAACTATATTTGAAAATTTTCCACTTAAGTCTCTATTACCATTAGCGGCAATAGTCCCTCCATTGATAGTTAATACGCCACCCGAACCCATTGCATTTGTACCTCGAACTACAACAGTTCCTGCATTTAAGGTAAAACCTGCAGGATATGCACCTCCTGCTAATGCAAAAATACCATCACCTGATTTAATGAAACCAGTCCCAGCTGCAGTAGATATGGTTTGATTCTGAAAATCAAAAATTGCTCCGCTACCAATGTTAAAAGTCCTTACCGCACCATTAGTAGCAAACGTGCTGTTAACACTCGGAAAGTTAACAGAAACAGCAGATGCCACAGTGACATTACCAACATTTACTACAGAGCTCATTCCCGCAAAGGAATAGGAACCAGAAGTGAAATTTACTGCATTATTGGCTGTAAAGGCTGATGTATAAGGCGCCGAATCTGCCGAATTATTCCATCTAGAAGTTCCCCAAGCAGCAGTTGATGATGTAGATGTGAAGGAGGTCTGCCCCCAACCAACCTGACTAAATCCTATGCAGAGCATAAGGAATAAAGCAAACAAAGACTTTTGTAATAATGTTTTCATAAAATATGTTTTTAAAAAAAGAAAAATAAACAATTAGGCAAACTGTTTTTCACCCTAAATATTTTGAACCAACAAAGTTAAACAAATAAAAGACACGGCAAAGCGCAACGGTCAAAAATATGAACTCTGAATCAAATTTAAAGATTAGTTAATATTGTGAAGGTAAAACACAATCATTTTGGCAATCAGAAAACAAATTGGTTTACTTGCAAACAAAGCATCAAAAATCTCTACGAAGTTGATGCCTAGATAGTGTATAGATAAAGTATAGATAGTGTATGAAAAAGGCATAAAAAAACCTCCCTTGACGAAGGAGGCTTTCTGTTGAGTAATTAACCATGCTTATAAAAAACTATGCGATATTAGAAGCGTATTGAGACGCTTTTTTCAAAAACGTTTTGATCAACAAACGGTTTGGAGCGATACCAGATGTCATCATTTGTTTTTTTGAAGTAGATTCTTTAGTGATGTTTTCGTTAGTAGTTTGTTTTGTTCCCATAAACCAAGAAACCATATTCATTGAAGAATTAGATTCTACTGCAGTTGTAGAAGCAGCAACAGTAGCAGGAACTTCGATTGTGTTTTGTGCAAACCCAGCAGTTGACAACAACATCATTACTAAAACAATCATCATTTTGATAGTGTTTGAAGTAGTGTTTGCTGTTGTGTTCATATTGGTGTGTGTTACTTTGTTTGTACATGACAAATCTATGGCAACCTCACAGCCTGATGAAATAGTTTCGGTAACTAACCCCAAAACTCGTTAAACTAACCAAAAATGAAAATCTCGTGCATTTCGGCTAAAAAAGATGCATTTTATGGATGGTTTTAAGAGAACTATTAGAAAAAACAACCCATCTAGCGCGATTTAATTGAGAAAAAACAGTTAGAAAATACGTTTAGTAGAAAACAAAGCAAAATAACACCTCAACGTTGGGCGTTTTGATAATACGTTAAATAGTGCAGTAGTTTACCTTTTGATTACACGCAAGGTCTTATTAGAAGTTCCTTGACTCACAACGATATTATACACTCCAGAAGAATAGCTTTCTCCTATTGCAAGGCTGGCAATGTTTTCGACCGTATCCTGATATACCGCAATCGATCGACCAAACATATCGTATACTTTTATTTCAATAGGCTCTTCACTTGAAGTATTAAGATTCAAGTTAAAATTGTTTGTAAACGGATTGGGCGTTGACTTAACATCAAAGATACCGAGTGGTTCGTTTGCTAACCTAGTAGCAGTTGGTAAGATTGTAAGTGTACAAGTTTCCCTGCCTGGCACGTAACTATTATTGTATAGCACATCTACACGAATGGAATAAGTAGTTCCAACCATAGGACCACCGGGTATATTGAAAATACTCATTGAACTTGAAGTAGTAATATATTCTCGATATCGAACTCCGTTATCAAAAACAAATTTATATCCTTGAGCTCCTGTAATAGGTACTGCAAAAATACTTTGCCATAAACTATTTGTTGAACTTCCACAACTTGGAATAGATATTCTTGAAACCCCTGGAGTTGGTGGCGTAACAATAACGCAACTAGTTCCGTATTCTGTATCTGGAAGCCAAGTACTATTAAATTTCAATAAAACATCAACGGTATAGGAAGTTGCAAAATTAATATTACTAATTCCCAAACTAACCATTCTAAAACTATTTACATTGCTATCAACTGTTCCAACCAAAACTCCGTCTTTTTTTACTCTAAATCGGTAACCTGTAGCGCCTTGAATTTGAAAACAAAAAATCGAATCCCAAATATCTCTTAGAAAAGATCCACAAACAGGATTGTTTACGGAAGTTGAATTTGGAACCGGCGGTGTATTTACAATACACGGTAATCCATAAGCCCGCCAAAATCCATTTAACTTTACTGCAACCCTGACACTATTGACAGTATTGGTTGAAGAAAATGTCACGCCAGGCGAAAGGTTTAGTAGATTAAATCGGTTTAAATTGGTTTCGAAAACCGCGACATTCGGGCCATTTGTAACTTCAAAACGATAGCCTTGCGCTCCAGCGATCACTTGTGCGAAAAGCGTTGCGCTAAGTGTTGGAACTGTAATGCCACAACTGCTAGCCACTAAATAGGAAGTCGTCGTAATTTCATCAATAAAACCATCGCAATTGTCATCAATACTATTACCAGGAACTTCCACGGCGTTAGGATTTACCTCAAAAGTTGTATCAAGGCAATCTGTACCAATATATCGCGAAGTAAAACCAACTGGAACCGTTGCCCCGTAACAAGTAGCAACCGCAGGAAAACCATTGCTGTAGCGATCGCCATCTTGATCAATATAAAGATTCGATGTGCGCCACTTTAATGGATTTGTAGGAGCACAATCAGTATCATTGGTCGATGTATTTGCTGGTTGTCCTGTACAAGATACTGTTGCCACGCCAGTCCCATATCCATCACCATCAGTATCTGCATAATAATTTGTTCCTGAACTCACTGCGATATATAGTGTTCGCGAGGTAAACCCGCAAGGATTGTTTATAATCACAGTATAATTACCTGCAACAGCAACCGTCGGCGTACCTGATATTGTTCCATTGAGTGTGTTAAAACTTAGTCCCACAGGCAAGTCAGGACTTATTACTATGGAAGTAACCACATCTCCTGAATAACTCATTAAGTTTGGCGTAATTGGTATCCCCGTGCAATAAAAAGCTGAATTGACAGTGTAACTTAATGCAGTTGGCGGCACACATACCATGGTGGCGCTTAGCTGCTCTTGATTTCTAGAATGTGAAGCAGTCGAATTGTTTTTTTGGCTATCTACTTGAGAATATATAGCGTTAGAGGAAATAAGAAAGATGCAGATAAAAATCGTCTTAAAAAATGTAACATTTGAACAAAAATCCAGATAGGTTTTTTGTGATTTAGTACGATAATGAAACTTGGTCTTCAATGACGTCATAATTTTAATTTTCAATAGATTAAAGATATTGCATATTCACAAAAGACCCCTTTAGCAGAAACAAATTTAACTTAAATTTCATCTCAACAGTCTTCTGATTTTATATTTATTCGGATTTTATCAACAACATTTACAAACTTAAAAACCTCATTTCAATAATAGTAACAACTGCTGCAAACCTCAATTTCAAAAGGAATAAAGCTGTTTGATTTCTATTATCATATCACAGGACACCAACGAATCGTTAATATCCAACCTCATAAAAAAGCAAAACGCCTCTATTCGAGGCGTTTTGTAATTTACATTTAAATGTTATCTTTTAACCACTCGCAATGTTTTAGTATGATCGCCTTGGGTAACAATGATGTTATAAACACCAGAAGGGTAGTTTGATCCTATTTCTAAATTTGTGACATTGGATACACTTGCCTGACGCGCTTCCACTTCACGGCCTAACATATCATACACTCTTACGCCAACTTGATCCTCGCTAGAAGTATTTACATTCAACTTGAATGTTTCAGCAAAAAGGGTTTGGATAGCGTTACTTCATAAATATCGACAACTGAATTTGTTTGTCTAGTTGCTGTTGAGACGTTGTCAGCGTAACAACACGGTTCCCTCAACATAGCTACTATTATACAATACACATCTACGTGAATGTGTATGAGTACTTGCCGTTGCTCCTCCTGACAATAATGGCAATTGGAATCTTGGGTTAGCCGTAGCGAATTCTCTTGTTTGAACGCCATTGGTTACTACGAATTTATACCCTTGAGCACCTATTATTTGTTGTGCAAAAATAGTAGTCCATAGTGCATTAATCGTAGTTCCACAAGTTGGTCTAATCACTCTTGAAGTTCCTGGAATAGCTGGCGTAGTAATTAAAGAAGTTGGTCCGTACTCTGTATCTGGTCTCCAATCATCTCCAAATTTTAATAACACATCGATTGTGTAAGTAGTTCCAAACTCGATATTTGAAATCCCCAAATTCACCAAACTAAATCGGCTAGTTGCGCTTGAATATGTTCCCACAACAGTATCACCATTTTTTACTCTAAATCGGTATCCTGAAGCCGTTGGTACTTGTTGGCAAAATATCGAATTTGAAATATCGATTAAAGTAGAACCGCTAATTGGATTTACAACAAATGTTGCATTAGGCACCGCAGGAGTAGAAATAGTGCATGGAGCACCATAAGCTCTGTAAAAACCACCGGATTTTACTGATACTTCAACAGTATAAGTAGTTCCGTAAGTCGCTCCACCAGCCAAGTTGATTAAACTAAACCTAACATTTGGCGAATCAAAAGTTCTCACAGTTGCACCGTTTGTAACTCTAAATCGATAGCCTTGAATTGGACCCAATTGTGGAACAAATGTTGCCAAGTCATACGCAAATAAGGTATTTGCCAAATTCGTTAAGGTAATTCCGCAGCTAGTTGCGATTAAGTTCGACGTTGGTGTTACCTCATCAGTTACTCCATCGCAGTTGTCATCAATACTATTTCCTAACACTTCTGAAGCATTTGGATTTACAGATGCAGTATTATCGTCGCAATCTACTCCGTTGAAATTTGCAACATATCCACCCGGAACTGTTGCTCCGTAGCAAATAGGCACAGCAGGGAAACCATTGTTAAATGAATCACCATCTACATCAACAAAGAAATTAGCGGTTCTCCATTTAGATGAATCGTCTGGAGCACAATCTGAATTGTTTGTAGAAGTATCTGCTGGTTGACCAGTACAAGATAAAATTGCAGCACCAGTTCCAAATCCGTCACCGTCTGTATCGGCATAGAAAGTATCTGGAGTAGTATTTACAGTTAAGGTTAATGTTGCAGTATTACAACCTACCACATGAGTATAAACGCCACTTGAATTATAAGTTTGGCCGTTCTCTGCCCATGTATACGAAATACAAGCGCTAACTGTTTCGCTTCCTATTGTTGTACTTGGAATAATGGTTAAATCTAAAGTAGCTGTATTACAACCAACTACGTTTGTATATGTTCCACTAGTTGTATAAGTTTGGCTATTTTCTGCCCAAGTATAGGTATCACAAGCTGAAGTTGTTAAACTACCAACTGTTGTACTTGGAACAATCGTCAAATCTAAAGTAGCGGTGTTACATCCTACAACGTGAGTATAAACTCCGCTTGCCGTGTAAGTTTGACTATTTTCAGACCAAGTGTAGGTATCACAGGCAGTAGTAGTTAAACTTCCCACCGTAGTACTTGGAATAATGGTCAAATTCAAAGTAGCTGTGTTACATCCCGAAACGAAAGTAGTTCCGATTTGTTCTGTAGTATACGATTGACCATTTGCAGGCCAAACATAAGTGTCTCCAGAACAAATTGAAGTTGTTACGTCTCCATTAGTTGTTAATGGATTTACGGTCAAATTCAAAGTCGCTGTGTTACATCCTGAAACGAATGTAGTGTTAATTTGTTCCGCAGTATACGATGCGCCATTTGCTGGCCATACGTAAGTTTCTCCCGCACATATTGACGTGGTTACATCTCCTGTTGTAGTTAATGGATTAATAGTCACTGACAAAGAACGAGGTGCTGAATAAGTCACATCTAATCGAGGCGCATTGGCTCCGCTAGAATAACCGAAAAGATTAAAAATAGCTGTTCCTCCTCGCGCCAATCCCATGGCAATGTATCCTGGAGAGGCAAATCGTGATTGGATATCGGTAGTAGCATTTGATCCTAGTGCAAGTGTAATTACTCCTGTATTGCTCCAAGTCGTTCTGCTATAAAATGTACCACTATTTTGAGCTCCGATCGCGTTAAATAGAACAGATGCTGTGGATGTTCCTGCTTCAGGATCTGTATTTCCTAAAGGCTTTACATCATTGTTGGCACCACTTGGTGTTGCATTGTTATTATTCGTTAGCCTTAAAGAAGATGAAATAATAGTTGCGCCAGCTGGAATGGAAGTTAAAGGAAATTTAATAAACCCTCTTCGCTCCGTCGGTGCTGCATTGCATTGAATACCATCATTTGTCTTCGCTGAACTTGTAACAAATCCAGAATTATTAGTTGCATTCACAGGAAGAATATTAATTACTGTCTGTGGATTTGTGCTACCACAAGAATTACTTGCTACAACGGTAATATCTCCAGTTCCAGCTCCACCTGCAGTTGCAGTAATTGAAGCAGTTCCTTGACCATCCGTAATGCTCCATCCTGATGGAACGGTCCAAGTGTAGTCTGTAGCGTTTGTAACCGCAGCAACCGTGTAAGCTAAGGTAGTTTCTCCGGCACAAACTGAAGCGGAACCTGTAATTGCTCCAGCAGCGATTGGTGCTGCAGGACTCACTACAACAGTATAAGTCGCAGTTTCTGTTGCACAAGGACTATTGGTAACGGTCATTGTTAAGGTCACCGTAGTACCGGCATCTCCTGCCACCGAAGTATAGGTTGGAGTTAGTGATGTACCTCCAGCAGTAATTGTACCTGCTCCATTTTCAGTCCATGAAATCGTGCCATTCAAAGCGCTTGCGCCACTTACTGTAGCTGCAGCTCCTGGACAAATTGTTGCGGTACCACCAGCCGAAGCTGTCGGAGATAACCTAATCGTGATTACCATCGTATCAGAAACTGCATTACAAGGCCCTGCAGGATCGTTCGTTGTTAAAGTTAAAGTGATGTTCCCTCCCGCTAAAAATTCTGCTGCAGAAGGCGTATAAATCGCGTTTAATGTTGTATTGTCTGGGCTAAAAGTTCCGGTTCCGCCTGACCACGTTGCCGAAGTAGCACTTCCGCCAATTGATCCAGCAAGGGTAACATTAGGAGTTGTAGCGCAAATGGTTTGGTCTGCATTCGCAGTTACCGTGGCAATCGCATTAACGTCTACTGTGTAAGTTGCAGTTGCAGCTGTACAAGGACTGTTAGATACGGTCATTGTTAATGTCACTGTGTTTCCCGCATCACCAGCAGCTGGTGTATAAGTAGGCGTTAAACCTGTTCCTCCAGAAGTGATAGAGCCAGCTCCATTTTCTGTCCACGAGATTGTTCCGTTTGATGAACTCATCCCGCTAACAATAGCTGCGCCTCCCACACAAATTGTTTGCGATCCTCCAGATGTTGCAGTAGGTTGCGCATTGACTACTAGTGTTTTAGTAGCTGTTGTTGTTCCGCAAGCGCCACCTGAGGTTGTTAAAGTAAAGGTTACCGTTCCAGAGTAGCCTGAAGGCGGTGTCCAAGTAGACGTAAAAGATGCGGAAATCGGAGAAAAGGTTCCTCCAGGAACACTACTAGACCATGTCCCTCCAGTTGCAGAACCTCCTACCGAACCTCCTAAAACAGCCGATGTTCCATCTAGACAGATAGCATTTAAAGCACCACCAGCATTTGCTGTTGGGCCTGCAAGAATTGTTACCGTTACAGCAACAGTACTTCTACAACCTCCAGCAGTTATAATCGAAAGTGTACCATTATAAGTTCCTGCAGCCACATTAGCTTGGATTGCTACGTTGGGCATAATTCCACCAGCACCTACGAAAGTATGTGCCGTAACAACTTGATCTAACAAACCTGCAGTATTTGCAGCAGCATTCCAATCAATCGAATAGGACGTTGGACTATTTGTTGAAGCTGAATAAGGCATTGTCGTTGTTTGCGCACTTGCACTAAAACAAACTGGTAAAATAGAAGCTACAGGAGTTACTGTTGGCGTTGCTGTACATGGACGCAAAGCAATCAACATAGCCCCATTTGGATCGTTCTCGTTAACACTTAGTTCTCCTAGACCAGTTCCCGTAGAACCCGCAGAAGTTTTTAAAGCCCAAGCCATTCCCATCCCCATATCTGCTGATGCATTGAAAGGCACATCAAAGATTTCTGCTAAAGTAGCCGGAGAAGTTGCTGTCCACGAGTCAACATTTCTATTATCTCCAATCATTCCAAACATAACCACAGCAGCATTAGCTGTAGCAGTCGTAATAGCCGTAGCACTAAAGTCGTCGGTATTGATATTGTTGATAGACCCTGGTGCCACATCAAAAGGACCACCTGACACACCTCCAGTAACAGCAACGCCAGAAAAGGCAGCAATACCGCCTTCCATATCGTCTGCATCAGTGTCACCTGTAAAGGTAAAATCAGTTGCAGCAACATCCGCAGCGGTAGCGACTTTGTATAAGATGGTTCCCCACCAACTGTCATTTCCAACATTTCCGAACTCTTCACCAGCAACCAATGTCCATCCAGAAATAGTGGCATTTGCTAAGTTAGCGTTGTCGTTGTCACTTTGTACAATGTTAGCCAACATCAAATCTCCAACCGCCAAACTTGTTGGCTTGTTGATGGTGATCGTGGCATTGGTACTCGTGTTTGTTTGCGAACCACTTCGCAAAGCAATTTGTGCCGAACTAGTTGTAGTAAACAACATACTAGTAAAACACAACAATAGGGTCAAAACACAATGGGTTTCCCTAATTTGATTGAATAATTTAGTAAACTTTTTCATGCTTAATTAGATTTATTGTGGGGGTTAAAAATTTGTATAAGAATGCCTTTTCCACTTTATTACATAAGGGGAAATCGGCGAAATTCGCTAGGTTTATTTAGGATTTAAGCTATTTGTCTCTTAGAGAAAATGAACTATGAAAATGGGTTCATTTGATAAAGTAATTTTTGTTCCATGTGCTCTTTTTTATGATTTGTTATTTCTAAAAAAAAGTTTATCCAGAATGAACTTGTTGAACGGAAAAACTTTATTGTTTCAATTATACAGACAAAGTAACGTTGGAAGCTTAAACAAAAAAAAAGAATCCGACAAAAAGGGCATAAACTCGTTAAAATACGACACAAATGTTGTTCATCGGGACGAAAATGCCGTTAATCTAGTACTAGTTTTGAGACGTATAGGTTTTTTGACAGGTAAATTTGAAGACAATTAACTTCAAATCAAACATTTAAATAAAAAAACCCCTTCATTTCTGAAGAGGTTTTTAGTATTATGCTTGACCTGCGGGACCAAAATTAAGTGGTATCGGCGGTTGCTCTGTATCCTTGATTTCTCCGTGAGAAACCTCAAAACGATGAACGTTTTCCGCCAACGCTTTCACCAATCGTTTGGCATGTTGCGAAGTCAAAACAATTCTTGATTTTACCTTAGCTTTTGGAGTACCCGGCATGATACAAACAAAATCTAAAACAAACTCTGAAGCAGAATGATTAATTATAGCCAAATTAGAATAAATTCCTTCAGCAGTAGCTTCATCCAATTCAATATTGATTTGTCCTTGTGGTTGTTTAGAATCGCTCATATCTTAGTAAATATACTCTTCTTTATTAGCCATCATTTCGTTGTAATCCTCTTTAGACCCTACAATGGTATTGTCGTATTCTCTCATACCTGTTCCTGCTGGAATTCTATGCCCTACAATAACATTTTCTTTCAAGCCTTCTAAGTAATCTATTTTACCTGCAACTGCAGCTTCATTCAATACTTTAGTTGTTTCTTGGAAAGAAGCAGCAGAAATAAATGATTTCGTTTGAAGTGAAGCTCTAGTAATACCTTGTAAAACAGGAGTAGCGGTAGCTGTGATTACATCACGAGCAACAACTAAGTTTTTATCCGTACGTTTTAACAATGAATTTTCATCACGCAATTGACGAGGAGAAATAATCTGACCTGCTTTCAATGTTGCAGAATCTCCAGAATCTTCAACAACTTTCATTCCGTATAATTTATCATTTTCAACGATAAAATCTTTGGTATGAATCAATTGCTCTTCTAAGAATAAAGTATCTCCTGGATCTTCAACTTGAACTTTACGCATCATCTGACGAATCACTACTTCAAAGTGCTTGTCATTGATTTTTACCCCTTGTAGACGGTATACCTCTTGAATTTCATTTACCAAATACTGTTGAACAGCTGCTGGTCCTTGAATTCTTAAAATATCTTCTGGAGTAATAGCTCCATCAGATAAAGGAACTCCTGCTCTAACGAAGTCATTTTCTTGAACTAGAATTTGGCTTGACAACTTCACAAGGTATTTCTTAACCTCTCCAAATTTAGATTCAATAACGATCTCACGGTTACCTCTTTTGATTTTTCCAAAAGAAACTACTCCGTCGATTTCTGAAACTACAGCTGGATTAGAAGGATTACGAGCTTCTAACAACTCCGTAATTCTAGGTAAACCTCCTGTAATATCGCCTGCTTTTGAAGAACGACGTGGGATTTTTACCAATACTTTACCTGCTTTAATTTTCTCACCGTTTTCAACCATCAAGTGGGCTCCAACTGGCAAGTTATACGAACGAATTAATTCATTGTCTTTACCATAAACCAATAAAGTAGGAATTAATTTTTTAGTTCTAGATTCAGAAATTACTTTTTCTTGGAAACCTGTTTGCTCATCGATTTCTACTTGGTACGATTGACCTTGCTCTAAATCTTCATAAGCAATTTTACCTGTAAATTCAGAAACAATAACTCCATTATATGGATCCCATTTACAGATTGTAGTTCCTTTAGAAACAACGTCCCCGTCTTTTACAAAAATACTAGAACCGTAAGGAATATTGTGTGTGTTAAGAATAATTCCGGTTTTAACATCTACTAATTTCAATTCTGTAGAACGAGAAACAACAATATCAACAGCATTACCTTCAGCATCTTCACCTTTAACAGTTTTCAAATCCTCAATCTCTAATTTACCATCAAAACGAGTAACAATGCTTGATTCTTCAGATATACCTCCAGCAACCCCTCCTACGTGGAACGTACGAAGTGTTAACTGTGTACCTGGCTCACCAATAGACTGAGCGGCAATTACACCAACGGCTTCACCTCTTTGTGTCATTTTTCCGGTAGCTAAATTTCTACCATAACATTTAGCACAAATTCCTTTTAACGCTTCACAAGTCAATGGAGAACGTACTTCAACTTTCTCTATTGGAGAAGCTTCGATAGTCTTCATGATATTCTCTGTGATTTGTTGACCAGAGTAAACTAAGATTTCAGAAGTTAAAGGATTGATTACATCTTGCAATGCCACACGTCCTAAAATTCGTTCTCCTAAAGTTTCTACAATTTCCTCGTTTTTCTTCAAAGCAGATACTTCTATACCTCTTAAAGTGCCACAATCATCAATATTCACAATAACATCTTGAGAAACATCATGCAATCTTCTAGTTAGATATCCTGCATCGGCTGTTTTCAAAGCCGTATCGGCAAGACCTTTACGCGCACCGTGAGTAGAGATGAAGTACTCTAAAATCGAAAGTCCTTCTTTAAAGTTAGAAAGAATTGGGTTTTCAATAATTTCACCACCACCAGCATTTGATTTTTTTGGCTTAGCCATCAAACCACGCATACCAGTTAACTGACGAATTTGTTCTTTAGAACCCCTCGCTCCAGAGTCAAGCATCATGTACACCGAGTTGAATCCTTGTTGGTCTTCTCTAATGTTTTTCATTGCTAACTCAGTAAGCATAGCATTGGTTGAAGTCCAAACATCAATAACTTGGTTGTAACGTTCGTTATTGGTGATAAGACCCATGTTATAGTTTGCAGAAATACCTTCCACTTGCTCTCTAGCATCTGCAATTAATTCTCCTTTTTTCTCTGGAATTTTAATATCTCCAAGACTGAATGATAAACCTCCTTTGAAAGCAAATTTATAACCCATATCTTTCATATTGTCCAAGAAAGCCGCTGTAGTAGGTACATTGGTAACACTTAAAATGTGTCCAATAATATCTCTAAGGTTTTTCTTAGTCAAGACATCATTGATGTATCCAGCTGCTTCAGGTACTACTTCGTTGAATAATACTCTACCAGCAGTAGTTTGAATGATTTTGTAAACCAATTCTCCATCTTCATTAAAATCTTTCGCTCTAATTTTCACACGAGCATTCAATTCCAATCTTCCTTCATTTAAGGCAATATTTACTTCTTCAGCAGAATAGAAGGTTAAGCCTTCCCCTAAAATTTTATGTTCTGGAGTGGATAAACGCTCTTTGGTCATGTAATATAGACCCAAAACCATGTCTTGAGAAGGTACCGTAATTGGCGCTCCATTCGCTGGATTCAAAATATTGTGAGAAGCCAACATTAATAATTGTGCTTCCAAAATAGCTTCTGGTCCAAGTGGCAAGTGAACTGCCATCTGGTCACCATCAAAATCCGCGTTGAACGCCGTACATACTAATGGGTGTAATTGGATTGCTTTTCCTTCAATCAATTTAGGTTGGAATGCTTGAATACCCAAACGGTGTAATGTAGGAGCACGATTCAGTAATACTGGATGTCCTTTGATTACATTTTCAAAAATATCCCAAACAACTGGTTCTTTTTTATCGATTATTTTCTTAGCCGATTTAACCGTTTTAACAATTCCTCTTTCGATTAATTTACGAATAACAAATGGTTTGTATAATTCAGCTGCCATATCTTTTGGAAGTCCACATTCGAATAATTTCAATTCTGGTCCAACAACAATTACCGAACGCGCTGAATAATCCACACGTTTTCCTAATAAGTTTTGACGGAAACGACCTTGTTTCCCTTTCAAGGAATCAGAAAGCGATTTTAATGGACGATTCGATTCTGTTTTAACCGCAGAAGCCTTACGTGTGTTGTCGAACAAGGAATCTACTGATTCTTGCAACATACGTTTCTCGTTACGCAAGATAACTTCTGGAGCTTTAATCTCCATTAATCGTTTCAAACGGTTGTTACGGATGATTACTCTTCTGTACAAATCGTTCAAATCTGAAGTGGCAAAACGACCTCCATCAAGCGGCACTAACGGACGCAATTCTGGCGGAATAACTGGAACTACTTTCATAATCATCCATTCAGGACGATTCTCTCTGTTTTCGTTAGACTCACGGAAAGATTCTACAACTTGTAGTCTTTTTAAAGCCTCTGTCTTACGTTGTTTTGAAGTTTCATTGTTAGCACTATGTCTTAATTCGTATGACAAAGCATCTAAATCGATACGAGCCAATAAGTCCATAATACACTCTGCTCCCATTTTGGCAACAAATTTATTTGGATCATGATCGTCAAGATATTGATTTTCTTGAGGAAGTGAATCTAAAATATTTAAATACTCTTCTTCTGTCAAGAAATCCAATCGAGAAATAGCTTCTCCATCAGGACCTTTTGCAATACCTGGCTGAATTACTACATATCTCTCATAGTAAATAATCATATCTAATTTCTTAGATGGCAATCCAAGAATGTATCCTATTTTGTTAGGAAGTGAACGGAAATACCAAATGTGAGCAATAGGCACCACCAAGATTGATGTGTCCTACTCTATCACGACGTACTTTTTTCTCCGTAACTTCTACTCCACAACGGTCACAAATGATTCCTTTGTAACGGATTCTTTTGTATTTTCCACAAGCACATTCAAAGTCTTTTACTGGACCGAAAATACGTTCGCAGAAAAGACCATCACGTTCTGGTTTGTGGGTTCTATAATTGATAGTTTCTGGCTTCAAAACTTCTCCTCTTGACTCAGCCAAGATAGACTCTGGAGAAGCCAACCCTATTGAAATTTTATCAAATCTTTTTACAGGGTTTTTATCTTTATTATTTCTATTATTCATCATAGTCATACTATTGATTTTTATGAAATTGTATTTTAAGTGTTCAGTGTTCAATTTTTAGTGTTCAGTTGTTGCTGATTTACTAACAACTGAACACTGATTACTTTATGTTTATTCTTCTAATCTGATGTCTAAACCAAGACCTTTCAATTCATGCATCAATACATTGAATGATTCTGGCAATCCTGGCTCTGGCATGGTTTCGCCTTTTACGATAGCTTCGTATGTTTTAGCTCTACCAATTACGTCATCTGACTTAACAGTTAAGATTTCTCTTAAGGTACTTGATGCTCCATACGCTTCAAGTGCCCAAACCTCCATCTCTCCAAAACGTTGACCTCCAAATTGAGCTTTACCACCCAATGGTTGTTGCGTAATCAACGAGTATGGCCCAATTGAACGTGCGTGCATCTTATCATCTACCATGTGTCCTAATTTCAACATGTAAATAACCCCCACAGTTGCTGGTTGATGGAAACGCTCTCCTGTTCCTCCATCATACAAATAGGTATGACCGAAACGTGGAATACCTGCCTCATCTGTCAATTCATTGATTTGATCTAAAGTAGCTCCGTCAAAAATTGGAGTAGCAAATTTTCTACCCAAGTTCATTCCAGCCCAACCTAAAACAGTTTCATAAATCTGACCGATGTTCATACGTGAAGGTACCCCAAGTGGGTTCAACACGATATCTACTGGAGTTCCGTCTTCAAGGAATGGCATATCTTCATGACGAACGATACGAGCCACAATACCTTTGTTTCCGTGACGTCCTGCCATTTTATCACCCACTTTTAATTTACGTTTCTTAGCGATGTAAACTTTAGCTAGTTTTAAAATTCCTGCTGGTAATTCGTCTCCTACAGTGATGGTAAATTTCTCTCTACGTAATGCTCCTTGTAAATCGTTTAATTTGATTTTATAGTTGTGAATTAAATCATTAACCATTTTATTGGTAGCATCATCTGCAACCCATTGACCTTTGCTTAAGTGAGCAAAATCTTCAACAGCATACAACATTTTTTGAGTGTATTTTTTACCTTTTGGCAATACTTCTTCACCCAAATCATTCATCACACCTTGCGATGTTTTACCGTTTACGATCAAGAATAATTTCTCTACTAATTTGTCTTTTAATTCAACAAATTTCGTTTCAAACTCCATTTCTAAAGTGCCTAAAGCATCTTTATCTTGGGTACGCTTACGTTTATCTTTTACCGCTCTCGCGAATAATTTTTTGTCTAAAACTACACCGTGTAATGAAGGAGAAGCTTTTAGTGAAGCATCTTTTACATCACCTGCTTTATCACCGAAAATAGCTCTTAACAGTTTCTCTTCTGGTGTAGGATCTGATTCTCCTTTTGGAGTAATTTTTCCGATTAGAATATCGCCAGGTTTTACTTCAGCACCAATTCTAATCATTCCGTTTTCATCCAAATCTTTAGTAGCTTCTTCAGAAACGTTAGGAATATCATTCGTTAATTCTTCGTTACCCAATTTCGTGTCTCTTACTTCTAATGAGTAATCATCAACGTGGATTGAGGTAAAGATATCATCGCGAACTACTTTTTCAGAAATCACAATCGCATCCTCGAAGTTATACCCTTTCCATGGCATGAAGGCTACTTTTAGGTTTCTACCTAAAGCTAGTTCTCCATTTTGAGTGGCATATCCTTCTGACAATACTTGACCAGGAACTACTCGATCTCCTTTTCTTACGATAGGCTTCAAGTTGATACTAGTACTTTGATTGGTTTTTCTGAATTTGATTAAATTATATGTTTTTTCATCTGCCTCAAAACTTACCATTCTTTCTTCTTCAGAACGATCATATTTGATAGTGATAATATTTGCATCTACATACTCTACAACCCCATGTCCTTCTGCATTGATCAATACTCTTGAGTCAGAAGCTACTTGACGTTCTAGACCAGTTCCTACGATTGGTGCTTCAGGACGTAATAATGGTACAGCCTGACGCATCATGTTTGATCCCATCAACGCACGGTTCGCATCATCATGCTCCAAGAAAGGAATTAGTGAAGCTGAGATAGAAGCAATCTGGTTTGGAGCAACATCCGTAAAATGTACTACTGATGGATCAACAACAGGAAAATCTCCCTCTTGACGAGCAATTACATTCTCAGCTGTAATTTTACCATCATCATCCATTTCAATATTTGCTTGCGCAATCATTTTACCTTCTTCTTCTTCAGCACTTAAATAGTTGGCTCTGATTCTAAATCTACGGTACCATTTGTAACTTTACGATACGGTGTTTCGAT
Organism: Flavobacterium sp.; assembly: GCA_016714905.1. Taxonomy (GTDB): domain Bacteria; phylum Bacteroidota; class Bacteroidia; order Flavobacteriales; family Flavobacteriaceae; genus Flavobacterium. The sequence goes on from JADKBW010000010.1 coordinate 56,653, forward strand.
GAATCCCATTCCATTAACTTTCGCGTAAACTCCAAGAGACGAAATCAAACCAATGTTTGGTCCCTCAGGAGTTTCAATTGGACATAAACTTCCGTAGTGTGTATAGTGAACGTCACGCACCTCAAAACCAGCTCTTTCTCTTGAAAGTCCGCCTGGTCCTAGTGCTGATAATCTTCTTTTGTGCGTAATCTCAGCTAATGGATTCGTTTGATCCATAAACTGAGACAACTGATTGGTTCCGAAGAAAGAGTTGATTACCGATGACAATGTTTTCGCATTAATCAAATCGATTGGTGTAAACACCTCGTTATCTCTAACGTTCATTCTTTCGCGGATGGTTCTCGCCATACGTGCTAAACCAACGCCGAACTGTTGAGACAATTGCTCGCCTACAGTTCTAACACGACGGTTTGACAAGTGATCGATATCATCAATCTCTGCTTTAGAGTTGATCAATTCGATCAAGTATTTCACGATGGTGATGATATCTTCTTTGGTCAAGACTTGCTTTTCCATCGGGATATCCAGGTTCAATTTTTTGTTCATTCTATAACGACCTACTTCACCTAAGTTGTAACGTTGGTCAGAAAAGAACAATTTATCTATAATACCACGAGCAGTTTCTTCATCAGGCGGTTCTGCATTACGCAATTGTCTGTAGATATGCTCAACGGCTTCTTTTTCAGAATTGGTTGGATCTTTTTGAAAGGTATTGTGAATGATAGCATAATCAGTTTGATTATTGCTCTCTTTGTGCAACAAAATAGATTTAACATTAGACTCAATAATTTCTTCCACATTATCTTTATCTAAAATTGTATCTCTATCAAGGATAATTTCGTTACGTTCGATAGAAACTACCTCACCAGTATCCTCATCTACGAAATCCTCATGCCACGTATTTAAAACACGCGCAGCAAGTCTTCTACCGATATATTTTTTAAGTCCTGTTTTAGAAACTTTAATTTCCTCTGCAAGGTCGAAAATTTCAAGGATATCCTTATCTCTTTCGAATCCGATGGCACGGAATAAAGTCGTTACAGGTAATTTTTTCTTTCTATCGATATACGCGTACATTACGCTATTGATATCGGTAGAAAATTCTATCCAAGACCCTTTGAAAGGAATTACTCTGGCAGAATATAATTTGGTTCCATTTGCATGGTAAGATTGACCAAAGAAAACTCCTGGACATCGATGCAATTCAGATACAACCACACGCTCAGAACCATTGATAACAAAAGTACCGCTTGGAGTCATATAAGGACTTGTACCAAGATAAACATCTTGAACAATAGTTTCAAAATCTTCGTGTTCTGGATCTGTACAATATAGTTTCAACCTAGCTTTTAAAGGCACGCTGTATGTTAAACCTCTTTCTATACACTCTTGTATGGTGTAACGTGGTGGATCTACAAAATAATCGAGGAATTCCAGTACAAAATTATTTCTTGTATCTGTGATTGGAAAGTTTTCCATGAAGGTGTTATACAAGCCTTCGTTGCCTCTTTCATCAGATTTAGTTTCCAATTGGAAAAAATCTTTAAATGATTTAACCTGAACGTCCAGAAAATCTGGATATTGAGGGATATTTTTAGTTGAGGCAAAATTCAATCTTTCAGTCTGATTTGTTATCATCAATGGACAAAATTTTGATTAAAAAAAAGTAATTTTTGTGCTTCAGCACAGGATTTGATTCTACTTTTCCTTTTTTGATAATCAATACATCTTAAAAATAAACCAGGAAAATCAGTTTGTTCTTGTCTTCGTATGGATTAAAAGCTTTTTGGGTATTTTTATAATAAGATTAAGAATATAATTTTATTATACGAAAAATGGTTTAGGTCATTGAGTGGTTAACTCAAGACCTAAACCTAGTTCTAAAACTGAGTTTTGTTATTTTAACTCAACTACAGCTCCAGCTTCTTCTAAAGATTTTTTAAGACCTTCAGCCTCATCTTTAGTTACACCTTCTTTGATGTTAGATGGAGCAGCATCTACTAAATCTTTAGCTTCTTTAAGACCTAAACCTGTTAATTCTTTAACAGCTTTTACTACTGCCAATTTAGAAGCACCTGCATCTTTTAATACTACTGTGAATTCTGTTTGCTCTTCAGCAGCAGCTTCACCAGCACCACCACCAGAAACTACAACTGCAGCTGCAGCTGGTTCGATACCGTATTCATCTTTTAAAATTGTAGCTAATTCATTAACTTCTTTAACTGTTAAGTTAACTAATTGTTCTGCGAATTGTTTCAAATCTGCCATTTTTTCTATCGTTTTTAAATAGTTTGTAAAATATAATTTATTAATGTGCGCGTTTTAATGTTATCAATCCAATTATTGTTGTTAACAACCTCATTTTCCACGACTTGTTTTAAGAGCTGCAATAACTCTTTGAGCAGGAGATTGTAATAATCCAATGATTTCTCCAATTACCTCTTCTTTAGATTTAAGCGAAGCTAGTGAATCTAATAAGTTGTCTCCGATGTAAATTTCTGAATTGATATATGCACCTTTAAAAACTGGCTTGTCTGATTTCTTACGAAATTCTTTGATAATTTTTCCAGGAGCATTAGCTGTATCAGAAATAAATATAGCTGTGTTACCTTTCAATACTGATGGTAAATCTCCATAATCATTATCAGAAGTTTCCATAGCTTTAGCAAGCAAAGTGTTTTTAACAACTTCTAATTTCATTCCAGCTTTAAAACAAGCTCTACGTAAATTAGAAGTAGTTTCTGCATTTAATCCAGAAATGTCTGCTAAATAAACAATATTTGAACTTGCTAACTGTGCAGCTAAACCTTCAATTGCGATTGATTTTTCTTCTCTAGTCATACTAAAAATTTTTAACTACAATTATACTGCTTTTGGATCCAATGCAATAGCAGGACTCATTGTGCTCGTTAAGTGAATACTTTTAATGTATGTCCCTTTAGCTGCAGTAGGTTTAAGTTTGATTAATGTTTGAATAATTTCGTGAGCGTTATCTACAATTTTGTCAGCTTCAAAAGAAATTCTTCCGATACCAGCATGAACAATACCTGTTTTATCTACTTTAAAGTCGATTTTACCCGCTTTTACTTCAGAACAGCTTTAGCAACATCCATAGTAACTGTACCTGTTTTAGGGTTTGGCATTAAACCTCTAGGTCCTAAAATACGTCCTAATGGCCCTAATTTACCCATAACAGCTGGCATAGTGATGATTACATCAACATCGGTCCAACCGTCTTTAATTTTTTGAAGATAATCATCTAAACCTACGTGGTCTGCACCAGCAGCTTTAGCTTCAGCTTCTTTATCAGGAGTAACAAGAGCCAAAACTCTTACATCTTTACCAGTTCCGTGAGGTAATGTTACAACTCCTCTTACCATTTGATTTGCTTTTCTTGGATCAACTCCCAAACGAACAGCAATATCTACTGACTCATCAAATTTTGCAGAAGCAACAACTTTGATTAATGCTGAAGCATCTTTCAAGGTATATAGTTTGTTCTTCTCGATTTTTGAAGCAGCTTCTTTTTGTTTTTTTGTCAATTTTGCCATTTCTATCTCTTATTTTAATGGAGAATCTCCTGTTACAGTTATACCCATAGATCTAGCTGTTCCAGCGATCATACTCATAGCAGACTCAATTGTGAATGCATTTAAATCGACCATTTTATCATCAGCGATTGCTTTGATTTGGTCCCAAGTAACTGATGCTACTTTTTTTCTGTTTGGTTCACCTGAACCGGACTTTAGCTTTGCAGCGTCCAATAACTGAACGGCAGCAGGAGGAGTTTTCACGACAAAATCGAATGATTTGTCTTTATACACTGTAATTTGCACTGGACAAACTTTACCGGCTTTATCTTGGGTTCTAGCATTAAATTGCTTACAGAATTCCATGATGTTAACACCAGCAGCTCCTAGAGCAGGTCCAACCGGTGGCGATGGATTCGCAGCACCTCCCTTAACTTGTAGTTTAACTACTTTACTAATCTCTTTAGCCATTTTTTAAAAATTTAACACATCAACATTGGAAGCGAAAGATGTGGTTTATTATTAGTGTAACAAAAATTATACTTTTTCAACTTGCATAAAACTCAATTCTAAAGGTGTTTTTCTTCCGAAAATTTTCACCATAACCTCAAGTTTACGCTTTTCTTCATTAATTTTTTCAACCGTTCCGTTGAAACCATTGAAAGGACCATCAATTACTTTGATGGTTTCACCTACATTGAAAGGAATTGCATGTGTATCTGTTTTGACAGCTAACTCATCTACTTTACCTAACATTCTATTGACTTCAGACATTCTCAAAGGCACAGGATCTCCTCCTTTTACTTCGCCTAGAAAACCAATCACACTAGTGATAGATTTAATAATGTGCGGAATTTCTCCTGCTAAGTTAGCCTCGATCATAACATAACCAGGAAAGTAAACTTTATCTTTGGTGATTTTTTTTCCATCACGAACCTGAACAACTTTTCAGTAGGAACAAGAACTTGAGAAATATAATCAGCCATCCCCAATCTGTTGATTTCAGTCTCAATATAAGCTTTAACCTTATTCTCTTGACCACTTACCGCCCTAACAACGTACCATTTTTTTACATTAGTTTCTGTCATTCACAATAAAATTAAGCTTTTAACCAGCTAAAGAAACCAGCTATGGATTTTGCGAATAATTCATCAACACCCCAAGTTGCCAAAGCAAAAAGAACAGAAAAAACAGCAACTACTATAGTAAGTCTTTGTACTTCTGCCCATTCCGGCCAAGTAGTGTTTGTTTTTAATTCTTCAAACGCTTCTGATATATAATTTAAAACTTTCATTATCATTATGTTTTTTTGCACGGGCGGAGGGATTCGAACTCCCATCAACGGTTTTGGAGACCGCTATTCTACCCTTGAACTACGCCCGTTCGTGTTAAAAGCCAGTGTTGTTAAAATCGCACTGGCTTTATTATTATGTTTATTACTTATTCAACAATTTCAGTAACCTGACCAGCACCAACTGTTCTACCACCTTCACGGATAGCGAAACGTAATCCTACGCTCATTGCAATTGGGCTTAACAAAGCTACATCGATAGTTAAGTTATCACCTGGCATTACCATCTCTACACCTGCTGGTAAAGAAATAACTCCTGTTACGTCAGTTGTACGTACGTAGAACTGTGGACGGTAGTTATTGTGGAATGGCGTGTGACGACCACCTTCTTCTTTTTTCAAGATATAAACCTCAGCTTTGAATTTAGCGTGTGGTTTTACTGAACCTGGCTTAATAATAACCATACCTCTTTTGATATCAGCTTTGTCGATACCTCTTAATAATAAACCTACGTTATCTCCAGCTTCACCTCTATCAAGGATTTTACGGAACATTTCAACTCCAGTAATTGTAGAAGTCAATTTTTCAGCTCCCATACCAATGATTTCAACAGCATCTCCAGTGTTAGCAATACCAGTTTCGATACGACCTGTAGCAACAGTTCCACGACCTGTAATTGTAAATACGTCCTCAACTGGCATCAAGAATGGTTTTGCAACGTCACGCACTGGCTCTTCAATCCAAGCATCAACAGCTTCCATCAATTCAATAATTTTTGGAACCCAAGCAGGATCGTTGTTTAATCCACCTAAAGCAGAACCTTGAATTACTGGACCATTATCTCCATCATATTCGTAGAAAGACAATAAATCTCTGATTTCCATTTCAACCAACTCTAATAACTCAGCATCATCAACCATATCCACTTTGTTCATGAATACTACCATTCTTGGAATACCTACTTGACGACCTAAAAGGATGTGCTCACGAGTTTGTGGCATTGGTCCATCAGTAGCAGCAACAACTAAGATAGCACCATCCATTTGAGCAGCACCAGTAACCATGTTCTTTACGTAATCCGCGTGACCTGGACAGTCAACGTGTGCGTAGTGACGGTTAGCAGTTTCATACTCAACGTGAGATGTATTAATAGTAATACCTCTTTCTTTTTCTTCTGGAGCGTTATCAATTTGATCAAATGATTTTGCTTGACAGTAACCTGCATCAGATAATACTTTTGTGATTGCAGCAGTTAAAGTAGTTTTTCCATGATCTACGTGTCCAATTGTACCTATATTTAAGTGCGGTTTGGAACGATTAAAATTTTCTTTTGCCATTTTGCTTAATTTTTAATCTTAGTTATATATTTATTAGTGTTCAAATTTTACAATTTTGAGCCAACTACGGGAATTGAACCCGTGACCTCTTCCTTACCAAGGAAGCACTCTACCCCTGAGCTAAGTCGGCAGTTTGATTTGTTTAAATTTTCAAGCCCGACTAAATTTTAAACTTTTTACGAAAGTAAACTTTAAACTTAAAATTTTGTGGGGAGAGCAGGATTCGAACCTGCGAAGTTCACACAGCAGATTTACAGTCTGCCCTCGTTGGCCGCTTGAGTATCTCCCCAACTTTTTCTATTTATAGCAAAAAAGAGCCGATAGAGGGACTCGAACCCACGACCTGCTGATTACAAATCAGCTGCTCTAGCCAGCTGAGCTACATCGGCTTATATAATAAAAAAAGTCCGCTATTTCTAACGGACTGCAAATGTATATCATTTTGTTTTTTAATCAAAACATTTTTACGAAAAAATTTTGATTAAATATGCGTTCTAATTTTTTCTTTTCTTTTAACTAATAATCGTTCTAAAGATTCTGCACTCAACTCAACTGCTTCCTCAAAAGTTTTACATTGTTTTTTTACCATTAAATCGTCTCCAGGCACATGAACTTTTACCTCTACAATCTTATTTTCTTTATCACTAGTCTTTTCTACTTTCAAAAAAACGTCTGATGAAACAATTTTATCATAGTATTTTTCCAACTTATCCATTCTTTCTTGAATAAAATCAACTAGTTTTCTGTCAATAGTAAAATTAACAGCATTCAAATTTACCTTCATAATACATTTTTAAATATTAAACATAATCGAATTATTTCTGATTCCTTGGATGGGCCTTTTCATACACTTTTTTCAACTCTGCTAAACTGCTGTGCGTATAGACTTGAGTCGAAGCCAAACTAGAATGTCCTAATAATTCTTTAACTGAATTAATGTCTGCCCCATTGTTAAGTAAGTGAGTTGCAAAGGTATGCCTTAATATATGCGGACTCTTTTTTACCTTCTCTGAGACCATACTAAAGTAGTCATTTATTAGACGATAAACAAGAGAATCACTCATTTTAACTCCTTTTATAGTTAAGAAAAATAATGCTCATCTTTAATCTGCTCTAAATTAGCTCTTTCAGAAAAATACAATCTAATCTGATTTGCAATAATTGGCAAAAATGGAAGAATCCTTTCTTTATTTCTTTTTCCTAACACTTTATGGTTACCGAATCATTAACATTAGAACTTTAAGATGAATCAACTCAGTTCTTCTAATTCCTGTTGTATAAAACAAATCAATAATTAATTTATCACTAACTCCTTCAAATCCTTTGGGATATTGAATCTGATTCAAGACCAAATCCAATTCTTTCTCAGAAAAGGGAATTTGAATTTTTTTTGGCGATTTTAGCGCTTTATGTTTGAGTAATGGACTAATTTCAATTTGCTTTGTTTTTAACAGAAATTTATAAAATGATTTTAGTGAGCGACTTTTCTATTACGGACGAATTCGAAATCCCATCATCCACCAAGAAACAATCCAACTTCTAATTTGAGCTATAATTAACTCTTGAAAAGCATCCTGCTCAAACTCTTTTTAAAAAAGTTTGAAAAAACAAAATCATTTACATAACCATTACCGTATGAAGAGAATAATTTTTCTCTTAAATAACTTAAATGATTCTAGGATGCTTGCTAATAGATTTTTAAGCAGAAAAAACCGTTAGAATCAAAGGTATTAAACTTTAATGACTAACGGTTTCTATTTTGAAAAAGTTAACTACTAACTTTCTAAGCTGTCTTTCAAGTTTTGAATATAAGCCGCTTTCTGGATTTTCATTCTATTCGTTACAGAAGGTTTAATAAAAGCCGTACGTGCTCTCAACTGACGAACAGTTCCTGTTTTATCAAATTTTCTTTTATAGCGCTTTAATGCTCTATCGATATTTTCTCCGTCTTTAATTGGTATAATTAACATAATATAGACACCTCCTCTCGTTAAGGGTGCAAAAGTAAAAAATAATTGTGAATTATAAGTTATGAATTGTGAATTTATTTTTTTGGGCGTGCCGGCGGTTCTACATCCCACTCCAAAAGAACATCTTTTTCCGCCGTCAGGCTGTTCGCTCTAAGTCCTCGCTCGTTCCTCGCTGTGGGCTAACCGCTTCCATCCTTCACGCAAAATAAAAATTCCAATAAATAAAAATTCCAAATTCCAAACTATTCAAGAACAATTGGAATTTGGAATTTTACTATTGGAATTTAATTACTTCACCGCTGGCTGATAGTTCTGTTTATCAATAATCATCTTAGACAAAATCTCTCTAAGAATTTCCGAAGTTCCACCACCAATTGGTCCCAAGCGACTATCTCGCAACAATCGTGCAAGTGGATATTCTTCCATATAACCATAACCGCCTAGCATTTGCAAGCAACTATTAATGGCTTCATCCGCCACTTTGGTAGATTTTAATTTGGCCATAGTAGCTTCTTTCACTACATATTCTCCTTGGTTTAATCGCGCCACTGCAGCATAATTAAATATTTTGCAATGCTCCACTTCTGTTGCATGATCCACCATAGTGTGTCTTAAAGCTTGAAACTTGTTGATCGTTGTTCCAAATGCCTCCCGTTGACTCATATAATCAATGGTATAGTCAATCGCATATTCAGCTCTTGCATGGGCATTGATCGCCATAATCAGTCGCTCTAAAGCAAAATGCTGCATGATGTATGGAAATCCTTTTCCTTCTTCACCCATTAAGTTATCCAGTGGAATCTCAACATTGTCAAATGAAATCTCAGCTGTATCAGAAGCTCTCCAGCCCAACTTATCTAATTTTGTTGCTGTAATACCTTTGAGATTGGTATCCATCAAAAATATGCTGATTCCTTTATTCCCACTCTCTGGACTTGTCTTTGCCGCAACTACATAATAATCGGCATACACGCCATTGGTGATAAAGGTCTTCGATCCATTGATTACATATTTATCTTCTTTTTTCACAGCAGTTGTTCGCATGCCTGCCACATCACTGCCTCCGAAAGGCTCCGTAATACATAAAGCTCCTATTTTTTCTCCTGCAATGCTAGGCGCCAAATAATCTTGCTTGATTCGCTCATCACCTTCCGCATTCAAATGGGTCATAGCCAAGTACGCGTGCGCCCACATGGCGGCAGCAAAGCCAGAAGATTTTATTTTTTGAAGTTCTTCTAAAAACACTACAGTATAAAAAAGATCCAAATTCATTCCGCCATAAGCCTCAGGATACGCCATGCCGAAAAAGCCCATTTCCCCAAACTTTTTCCAAATAAAGCGGTCTATTGTGCCTGTTTTCTCCCATTTTTCAATGTGAGGTACCACTTCCATTCTTAAAAAATCTTGAAAACTCTTTCGAAACAATTCGTGTTCTTCTGTAAAATATACTGAATTCATAGTACTTAGGCTGTTTTTTTTAGAATTTCAAATATAAGGCAATAATTTTTATCCTATCAACAGGAAATCCCGAAATTTTTGTTAAATCCTCAGTATTTTTAAACTGCCCATTCATGCTTCGGTAAGCAACAATATTTCTCGCTAGCGCATACTTAAAATACGGCAATTGCATAAGCTCTTTAATCGTTGCCGTATTAATATTAATCCGCTGAAAAGTTGGCAGTTCATTGACAACAAATTCTTCTCGTAAACTTACAATCACTTCAGCCGACAAACCCCAAACATCCTCGAGTTGATCCATACTAACAAAACCACCATATTTTGTTCGTTCTTTCAATATTCGAGCAGAAAGTCCATCCCCAATACCATAAACTTTCTTTAAGTCCTCTGCAGTAGCTTTGTTAATGTCTATCGGAGTCTTTACTTCTTTTTTCTTAGTACTAAACACAATGGATTTCGCAGTATGCCTTTTAGAAACCCAATCAGGAAATTTAAAACGCGACGCAATTTTATTCAATAAAGAATCCGAAACTTTAGTTACTTCTTGAAACTCTTTAGCAGAATTGACATAGCGATTGGTTTTTCGAAAAGCCAGCAATCGATCGATTTCTTCAACACTCATTCCTAACTGATACCCTTTAAAATCAGTAATAAAATTAGGATTGAAAGGCCTGGCGACAAACTGCTTCCTCTTTGAATAGATTGTTGTAGTATCTGCACTAGTTGCAATAGACAACCATTGCTTTTCTTGAGTAGCATTGTTTTCGGTCGTTGGTTTAAAATCAATCCAAAAATAAAGAGCCTGAAAGACTAGGGAGCAAAAGAGAAAAATAAAAATACCGGAACGTTGCGATTTTGAAAATTGGAAATACGAAGAATAAAATGAAGGTTTCATTGGTTTGGCGTTTAAATTAGTAAATGGCATTGAAAGTTGCAGGTTGTGGGTTGTAGGTTGTAAGTTACAAATCGAAAACAGAGCTTCGTTTGGCGCGAATCAGATCTTTAAGTTTAATCCAAAATGCCAATGTCAAATAAACCCCGAACCACAGTCCAGCGGTAACAAATGAAATATAAATGAAAAACAACCGCACACTATTGGCTCGCATTCCCAATCGATCCGCCAATCGCGACGAAACGTGGAAACCGTGTTTTTCAAAAAAGTACTTCAGTTGTATGATTAGTGACATTGCGCGTTGAGGGTTGTATGTTGTAAGTTGTAAGTTGTAAGTTGTAAGTTGTAAAATTAAACTATTATTTGTTGTCTTTCAATAATTCGATTCCGATGTCGCATTCTAAACATCTGCTCTTACTACAGTACTCATTTCTTAGTTGCAAAAGAGATTGGCTTTCAAAAGCGTTCTCGGCAATAATGCCAATGGTTTGAAATTTTTGAATGGTACTGTTTTGTTCCGCTTTGATACTTTCTAATAGCAAAATTCCCTCTTCAATATTTTCTTTTCCAAGGCTTTTAGCATAAGCAAACTGGATTGGCACGATCGTATTAATGATGATAAGATCGATAAAAGATTTGGTCAATGCCTTTTTTCTTGTCTGGCTGGCATGGTCAAATTGGTAATGATTTTGCCAGTAAAGTGAAGCGGAAACCTGAAAAATCTGATACAAGAGCACACTCGAATTCGCCTCCAAAATTTTTGAAAACAAATTGAAATGTGTTCCATATAAATTTGCCAATTGCGAAAGTCGAATCGTGGGGAAATTATCAGGGCGAAGTCGAAAAAACTGAACCGGTTCAAGAATGGGCAATACCAATTGATGTTTATGGACTAAGTAGTTGAATTTTGCTCTTAACCTAGAATAATAGACATCTTCTTTCTCGTCGTTGAGCAAACCCGCAATGCCAAGCAACAACGCTTCGATGCTCTCTGTAGTATCGCTTTCTTTCCTGAGAATTGAAAATGGAATGGACAAGGCAATCTTAAAGAAAACAGCACCATTGGTATTCAACCCGAAATTTTTTGCTAATAAGCAGAAAAATGTCGCTTCCCAATCATTATTAGTTTGCTTTAATACGAAATCAATCAATTCCGATTTACGTTCTAATCTTTCAAAAAACAAACGTTCTTTCCAATTTCTTATGATGAAGCTAGGTATTTGACTCAATTGATTTTCACAATAAAGCCACGTTTTAGGGACTACGAGAGATTGGTATCTCGACAGTGTTTCTTGATCCACAAAATTCTTTAATTCAAGTGTTGGAATCTCAGTATTGTCTTTTCGAAAAATACGTACGTTATGTTGCCAAACAACATGAAGTATTACGTTATCGTATGCCTCGTCTTTTTCGTGATGATGAACATACCAATCGGATGATTGCAAGTGAATTTCTACATTGCCAGCCCATTTCTGATTTTCAATAATAATTTGTGCATTGAAAAAATCAGGCCCGGCCAATTGCAGATAGTCGCCTGAATGGATAATTGTGATGGGTTGGTGGTTGGCGGTTTGTAAATTTGATGTCTGGAACTTCTTGAACTTCCATAGATAGTGCAGAAAATCTTCTTTCATGATATTCAATTTAGATGGCGTGTAATGGAGATACTAAGATATAAAAAAAATCTTTTACACGAAAGCCAAATTGATTTATGAAATTATTTTAATAGATAGAGCTGTGCACAAGCTCGAGCGTCGGATAACGCTTCGTGATGATTCAATTGGATATTGTTGCGATCGGCACAGTATTTTAGATTAGCAGGCTTGTAGCCTTTTGCGCGATAGATTTTGCAGGTGCATTCCCAGCGATCCGAGATATCCAATTCATCGTAATACAAACCGTAGTACTTCATGGTTTTTGCCAAAACATTCCGGTCAAACTGTTCATTGTGCGCCACGATAGTTTTTCCTTGTAGTCGTTTTTGTATTTCAGGAAAGACATCGTCAAAAGTCTTTTCGTTGAGGGTTTCGATTGGCTTGATGCCATGAACCATAATGTTTTGATACCAATACTCATTTTCTGGAGGCTGAATCAATGTGTAAAACTCTTCGGTTATCATTCCATTTTCGACGGTTACGATACCAACGGCGCAGGCACTATGAGGATAGCCTGTTGCGGTTTCGAAATCGATGGCAGTAAAGTTCATATTTAAAAAATTCCAAATTCCAAATTACCAAATTCCAAAGATTAGTACTTTTGGAATTTTAGATTTATTTGATTGTTCCAATCATATCATACTTAGTAATAATATGATGTTTACCATTTCCTAAATCAATTAAGACTGCTTGATTTTCTTTGGTAAAAAGTTTCGACACTTCTTCAATGGCCGTACCCTTTTTTACAATCGGATAGGGTTTGCCCATCACCTCGCGAATGGGTTTGTCGGCAGCGTTCTTGTCTGACACGTAAATCTGAAACAAATCAGACTCGTCAACTGAACCCACAAAACCGTTAATGTCTACTACTGGAATTTGTGATATTTTGTATTTGCGCATTCTTTCGATCGCGTGCGAAACCAATTCTTCGGTACGCACCACAATTAGCGCCTTGTCGATATGGTCTTTGATGACGTCTTCGGCTTTGGTAATTTCTTCGTCTAGAAATCCTCGTTCACGCATCCAATCGTCGTTGAACATTTTTCCAACATAGCGACTTCCTGAATCGTGAAACAACACAACAACTACATCTTCTGGTTTGAAATGCTCTTTCAGCTGCAACAACCCTTTGATGGCTGACCCAGCAGAATTTCCGACAAAGATTCCTTCTTCAAGTGCAATTCTACGGCAATACACTGCCGCATCTTTATCGGTTACTTTCGTAAATCCGTCAATTAGTGAAAAGTCGACATTCTTAGGCAGAATATCCTCACCAATTCCTTCTGTGATATAGGAATAAATTTCATTTTCGTCGAAGATACCAGTTTCATGGTATTTTTTAAACACGGAGCCATAAGTATCAACGCCCCAAATTTTGATGTTTGGATTCTTTTCTTTTAGATATTTTGCTACACCTGAAATTGTTCCACCTGTTCCGACACCTACAATAAAGTGGGTCACCTTTCCGTCGGTTTGCTCCCCGATTTCAGGACCAGTTTGTTCGTAGTGCGCTAGTGCATTTGATGGGTTATCGTATTGATTCACATACCATGAGTTTGGAGTTTCTTCGCCCAGTCGTTTTGAAACTGAGTAATAGGATCTGGGATCAGTTGGCTCCACATCAGTCGGGCATACGACCACTTTAGCGCCGACAGCACGTAAGATATCCATTTTCTCTTTGGATTGTTTGTCTGTAATTACAAAAATGCATTTGTATCCTTTAACGATTGCGGCTAACGCCAGACCCATTCCAGTGTTACCAGAAGTTCCTTCGATGATGGTTCCGCCAGGTTTGAGTCGACCATCAGCTTCTGCATCTTCGACCATCTTTACAGCCATTCGGTCTTTTGTAGAATTTCCCGGATTGAAAGTTTCTACTTTGGCTAAAACTAAAGCATCAACTTCAGCCGTTATTTTGTTGAGACGAACCAAGGGTGTATTACCGATAGTTCCTAGTATATTTTCTGAGTAGTTCATCTTGAGTCACTGAGTTGCTGAGTCACTGAGTGACTGAGGATAATTTAGAATGCAAATATATTGATAATATGAAAGTATCCAAGTTTGACGAATGTTAATTCGATAACGTTTGCGTGAGGGATTGCAGCGGTTATCCTTTTGCGCCTTTTCTCAGTTTATATTTTGGGTAGAATGCGTGGCGCAAAAGATAGTAGCGAAAAGCCCGACCCTTGTGGTCACGCCCCAAAATTTCAAATAGATCAAGAGGGCATTATTGAAAGAAGTTCCATACCAGACCGAATCGCACGATGAAATCACGATAGGGGTAATTGGGCGCGGAATAGAATTCGTTTCGACTAGACATTGCGGAATTGAAATGTTCTGCTTTTAGGAAGATTCGGGTTTGCCTGATTCGGGCGTTGATAAAGAAATCTAGATTAGCAAAATCACCGATCTCTTGTTGGTTTTGGACAAAAAAGTCGCTGAGTATCGGGTTAAACCCATTGGCATAGTGTTTTGTAAAGTAGTTGAAGGTCACGCCAGTTTGCAAATAAAGCGCTCTAGTGAAGAAATAGTCGGAAAAATAAAGTGTATTCCTGGCGACAATTTTTGGAACGTTTACGATATCATCCTCTTGCGATACTTGTTGATATAACAAGGTATTATCAAGTGCTAGTTTCCAAAACTTGATTTCTTTATTAACTTTTAAAGACAAGTATTGAATTGAATTGTTGTATTGTTTTGGCGAGATCAATTGAATGCTATCGTTAGCACTGTCGTCACTGAAATAGAGGAAATTATCGAAATTCGATATTTGCAAGGAAGCGGTTGCCCATTGTGTATTGGCGTTTGCTTGAATGGTGTTAATCTTCTCGTTTTTGAAGTTATTAAACCAATTGTATGCTACAAAAGAGCTTTGATGTAAGTTATAGACGTTATCAGGGAGTTTGCTTGTGTTTTGGTACGTAAAATCGATTTCGTTTTTCGGATTGAAACGATAGGCAAGTTTTCCTTCGATATTTATCAGGGACTGTTTTGTGATTGAATTGGTATAAGAGAGATGTCCTTTCCATTTGTTTTTTCTATATTCATATTCAGCACTAAAGTTATTGATCTTATCACTTAAAGCGCTGGGAATTGGCTGGTTTTCTAGGAAAATAATGGTTCCATAATAATAATTATATCTAAAGTCGTCGAGAGAAAAACGGAAGCTGCCCAATGCTTTGTTTTCATAAATAGCACCTACTTTATTGTACATTTTATTGTAGCGCAATTGATCTTTCACTTGAGAAGTGCTGTATGTATTTCCGAAGTGATTTATAGTTCTGTCTCCAATTGTTGAACTTATGGTCGGTTGTAAGTATTCGAAAAACTTACTTTCGTAATTAAATTGATGCGAGATATAGAGATTATTGGCCCCATTTGAGGGATTGACTCGAAAGGTGTGATTAATAAAGTAACGTTTTCCTTTCAAGACAGACTTCGCATCTTTTAGATACACTTCGAGTCGCGGTCTTTGTTTAAAGTCAGCATTTTTTCCTTCAAAATCCTCTAGTGTTGTGATTCCACCATTTTCACCATTTAGAAAATCTTGTCCTGTGAAATGACCGTTGATTACATATCTTCTAGTTTTCGTATGATAGCTTGTTGTAAATCTAAAATTCCCATTACTAGACAATTGATTTATATACTTCCCTAAGGAGCGGACTCCTTTGTACGATAGAGAAAAGTTAAATTGTTCAGAGGTGTTTAGTGTAAGAAAAGCATCTAGAGACTGACCTTGCTCCATAACAGTTTTAAAATACAAATCAGTTAGTGGTGTTGCCACGTTGTAGTACTTCATCTGATCGGCTTCCTCATAATTGAAGTGTTTGCCTTTGTAGCCCATTTCAGGGAAAGGATTAAATTTGTTTAAGCCAAAATCCAATGTGGTGTAGGTATGTCCTTCGTTTAGGAATGGCAATAACCCAAAAATATCTTTACGAAGATAATTGTACTCATACTCTTTCTTTATAGTTAAAGAAGTATCCACGTAAGTAGTGTCTTTAGCTAATGTGAAAATCTTGTAGGAAGTAATGGGAGCCTTTTTGGCTTTTTCTTTTGCTTTTTGTTCAATTGATTTTAAAAGGCTTTTTCGAGGCTTTTCCTTTCCAGGCTCTTGCGAATAACCCGTCAAGGCAAAAAGAACAAATAACATACAAAGAATACTTCTCATAGTTTGACAATAATGAGGCAAAAATAACTATTTGTCGGGAATTAGAATTGAATTCCTGAGAACTTATCAAGAAGAAAATCTACAAATAAAAAAAGCCATCCTAAATTGGATGGCTTTTCTATTTTATAAAAGGAACAATTCTTATTGTTTTACAACTTTAATAGTTGAAGAGTTACCTTGTGTATTTGTAACATTCACCATGTAAAGACCAGAATTCAACGAAGAAACATTCACTTCAACTGAACTAGAATCAGTAGCGCTTTGTGAAGCTACTTGTTTTCCAAGAATATCGTAAACAGTAACGTTCGCAATGTCTTTTCCGTTCACTGTAAGAACTCCAGAAGTTTGGTTTAGCGCAACTGAGAAATTACTATCTTTTGTAAACGTAGATGTAGCAAGAGGAATACAAGCATCATTTATCCATTTCCAGATTCCACCTTCCACAGAAGAAGCGGTAAATCCACTAGCTAAACCATGAGTTCCATCATAAAAAACTAAACAACCACCACCATCAACATCTAACAAATCTAAATCATTGATGTCAATCCAAGTTGCTCCACCATCTTGACTGATTGAAGAACCTCTACCAATACCATCAATATCTTCACCTGTTGTAACATATGTATTAACACATCCAGGAACATAAGCTATATCAAAATTTCTGTAGTAACCAGTTGGAGTAACATCTTCAGTCCAAGTCGCTGCACCGTCAGTTGTTCTATAAAAACCGTGTGTATTGTTGATCAAGATACCGTTGTTAGCATCTACCATTGAATAAGAAGCACTTTCTGTAGCAGAACCAAAGTCACCTACTGGAGATTGACCAACTGTCCAAGTTGCACCAAAATCCGTTGATTTGTAAATTCTTCCTTTATTTGTACCAAACCAAATAATATCACCATTTGTTTCGTAATTGTGGGTATAAGCATACTCACCATCTAGAGGTGCTGGGATATTTGCACTAGGAACTCTAGTCCAGTTATCTCCACCATCAGTTGTAGTGTAAATTTCATAGTAACCTGTTGAACCTGTTGGCGCTGGATCTCCTACTGTTAAACCTTTGTTAGCATCCCAAAAATGCACCCAGTCAGTAAATGAATCTGAACCAGAGTTAAAAGAAGCAGAAGCTTGCTTTTGCCAAGTTGCACCAGAATCCACTGTTCTGTAGATACCACCGAAAACTCCCGCTGCATTAGGGAAAACAGCAATATAAGCAGTTGTAGCTGAAACAGCCATAATATCTCCAATAGCCAAATCAGCAGTTCCTAAATCAATGTTTCCTGAAGTCCAAGTTTCTCCACCGTCAGTAGAGCGACCCCATACTTGGTAAAAGTCTCCACTTCCGTCTCCCGCAGCACCATAAGTCCAAACAACATCTGGCCCAGCATAAGAAATCTGTGGCGTACTAGTAGACGTTGTAAGAAAAGTTGTTGCTTTTTCTTCCCAATAGATTTGTTGCGCTTTCGAAACAAAACCACACAACACTAAAGATAATAGTAATAGTTTTTTCATAATAAATAATTTAAAGTTAAAGTTAAAGAGATACAAATGTAAATATAAAATTCCAAAACAAAAAAAATTAACATAGTAGATTGCAATTTATACAACCCACTATGTTAATTGATATAAAAGTATTATAGCTGCTCAGTTGTAAAAACTGCATCGTCGCCTGAGCCAACTTTTGTAATCTTTAGGACATCTTTTTTATCAAGGCTACCTTGTGTTAGGTTCTCAAAAATACCATTATAAACGGTAACATCACCATTTGGAAATACTAAGATAATTCTATACTTCTTATTTTCGGGAGAAACAAGCTGCTGATCAGCGGCCAATTTAAAAATATACTCCCCTTCTTTAGAAGACAAACTACCATTTCCATTACTTGTAGTAGAAACAGTTTTGATCACGTGCTCTATCGCACTACCAGTAAAATTATTTCCTTCAACATCAGCAGCGACGCCTGGCTTCTTTATCCAGCACTTAAATTTATTTGTAGGCCCTGGAGTATCCCATACAAGTCTAATCTTAAGACGATCAGATTCTGCATCCGGAATTGCATTATTACCTGTATTAATTGCAATTTTATTGGAAGTCATCAAGTAGTGAATTCCTGGTTCCACTGTTTGCAATTCAATCGCAGTCATTGAGAGTTCGAAAGTAGTGTCATATACCAATCCACCGACTGCTGCAATTTTGTCCGTTACAGAAGTTTCCCCTGGCATGATATCGTAGTAACCACGCACCCTTCCTCCATCACTTCTAAGAGTGGTAACCTCTACTGTAACCGTATCGTTAAAGACCTTCCCTGCAGGCAAGCTCGCCGTAAATTCTACATCTTGATCCGTCAAAGCGTTTACAACTGGTGTAGTAATTGTACCTGTAAGTGTAACTATTTCTTGATTTCCAACAGGTGAGCCACTAAATTTATCCTCTGTAGAACAGCTTACAACTACAAGAGCTATAAGACCCAAAAGAAATATGTATGTATGTTTTTTCATTATATCATTTATTAAAGATTAACATTAATTATCAAATTTAATAGGTTTCATAATTATTTACAGTTTGCTTTAAGTCCGCCTCAACTGCACAATTAAACCTATATGCTTGCTTATAGCCCGCTTCAGAACGAACCGTTGTAGACAAATCGCGGTAGGCAGCTCTCACTCCTTGACTATTGTAGGAATAGCCAATAAACCTTAATTTATCACCTTGTTGAATTGTAACGTTTGTACCGACAGCTAAATAAGCGTCCTCCACTTTTTGAGCAGTTATAGCCAAATCTTGAGGAAAACTAGTTAGCGGATCTCCCAACGGAATATATTCAGAAGAAAATCCCGTTCTTACCAGTCTAACTAATAATTCATACCTAACCACGTCATTAGATGGATTGGTAAGCATACCACCAAACGAAGACGTCTCTAAATTATTCGCATCAATTCGGTCTCTCGTAATATCTAATCTCATAAACTGACCTTGTACCAAAAGTGGCAGAGGATCTAAACTTTCATCTTTCTCACATGCAGAAAAAGAAAAAACAAGCAACAAGATTACCGGTAAAAAAAATATTTTTTTCATATCTATTTAATATTATTAATGTAATGTTAAACCTGCTTTATCCCAAAACACCTTCTTTGTTCTCACATTTGCTGGTGCATTAGGGTTATTTACGACGCTGTTTCCTGGATATAAAGCCGTACTAAAGAAATCACCTGAAGCAGGCTCTCGAGTCGGTTGAAAATTACTTGGATAACCAGTTCTTCTATAGGCATTATATGGTTCCATACCATTACCCCATGCAGCCAAGAAATACTCCTTTATGATCAGCTCTAACTTATTTGTTCCTCCAGCATTAAATTTTGCCTTAATAAAATCAACATAAAGTGTTTCTTGTTGTGCCAAAATAGCAGGAATTGGCCTAACAGCAGATTTGTAATTGTAGTCAGGAACTATATTAATTGTTTTTTGAACCGACGCTCGTATACCAGCCTCCAACTCACCAATAGCTGTTCTGCCTGGTAATGATGTGCCTGTTTCAATTACTTCAGCCAACATAAAATGAACATAAGAAGATAGTATCATCGGCATTATTCCAGCACCTAAAGCACCTAGATCTCCACCGCTTTGAACACTTCCATCAACACCGTAGTTACCACCAATCGGATACAAACCTCCAACGGTTCTTAGATTACCATCTGGCGGAATTCCAGAATTATCGCCATGATCTCTACCCCAAAACCCATTGTCTTCCATTGCAGCTTGTCCAGTCCAATTTGAGACAATGAAAGTAGCTAAATTGAATTGATCGTTTCTGTAAAAAGACTTATATTCATCGTTGTCATAATGCGGTGGTCTTGAAGGAGTAGGAAGCTCGAAATCACCAGCATAAGCTCCAGGATTTTGTTTTTGTCTATAAAAATAGAAAGGTGTTCTTGGATCCGTAAGTGTACCTGTTGACACTATCTCAGTTGCGAAATTCTTCTCAGTTGTCATTGCCCACATCATATAATTCGCAATATATGCACCTCCGCCTATTTCATATTGATCATTATACATAGGATGTCTTGTATTAGGATTAAACCTAGAATTACCATACCTAAAAGCAAAATCTTCTGAAGCTTCATCAATAAAGTTATCGGCCGCTACAATTTCTGTAATTTTTGCTGCTACATCAACTCCAAGTTCAGCGGCTGCATCTGGCAAACGCGAATTACAGTACATTTTTAATTTCAAAGTATTCGCTAATGTAATCCACTGCGTTGGACCTGAATAATACAAATCTTGAACTTTACTTCCAGGTGCATTTGACTGTTGCAAAACCAAAATTGCTGCATCTAGTTCTGCTAACAAGCCTCTATATATATCAGCACTATTATCAAACTTAGGATTCAAGTTAGCACTACCTTGTAATGCCTCAGAATATGGAATATTGCCATACATATCTACCATAGTCATCAATACATAAACACGAATTACCTTTGATGCCCCTAGAGCATAATACTCTCTATTGGCAATTGCCTTCGGCTCCATAATTTTCACCGCGTTTAGAATATTGTATCCAAGATTCCAATTGTTATTGAAATTTACAGGCGCAAAGGCGTTATTGTAGGTATTACCACCTGTCATCGCCATTTGTCTAGTAACACGCTGTGTAAAGCTATTAGCAGAGTCAACAAAATCAGCTAACTGAAGTTGTACGTAGTTGAATGTATAAACCGGATCTAATAAATCCTCAGAAAGCTGAGACGGATTTTCAGTTTGGTCTAAATCTATCGTTTCACAATTTGCGAAAGTCAAAACGATTGCCAGCAAAGACCATTTAAATAAATTATTATATTTTTTCATTTTTTAGAATGTTAAGTTAAAGTTGAAACCATAACGTTTTGCTGTTGGACCTGTTAAATAGTCAAAACCTTGACCATTTCCTACTCCAAGACTCATTACCTCTGGATCAAAATTCAAGTGTTTAGGGAAATTAAATGCTTCAAACCACAAATTTTGACCTACAACTGAAATTGAAATTTTACCAAAAGGTGTTTTCTCTAACAATTTTTTAGGCAAAGAATAAGATAAAGAAACTTCTCTAAGTCTTAAATTGGTTGCATCATAAATAGCTTGTTCATTGATAAAAAATCCTGAATTATTAAATCCGTATTGCGTCCAACCAATTTGTGTTGTATTGATATTTCCAGTAGTTGTAACACCTGGCAATACCACAGTTCCCGAACGATCTACATTTGTATCCTCTGTCAAACCTCTAGAGAGCAGGGACGCAGCAGTAGTCGAGTAAATATCTCCCCCTTTTTGATACTCCAATTGGAAACCAAGCGTCACGTTCTTATATGAGATTTCGTTAATCACAGTTGATCTCCAATCTGCATTTGGATCCCCAATTTCAGTTAGATTCGTATTCTCTAGGTAATTTCCATCTGCTCCAACTACATAATTACCATTTCCATCTCTAAGAATTGAACTACCAAGAATTACCCCATATGGTCTTCCTGGCACAGCAAAATTACCCAAGTTTGTAAAACCGGCAATTCCTAACGCAGTAACAGACCCTAAACCTAATGACTCTACAATATTTCTGTTTTTAGTAAATTGACCTGAAATATCCCATGTAAACCCATCAGTCTTAGTACGAATCACTGATAAATTTACACCTAACTCAATTCCTTTGTTACTAACCTCTGCAATGTTATCTGCAGTTACATCATACCCTGTTGCAGGATCTAAATCACGATCAATAATCAAATCAGTAGAGATCTTACTATATAAAGACAAATCAATTCCCAATCTGTTATGAAAAAACTTTCCTTCTAAACCAAATTCCAACTCTTTCACTAACTCTGGCTTTAAATTTGGATTACCTAATTCATTACTTTGCGAAATAGTATTAATAACTGTTCCGTCATTTTGCAAAAATACTTTCGTTCTAGAATTCAATCCAATTTTTGTTTTGTAAGGATCAGGAAAACCAGCAGATGAACCATAACCTAAACGAAGTTTTAAGAAGTTGACATAATTGTTGCCTTTTAAACTAGCGAAAGCATCTGTTGGAACAAATGACAATGATGCTGAAGGATAAAATAAAGATCTAGTGTCTTTTTGCAATGAAGAATACGTATCATTTCTACCTTGTAAATTCAAGTACAAATATTTTTTAAATCCTAAGGTTGTACTTGCATAGGCTCCAATGATATTGAAGTTTTGTCTTTCAGAGTACCCATCATGATTTTCGAAATTTTGATGTTCAATGAATCCGTAAACAAACTGTACGGTACTCGCTAAATAGTTGTACTTGTAAGATTCTTGACGTGGGTTAACTCCAAGAGTCCCTTCAATATTCCAGTTCTCATTCTTATCAATTTTAGTATCAAAATTATAACTAAACGTATGATCATATATCGAATTCTCATTTACCGTAGTTCTCAAGAAACCTTCATCATCGAATGGCTGACCATTACCTCTATTAATATAATATTTCTTTGTTTGCGTGTAGTTATCCACAGAAAGTCTGTAAGAAACATTTGACCATGAATTTATCTCAAAACTAGTAGTAAAATTACCAAAGAAACGTCTTACAGACTCATCATCGCTCGAATTCTTAAGTGTCCAACGCGGGTTAGGAATATCAGTTCTATAATTTACAGAAGACTTATCCAACGGATTTTCGTAAGGCATACCAAACAAATCCAAATTTCGCGGTGTATATAAGATGTTCGAAAAAACTGACGGCGCTAATGCATTTGATCCAAATCCTGCCGCTGTTGGCGGAGCACTTTTATCGGTCGTCACATAGTTCATAATAGAACTGAATGTAAATCCATTAGACAATTTAGTAGTACCACCTGTACTTAAATTCAAACGTTGGTAGGTATTATTTTCAATAAAACCTTCATCGCGTGTATGTCCAACGCTCATATTATACGAAGTATTATCTGAACGACCACCGATACTCAAGGAAGTAGTACTCACAGCCCCTGTTCTGAAGAACGGCTTAACATTGTTTTGTGCTGCATAAGGCACTCGCTTAGGAGTCACTCCATCAGCCTCTAAAAATTGAGGAAAAACTCCAGCTCCGTAATAAGCCAAAGGATGATTTACCGTTCCATCATCATTAATACCTTGCGTACCTGCCGTTCCAAAAGCGGGTCCCCAGTTTGAGAATGCTTGGGTAAAAGTTTGATTAAAACCATTACCGTAAGAATCTTGATAATCTGGCAAGGAAGCAATCTCTGTCATATATAATGATTGAGAGAAAGATACTTCCATTTTTTTGTTTATATCTTTGGTGTTTCCTGACTTAGTAGTCACTAAGATTACTCCATTTCTACCAGCAGAACCATATAAGGTAGTTGCACTTAACCCTTTTAAGATATTTACGCTCTCAATAGTATTCGGATCTAAATCCAAGAAACGACTCGAAGCATTGGTAGATCCTTCCAAAAAGTTTCCGTCAGAATTAGTATCTGCATTAAAAGGAATTCCGTCTACAACAAACAAAGGTTGGTTACTTCCTGTAATTGAAGAATAACCACGAATAATAATATTCGTTCCTGAACCAGACAATCCGCTTGTTTGCTGTATATTAACTCCAGGTGCTTTTCCAGTAAGTGCTCTAGCGATATCGGTCGACGGTTTAGACGCAAACTCCTCAGCCTTAATCGTTGTTACAGCATATCCCAAAGCTTTCTTCTCTTTTTTGATACCTTGACTGGTTACAACCACTTCACTTAACTCTTCACCTCCCGATTTCATTACCATGTTTACTGTATTGGAAGCCCCAACTGTCGCAGTAGCATCTTTCATACCTATAAAAGAGAAAATCAAGACATCGCCAGACTTCACTTTAATAGCATATTTTCCATCAACATCGGTTTGCGTTCCTTTTTTGGTGCTCTTAATAATTACATTGGCACCAGGTAGTGGCCCTGACTCGTCAGAAACAACACCGGTAACAGTTTTCTCCTGTGCAAAAGCAAACTGCATTGATAACGCTAAGCATAGCGTAAAAATCCATTTGAACTTTGATCTCATATAAATTTTGTTTGAGTTAGATATCTTGCAAACTTCTTAATAATTTCTTAATTAAACAAATATATATTCTTAATAAAATTTGTAGTATCATGTTAAAATTATTTAATTTAAATGCTTTTTTCAAGAAATATCTCGAAGTCAGACTATTTATTCTCTTAATTTAGCGTTTTTCCTTCGTAAAAACAAAAGCAATGCTCCTTAAAAACTACACCGATTCCCTACTCGAAGCTGGCACGGATGAAGCTGGCCGCGGCTGTCTTGCAGGACCAGTCACTGCTGCCGCAGTAATATTGCCGACCGATTTCAAAGACGAATTACTCAACGACTCCAAGCAATTGTCAGAATTAAAAAGATCATTCTTAAAACCAATTATTGAAAATATTGCGACTTCATTTGCAGTAACTCATCTAGAACCTTTAATCATTGACGAAATAAATATTCTTAACGCCTCCATAAAAGCGATGCAAGAATCGATTTTAAAGTTGACTCCTAATCCAGAATACGTCATTGTCGATGGAAATCGTTTCAAAGCAATCCCAAACATTCCCCACAGCTGCATCATTAAAGGTGATTCAAAATACATGAGTATCGCCGCTGCTTCTATTTTAGCAAAGACTTATCGCGACGAATATATGAATAAAATTCACGAAGAATTCCCTATGTATAACTGGAAACAAAATAAAGGCTACCCAACATTAGAACATCGAGAAGCAATCCGAAAATACGGCACGACAAAATACCATCGCATGAGCTTTCGACTCTTACCAGAACAACTAAAATTGAATTTGTAATTTAGCTTCGCTCCGCTCGGGTGCGTCTCTGGTGGAATTTAAAATTTGGAATTTGGAATTTCAGAATTGGAATTTAGGATTCACAAATTGCGCTTCGAACAAATCCTGAAAATGTTTCAAAATCTTACTTTTAACTTCCACTTCATCTACATTCGAAACGCCAAGCTCAACATTTAAAGACGTTACCGCTTTCCCTTTTATTCCACACGGAATTATATGGTCAAAATAACCCAAGTCCACATTTACATTCAAAGCCAATCCATGCATGGTCACCCAGCGCGAAGCACGAACGCCCAGCGCACAAATCTTCCGCGCAAACGGTGTCGCTACATCCAACCAAACTCCAGTCTCTCCTTCACTTCTGGTTCCTTCAAGTCCATATTCTCGCAGTGTCAAAATAATGACTTCTTCTAAAAACCGCAAATACTTGTGAATATCGGTAAAGAAATTTTCCAAATCCAAAATCGGATACCCAACAATTTGCCCAGGTCCATGATAAGTGATATCACCACCACGATTGATTTTATAAAAAGTGGCGCCTTTCGCTTCCAATTGCTGCTCCGATAGTAGCAAATTCGACATATCTCCGCTCTTACCCAAAGTATACACATGTGGATGTTCAACAAACAAAAAATAATTGGGAGTTTCCACTTGCGCTTCCTCTCTCCTATTGCGAATCTTCAAATCAACAATAGTCTTGAATATCGCTTCCTGATACGACCAAGTTTCCTGATAATCTTTTACGCCTAAATCTTCTAGTTGAATGATTTTGTTCATGCCAAAATTGTGAAACGCAAATTTACAAACTTATTAAGAGCGGATTCGATTTTTATTTCAAGGAGCACAAAAGCTGTTTTCATTACCGCAGTTGTCCCGCTATACGCTACAATCTTTTGCAAAGAACACCTTTGCAAAAGGATTTCCACTGCTATCGGGGCTATTTTTTGAAGACTCATTGCACAAATCGCGTTTTCAAAATCTTTCAATCCAAAATCCACTTTGTAACTTTACAACTAATACCTACATTTGCACTCTTAAAATAAGAACTCCAATGGCATTATCCGAACAAGAAATATTGCGCCGCGAAGCACTAACCGAATTGCGAAATTTGGGCATCGAACCTTATCCAGCAAACGAATTTGTAACGACCGCGTACTCCAAAGAAATCCTCGAAAATTTTGAAAAATTTGAAGGCAAAGAAGTTGTTCTTGCCGGCCGTTTGATGGGAAAACGAATCATGGGAAAAGCATCCTTTGCAGAACTCAAAGATTCGGAAGGCAGAATTCAAGTGTATGTTTCTCGCGATGATATTTCAGATGACGAAGAAAAAACCATGTACAATGTAGTTTTCAAAAAACTGCTAGACATTGGTGATTTCATCGGTGTTCGCGGAACAGTTTTTAAAACGCAAGTTGGCGAAATCTCCGTTCATATATACGGTTTAACGGTTTTAGCTAAAGCACTAAAACCACTTCCAGTCGTAAAAACTGATGCCGACGGAAAAACACACGACGCCTTTGCTGATGCGGAACAAAGATACCGCCGCCGCTATGTCGATTTGACCGTCAACGACCACGTCAAAGAAACTTTTATCAAAGAACTAAACTGTTCAATGCGATGCGAACTTTCTTTAATGATAAAGGCTATCTTGAGGTAGAAACTCCTGTGTTGCAACCGATTCCTGGTGGTGCAGCGGCGCGTCCGTTTATCACACACCACAACTCGCTCGACATTCCATTATACATGCGTATTGCGAACGAATTGTACTTAAAAAGATTGATCGTAGGTGGATTTGAAGGTGTTTACGAATTCTCGAAAAACTTCCGCAACGAAGGAATGGACAGAACGCACAATCCTGAATTTACCGCAATGGAAATATACGTAGCCTACAAAGACTATCACTGGATGATGACTTTTACGGAAAACCTCCTTGAACATTGTGCCTTGGCGGTTAACGGTACAACGCAAGTTACTTTCGGTGAACATCAAGTCGATTTTAAAGCGCCTTATGCCCGAGTGACAATGACTGATGCCATTAAACATTTTACAGGTTTTGATATTTCTGGGAAAACGGAAAACGAATTATTCGATGCCGCAAAATCGATGGGAATCGAGGTCGACGCAACGATGGGAAAAGGAAAACTTATCGACGAAATATTTGGCGCAAAATGCGAAGGCAATTACATCCAACCTACTTTCATCACCGATTATCCAAAAGAAATGTCGCCATTGTGCAAACAACACCGCGATAATCCTGAACTTACCGAACGTTTCGAACTCATGGTTTGCGGAAAAGAAGTTGCGAATGCCTATTCTGAACTCAACGATCCCATCGACCAACGCGAGCGTTTTGAGCATCAAATCATGCTTTCTGAAAAAGGCGATGATGAAGCCAACGGTTTGATCGACGAAGATTTCTTGCGCGCTCTAGAATACGGTATGCCGCCTACTTCAGGTTTAGGCATCGGCATGGATCGTTTGATGATGTATCTCACCAACAACAGCTCGATTCAAGAAGTATTGTTCTTCCCGCAAATGCGTCCAGAGAAGAAACAAGTTCAAATTGAGTTAGAAGACGAAGAAAAATTAGTCGTAGCACTATTGCAAACCAACAACAACCAAATGGATTTGTCTGCCTTAAAAGTCAAATCGGAACTCAGCGGCAAAAAATGGGATGCCGCCATGAAAGGTTTGTCAAAACACGGATTGGTAAAAGTTGTGGTTAGTGGCGAATTGAAAACTGTAGAATTGATAGGATAAAAAATTAGCCACGAATTCACGAATTTATAAATTAAAAATTCGTGAATTCGTGGCTAAAAAATATTTCTTTTTCTAGCTATTCGCCGCCATGGCTGCTGCAAAAATAGATCCGAAAAGAATCAAGCAGAATATCACAATGGCAAATACTATTGCCAACATAATCAATTGTGCTTTGGCCCAGTTTTGTTTGTTGACATTTTCATTATTTCCAAAAGCATACACAAAAAGTAAGACAATTCCAACAACAGGAATAGCCATTAGTAATAAAGTAATTAGCCAATCCTTGACTGACATTGGTTTTTGGTTTGCATTTTCAATAGTTTCCATAATTTGTTTGTTTTGGTTATCAGGCTAATGTAACAAATTTTTACAGAACTTTGTCGAAACTTAATTTATAGATTTGGTGCATATATTATGCTCACCAGTAAGAAAACGAATAAAATTAAAAGCGACCAAATTCTTATTTCGGATAACTTCAAAAATAATTGCGACTGGACCTATAGATGATTTTAAACTATTTATATTTGAGAAGGTCAAAGTGACAAATAATTTTAAAATAAATAAAGATGAAAAAAGTATTTTTAGCTGCCCTTTTAGTTGTTAGCATAACAACTTTCGCACAAGAAGGAAGAAAACCAGGTTCAAAACGAGCCGAAATGGAAAAAATGACGCCAGAACAAAGAAGTGAACTTCGTTTGAAAAGAGTGTCGGCCATATTAAACCTAACTGAAAAACAACAAAAGGAAATTGCTCCAATTCTCGCTGAGCAACAACAAAAAAGAGAAAAAGCACTAGCAGACTTCAAAGCTATGAAAGAAAAAGGAGCAAAACCTTCACCAGAGGAGCGCGAAGCAAGAGCAAAGCAACGCGACGATGATCAAAAAGCGATGACTGAGAAACTTCAAAAAATTCTTACACCCGAGCAAATGAAAAAATGGGAGGAAAAGAAAGAACAGAACAAGGAGCGAATGATAGAGAAAAAAGCAGGAATGCGAAAAGAAGAATAGGCTTGAAAATTTTGCGGAATCAAATAAATAAATTAGATTTGATTTCAATTATTAAATAATTCAAATTATGAAAAAAGTTATTGCTCTAGTTACGTTCTTGTTAGCCTTTACAATTAATGTGAATGCACAAGAAAAGAAAATGTCTGCTCAAGAGTCCGCAAAAAACGATATTACTGCGTTAGCATCTAAAGTAAAATTGTCGGAAACTTTGCAACAAGACTTAATTACCTTAATGACAATGAAGCACGAAACGATGTCTGATGCTACTTTATCAAAAGAGAAAAAAGAAAACGCTCGACAAGCTTACGAACACAAATTGATGAGCGGCTTAAGTCCAGAGCAAAGAAATCAATTAGCAAAATATCCAGACTTATTGAAGCAATTAACGCACTAATAAAGGATAATAAGTAAAAAAACTCACTAGAAATAGTGAGTTTTTTTGTTATAGCGTTTTAGAAACTTTCCTTATCGCTTCTATTGTATAATCTAAATCTTCATACGTTAGGGCATCGGTGATAAACCAAGTTTCATATGCTGATGGAGCAATATAAATTCCTTCATTTAATAGTCCATGAAAGAATTTCTTAAAGGTACTATTATCGCCTTTAGCAGCACTTTGAAAATCAACAACCGGCGAAGAATCAAAATGTACTGAAATCATCGAACCTACTCTGTTGATTGTATACGCCAGATTTGTATCATCAAACGCATTTTTTATACCGTCTTCTAAATACGCCGTTTTTGCATCAAGTCTTTGAAATAATTGATCATCTTCATTAATTGCTTTCAACATCGCCAATCCCGCAGCCATTGCTAGTGGATTCCCAGATAGCGTGCCTGCTTGATACACTGGTCCAATTGGCGCTAAATAGTCCATTATTTCAGCCCTCGCTGCAAAGGCTCCAACTGGCAGGCCTCCTCCTATTACTTTTCCAAAAGTCACTATATCAGCGTTGACACTATACAATTCTTGAACACCACCTTTTGCCAGTCGAAATCCAGTCATTACTTCGTCGAAAATTAGTAATATGCTGTTCTCTGTACAAAGTTGTCGCAAACCCTCTAAAAAACCTTTATTTGGAGGAATACAACCCATATTCCCAGCTACTGGCTCGACAATAATTGCCGCTATTTCCATGGGATTGGCTTCAATTAGTTTTGCAACATTTTCTAGATCATTATATCGAGCCAACAAGGTATCTTTCTGTGTGCCTGCGGTTACGCCAGGACTGTTTGGAGTTCCAAAGGTGCTTGCGCCACTTCCCGCCTGAATCAAAACGAATCAGAATGCCCGTGATAACAACCTGCAAATTTGATGATCTTATCTCTTTTTGTATATCCTCTCGCCAATCTAATGGCGCTCATGCAAGCCTCTGTACCTGAATTTACAAATCGAATCTTTTCTATATTTGGCACCATTGAAATGGCTAGTGTTGCAATCTCTGTTTCTAAGGCAGTTGGCATTCCGAATGAAGTACCAAGCTTCGTTCTTTCAATAAGGGCTGACACAACTGGCTCATAGGCATGTCCTAGAATCATGGGTCCCCAAGAATTAATATAATCAATCAAACGATTACCGTCCTCATCGAATAGATAAGCTCCTTTGGCACTTTTAACAAAAATCGGGGTTCCTCCTACTGATTTGAAAGCTCGTACTGGTGAATTAACACCTCCCGGAATCACTTGTTCAGCTTCGGCAAAAAGCTGACTACTTCTTTGGTATAACATGAATTATTTAACTTTTAGGTTTTGACCAATTGAAAGGGCATTGTCTTGAATATCGTTATATCGTTTCAAGTCATCTACTGATATATTGAATTTCTTAGAAATTGAATAAAGCGTATCTCCCGGAAGTACTTCATACAGTTCTGCATTGAATGGCAAAGGCTTTACATTAGAAACTTGTAAAACAAAATCTTTACCTAGAACTTCTGCATCATATTGATTGAGCTGATATCTTTCAATAATTGCAATTAACTTGTCTGGATACTTTGGATCTGTTGCATATCCGGCATTTTTTAGCCCGCGCGCCCACAATTTGTAATCGTCTTTTTCTAAATCAAACAATGGTTTGTACCAAGGTCTATTCAGTAAAAAAAGGGAATGATCCTGATACGACTCCATCGACTTATCGTATTTCCTGAAGCACTCTTGTTCTTCATCATCGTCATAATTGACACTTGGACCTATCCAATCTTTATGGCACTTAATTCCAAAATGATTATTGGCCAAAATACTCAGTGGTCCTGTTCCAGCACCTGATTCTAAAATGCCTTGCCCCAAAATAATACTAGAAGGAATTCCATATTGTCGCATGTTGTTCTTGGCAACTTCTTTATAGGTTGAGATATAATCTAATACCATTGCCGTGGTTACTTTAACACGAGTCGTTGCCTCTAGTATTTCAGTTTTTGAGTAGACTGTTTGATTTTTTGTCGATTTGTCTTTCTCTTTAGCCGATTCGTAATTTTCTTCTATCGCTTTCTTTTCTACCGACGTTGCAGCGGTACTGGCCTTTTTTGCTACAACCACAGGTTGCGTTACTGGTTTTTTATTAGAAGAAGTAACGGCAGTGCGGTTCCCAACAGGTTTTTTGCTAGGGGTAGTTGTAACTTTTGAAGTAGGCTTTTTATACACTGTTTTCGATGTTCTAACCACTGGCTGAGAAGTCGAACATCCTACAAGTACAATAACAAAAAGAAAAAATAAAATTTTCTTAAACATCTTTTAATAGTATCGGCAAATTTTGCTTTTGCAATTTAAAATTCATTCCGTCAATTCCTTGAAGTCCACCAGTGTGAATCATTAATATTTTTGAGTCCTTTGGAAAATAATTATTACGAATCATATCTATAACGCCAAAAACCATTTTTCCAGTATAAACTGGATCTAAAGGAATGCCAGTTTCTATGAAAAAACGGTTGATAAAATCTACTAATTCATTCGAAATCTTGGCATATCCGCCAAAATTATAATCTCCAATTAATTCCCATCTATCATTCGTGGCAAATTTACGAATTTCTTCTATTAAAAAGTCGCCTTTAAGCGCGGGAAATCCGAGAATTTTTTGATGCGGTTGCGCACTATTAATTAAACCAGAAATTGTACCGCCAGTTCCCACACAACAACAAATAAAATCAAATTTGCTATCCTCTTCTGTTAATATTTCTTGACAACCTAAAACGGCAAGTGTATTGGTTCCTCCTTCAGGAATTGAGTAAAAATCGCCCCATTTTGCATTTAATTTTTCTATAAAATCAAATTCTGACTTTTTCCGATAATCCTCTCGCGAAACAAAATCGAATTGCATTCCACAATCATGAGCAAATTTTAAGGTTGGATTTTCCGCAAATCCATTGTGCAATTCATTTCCTCGAATGATTCCTATAGTCTTAAACCCTTGTTGTTTTCCAGCAAAAGCAACAGCTGCAATATGATTGGAGTACGCTCCTCCAAATGTCAATAAAGTATGTTGGTTTTCTGCTTTTGCTTGAAGCAAGTTGTACTTTAACTTTCGATATTTATTTCCGGAAACGATAGGATGTATCAAATCTTCCCTTTTGATTTCTAGAGTAATATTTGAAAATGAAATAGGTATAGTTTGATTGAAAGTATTCAAAACACTAAAAATAAGCTGATACAATTCACAAAAAAAGCAGCCTTAAAAGACTGCTTGAATTGATGTTTTCTCTCATTATTGTCCGTTATAAACAGTAATTTTTTTGTTATAAACACGATTGTCCGAAGTAGTTAATTTTACAATATAAATCGCATCACTATAGCTCGCTGTTGAATATTGATATTTCTCCGTTGTTCCAACATCTGTCGCATTCAAGATTAATTTACCTGCAATATCGTACAACTGAATTGACTTAACGGATTTCAACGATGGATTCAACACGGAGAAAGATTTTGAAGTATTATTTTGTAATACTTGAAAGCTATCTGAAGATAAATCTTCAACTCCCATTAAAGAATTGACAAACGTTAATTCGTATTGCGTATTATTGACTCCTGCAGGAAGCGAAATTTCATAATCACTATTTGTTATCTCATAGTAGTTCTCTGAAATTTTATCATGAAGGTAAACGTGCTCAACTACATCAAGATTTAATATTTCTCCCACTCGCAATTTGAAAGTAGCAGGAATTGGGTTCTTAAAACCGATTGGGATTCCTTTATGTATATCAAATTCTAAAACATTAATAATATACGCAGCATCATTAATTACAAAATACATATCCATATCTGCTGTCGTGTCTGGCGATTTGGCATCTAAGGCAAAATCAACACCATCCGTTGCCCCATTTTCAAATACCAAGGCCGATTGTCGCACCGCTTGATTGTTCATCAATGCATTAATTCTGATTTGCGGCGCTGGTTGTGTACTCACAGTAGTATAGTCAAATCCTGAAACAGAAGGGATTTCCGGCAAAAAATCACTGTCCTCTGACAATCTCTTTTTGATCCCAGAATCTTCACTACCATTTCTTTCAAATTGAGAAAAATTCGCAGCACCTTCTTTTTGATAAACCCGATAACTGTTTTGCATAGTTACTGTTCCAGTAACACCACCTTCTAACATAAAACCTTGTCCAATGGGACAGAAACGTCTTTCATAATTACTTCCTAAACTAACGGACCCCAATTGTGTTCCTGCACCATCGTAGGCATAAAATACCGCAGGAACATAAGTTCCCATCGGACCAGCTGCTGAATAAGTACCATAGCCACCTTGATAAGCCGCTATAAAATGTGAATTAACCGTCTTGTCTTGTTCCCAAAAATAGGCAATACCCGTTGAGTTGGTTGCTCCTAATAAAAAAGCTCTTAAATCAATCGCAGAAGGATACGGATTTCCCGTTAATGTTCTCATCCCTAATGCAAGGTTAATGGTAATATCACCATCATTTGGGCGACCTCTAAAATCATAGCGTTGTTTGCTTCCTGGATTATTGGTAACTCCTGCATCCGTGAAAGTTGCATCTGTACCTGACGTTCCTTTCATCGTAAATCCTTCTCCTGGATTTAAAGTTGAAGCAGAATAAACACCAAACCATTGAGAATATAGCGAAGAAGATAAATATTTAAAAATCCAACCTTGCGAAATACTTAACGGATTCGCGATCCCGTTATAAGTACTCATGGATAACATCGTTGCTGGTGTACTGACTATTGCGGAAGTGGGCTGGTTAAGCATTGTAATTCCAAAAGGCTCATTCCCTGAAGCGGTAATTGAATTCCCAACTGGAGAGCACCAATAATTATAAGCAAAATTGTTTACCGTTCCTTCTTGAAAAACTGATAATTTACCTGCTCCTGAGTTGGCAGAACTTCCTGCTTTGGCTTGCAATAATTGCGATTCATTCCTTAAATATAAATTTCCACTATTTTGAATATTTACATCTTGCTGCACATAAAGGTATTTGTCGGCAACATATACATAATTATTACTCACATACAATTGCGCAAAAACACTTTCACTTACACACGACAATAAAACAACGGTTAAAACAAATATCTTCTTCATTTTCTTTAATTTAGAGGTTAAAAGTAAAAATAATAATTAACAAACAATCCGTTTGACTCAAAAAAAAATCAAAATACGACGCTCGTCGAGAAAAAGGCTGCTTATCGATTATAACACCTACTTGCATTGAATATCAAATAGTTATTTTTAGGTTTGAGTCCCAAAAACCAAAGTTATGAAGAAAATTACTTTTATGTTGTTGCAATTGTCATGACGATGGTCAATATTCATACACGCACAAATTGGAATAGGAATCAACAATGCCCAATGCGCAATTAGATGTTCGCTCCAGTAACCAAGCAACTCCAGCAAACAATGATGGAATGATAATACCAAAGGTAGATGTTTTTCTGGAACAAATCCAACAGCAGCGCAACAAGGAATGCTGGTATACCTCACAGCTGCAACGACATTTGGAGGAAATCCTAAAGCGCCTGGTTTTTACTATTGGGACAATGGCACTATCGATTGGATTGGCATTTCTTCGGCTGCCAATGGTGATCATGATTGGTACGAACAAGGAACGACAACTGCACCAAATGCCATAACCGACAATATGTTTCACACTGGAAACGTTGCCATAGGCAAAAACACTGCTAATAGTGCACTGGACGTCCTTACTAGCGGAACTCCTGTCAGTAGTATAAACAACACTTTTAATAGTACATCCTCTTCAGGTGTTAGTCGTTTTGGATTTGCAAACGCCATTCAGGGAAATTCAAACGATGGTATGTATGCAATTTCAAATACCATTACCAATACAGGAACAGGAAGCCACTTTGGCACTTTTAACAGTCTAAGCGGTGCAGGAACAGGAATTAAGTATGGAGTCAGAAACGAACTAAGCGGAAGTGGGCAAATCAATTTGCAATTACAACATCCACTGGCGCAGCGTGTTGGGACTTCAAAACGGATCATATAATGAAATAACCAATACCAACGGTTCAGCTCATACTGGAGTAACCGCAACTCTTTCCGGTACGGGCGCGGGACTCAAAACAGGGGTATATTCTTTTATTAGTCCTGCCGCAGGCGGTGTTCATTATGGCATCCATTCAGAGGTATTAAAGCCTGGAGCAACTAATTTTGCCGGATACTTTTTAGGTAATGTGGGAATCGGAACTACGGGAGCCAACATGTATACGTTTCCACCTTCCAGAGGACTTAATGGACAAGTGTTGCAAACCAACGGCGCGGGAGTAGTATCGTGGCAGAATCCAGGGAGCTTTGCATGGACTACAACTGGAAACGCTGGCACAAACGGAGGGTCAATCTTAGTGGCTGGAACCAACTTTATTGGAACCACAGACGCTCAAAATATTGATTTTAGAACAAACAATATTTATCGCGGCCGCTTTAGTAGTTTAGGAGAATTTTTTGTTGGCACGCTGAATACAGTGCTGGCTGGAGACTTAATGAATGCCGTTGGAAATGTTACTTTCCTTGGGCTACAAATGGCTACCGCTTTAATGGCGGTGGTGTGTATGGACAAATCACAGCTGGAACTACCGCTTTTGGTGGAGTTCAAGGGCTAATACAATGGTACCGGCGCAACAGGTGCTGGTGTGCGTGGACTTGCTTTAACCACCACTGCTGGAACTGCCTTCACAGCACCTCACACCGGTGTTTCAGGTGGTGCAACTACTTCTGGAAGTTACAAATTCGGAACTTACGGCAGTGGAGGAGCATCAATTCGCTCAGGCGGTGTTTTAGGAAACGACTTTTGGATTAGCTATGGGCGGACTAGGATATTATGCTTGCGAATCTAATTGACTCTCTGTTTATGGTTTGGTCAAGCACACACTAATGGTTTAGGTACAGGCAGAATGTCCAACAACTTTTCAGAAAAAAACACCCACGTTGGTTTAGGAATTTACGGAGGAGTAATGGGCGGTTGGGTACGCGGAATGAAATATGGCTTCCATACCAAGGGAGAAACGTATAGTTTGTACGTTGATGGAAATGGCTACACCAACAAACCACTCGCCTACCTGATTGGATCTGAAAATCAGGATAAAGTAGCCAGCTTTATGTCGACTTCATTGAAACCTGAAGTTACTGTAAACGGAAAGTCAATCTAACGAACGGAAGAGCATTTGTGCCTTTCGACAACGCTTTTCAACAAATTATTTCCAATATTGACGACGTGATTATTACCGCTTCTCCTCAAGGGAAATCAAACGGTGTCTATATCGACAACATTGATAAAAACGGCTTCTGGATCATCGAAAACAATGATGGCGTTTCCAACACTAAAATTTCATGGATTGCCATCACCAAAATAAAAGGCGAAGAAAACCCTGAAGTTCCATCAGATCTTTTGGCAAAAGATTTCGATAAGAAAATGGACGGTGTTATGTTCAATGACAACAATAAAATAGACAATCCACAAAGTTTATGGTGGGACGGATCCACAATCCGTTGGGACAAACCAACCAACGAGAAAGTTGATAAAGAAACTGAAAAACTAGCGACCGAAAAAGAAACGAATTAACTCAAACATACTTCAAAAACCTCCAAAACGACCTTGACTTCAAATAATCAAGGTCGTTTTCGTTTTGATACGCTTCTCGCTCAAAAACAACATTTCGATACGCCACATCTTTATCGCGATAGCGAAGCAATTTCACCAAGTAATCCAATCCATAAATCACAAAAAACGGCAAAACCAACAACTCTAATTGCTGCCGCAAGTGAATGCGTTCATGATTCATCAATACCAAATAATCTTGCGCATTCCGATCTCGCACCACGACAAACGGAAACACTGTCAAACCTCGAA
Source organism: Flavobacterium sp. (assembly GCA_016714905.1). GTDB lineage: Bacteria > Bacteroidota > Bacteroidia > Flavobacteriales > Flavobacteriaceae > Flavobacterium. The sequence continues at coordinate 93,864 of JADKBW010000010.1, forward strand.
AACCCTTTGGTATTAAATATTTGCTAACGATCAAAATCATTCCTCTAAAGTTGTTAAATTTGTGCCTATGTTCGACCAAAATAAAGAAAATATACCAATCGAAGGCGAAGATTTCTACTTTACCCCCGAAGGCTACAAATGTTTCACCGAAAAATTCCACCTCAAACGCGGCTATTGCTGCAAAAGCGGTTGCCGACATTGCCCTTACGGTTTCGATAAAAAAACAGGTAATCTTAAGAAATAATGGGGCGTTCCCTCGCCGAAAAAGGCGGGTCGGGCTTTCGCACTCGCTTTTTTTGTGCCGTTAACACACCTCAAAAAAGAGCTCAGACAATCGCTCAATCCCTAACGCACTCTTGCATAAACCAGAAAAATCTCCTTAACTTAGCGACTCAGAATCTTAGTCACTCAGCAACTAAAAAAATGACATTCAAAGAACAAATACAACAAGGAATTCCAGCAATTCTACCACAACCAAAACCTTACGACCCGGCAATCAATCACGCGCCAAAAAGAAAAGAAATTCTTTCTGCCGACGAAAAAAAATTAGCCCTTCGCAATGCCTTGCGCTATTTTGAACCGAAACATCATGCGGAACTTATCAAAGAATTCTCCGACGAATTAGAAACCTACGGACGCATCTATATGTATCGCTTCCGTCCTGACTATACGATGTACGCCCGACCGATTTCTGAATATCCAGGAAAATGCGAACAAGCCAAAGCCATCATGCTCATGATTCAAAATAATTTGGATTATGCAGTGGCGCAACATCCACATGAACTCATAACCTACGGCGGAAACGGAGCTGTGTTTTCGAATTGGGCGCAGTATTTACTCACGATGCAATACTTGTCGGAAATGACAGAAGAGCAAACCTTAGCCATGTATTCGGGTCATCCAATGGGATTATTCCCCTCACATAAAGACGCGCCGAGAGTAGTCGTAACCAACGGAATGGTGATCCCGAATTACTCCAAACCAGACGACTGGGAAAAATTCAATGCCCTAGGCGTTTCGCAATACGGCCAAATGACGGCCGGAAGTTATATGTATATCGGTCCACAAGGTATCGTACACGGAACGACCATCACCGTGCTCAACGGATTTAGAAAAATAAAAAAATCTCCTAAAGGCGGATTGTTTCTCACTTCAGGATTAGGCGGTATGTCGGGTGCACAACCCAAAGCTGGAAATATTGCAGGTTGCATTACCGTTTGCGCCGAAGTTAATCCAAAAATTACCCATATTCGACATTCACAAGGTTGGATTAACGAAGTGATTGAAGACATCAACGAATTGGTGCCTCGCGTGCAAAGAGCATTAGCCAACCAAGAAATCGTTTCTATCGCTTACCTGGGAAATGTGGTCGATGTTTGGGAACGATTCGATCAGGAAAACCTTCACATCGATTTGGGTTCAGATCAAACTTCCTTGCATAATCCATGGGCTGGTGGTTATTATCCAATCGGTTATTCCTTTGAAGAAGCCAACGACATGATGGCGAATAACCCTGAAAAATTTAAAGAAGAAGTGCAAAAAACACTACGTCGACATACGACTGCCATCAACAAACACACGGCAAGAGGAACGTATTTCTTCGATTATGGCAATGCCTTTCTCTTGGAAGCTTCCCGTGCTGGCGCAGATATCATGGCAGAAAACCACATCGATTTTCGTTACCCCAAGTTATGTGCAAGACATTATGGGACCGATGTGTTTCGACTACGGATTTGGTCCGTTTCGTTGGGTATGTGCTTCCGGAAAACCAGAAGATTTAGCCAAAACAGATACCATCGCTTGCGAAGTGCTCGAGGAAATGATGAAAACAGCGCCAGAAGAAATTCAACAACAAATGGCCGACAACATCCAATG
>JADKBW010000011.1 GCA_016714905.1 Flavobacterium sp.
ACTTCAAAGGTTTATCGCCTGATTTTATCGGAATGGAAAGTCATTATTCTGCTTTCTTTTCTTCGGTGTCTTTGCTTTAACAACAGTGCTTCGGGCTTCTGCTTCTGGCGTTTAACTTGGTCTTCTGCAACTGGAGCTTCTTCCACTGCTGGTGCCTGTGCAACAGGTGTTTCCTCCAACGCTACTTCAACGATTGGGCTTCTTAACCGATTCAGCTTCCGGAGCTTCAACAACAGGAGCGGCTTTTGGAGCAGCGGCAGGAGCTGTTGCTAGCCCTTTAGCCGTTTTCCGCCACGACGGCTTTTCCCTTTTCTCTTCTTTTTACCGTTGTATAGTTCGTTGAAATCTACAAGTTCGATCATTGCCATATCAGCGTTATCTCCCAGCGTTACCAACTTTAATGATGCTGGTGTAACCACCTGGGCTGATCACCTACTTTCCGGCTACGTCTCTGAACAAGTCAGTTAACTGCATATTTGCTACGCAAGTAAGAAAAACAGATACGACGGTTGTGAGTTGTATCTTCTTTTGATTTTGTAATGATTTGGCTCAACATTGTTTTAACGCTTTCGCTTTAGCAACCGTTAATGTTGATACTTTTATATCTCGATAAGAGAACAATCCATATTAGAACAATCGCTTCTCTATGACCGTTTGTCTCCTTAAGTAGTTTGAATTTTTTCCGTGTCTCATGACTTTTTTAAATCTTCATCTTGCTCAATCCGCTTTGGAGAGCAAAATTGTTTTTATTTATTCTTTATCTAATTTGTATTTGGCTAAGTCCATTCCGAAGGTTAAACTTTTAACAGCGACCAATTCGTCTAATTCTGTTAAAGATTTTTTACCGAAATTACGGAACTTCATCAGGAAGTCATTCTTGTTGTAAGACACTAAGTCTCCAAATGTATCCACTTCGCAGCTTTCAAACAGTTTAATGCTCTTACGGAAAGATCCATATCGACTAATTTAGTTTTAAGCAATTGACTGCGTGTAATGCAAGGATTCTTCGTCGTAAGATTCTGTTTGTACAATTTCGTCAGCTTCCAAGGTGATTCTTTCATCGAAAACAACGCATAAAGGGTGGATTAATACTCTTCGACTTCGGTTAAAAGCATCTTTAGGTTGATTGAACCATCAGTTTCAATTTCGAAACTAATTTTTCGTAATCTGTTTTTGCTCTACACGAAAATTTTCGATAGCGTATTTTACGTTTTTGATTAGCGTAAAAATAGAGTCGGTGAAAAATGGTTCCGATAGCTTAATTTTGTTTTTGTTTTCTTCCCAGCTGGAACGTAACCTTGACCTTTTTCGATAGTCAATTCAAATTTACTTTGATTTTGCTATCTGAATTACAATTACCAATTCTGGATTCAAAACTTTGAAAACCAGAAATGAATTTTCGAAATCTCCTGCCGTAACAGTTGGTGCTTTCCCGGTAACTGAAATCGTAACCTGATTCGTTATCTACGTCTTCCGATTTGACGTTTGAGCCTTACTTGCCTTAAGTTCAAAATGATTTCTGTAACGTCTTCAACAACTCCTGGAATAGTAGAAAATTCGTGGTCTACGCCTTCAGAAATTCTAACAGACGTAATTGCGTATCCTTCTAAAGCGGATGACATTACTCTTCTAAGTGGGCATTACCAACAGTCAATACGTAACCTGTTTCACAAAGGTCGAAATTCAATTTACCTTCAAAATCGTTAAGATTCGAGTCAAGATAACTATCAGGCTTCTGAAATTAAATATTGCCGCAATTTCGACTAAGTCAATTATTATTTGTTGTACAGTTCGACGATTAACTGCTCTATAATATTTTCTGGGATCTGTAATCTTGCAGGGGCAGAAACAAAACACCTTCTTTAGTATCGTTGTTCCATGTAATCCACTCCTTATACATGAGGAGAATTAGTTAAAGATCTTTCGCTTCTACTGATTTTGATTTTTCACGGTGCAACTATATCACCTGGTTTTAAGTGGTAAGAAGGAATGTTTACAATTTCTCCGTTGTACATGTGTCCGCGAGGGAAACGGTTTGACGTGCGACTCTTCTGGAAGGAGCGATACCCTCTGAATACCACGTTATCAAGTCTTGCTTCCTAAGTTCCCCGGTAACAAACTCCCCTGTAACTCCTACGAAGCTGGATACTTTTCGAACAAAACCACGAAATTGTTTTTCAAGTTCGTGAGATTACTTCGCTTTTGCTTTTCCATCAATTAGCACTGCGTACTCCGGTTACTACCTCTTTTTAGCCATCCCGATATTGCCGGGAGGGATAATTTCTTTTTCAGATTTGTCATCTCCGAAGATTGCTTCGCCGAATTTACGTGCGATTCTTGTACTTGGACCAGTATATCTTGCCATTTTAAATTTTTTAAGACAGAGATTTGAATTCAGGTCTTATCCTTCCGATAATCTTCAACCCTGTCGGCAGGTTATACTTAATTAATTGAGAATTAAACTCTGCGTCTTTTAGGAGGACGACATCCATTGTGAGGCATTGGAGTAACATCAATGATTTCTGTTACTTCTACTCACTATTATGCAGTGATCGGATCGCAGACTCACGTCCGTTACCTGGTCCTTTTACATAAACTTTACTTTCTTAAGTCCAGCTTCTAACGCTACTTTACTACAATCTTCTGCCATTTGGGCTGCATACGGAGTGTTCTTTTTAGAACCTCTGAAACCCATTTTACCTGCTGAAGACCATGAAATAACTTCACCTGTCTTGTTGGTTAACGAGATGATGATGTTGTTGAAAGTGGCACTAATATGAGCTTCACCTGTTGATTCAACGATAACTTTACGTTTTTTTGTTGTTGCTTTAGCTATATTACTTATTATTTAGTTGCTTTTTTCTTGTTCGCAACAGTTTTCTTTTACCTTTTCTAGTTCTAGAGTTGTTTTTAGTTCTTTGACCTCTTAATGGAAGTCCAGCTCTGTGACGAATTCCTCTTTGACATCCGATGTCCATTAAACGTTTGATGTTTAATTGAACTTCTGAACGCAATTCACCTTCAATTTTGAAATAAGATACCGCTTCACGAATTCCTCCGATTTGATCGTCATTCCAATCTTGTACTTTAATGTCTTCCTTACATTAGCTTTTGCCAATATTCGCTTCGCGACTTTTACCTATTCCGAAGATGTAGGTTAACGCGATAACTCCTCTTTTGTTTTTGGGATGTCTACCCTGCTATTCTTGCCATAACTATCCTTGTCTTTGTTTAAATCTAGGATTCTTTTTGTTGATTAGTATAATCTGCCTTTTCTTCATTACAATTTTGCACTCAGCACTTCTTTTTTTAACTGATGCTCTTACTTTCATTGTAATATTCTTTAATATCTATAATTCTTGCTTTTGACAAATCGTAAGGACTCATTTCCAATTTCACTTTATCACCAGGTAATAACTTGATATAATGCATGCATTTTTTCCTAGAAATATGGGCAATTACAATATGTCCATTTTCTAATTCTACATGGAACATCGCATTAGATAATGCCTCAATGATGGATCCGTCTTGTTCTATTGCTGATTGTTTCGCCATAAAAACTAAGCTACTGCTTTTTCTATTTTTACCACTTTTCATCAAACCGTCGTAATGCTTGTTTAATAAGTAGGAGTTAATTTGCTGAATCGTATCGATTGCAACACCAACCATAATTATTAAAGAAGTACCACCAAAGAACATCGCCCATGATTGTTGTACACCTAGACTTACAATGATAGCTGGGAACACAGCAATTAAAGCAAGAAATAATGAACCAGGAATGTAATTAATGACATGATATGATCTAAGTAATCAGAAGTTTCAGCACCAGGATGAACTCCAGGAATGGAACCCACCACTACGTTTTAAAATCATCTGCCATCTTATTGGTTGGAACTGTAATCGCAGTATAAAAGAAAGTAAACACAACAATTAATGAAGCGAATACAAAATTTACCAGAATCCAAACATATTACTAAATGCTCCAGCAATTGACTGGTACGTTTCACTTTGAGATCAAGCAGCGCATGCAGCTGGCATAAACATGATAGCTTGCGCAAAGATAATTGGCATTACTCCAGATGCATTAAGCTTAAGCGGAATCCACTGTCTGTTACCACCCATCATATCTTGTTCGAAATCACCCGTTGTTGTTCTACGTGCATATTGAACAGGAATCTTTCTTACTGCCATTACTAGCAATACACAAGCAATAATTACTAACAACCAAATAATGATTTCGATTACCAAAAGCATTGGTCCTCCATTATTATTAGTGATTGTAGAACTAAACTCTTGAATAAATGCCTGTGGCAATCTTGCAAGAATACCTACCATGATCAATAATGAAATTCCATTTCCGATTCCTTTATCAGTAATTTTCTCTCCCATCCACATGGCGAAAACTGTACCTGTGGTTAAGATTAGAACTGAAGAAAACAAGAAGCTAAAAGAATCAAAACCTAACATAAATGCACTGCTTGGTAATGTTTGAGATAGGTTGTAAATATAACCAGGTCCTTGTACTAGGTGATCAAAATAGTTAACCAACGTGTAATTTGGTTTAATTTCTTTCTACACTTTCTCCATCTTTTGCAGTTTTTGTAGATAAGGAATTGCAATTCCCAAATTGCACCACAATAGAAGCAGAAATATAAGGCATAATCCCCAAAGCAAATACCGAAGCCTCAGAAAAAGCACCTCCTGTAAACATATCTAGAATTGAACCAATACCATTCTTAGTTTGACCTGCTAAACTGTTTAACTGAGTAGGCATCATACCTGGTAGCGTTACTTGCGCACCGAAACGATACACCAATAGCAAACCTAAAGTGATTAGGATTCTATTCTTTAGTTCCTCTATTTTCCAAACATTGCTAATGATTCAAAAAATTCTTCATCGTAGTAGAAAAATTAAAGTGTTACTGTTTCTCCACCTGCAGCTTCAATAGCCGCTTTTGCAGTTGCAGTAAATTTGTGAAGCAGATACTTTCAATTTAGCCTTCAATTCACCTCTACCTAAAATCTTCACGATTTCATTTTTTGGTAGCTAAACGGTTCATCACATACACAGACATATCGACTGTATCAGTTACGATTCCGTTATCAACTAACAATTGAAGTGTATCTAAATTCACCCTTCGTATTTTCTTTGCGATTGATATTGGAAACCAAACTTAGGCACACGTCTTTTGAAGTGGCATTTGTCCACCTTCAAATCCAATTTTCTTTGAATATCCAGAACGAGACTTTGCTCCTTTGTGACCTCTTCGGAGTACCACCTTTCCAGAACCTTCTCCACGTCCTAAACGTTTGTTTTGATTGTGAAGAACCTTCTGCAGTTAAGTTACTTAAATTCATAACTGTATTTTTTATTTAACTTCCTCTACGGAAACTAAGTGTTTAACTTTATTTATCATTCCAAGGATTGCAGGATTTGAATCGCGTCACAACTTGGCCCATTTTACTAAGACCTAAAGCTTCCAATCTCTTTTTTGAGTTAGAGGACAGTTGCTTTTACTTGAACTTGTTTTACCAATAATTTAGCCATAATTTCCTTGAATTAACCTTTAAAAACTTTCTCTAATGAAACACCTCTTTGTTTTGCAACAGTATAAGGCGCTTCATTTGCAAGTAAAGCATCAAAAGTTGCTTTTACCACATTGTGAGGGTTTGAAGATCCTTGCGATTTTGACAATACATCGTGAATCCCAACTGATTCAAGAACTGAACGAACAGCTCCACCAGCAATAACTCCAGTACCATGAGAGGCAGGAATTAAGAATACAGCACCACCAAATTTACCTTTTTGTTCGTGGTACTGATTGACCATTCAAAGGAAATTTTACTAAATTTTTCTTAGCATCTTCCACCGCTTTTGCAATTGCTTCAGAAACGTCTTTAGATTTTTCCTAGTCCGTGACCCCACCACACCATTCTCGTCTCCTACTACTACAATTGCAGAAAACCCGAAAGCTCCACCACCTTTGTAACTTTAGTAACACGATTTACACTTACCAAACGATCTTTTAATTCAAGACCACTTGGTTTTACTGCTCTATATTCTTGTATTTACTAGACATACTATATTAGAATTTAAGTCCAGGCTGTCTCGCACCTTCCGCTAATGATTGAATACGACCGTGATACAAATAACCTCCTCTATCGAAAGTTACATTTTCTATCCCAGCTTTTAACGCTTTTTCTGCTATCAATTTTCCAACTGCAGTAGCAACTTCAACGTTTGTACCTTTACTTACTCCTTTTTCTCTTGAAGATGCAGCTAATAAAGTCACTCCATTCACATCATCAATGAGTTGTGCGTAGATCTCTTTATTACTTCTGAATACAGAAAGTCTTGGTTTGGCAGTTGTACCACTAACAATCTTTCTAATTCTGAATCTAATTCTCTGTCTTCTATCAGATTTTGTTAATGACATAATCTTATCTTTTTTAAGCTGATTTACCAGCTTTTCTTCTTAATACTTCACCTACGAACTTAACTCCTTTTCCCAATTCTAAAACAATATTGTGAGAAAATCCAAGAGCAAGATCTAATTTTTGTCCTTGATTAGAAGCTCTATATCCAACTCCAACCAATTCTAATTCTTTAGTAAAACCTTCAGAAACACCAACAATCATATTGTTGATTAAGGATCTGTACAATCCGTGTTTTGCTCTTTGATCTTTATGATCAGAAGGACGCTCTAATGTGATTACGCCTTCTTCCAATTTTACAGTGATATCGCTATATTCCTGTGTTAACTGACCTAATTTTCCTTTTACGTTAATAATGTTGTCGTTTACTTCAACAGTTACACCAGCAGGAATCGAATGGATTTTTTCCTTTTCTTGACATGTCCTAACTATTTTTTAGTATACGTAATAAATTACTTCGCCACCAACATTAAGTTGTTTGGCTTGTTTTCCTGTCATCAAACCTTTGATGTAGAAACAATCGCAATACCTAAACCGTTAAGGATTTTGTAAGTTGAAACCTGCATACTTTTAAACCTGGCTTACTAATTCTTTGGATATCTTTAATTACAGGCTCTTTTATATCTTTATCGTACTTCAAAGCGATTTGATTGATCCTGAACAGCGTTGTCCTCAAATTTCAACTCAAGATATAACCTTGATCAAATAAGATCTTAGTGATTTCTTTTTAGATTAGAAGCAGGAATCTCAACAACCTTGTGGTTTGCAGCAACGCATTTCTTACTTTGTCAAATAATCCGCAATAGGATCTGTATACATATTTATTAAATTGCGGTAACGGTTTCAATAAAACTATTTTACTGAACCTGAAACCATTTATACTCTTTTTTTTTGGATTACCAGCTGGCTTTTTTCACCCCTGGAATCAATCCGTTGTTCGCCATTTCACGGAAAGTAACACGTGAAATACCAAATTGACGCATATAACCTCTTGGTCTTCCGGTCAATTTGCAACGATTGTGCATACGAACTGGTGAAGCATTTTTTGGTAATTTTTGTAAGCCTTCATAGTCTTTAGCTTCGATTAAAGCTTTTCTCTTTTCAGCATACTTCGCTACCGTTTTTTCTCTTTTCACCTCACGGGCTTTCATTGATTCTTTAGCCATATCTTAATTCTTTTTAAAGGTAAACCTAATTCAGCCAATAAGGATTTTGCTTTCCTTGTCTGTTTTGCATTCGTCACAAATGAAATATCCATTCCTGAAATTTTATTCACTTTGTCGATATCAATTTCTGGGAAAATGATTTGCTCCAACACACCTAAGTTGTAATTTCCTCTTCCATCAAAACCAGTAGCTTTGATTCCGTTGAAGTCACGAACACGTGGCAACGCAGAAGTTACTAATCTATCTAAGAATTCATACATTCTATCGCCACGCAAAGTTACTTTGGCACCAATTGGCATTCCTTTTCTCAATTTAAAAGAAGCAACGTCCTTTTTAGAGATTGTAGAAACCGCTTTTTGTCCAGTAATCTTCGTTAATTCCTCAACTGCATAGTCGATTAATTTTTTGTCAGATACTGCTGCACCAACTCCTTTACTCAAAACGATTTTTTCCAATTTTGGAACTTGCATTACGTTTTTGTAACCGAATTCTTCTTTAAGAGCAGAGACTACTCTGTTCTTATACTCATCTTTTAGTCTAGGTATATAAGCCATCACTATAATACTTGATTAGATTTTTTTGAAAATCTCACTTTCTTGTCTCCTTCTTGTTTGAAACCAACTTTAGTTGCTTTTTTTGATTTTGGATCAATTAAAGACAAGTTTGAAATATGGATAGGAGCTTCTTTCTTAACGATTCCTCCTTGAGGGCTTTTTGCACTTGGCTTCGTGTGTTTTGAAACCATGTTTACACCTTCAACAATCGCTTTGTTCTTCTCACGATCTACTCTTAAAACTTTCCCTTCAGAACCTTTATGGTCTCCAGCGATAACTTTAACAGTATCTCCTGATTTTATTTTTAGCTTTATCATCTTACTATGAATTAAAGCACCTCAGGTGCTAATGATACAATTTTCATGAATTGTTTTTCACGAAGTTCTCTGCAACTGACCAAAACACGAGTTCCTCTTATTTCACCTGCCGCATTCAACAACACACATGCGTTGTCATCGAAACGGATATAAGATCCATCAGCTCTTCTCACTTCTTTTTTGGTACGTACAACAACTGCAGTTGAAACCGCTCCTTTTTTAACGTTACCGTTTGGAGTGGCATCTTTAATAGATACTACAATCTTGTCACCAACAGAGGCATACCTTCTTTTGGTACCTCCTAAAACACGGATAGTCAAAACTTCTTTTGCTCCTGTGTTGTCTGCTACTTTTAATCTTGATTCCTGTTGTACCATAATTATTTAGCTCTTTCTAAGATTTCAACTAATCTCCAACATTTTGTTTTACTCAAAGGACGCGTTTCGCTAATCTTTACAGTATCGCCAATGTTACAGTCGTTTGTTTCGTCGTGTGCATGATACTTTTTAGTCTTCAACACGAACTTACCGTATAATGGGTGTTTTACTCTTGTTACTTGCGCCACAACAATAGACTTATCCATTTTGTTTGACGTAACAACACCAATTCTTTCTTTTCTTAAATTTCTTTTTTCCATCATTAAGCAGAATTATTGTAGCTCTCTTTTAGTTAACTCAGTGGCTAATCTTGCAACTGTTCTTCTACACTTCTAATTTGAAGTGGATTCTCAATTGGAGACATAGCGTGAGCCATTTTTAAATCGGCATATGTTTTCTTAGTTTGACTAAGTTTCTCTTGCAACTCCGCTGCAGAAAGATTTTTTATTTCTGATTGTTTCATAATAAATATAAATTATGCTTCGAAATCTCTAGCTACGACGAATTTAGTTTTAACTGGAAGCTTTTGCGCTGCAAGACGTAACGCCTCTTTTGCAACTGACAAAGGTACTCCTCCAACTTCGAACATGATTCTTCCTGGTTTTACTACGGCAGCCCAATATTCTACGGCTCCTTTACCTTTACCCATACGTACCTCTAGAGGTTTCTTGGTGATTGGTTTATCTGGGAAAATCTTGATCCATAATTGTCCCTCTCTTTTCATATAACGAGTAGCTGCAATACGAGCCGCTTCGATTTGACGAGAAGTTAGGAACATTCCATCTTCATGAACCGATTTAATTCCAAACATTCCATTAGAAAGTTCATGACCTCTTCCGGCATTTCCTTTCATTTTACCTTTCTGTACCTTACGGTATTTTGTTCTTTTAGGCTGTAACATTTTTCTTTAATTTTTTAAAAAATTTACTTTCTTTTACGGTCTCCTCCAGGTTTTCTGTCTTTGTTGAAAGGCTTACGATCTCCTCTTGGAGCATCACCACCTTTACCACCACCAGCACCAGCTTGTTTTTTATCCATGCCTACAAGTGGAGAAAGATCTCTCTTTCCGTAAACTTCACCTTTCATGATCCACACTTTGATACCCATTCTACCATAAGTAGTATGTGCTTCAGCCAAAGCGTAATCGATGTCGGCTCTGAAAGTTGATAGAGGAATTCTACCTTCTTTGAAACCTTCTGAACGCGCCATCTCAGCTCCATTCAAACGACCAGAGATTAAAACTTTGATACCTTCAGCGTTCATACGCATAGAGGCAGCAATAGCCATTTTAATTGCTCTTCTGTAAGAAATTCTGCTTTCGATCTGACGAGCAATGCTTGTTGCAACTAAATAAGCATCTAGTTCAGGTCTTTTGATTTCAAAGATGTTGATTTGAACCTCTTTGTCAGTAATTTTTTTCAATTCCTCTTTCAACTTGTCTACCTCTTGGCCACCTTTCCCGATAATGATACCAGGTCTAGCAGTAGTGATAGTAACGGTTACAAGTTTCAAAGTTCTCTCAATGATTACTTTCGATACACTAGCTTTTGATAAACGAGCATGAATATACTTTCTGATTTTATAGTCTTCAGCGATTTTATCACCGTAGTCATTTCCACCATACCAGTTAGAGTCCCATCCTCTGATGATACCAAGTCTATTTCCAATTGGATTTGTCTTTTGTCCCATCTTTATTAATTGCTTTGTGTGTTATTGTTATCTCCTAATACGATTGTAACGTGATTAGAACGTTTTCTAATTCTGTGTGCGCGACCTTGTGGAGCTGGACGAAGTCTTTTCAACATCATTCCACCATCTACTCTGATCTCTTTTACGAATAAGCCTGCTTCTGAAACATTTCCGTCAGCATTTTTTTGCTCCCAATTGTTGATGGCAGACAATACTAACTTCTCTAATTTTCTTGAAGCTTCTTTAGAGCTGAATCTTAAAATATTCAAAGCTCTTTCCACTTTCTGACCTCTTACCAAGTCCGCTACTAAGCGCATTTTTCTAGGTGAAGTAGGGCAGTTATTCAATTTCGCGAAAGCAATAGACTTATTAGCCTCTTTTCTCGCATCTGCTGTTTCTCTTTTACGAACTCCCATTGCTTCTTATTTACCTTTATTTTTTGCTCCAGCGTGACCTCTAAAAGATCTAGTTGGTGAAAATTCTCCTAATTTGTGACCTACCATGTTTTCTGTTACGTAAACTGGTACGAACTGACGTCCGTTATGAACTGCGATTGTTTGTCCAACAAAGTCAGGTGTTATCATAGAAGCTCTAGACCAAGTCTTTACTACTCCCTTGTTTCCTTTTTCAATGTTTTCTTGAACTTTCTTGTCTAACTTATAGTGAACGAAAGGTCCTTTTTTTAATGAACGTGCCATATCTTATTATTTCTTTCTACGTTCTACGATATACTTGTTACTCGGGTTCTGTTTAGAACGGGTTCTGTAACCTTTAGCAGGTATACCCTTTCTAGAACGTGGATGACCTCCAGAAGAACGTCCTTCACCACCACCCATTGGGTGATCGACAGGGTTCATTGCTACTGGTCTTGTTCTCGGTCTTCTTCCTAACCATCTTGTTCTACCTGCTTTACCAGATACGATCAATTGGTGGTCAGAATTTGATACCGCTCCAATAGTAGCCGAACAAGTCAACAAGATCAATCTTGTTTCCCCAGAAGGCATTTTGATCGTAGCGTATTTTCCATCACGTGCCATTAATTGTGCAAATGTTCCAGCAGAGCGAGCGATAACCGCTCCTTGTCCTGGACGTAATTCGATACAAGAAATTACAGTTCCCAATGGAATTTTACTCAATGGTAAAGTGTTACCAATTTCCGGTTGCGCATCAGCACCAGAAACTAATTTCTGACCCACTTGCAATCCGTTTTGAGCAATAACATAAGTTTTCTCACCATCAGCATAAGCTAATAAAGCGATAAATGCAGTACGATTTGGATCGTATTCGATTGATTTTACTGAAGCTGGAATTCCATCTTTAGTTCTTTTGAAATCGATAATACGATATCTCTGCTTGTGACCACCACCCGTATAACGCATGGTCATCTTTCCTTGACTATTTCTACCGCCTGAGTTTTTTATCGGTGCGATCAATGAACGCTCCGGCTTATCAGTTGTAATAGCGTCAAAACTATTTACAACTCTAAATCGCTGGCCCGGGGTAATAGGTTTTAATTTTCTAACTGACATAATGCTGCCTTCTTGTTAAATATTATTGTAAAAATCTATTGTTTCTCCTTCTTGTACTTGAACAATCGCTTTTTTGTAAGCGTTAGTCTTTCCACTGATTAGTCCACTTTTAGTGTATTTTGTAGATCTGTCTGGTCTTACATTCATGGTATTTACAGAAACAACTGATACTCCATAAGCAGCTTCAACAGCTTTCTTAATTTGCACTTTGTTTGCTTTTCTATCTACCACAAAACCGAACTGATTCAAAACCTCACTTTGTTTGGTTACTTTTTCAGTTACTATAGGTTTAATTATGATGCTCATATCCTATTATTTACTTAAATTTTCTTCAATTCCTTCTAAAGAACTCTCTAAAAGAACTAAATTATTAGCGTTTAATATAGCGTAAGTGCTTAATTCTGAGTTACTTACAACGCTAGACGCCTTTAAATTGCGTGAGGACAAATATACATTTTTATTTGAATCACCCAACACGAATAAAGATTTTTTATTCTCTAATCCTAAAGCTTTTAAAACAGCAATAAAATTCTTAGTATTTGGAGTCTCGAAATCGAAGTCTTCCAGTACAACTAAATTTGATTCTTTTGCTTTAATTGAGAAAGCAGATTTTCTAGCTAATCTCTTCAAGCTTTTGTTCAATTTGAATGAATAACTTCTAGGACGTGGTCCAAAAACAGTACCTCCACCTTTAAACAATGGACTCTTTTTGCTACCCGCACGAGCAGTTCCAGTTCCTTTTTGTTTTTTGATTTTTCTTGTACTTCCAGTAACTTCAGCTCTTTCTTTCGCTTTGTGAGTACCTTGTCTTTGATTTGCCAAGTATTGTTTCACATCAAGGTAAACTGCGTGATTATTTGGCTCGATTGCGAATACTGAATCAGAAAGTTGAACTTTTCTGCCAGTTTCTTTTCCGGTTTTATCTAAAACTTTTACTTCCATTATTTCTGAATGATTACGTAAGAGTTTTTACATCCAGGAATACATCCTTTGATCACAAGTAGGTTCTTTTCAGCAACTACTTTTAAAACTCTAAGATTTTGTACTTTCACATTATCTCCACCCATTCTTCCAGCCATACGCATTCCTTTGAATACTCTAGATGGATAAGATGAAGCTCCAACAGAACCTGGCGCTCTCAAACGGTTGTGTTGTCCATGAGTTGCTTGTCCAACACCACCAAAACCGTGACGTTTAACAACACCTTGGAAACCTTTTCCTTTGATACACCTTGCACATCTACAAATTCGCCTTCAGCAAAAACATCAACTGTTAATACTTCACCTAATTTGTACTCATTTTCAAATTGGAATTCAACGACTTTTTTCTTAGCTACAGTTCCTGCTTTTTTGAAGTGACCAATGGCCGCTTGCGTGGAATGTTTCTCGTTTTTGTCATCGAAACCAAGTTGCATCGCTTCATACCCGTCGACCTCTTTGGTTCTGACTTGGGTAACAACGCATGGTCCAGCTTCGATTACCGTACAAGGAATATTCTTCCCGTTCTCGTCGAAAATACTAGTCATGCCGATTTT
This sequence comes from Flavobacterium sp., assembly GCA_016714905.1. Taxonomy (GTDB): domain Bacteria; phylum Bacteroidota; class Bacteroidia; order Flavobacteriales; family Flavobacteriaceae; genus Flavobacterium. The sequence continues at coordinate 13,602 of JADKBW010000011.1, forward strand.
TCTACCAATTAACCCAGACATAATTATTATTTATTGATTATTAAAAATAGTACTTAGACACAAAATAGTACGTGCTAAAAAAATTAGCACGCACTACTAAAATCCTTATACTGAAATTATACTTTGATTTCTACTTCAACTCCACTTGGCAACTCTAATTTCATTAGAGCGTCGATGGTTTTTGATGAAGAAGAGTAAATGTCGATCAATCTCTTGTATGACATTACTTCAAATTGCTCTCTCGCTTTTTTGTTTACGTGTGGAGAACGCAATACGGTGAAAAGTTTTTTGTGTGTTGGCAATGGAATAGGTCCAGTTACAACAGCTCCAGTACTTTTTACTGTTTTTACAATCTTTTCTGATGATTTATCCACCAACATGTGATCGTAAGATTTCAATTTTATTCTGATTTTTTGACTCATCTTTTTAAAAATTAAGCGTTTCCTTTTGCTTTTTTGATTACTGCTTCTGAAATGTTTGCAGGAGTTTCAGCGTAGTGTGAAAATTCCATAGTAGATGTTGCTCTACCAGAAGAAAGTGTTCTTAATGTTGTTACATATCCGAACATTTCTGACAACGGCACATCAGCTTTGATAGTTTTAGCACCAGCTCTATCTCCCATGTCATTTACTTGCCCTCTACGACGGTTGATATCACCAACGATATCTCCCATGTTCTCTTCAGGAGTAATTACTTCCATTTTCATGATTGGCTCAAGGATGATAGCTCCAGCAGCTTTTGCAACTTCTTTGTAACCCATTCTCGCTGCCAACTCAAAAGAAAGCGCATCAGAATCTACAGGGTGAAAAGATCCATCTAACAAAGTCACTTTCAAACTATCTACTTGGTAACCCGCTAACGGACCAGTTTTCATAGCTTCACGGAAACCTTTCTCAACGGATGGAATATATTCTTTAGGAACGTTTCCTCCTTTTACCGCGTTTACAAATTGCAAACCTACAGGAACTTTACCATCAACTTCATCCGCTGGCTCGAGTACAAATACGATATCACCGAATTTACCACGACCACCTGATTGTTTTTTATAAGTTTCTCTGTGTTGCGCAGATTTTGTAAAAGCTTCTTTGTATTCTACTTGAGGCTCACCTTGATTTACCTCAACTTTGAATTCACGTTTCATACGATCTACAAGAATGTCTAAGTGTAACTCACCCATACCTGAAATAATCGTTTGACCTGAAGCTTCGTCAGTTCTAACTGTAAACGTTGGATCTTCCTCAGCCAATTTTGCCAAAGCCATACCCATTTTATCAACGTCTGCTTTAGTTTTAGGCTCAATAGCGATACCGATTACTGGCGCAGGGAACTTCATCGACTCAAGAATGATTGGGTGTTTTTCATCACACAAAGTATCTCCTGTTTTGATATCTTTAAATCCAACAGCTGCTCCAATATCACCTGCTTCGATATAATCGATTGGGTTTTGTTTGTTAGCGTGCATTTGGTAGATACGTGAAATTCTTTCTTTGTTACCAGAACGCGTGTTCAAAACATATGAACCAGCATCCAAACGACCAGAATACGCACGGAAGAAAGCCAAACGACCAACGAACGGGTCAGTAGCAATTTTAAATGCCAAAGCCGCGAAAGGCTCTTTCACATCTGGACGACGTAAGATTTTAGTTTGGTCTTCCTCTAACAATTCAGCGTCGTCAGGGTGAATACCTTGAATACCTTCTTTATCCATTGGAGAAGGCAAATATTTACAAACTGCATCTAACATGAACTGAACTCCTTTATTTTTGAAAGAAGAACCAGCGATCATTGGAATGATAGCCATATCCATAGTAGCAGCTCTTAAAGCGTTGTTGATTTCCTCCTCTGTAATAGAGTCTGGATCTTCCATATACTTATCAAGCAAGTTTTCATCGTAATCAGCAACTGCTTCGATAAGAATATCTCTGTATTGTTTTACCTCGTCGATCATTTCCGCAGGAATTGGAACGATATCAAAAGTAGCTCCTAACGTTTCATCATGCCATACAATAGCTTGATTCTTCACTAAGTCAACTACTCCTTTAAAATCGATTTCATCTCCAATAGGCAATGTAATTGCTACTGCGTTTGATTTCAACATATCTCTTACTTGTTGACAAACTGCCAAGAAGTTAGAACCTTGACGGTCCATTTTATTAACGAATCCCATACGTGGAACTCTATATTGGTCAGCCAATCTCCAGTTAGTTTCTGATTGAGGCTCAACACCGTCAACTGCAGAAAACAAGAAAACCAATCCGTCCAATACTCTCAAAGAACGATTTACCTCAACGGTAAAATCTACGTGTCCAGGAGTATCAATAATGTTAAAGTGATATGGTAATGATTCAGGTAAAATTTTACCTTGTTCTGTTGGGAAATTCCACTCACAAGTTGTAGCAGCCGAAGTAATGGTAATACCTCTTTCTTGCTCTTGTGCCATCCAGTCCATTGTCGCAGCACCATCGTGTACTTCTCCAATTTTGTGTGACTTTCCAGTATAGAATAATATACGCTCAGTTGTGGTAGTTTTACCAGCATCAATGTGAGCTGCAATTCCAATATTTCTCGTGTATTTTAAATCTCTTGCCATTTCGTATGATTAAAATCTAAAGTGAGAGAATGCTTTATTTGCTTCAGCCATTTTGTGAGTATCCATTCTCTTTTTAACTGCAGCTCCTTCTTCTTTAGCCGCAGCTAAAACTTCAGAAGCTAGTTTTTGAGCCATTGATTTCTCATTTCTTCTTCTAGCATAAAGTATCATCCACTTCATTGCCATAGAAATTTTTCTGTCTGGTCTGATTTGCATCGGAATTTGGAATGTCGCTCCACCTACTCTACGACTACGTACTTCTACGTGAGGCATAACATTGGTCAAGGCATCTTTCCAAATTTCTAATGATGATTTTTCTGCATCTTGCTTTTTAGCCTCTACGATGTCAATGGCATCATAAAACACTTTAAAAGCTGTTGATTTCTTTCCGTCCCACATTAAGTTGTTCACAAAACGCGTTACCAGTTGGTCGTTAAACCTCGGATCTGGTAAAAGGGGTCTTTTCTTTGCCGCTCTTTTTCTCATGTCTTTTTGTTTTAGGAAAAGGTTATAAGGTTTAGGAGGTTATTGCGGTTTAGTAAAAAACTAAACTTCTAAACTTCTAAACTCACAAACGTTTTCAAATTACTTTTTTGCTTCTTTAGGTCGTTTTGCTCCGTATTTAGATCTTCTTTGTGTTCTTCCTGCTACACCTGATGTATCAAGCGCACCACGCACAATGTGATATCTAACTCCTGGTAAATCTTTTACCCTTCCGCCTCGCACTAATACTATCGAGTGCTCTTGTAGATTGTGTCCTTCTCCTGGGATGTAAGCATTTACTTCATTACCATTAGTCAAACGTACACGCGCTACTTTACGCATCGCTGAGTTTGGTTTTTTTGGTGTAGTAGTGTAAACACGCGTACAAACCCCTCTTCTTTGAGGACAAGAATCTAAAGCAACCGATTTACTCTTCTTAGTTATCTGAGTTCTTCCTGTTCTTACTAATTGTTGAATTGTTGGCATAATTAATACTAAAAATATATTATGATTTTAATTTTCCCGCTTTTTACGGGGTTGCAAATGTAGTACTTTTTTTTAATGAAACAAATCATAACTAATTAATTTTTTGAGGAAGTAAATATTTGTTTTTTAATGACATATGAAATAGCTCCGAATTCATTTTACTTATAAAAAGAAAACCATATTTGCATTCGTATTTTAAACCTAACATTTTCGACTTTCATTATATATTAAAGTGTCATTTTTTGCGTTACTTTTATCAAAATAATTTTTCATTTGAAACGTATTGTTCTCATTCTATTAACCATCTGTTCATGCTGCAATCTATTTGCACAAAAACAATATCTCGACATCAACAGCGATTCTGCTTATGAACAAAAAACCATTGATTCTATCGGCTATAATAAAGCGCATCATGATGCCAAATCAGTGTTAAATGAAGTAAAATTATTTTCAGAGAAAATTTTGCAGGCAGGTTATATTGAGTCATTTATCGAGACAAGTCAGAAAATAAATGATTCTACTTTTTTGTACCGATTTAAACTAGAAAAAAAAACTACGACTGTACATATATATGTATCATCAAAATCAATTCACAAAAGTCTGCTTTCTAAAGACGGCAAAACAGACACGTTGAAGATACCTTTAAATAAGGTGGAATCATTTCTGCAGCAATCACTTTCTCAATTAGAAAAAAAGGGGTTTGCATTATCTAAAATTCGGCTGGTTAACTTCGAGAAAAAAGAGAAAAAGCTCTTAGCTGAATTATCAGTTCAACCGGAGAAAATGAGGAATTTAGATGATATTGTTATTAATGGATATAAGAAATTCCCCGAAAGTCATCGGCACCAATTGAAACGCATCTATAAGAAAAAGGTGTTTAATCAAGATAATCTCAAGAATGTGTATTCCGATATTGAGAAGTTTCGTTTTGTAAAACAAGTCAAATATCCTGAAATTCTATTCTCTACCGACTCAACAAAAGTGTATTGTTATGTAGAGAAATCAAAGGCAAATACGTTTGACGGTTTTATCGGATTTTCAAACAATGAGTCACAAGATGTCACGATTAATGGCTATGTAGATTTGATATTGAATAATCTTTTGAATTCTGGCGAAACCTTATCGCTGAATTGGAAAAGCGATGGAAACGATCAAAAAACTTTTAATGGTTCGATAGAACTACCGTACATTTTTAAAAGTTCATTTGGATTGAAAGCACAACTGAACATTTTTAAACAAGATAGCACTTTTCAAAACACTAAAACCGCATTGGATTTAGGCTATTTTTTTGATTACAACACCCGCTTGTATTTAGGTTATCAATCTTCCGAATCCAGTGACATTCAAAATCAAAATTCCTTTAGCATCAGCGATTTTACTAATTCCTTTGTTACTGCACAATTTGAATTTGTTAATTTTAAATCGGATGAATTTCTATTCCCTGAAAAAACAAAAATAGACCTTAAGACTGGTGTTGGTTCTAGGCGTTCTAAGCTAAACAAAAACGATCAAGTTTTTTTAAATTTGAATGTAAAGCACACTTTCTTTCTGAATTCAAAAAATAATATTCAACTCAAAAGTCAGAATTATTATTTAAATAGTGATCTCTATATTATCAGCGAATTGTATCGATTCGGCGGAATAAACTCTATCCGAGGATTTAACGAAAATAGTCTTCAAGCCAATCTTTTCACTTCCTTATTGTCTGAGTATCGGTATATCGTCGCGCCAAATCTATACGTGCACTCTATAATTGATTATGGTTATTACAATGATGAAACTTCCAAAAATAAAGGCAATCTAGTCAGCTTAGGATTTGGATTTGGTTTAGCAACAAAAAACGGGTTGTTTAACATTGTCTATGCAAATGGAAGCACTAAAGAACAAGAGATAAAAGGATCAAATTCCATCGTTCATCTGAGTTTCAAGACACAGTTTTAGTTTCATTATACTTGGATAATATTCCGTCAAAACCATTAGTTGGGTGACGCAAATTTTATTAGCTTTGCGCCATGGAAAAAGAACACCTTATCTTCGGAATACGCGCAATCATAGAAGCCATTCAATCTGGAAAAGAAGTCGATAAAGTCTTCATTCAAAAAGAAATTTCAGGAGAATTGATGAAGGACTTGATGAAAGTCATGAAACGCGCCAATATCAATTTCTCATACGTTCCCGTTGAAAAACTCAATCGACTGACTCCTAATAATCATCAAGGTGCAGTAGCAAGTATTTCTCCAATCGGTTTCATTGACTTAGAAGATTTGGTCGAAGCAACCATTGCTTCTGGCAGAACACCTTTGTTTCTCATTTTAGATCAAATCTCGGATGCTCGTAATTTTGGCGCCATTATTCGAACAGCGGAATGTACCGGTGTTGATGGCATTATCGTTCAAAAAGCTGGCTCTGCTCCTGTGAATGGAGATACGGTAAAAACCTCTGCCGGAGCTGTCTTTAATGTCCCTATTTGTAAGGTGGAACATATCAAAGACGCGATTTTTTATCTTCAAGGTTCTGGAATCAAAACGGTTGCCGCAACAGAAAAAACAGATCAAAATCTTTATGAGGTGACCCTAAATGAACCGGTCGCAATCATTATGGGAAGCGAAGACCGCGGCATCAATCCATCGGTTTTAAAAATTGTGGATGAAAAGGCCAAATTACCAATGTTTGGTAGTATTGGTTCTTTGAATGTATCAGTGGCTTGCGGCGCTTTTCTATACGAAGCCGTACGTCAAAGAAGTTGAAACTATAAGTAAAAATCCATTTAGTACTTTCTTATATATACTTATATGCCTTATATGGTTAATCAAAATTATTTTTTGGACCATATAAGGCATTTAAGTTCATACAAGACTTCAATATGTGATATTTTAGTTCTAATTCAAATTCTTCCTTACTATAGTATATTTATTTTCTACTGCATCATAAACTACATCATATTCTGAATTAGTGGTATGTGTATTCGCAGGAAGTTCATGCATAATTGGATTCGACGGTTCGATTTCGTTCGGGTCGGGTTTTGGCAGATTTACAAAATTGCCGTTTTCATCAAATCGCTGCATAAACTTATCTTCGGCTGGATCATAATCTGGTTTTTCCCACTCGTAGCGTATCAATTTCTTGTATTCTGGTGTTTTAAAAGAAATGGCAAAGGCAAATCCAGTTATGAGTCCAGCCAAATGTCCTTCCCAAGAAATGCCTTCCTTGACATTCGGAAAAATATACCAAACCAAACTTCCGTAAACCATGATGACCACCAAAGACAGCGCTACCAAACGATAATACTTGGTTCGGATGCCTTTAAAGAAAATGAAACTCACCAACACATACACCAATCCACTGGCGCCAATATGATAGGATTCTCTCCCGATGACCCAAGTGATTAATCCAGTCAATAACAAGCCGAATCCCAAAACTCGAAAAGTCAGATCGCGATAAAAAAACCGCAAAGCAGCAATCAACATTAACAAGGGAATAGAATTATTATAGAGATGTTCAATATTACCGTGAATAAACGGAGAAAAGAGAATGCCACGAATTCCTGTAAGTGTTCTGGGATAAATTCCGAAGGATTCAATATCAATTTGGAAGCGAATGCCCCACCAAAATACCACCCATAAAAATAATACGGAGAGAAATGGAATGGCGATTACAGAGGGAGAAAATTTAAAATGCTGGTCTTCCATGTTGATGGTTGATGGTTGATAGTTAGCGTTTAATCGATAAACTGTTTAACCGTTTAATCGATGGGCTGTTTATACGATTCAACGAATTACCGATTAAACGAATTACCGATCAAGCAAATAAACAATTTCACTCTCAAGCGGTTGTCAAAAATGTATCCAAAAGCAAGTTAGTGCTATTTTGTCAGTTGACGACGAATTTCATTTGAAAACGACTGCCCTAGCCCAGATGGAAACGGTATCTTTTTGTGCCGGCGTTCGGCGCAAAAAATTTAGTGTACAGCTGGAGAAAGCTCCTGAAAATACAACAAATTATAAAGCTATTTTTGTAGAATTATGGCTAATTTTACGACTTAGAATTTTGAAGTAAAAAAAGCATGGAAGCACCTTTAGCCGAACGCATTCGCCCACAAAAACTCGAAGACTATATTAGCCAGTTGCACTTGGTTGGTCCTAATGGCTCTTTGACTTTGCAAATTGAAAAAGGCATCATTCCCTCTTTGATTTTTTGGGGTTCACCTGGCACAGGAAAAACAACTTTGGCACAGATTATTGCCCAAGAATCGAAGCGCCCTTTTTATGTTTTGAGTGCTATTAATTCTGGTGTCAAGGATATTCGTGATGTGATTGAAAAAGCAAAACAAAGCGGCGGCATGTTTACGGCAAAAAACCCAATTTTGTTTATTGATGAAATTCATCGTTTTAGCAAATCGCAGCAAGATTCTTTGTTGGCCGCGGTAGAAAAAGGATGGATTACCTTGATTGGCGCCACAACTGAAAATCCAAGTTTTGAGGTAATTCCCGCGTTACTGTCGCGTTGTCAGGTTTATGTCCTGAATCCGTTTACGAAATCTGATTTGGAACTTTTGCTTGAGCGTGCGATGGCGACTGACGTCATTTTGAAAACCAAAAAAAATAGAAATCCACGAATCGGAAGCGCTGTTGCGACTTTCTGGTGGCGATGGACGCAAACTATTAAACATTTTTGAACTGGTCGTAAATGCGTCGAATGAAAGCGAGATTTTAATCACCAATGAGCGCGTTTTGCAAATCGTGCAACAGAACACTGTTTTGTATGACAAGACTGGCGAACAGCATTACGATATTGTTTCGGCCTTTATCAAATCGATTCGGGGAAGCGATCCGAATGCGGCAGTTTATTGGTTGGCGCGGATGATTGAAGGTGGCGAAGATGTGAAATTTATTGCCAGACGGATGTTAATTTTATCCAGTGAAGATATTGGTAATGCGAATCCAACCGCTTTTATCATGGCGAACAATACGTTTCAAGCCGTGTCGACGATTGGTTATCCAGAAAGTCGCATTATTTTGAGTCAATGTGCGATTTACTTAGCAACATCACCCAAAAGCAATGCCTCTTATATGGCGATTGGCAACGCGCAGCAAGTCGTAAAAGAAACTGGCGATTTGCCTGTACCTATTCCGTTGCGCAATGCGCCAACGAAGTTAATGAAGGAATTGGGTTATGGGGATGAATATAAATACGCGCATGATTTTGCGAATAACTTTGCCGACCAAGAATTTTTGCCAGAGGCGATTTCGAAAACTACTTTTTACGAACCTGGAAATAACAGTCGCGAAAATGGCACCAGGGAATTTTTAAAAAATCGTTGGAAAGACAAGTATGGGTATTGAGGGTTGTAGGTTGTGGGTTGTAGGTTGTGGGTTGTAGGTTGTAGGTTGGTTGTAGGTTGTAGGTTGTAGGTTGAAAGTTTTGGGATTTGAGATTTTAGAATTAAAACTTGACGTTTATTTTTTCCGACACTAATTTCTCGTTTTCGTAATACTCGAAAAACCACTGATTGTCTTTCATCAGTAAAACGCCTTGTTTGGTTTCTTTGACCGCTGAAAAGGTACTTGAATTAGAAGTTTTATAAATCTTCATCACTACTTTTGGAGTACCATCGACCAGTTGATAGCCATTGGCAATGGGCTGTGCGTAGAGTATTGTCGCTTTTTCATCAAATGTCTCGTCTAAAATTAAAGTACTATTTGTGGCCGCATCCATTTTTTGAATTTCACTATTTTTCTTTTGCGGCATATAAATGTAATGCAAAGTGTCAAAAGATTGAAAAGCGCCTCGCAACGCTTGTGTGTAGGCAACTTTGTATTCTTTTTCTTTGCTAGTTCCTACAACGGACTCGTAGACGGTATTTTTTTTACAGTCTTTCAATATCACTTGTAACTTTGTTCTTATAAAATTTCCCGAACTGATTACATCGGCATAAAGTTTATCACAATTGGAATCCGTGATTTCATCTGGCAATTGATCGGTGTCGAAAAAAACCTTAAATCCATATTTTTCAAACAGCATTTTTGTAAGGTTATTCAATCGATATTCATCTTTTTCTCGAAGAAAATCAAACTGAGCTGGCACAATCACATACTGATATTGGTTGACTGACGACTGAGCAACCAATAGATTTGCACAAAAAAAGAGCAATAGAACGAGTGAATTTTTCATTTAGAAAATCAATTTAAGTTCCGCTAAAGTAGTTATTTGTGGAATGAAATCTTCCACTTCAATTTGATTTGGATTAAAGAAAATGGCTTTCATTCCAAAATCGAGTGCGCCAATGACATCTGCGTCCATAGAATCCCCAATCATGATGCTTTCCGCTTTCGTTGCTTTTGCTTTTACTAGAGCGTGCTCAAAAATGATGGGATTGGGTTTTTTAGCTCCCGCCATTTCGGAATTTGTAATCGTCGTAAAATAAGGTTCGAGATTGGAATTCGCAATTTTTTTGAATTGTACTTCTGCGAAACCATTGGTGATAATATGCAATTCGTACCTTTCATTGAGATACTCAAGAACTGTAAGCGCATCTTCGAACAAATGATTAAAATCGGGCAAAAATCGAATGTAATCTTCTGAAATTTGATTGATGTGTGCATCCGAAATTGTAATGTTGATTGCATCAAACGAATCTTTCAATCTCCGATAGCGCAATTCTTCGTGCGAAATAGCATCTACCTGAAATAATTTCCAACACGCTTGATTAATTGGAATGTAATGTTCTATAAATTTATCCGTGTTGACCGTTGGAAAATCATTTTGAAATATCTTATTAAAAGCAAGTATCGAGTTTTTATCAAAATCCCATAAGGTGTGATCTAAGTCGAAAAAAATATGTGTAATCTGGTTTTTCACTAGTATCATTTTATGAACGCAAAAGTCGTAAAGATTTTTTATTTAGATTCCAAAATTCTATAGAATTCCTTCATCGGAAAAGGAGTAATAACTCGTTTCTGTAATGATAACATGATCTAGAATCTTGATGTCTAATTGTTCTCCAGCAATTTTCAATTTTGAGTGATTTGTTTATCAGATTCGCTTGGTTTTAGCGTACCTGATGGATGATTGTGGCGAGAATAATCCCTACCGCTCCGTGCGTTAACGCCGTTTTAAAAACCAAACGAACATCGACTAACGTTCCGGTAATTCCACCTTTGCTCAACTGAAATTTGGAGATGATTTTATTGGCATTGTTCAAATAAATAATCCAAAATTCTTCGTGCGCTAGCTCGCCAATGAGCGGTTGCATGACATCAAATACGGCAAGACTAGAAGTAATTTTGAACAATTCGACTGCTTCTTCAGTGCGTCGCCGTCTGGATAGTTCCATCGCGGCTTGAATGGTGATGGCTTTCGCCTCGCCGATTCCTTTGAATTGCAGCAATTGATTAATTGTGGATTTCCCTAAAGCATTCAGATTGTTATCGACACTTTTTAGAATTCTCTTACTTAAATCTACGGCAGATTCGTTGCGACTTCCGGATCCAATAAGAATGGCAATTAATTCGGCATCGCTAAGTGCTGCTTTGCCTTTAAGGAGTAATTTTTCGCGTGGACGGTCGTCTTCAGACCAATGGCGAATTGGGAAATAGGCGTTTTCAGACATGTTGTATGGCGTTTAGATTAGTTGTCGGTTGACAGTTGATCGTTGTCGGTTCCGTATTGGTAAATTTAGAAATTTTTTTTATTGATTGGTGAATTTTATCGGTCTTAACAACAAATTAAAGAAAATGACAATCAATAAACTGTAAAAGCTAACAAAGCACTACAATTCAAAATAGATTTTTTTTGAAAAGCAGAAGACTTTTTAACTTACAACATACAACCTATAACTTTTAATCAACCAAAGCCATCACCTCATCAAAATTCAACCCTCCGTAATTACCCGAACTCATTAATAAAAGTGCCGAATTATCAAGATTCAAATTAAAAAGGTAGTCTTTGAAATCTTTTGGATTTGTGTAAATAATCAAGTCATTTCTATTAAACGAAGACGCAATTTGTTCGTAGGTTACTTCTTCCAATTGCTTTATTTTTACTGCGTCGGGAGAATAAAAAACAACCGCTACATCAGCATATTCTAGTGCACCTTGGTATTCTTTTAGAAATTCTGCGTTCAAACTGCTATAGGTGTGCAACTCTAAACATGCAATTACGGTTCGATCGGGATATTGTTCTTTAACGGCTTTCGTTGTTGCTGCCACTTTACTCGGTGAATGCGCAAAGTCTTTATAAGCGACTTTGTTTTTACTTTCTGCTATTTTTTCTAATCTTTTAGAAGCTCCTTTAAAAGAGGCAATGGCTTCATAAAAATCAGCTTCGTCTACACCCATGTTTTGGCAAATCCATTTGGCACCTGCGAGGTTGTTGAGATTGTGCGCTCCAAATACTTCAATCGGCATGCCTCCTTCTGGCGTTGCTAGTAAAGTGACGCCATTCTCAACTTTGTATTTGGGTGTAGTGTAGGGCAATTTCCGAATCGGGTTCGTCGCTGCTTCTGCTACTCTTTTAACCTCTGAATCGTCTTCATTGTACACTAAAATGCCGCCATTGGTGATTAATTGGATGAAAATTTCGAACTGATTGACGTAATTTTCGTAGGTTGGAAATACATTAATATGGTCCCAAGCGATTCCAGAAATCAAGGCAATATTGGGATGGTACAAGTGAAATTTCGGACGTCGATCCATTGGTGAAGACAAATATTCATCGCCTTCTAAAACAATAAAGTCATTTTCTTCAGTAAGATGCACCATGGTGTCAAAACCTTCTAGTTGTGCGCCCACCATATAATCTACTTGAATATTATGGTAATGCATCACATGCAAAATCATCGAAGTGATGGTCGTTTTTCCATGAGAACCACCAATGACTACGCGGGTTTTGTTTTTCGACTGTTCGTATAAGAACTCTGGATAGGAATAAATTTTCAATCCCAATTCTTGTGCTTTCAATAATTCGGGGTTGTCTGCTTTCGCGTGCATTCCCAAAATCACTGCTTCAATATCACTAGTAATTTTTTCAGGAAACCAACCCATTTCCTTTGGCAAAATTCCTTTCTTCTCCAAACGCGTTTTAGAAGGTTCGAAAATAGCATCATCGCTTCCTGTTACTTGATACCCTTTGTTGGAGTGCTAAGGCAAGATTGTGCATGGCACTTCCGCCAATGGCAATAAAATGTGTACGCATTTAGGATTTGTTTTTTTCGTTATAAGTAGCCCAAAGTTTCTTTGCTTTTTCTGGTTGAGCCATTTTGTTTTGTATAGATCTGCTAATTTTTTGATAGGTCGTTTTGAGTTACCAATTTCGATAGCTTTTAAATAGAATTTTTCTGCATTGCTGTATCTTCTGAAATATTCTTCGATGTGACCTTTCGATAAATAGCCATCAACAGGAGAAATTTTAAGCAACTCATCCGCGTATTTTTTGGCTTTGCTTTCGCTTCCGCCAACGAATCCGGGCAGTTGAATGTAAATTTCCAATAAAGCCCATCTTGCTCCTATATGATTTGGGTTGAGTTGAATTGCTTTTTTAAATGCAGCCTTTACATCATCAAGCAAGGCAAGCGCTTTAAACTTATTGGCTTCTTTGGCTTGCATCCCCATAGCGCCACCGTATTTGTAAAAGAATTCAGCATTATTGGGTTTCAATTTTGTGAGTTTGAGGTAGAACGGAACTGCGGCTTCCCATTTTTTATAATGGCACTCAATATCCCCCAAATATTCGATTGTTTTTAGATCGTTTGGATTTTGTTGTAATGAAGTCTCAAAATAACTTTTTGCGAGCTCATATTTCCCTGACTTGAAATATTTTTCTCCATTTTCAAAACTCGATTGGGCCAACAGTGACATCGGTAAAAATAAAAGAATAAATAGTAAATATTTCATCTGAAAAAATTGTGTTTCAAAAGTACTAAAATAAAGATTGCATTTACTAGTAAACAATTTGTTATTGTCAAAAATAACTCTTTAAAATACATATAAAATCGATAAAATACAGCCTGTTAATTTATTGTAAAGCACTATTAAGCAATACTTTGCAAATAAATTTCGCTATGATTGCTGATTTTTCGCATTTCATCGATTTTTGAGGTTAGTTACCCATAAAATAATTCTAAAAATGCGTATTACAATAACTTTGAAGCGCCAAATCATAATGCTTAAACCAAATGAAAAAGAATTACTTCAATTCAAGGATTCCTTTTTTGCATCAAATTCAATCGATAAAAAATGTGTCTTTTGTCATTTTGCTTCTTGTGAATTTCTTGATGTTAAATCCCTTAAATGCACAAAGCATAACTGTAAATACGCCAGGTAATGGCAGTTGGACAGTTCCTTTGTGATGTTACCTCAATAACCGTTCAGGCTTGGGGTGCTGGTGGTGCTGGTGGAGCCGCAGACAACAATCCGAATGGTGGTTCTGGCGGTGCGGTGGCGGTTATATACTTATGCGGTTGGTCAAGTAATTACTTACAATGTAGGAAACAGTGGAAATGGCGGAACGGATGGAAACGGAACGGCAACTACAATATTGGGGTTGACAGCAAACGGAGGAACTGGAGGGGGTCAAAATCAAGGTGCCGGTGGTATTGGTGGAACAGCTACAGGCGGAACAACTAATGTTAATGGAACGAACGGATTGTGGAACACAACTGTCTAGGAGCAGCAGGTGGATTTTCCAATGGATTAGCAGGAGGAGTCTCAAGAAATACTTACGGAAACGGAATTAATGCAACCAATCCAGGAAGCGGAGGTGGTGGTGGCTATAGAAATTGCGGTGGCGGTTGTTCTGGTCGTGATGGTGGTGATGGTGCTAACGGACAAATCAGGATCACCTATACCTCGGTATTTCAATTATTGTACACCAAGTTTTACTATTGGAGTCCGATCGATTTCTAATGTGACTTTTGCTGGAATCAATAAACGCTGTCGCGGGTGACAATATGAAGTTTTGCAACACTGCAACTGTACTTCAAGGTTCGGCGACCAATGCCATTTCATTAAAAGGAAATACAAACGGAAATAACACTTACTATTTTAGAGTATATATCGATTGGGACCAAAATGGTATTTTCGGTACCAATGCACTGAAATTGCAATATCGGAACTTTGAAATTCTACAGGCTAACGGTGCTGCTGTTCCTCTATTAGGAATATCGCAGTACCTTCGGACTGCTTTAGGGCAAATCAAGAAATGCTTCTGGTTTTAAGTGCTGTATGTTCTGGACACCTTGCGCAGAAAAGTGATCGAGGGCAAGCAGAAGATTATGTTATCAATGTAACGGCTCCTATACCCACCATTACCAGTCTTGGTTCTACAAGTGGTTGTCCCGGAAATTTGATTGTAATCAACGGAACAATTTTTGTGGCATAACCGCACGGAAGAATTGGTGGCACAGGTAACTTCAATTACTTCTTTTACAAGTACCCAAATAACAGCCGTAATCGCAACTGGAACTACTGGTTTTGTTACGGTAATTACCGGTTCAGGAACCGCTACTAGCAATCCGACTGTATTTACCGTCAACGAACCATCGGTCGCTCCAACAAGTATAACTGGAGTTTCATCCATTTGTTCAGGAGATTCAACAACTTTGACTTTAAGTGGCGGATCAGCGGGAACAGGAGCCGCAGCGCAATGGTTTACGGATTCATGTGGAGGAACTAGCGTTGGTGCAGGAAATAGCATTACTGTTTCACCTTCTACCAACACAACCTATTTTGTTAGATATAGTGGAACATGCAACACCACAACTTGCGCAAGTACAGTAGTTACAATAAATACACCCTCAACTGCACCGACGAGCATTTCTGGTACGACAACTATATGCAGTGGAAGTTCAACTACCTTAACAGTCACTGGCGGAACCGGCGGAACTGGAGCTACAGCGCAGTGGTTTACAGATTCGTGCGGCGGAACTCCAGCTGGCACTGGTAATAGCATTACGGTTTCACCTTCGACAAACACAACGTACTTTGTACGATATAGTGGAACTTGTAACACCACGAGCTGTGCTTCAGTAACTGTAACTGTCAATTCCTTATCAGTTGCTCCTGGCAGCATCACTGGAACTACGTCAATTTGTTTGGGAGATAATACAACTTTAACGCTAAATGGCGGTTCCTCTGGAACTGGAGCCACGGAACAATGGTATTCGGGATCATGCGGTGGAACTTTTTTAGGTAGTGGATCAAGTATAATTGTAGCGCCGACAACCACAACGGATTATTTTGTTCGGTACAGTGGGACTTGCAATACTACCGTTTGCGCATCTGTTACTGTAGAAGTAAATACACCTCATGCAATTTCGCTTCAACCTATAGTTTCACAAACTGCTTGTTCAGATACTGGCGTGAGTCTTTCGGTAACTACTACAGGTACAGTTTCATCCTATCAATGGTATAATGGCGCAACATTACTAGTCGATGGAGGTTCAATTTCTGGAGCTTCCACAGCAACTTTGACAATAAATCCTGTTGCTATCTCCGACGCATCCACAAATTACTATTGTGTGGTTAGCGGACCATGTGCGCTACCTATCAACTCAAATTTCTCGACATTGGTTGTAAATGAGAAAGTTGCAATTACAGCGCAGCCACAAGTATCTCAAACATTTTGCACTGGGAATACTGCAACATTTTCAATACTTGCTACTGGAACTGGATTGACTTATCAATGGTATAAAGGAGCAACGCCATTAGTAGATGGAGGTTCAATTTCTGGAGCAACCTCTCCTACTCTTTCAATAAGCTCGTTGGTTGTTGGTGATGCATCTAATAATTATTATTGCATCGTCAGTGGAACAAGTCCATGTACTAATGTTACATCAAGCAATGCTGCATTAATCGTAAAGACATTTGCATCCATAACCATTCAACCTGCACCAACACAAACGATTTGTGCTGATTTGTTTGCCAGTTTCTTTATTACTGCTACAGGAGGAAATCTTAATTATCAATGGTATAAAGGTGCTACGATGCTGACTAACGGCGGTCCCATTACTGGTGCGACAACAAGTACATTAACCATCAATCCAATTACACCAGCTGATGCTGCAAGCGATTACCATTGTGTTGTAAGCAATAGTTGCACCGTTGGATTAAGTTCAAATAACGCTGAACTAATTATCAATCAAACTCCTTTAATCCCAGACCAAACGCTTACGACTTGTAGTGAAGAAACTTTCACTTTACCTCTTGTTGATGGAGTTCCTACAGCTGCAACAGTTATACCGACAAACACCACCTATACTTGGCCAACACCCATATTAACAGGTGGTATGACCGGTGGAATTGCGGGCAATAATGAAACCGGAATTAGTCAAACTTTAGATAATCCTACAAATACACCGCAAACGGCGCTCTATTTTATTACACCAACATCAGGGAATACAGGTTCTTGTATCGGCCCTGCATTCGCCTTATTAGTTACCGTAAATCCAAAACCTGCTGTCAATAACATCACTGCTGCTTTTTGCAGCGAAGAAGCCTTTTCTTTTACTCCAACTAATGGCGGGGGAAATATCGTACCAATAGGCACAACCTACTCATGGGGAATTCCAATTGTTACGGGTGGAATGACTGGTGGCACAATTGGAAGTAATGAAACTTCATTTAATCAAATACTAACAAATAACACTAATGTCGACCAGACTGCTTCGTACACAGTTACGGCAACTTCAGGTTTGTGTCCGACGAGTACATTTTCTATAAATGTTACTATTCACCCGAAACCAACAGTGGCAGGAAGTATCCTAACACAAGCGGTTTGCTCGGGTAGTCCAATTGACTCTATTATATTAAGCAATCCAAACGGAATTTCGGGCACTATTGACTATAGTTGGAC
Source organism: Flavobacterium sp. (assembly GCA_016714905.1). Classification (GTDB taxonomy): domain Bacteria; phylum Bacteroidota; class Bacteroidia; order Flavobacteriales; family Flavobacteriaceae; genus Flavobacterium. Next base: position 31,009 of record JADKBW010000011.1, read on the forward strand.
GCGAGATAATACCGTCAGCGTATCGGGAATACCTTCATCAGGAAATACCGATACGATTTCTGGAAATTTGATACATTTTACCAATATTCCGCAGACCACTTTATTTACGTTAACTGCAACTTCTGATGACAATTGTATTTCAAATTCGGAAACTGTTAGTGTGGTTGTTAATCCTATTCCATCTGTTTCAGCAGCGCCAGCTAGTCAGACTATTTGCTCAGAAAACGCAATCACTCCAATCATCATAACTAATCCAAATACTGTAACGGGTACCACTTTTAGTTGGTCAAGAACCAACACAACCGATCTTATCGGGATTGCAGCTTTTGACAGTACGGCTTCAATCAGCGGAACATTAACCAATATTACCAATGTTGTACAAACCACAACTTTCACTATTATAGCTTCGGCAAATGGATGCGATACTACCATTAACACTATTACAATTACGGTAAATCCAAAACCAACCGTTCTTGCTTTACCGTTGACACAGTCAATTTGTGGAAGTTCGCCATTTGCTGACATCAATATATCCAATCCCAATAACGTAGCAGGAACAACATATAATTGGACGAGAAACAATATCGTTGATGTAACTGGCTTATCAAATGTTGGTAGCGGGGCTACTATTTCCGGAACTTTACAAAATAATACTAACAGTGATCAAAACGTGACTTTTGACATTATTGCAACGGCAGGAACTTGTCCATCGAATACTACAACCGTTGACGTTATGGTACTACCGACGCCACTAATCACGATTAGTCCAAGCACGCAAACGAGATGTCATTTACAAGCAATTACAACAATCAATATCGGAAATTCAAATGCAGTGAGCGGAACAACTTACAGTTGGACAAGAGACAACACGGCTAACTTGACAGGAATTCCTACGTTTGGAGGTGGAAGCAGCATTAATGGTACTTTCTCTAATAATACGACAAGCACACAAACGAGCATCTTTACAATAACGGCTTTGGCACCAAATGGATGTAGCTCAACTTCTACCGTTTCAGTTACTGTTTATGCCCCTTTGGTTGCGCCAATAATTAATGCACCGCAGACCGTTTGCGTTCTTTCAAATCCTTCATTACTGACAATTACAACTCCTGCCTCAGGAGGTTCGGGAGTTTATACCTATCAATGGCAAAATAGTACCAATGGAACTACCTTTAATAATATTGGCGGTGCTACTAATACTACCTATCAACCACCGTTTGTAAATTTTGCTACCGTTAACACCTATTATCGATTGATCACAACCAATATTTGTGGCAGCGTAACAAGTAATGTCATCTTCGTTGAAGTTGTTAGTAATATTGGATTTTCGTTTGGATTTAATGATGGTATTAGTGGTCCAATCTGTTCAGGAAGTTCTTTTACACCAGATATTAATTCCGTGCACTTTTCGACATCTGCCGTTCGATTTACATGGACAGCAGATCCAACCTACATTACTCCAGCAACGGGAGGACCAATCGGAACTACTGGTGGTGCCTTCTTCGGATTTAGAACTTCAAGTGCTACTATTGGTCCATTGACCGCTGTAAATAATACCAATGCAACCGTAATCACGACCGTAACTATAAATCCAAATGTATATAATTTTCCAGGTCCACCGACTGGAGCGTTTATCTGTAGTACTTCACCTCAGATCTTTGATGTGACGATACGACCTATTCCAGTTGCCGTGGCAACCGGAAACAATACAACAATTTGTAACGGAAGTGGCGCGGGCATCGTAGTTAGTGGCAACATTACCGATGCACCCACAAGTTATGCATGGACAAGAAATAATACAACAAATGTAACTGGGACAAACTCCGGAAATTCCGGAAATATTGTTGCAGGCGGCACCTTTTCACTAAATCCTACGTTGACTAATACTACTGCATTAAGTCAAATCGTTCAATTTACAATTACACCATCATCCAATGGATGTCTTGGAACTCCAATAGTTGTTTCGATTACTGTTGTGCCTACTGTTACCGCCGGAATTATTGCTGCAAATCAGACCATTTGCAATGGAGGAGATCCCGCAGCATTTACGCAAACCACTGCCGCAACTGGTGTGAATTTGACTTATCAATGGCAAAGTAGTACAGACAATATTTTGTTTACAGATATTTTAGCAGCGACTTCCAACACTTATGATTCTGGAGTATTAGGACAAACCACTTGGTTTAGAAGAGTGGTAACGTCGACGGTAAATGGGACAAATTGTGCCGCTACATCAGCACCGATTTCGGTTACGGTAAATACAATCAATCCAGGGTCTATTTCTGGAACTCAAACGATTTGCAATGGCGGTGATCCAACTGGTTTTAACAGTGTAGCTGCTTCTGGTGCTGGCGTCATTTCCTATCAATGGCAAAGCAACACGACAGGATGTGGCGGATCGTGGGTAGACATCGCAACTGCCATTAACCCGACTTATGATATTCCAGCCGGATTAGCGGTTACTACCTATTACCGACGTGTAGCTACTTCAACTTTAAATAGTGCGGCTTGTTCAGATTTTAGTAATTGCATCACCGTATTTGTTAATACAGTAACTCCGGGGACAGTCGGAAACGATCAGACTTTGTGTGGAAATAATCCTGCGGCCTTTACTGAATTATCTTCAGCTACCGCAGCGGGAACGATCTCCTATCAATGGCAAAGCAGTACAACAGGATGCGGAGGTCCATGGACGACAATCATTGGCGCAACATTAGCAACTTATGACGCACCAGCTGGAGTTACAGTCACAACTTACTATCAAAGAATAACGACCTCTATTTTAAATACGGTAACTTGTTCAGCAACAAGCAACTGCATCACTGTAACTGCTAATGCCATTACACCAGGAACGATTAGCGGAAACAGAACGATTTGCAACGGCGGAGATCCTGCAGCATTTACTGTTTCAGTTGCGGCAACAGGCACCAACTTAACTTATCAATGGCAAATTAGTACAACAACCAGTGCAGGTCCATGGACAGATTTAAGCGGTGAAGTAAATGCAACCTATGATGCACCAGGTCCGATAATGCAAACAACATATTATAGACGAATTGCTTTTGCGACTGTCAATAGTACCAGCTGTTCTGCAACATCTAACTTTGTAACTGTTTTTGTGAACTCAGTTACGCCATCAACGGTATCAGGAGATCAAAGTGTCTGTGGCGTTTTTGACGATCCAGTTGCATTCACAGTCACGAGTTCAGCGACTGCAAGCGGAACGCTTTCTTACCAATGGCAAAGCAATACGACCGGTTGCGGTGGCGCGTGGACGAACATTGTTGGGGCAACCAGTGCAACTTATGATGCGCCGAATGTGCTTTTAACCACGTATTATCGTGTGGTAATAACATCAACTCTAAATAGTGTGCAATGTACAGCTATTAGCAATTGCCTTACCATTACAAGCAATAGCAAAACATGGAATGGAACAGTAAATACAGACTGGAATAATGCTTCAAATTGGTCGCCAATTGGAGTTCCTACCATCGCGGATTGTGTCGTAATTCCTAATGTTGCCAACGATCCTGAAATAACGGGAAGTAATTTTAGTGCCTTTGCAAAATCATTATCCATTTTGGCTGGAGCCGAACTTGAATTAAGTTCAAATAATTCTATTACCGTTAACGATGCGATAAATGTAAATGCAACAGGTTCGTTCGAAATTGACAATAATGCAAGCCTCGTTCAGATTAATAACACACCAAACATTGGTCGCGTCAATATAGAGCGAATTACGCAACCGATGTATCGTTTTGATTATACCTATTGGGGAACACCTGTTACAGCGGGCTCGAATTTCACCCTTGGAATGTTATCCCCTTTGACACTTTCTGATAAGTATTTTAGCTGGACACCTAGTGTTTCGAATAGTTTTGGAAGTTGGTTTTTTGAATCGGCAGCAACGGTCATGAATCCAATCAAAGGGTATATCGTAAGAGCTCCTCAAACCTTTTCATTTACACCAGATGTAAAAGTTCCGTATACTGCTAACTTTATTGGTACTCCAAACAATGGTGACATTTTGTGCCCCATCTACTTCGGTGGATTACCATTGGCGAATAACAATGATAAATATAACTTATTAGGAAATCCATACGCTTCAGCTGTTGATGCGGAACTGTTTTTGAGCGATCCTGCCAACATTCCGATTATTGATGGTACGATTTATTTTTGGACGCATAATTCGCCACCAAGCGCAGCCAATATTGATCCTTTCTATGGAGATTTCATCATCAATTACGCGGCTAATGACTATGCTTCCTGGAATCGTTTGGGTGGAACTGGAACTACTGCTGCAGCTGGTTCTGGTGGTGCAGTTCCAAGCGGCTTTATCGCTTCTGGACAAGGTTTCTTTACTAAAAGTACGGGTACCGCGACAAGTGGAGACCCAGTGGTTTTCAAAAATTCGATGCGTGTCAATTTTAACAACGATCAGTTTTTTAGAAATGCAATAGTAGATGCTAACAATAGTCGCACAAATCAAGAGGTAAATGAAAAACATCGACTTTGGTTAAATTTGATCAACAATGGTGGTTCATTCAATCAAATATTAGTGGGTTATGCAGTAGGCGCGAGCAATAGCTATGATCGAGATTTTGATGGTGTCCGATTTACTGATAATAATACGATTACTTTCTATTCTACTTTACCTGATAAGAACCTAGTTATTCAGGGAAGATCATTGCCATTTAGTGATCAGGATCAAGTACCCTTAGGCTATAAATCGACCGTAAACGATACGTTCTCGATTAGAATTGATCATTTTGACGGATTATTTGAGAATCAAAATGTTTATGTAGAAGACCGAATGCTGAATATTATTCATGATCTAAAGCAAAGCCCTTATACTTTTGCTTCTGGAATTGGTTCGTTCGACGATCGATTTGTTTTGAGATATACATCAAACGCGTTACTCAATCAATGAATTGGACGTTTCCGCAACACTATTTTCTTCCATCAATAATGAAAAACTGGTTGTTATTTCCTCAGAACTTATGACTCAATTGGACATTTTTGATATTTCAGGAAAACAAGTAAAACTTTTGAAATGGATTGAACCTCAAAAAGATTTGCAACTCAAATTTCTTTGGCAGAAGGTATTTATATCTTAAAAGTAAAACTCAAAAAATGGAATAGTGATGTCACGGAAACTAGTAAACAAAAATAAATTTTCTTTTTTTAAATACTTACCCTCTAATAGTATTTTTGTTGGAGGGTATTTTTTAAGATAATAGTAAGAAAAGACTGCTATACTATATCTTATATTTGAATAAAGTGATTATGGAAATTCCTCATCATTTTCCACAGTATAGCTAAACAAAACGCAACAGTTGTCATCTATTCTTGTAAGATATTGATTAAAGTTAATAAAAAAGTAAACTTCTATAAATGTCAAGGGATAAAATTTTGTAATTTTATAGCCCCATTTATTTTTTTTACAATAATATTATGAAACTAGAACTTTTGGTATCTTACATTATAAAGAATTGCGGCGTTGTTTGTAATTCAAATCTTATTCGATTCAATGCTACTTTAAAATTGGCGGTAATCTTTACTATGCTATTCTTTGGTCATGAAGGATTCTCGCAATGCGCCAATTATCAAAACTATGAAAGTTTCGGGACGGCTAAACCGACCTCAGGAGGAACTTGGACTGACAATTCCGCGACTTATAATACTGGGGTAGCAAATTCAGGAGTCAATCAACTTCAGTTTGATGCTGTCGGTGATTATATCGTTACACCGCTAATTAGTAATCCTGGTATTTTTCTTTTATTACAAAAAGTGCTCCTGGAGGCACACCCAAGTTTACTGTTCGTACTTCTCCCGACCTATTAACGTGGACAACCAGAGGTTCAACTGGCGCTTTTAACCCTTGGCTGGACGCTTCTGGTGTTGATCTAGGAGCCTTGGTCTCACCAATGTTTATGTGCAAATCATAGATGAAAGGCTAAGCGGTGTAGACTTCAGATGGATTGATGACATTGCTTGGACATCCACTATTGCCGCCAATAATACCATAATCCCAACTTTAAATACGACACCATCTACTTGTTCACAAACGATAGTGTGCGGTACCACTTATAATTTTACCGATCAAGGAGGTACTAACGACTCCTACAATATCAATAAAGATCATACAATAACATTCACACCATCCGTTGGAACTAATAAAGTGGAATTGGTTTTTAATACTTTCAACACAGAATCTGGTAATGATGGCATGGTGATTTATGATGGTCCTACGACCGCTTCTCCTCAGATTTTATCTGGTCTTCCCGCCGGCGGCGCCAACTGCCCGGCAAACTCTTTTTATGGCACAACAAGTCCAGGAACCATCACCTCAACTGATCCTTCAGGAGCGATTACCATCAGATGGCGTTCTAATGCGTCGATTAATAATTCTGGATGGTTGGCTAGTGTGAGTTGTATTTCTCCTGTTGTTTGTGTGAAACCAACTTTGGCAGCCACCACTGCAATCACAGGAACATCCGCAACACTTAACTGGGTAGCGCCGAGTCCTGCACCAGCTAATGGTTATGAATATGTAGTTTCCACTTCTAATTTTGCCCCTTCGGGTTCAGGAACATTCGTCGCCGGTACCACTGCGAATGTGACTGGCTTGAAGCTAATACGCTATATTACGTATTTGTGCGAAGTGATTGCGGCGGAGGTACATTCAGTGGATGGACTGCATACGGAACTTTTACAACCATAATTGCGCCATGTGTCGCTCCTATAAGCCAAGCTAGTGCGTTCGTGTCAGGTGCCATTACACAAACTACGATTCCTGGGTCATTCACAGGAAATGCCAATGGATTTTTAGTCATTCAGTCTACAAGCCCAACGCCTCCGACACAACCCGTAAATGGGACTTTGTATAATGCGGGGAACATTGCAACTTTAGGCGCTGGACTGACCTTTATTCAAAGTAGTGCAAGCACTAACTTTACTGGTAGTGGACTGACCGCGAACACACAATATTACTACTATATTTTTGCATACAATAATGGCGGATGCACAGGCGGACCAGCTTACAATCTCGCCGGACCTTTAGTAGGAACTGCGGTTACTTGCCCTGCCATCCCTAATACTGTTGCTACGGCAAGTATTGTTTTCAATGGGTTTACACTCAATTGGACCGCACCAACAGGAGGTGCCTTAGTTCCGCTAACTTATACTGTTCAAGTCACAACTGACTCAGGATATTCTTTGCATGTTGGCGGATCTCCTTTTACCGTACTGTCTCCGATAACAACTTTGACAGTAACTGGACTATCCTCCAATACGTTGTACTACTATCGAATCTTAGCAAGCAACGGATGTAGCAGTGCTTATGTGACTGGTAACGTAACAACGTTATTTCCTCTTTGTGTTGCTCCCTCAAGCCAAGCCAGTTCGTTCGTTTTAGGAACGGTTACTTCAACATCGGTTCCCGCGACTTTTTCAGGAACTGCCAGTGGCTACTTAGTTGTTCGTTCATTAACCAGCACACCTCCAAGTCAACCTGTAAATGGAACTACTTATAACGCTGGAAATGTTGCCACTTTGGGTGCTGCATTTACATTTGTTCAAAGCGGTGCATCCACAGCAATTGTAGGAACTGGATTAGCTTCTAGTACGCAATATCATTATTTTATCTATGCTTATAACAATTCTGCATGCTCTGGTGGACCCGCGTATTATTTGTCCAGTCCTTTAACCGGAACGGGAACTACTCTTGCTGGTTTTAATGATGACTGTAGCACTGCAATACCGCTAACCGTTGGTGTTAATTGCATCATGTCAGCCTATTCCAATGCACTTGCAACAACTAGTTCAACTGTAGGAACACCGGCACCAGGATGTGGTTTATATTCCGGTGGAGACGTATGGTTTAGTGCGGTTGTGCCTGCAAACGGAATCTTAATTATAGACTCTCAGGCTGGAACTATTTTAGATTCTGGAATGGCACTTTATTCTGGTTCTTGTGGTGCTTTGACAATAATAGAATGTGATGATGATGACAGTACAAATGGCGCAATGTCATATATTAATAGAACTGGATTAACCCCAGGAAGTACCGTCTATATTCGATTTTGGGAATTTGGAAATGACAATAACGGAACTTTCGGTATTTGTGCTAGTACAGTTTCATCTTGCCAACCTCCATTTCTATCAGACACAACCAATATAACCTTTACCACAGCTACAATTAACTGGGGGCCTCCCGTAGTTTTGCCTACAAGCGGTTACGAATATGTAGTATCTACTAGTAATACAACACCGGCAGCATCAGGAATAGCAACTGGCGCTTTGACAGTAAACATTACTGGATTAGTGGCAAACACGACCTATTACATTTTTGTAAGAAGCAACTGTGGAGGAAACTTATAGTGCATGGTCACCTTCAGGCAGCTTTCAAACTGGCTATTGTGTATCGACTTCGACATCAACGACATCTTACATCAATAATTTTTCAACGACTGGAGGAATTACAAACATTACAAATAATGGTTCTGGATTTTCTCCGACCGGTTACGGCAACTTTCTTGTTCAATCAGCGAGCCAACAACCCTATGGAACTGTAAATTTTTCCTCAGCTTATGTTGGCGGCACATTCGGTTTTAACATTTGGATTGACTGGAATAACGACTATGATTTTGATGACATCGGTGAAAAAGTATACGGATCTGGGAACTTTTTCGCAAGCAATACGGGCAGTTTCACAGTACCTGCATCCGCAACTGTTGGAAGCCATAGAATGAGAATTAGAGCCAATTGGAGCGATTCAAATCCATTAGCTTGTGGCTCTATTACAACGGGTGAAACCGAAGATTACACTTTTAATGTGATAGCTTTACCATGTAGCGGAAATCCAACAAATTTACCTGCGACTGGAATTGGATTTACAACCGCTACCCTAAATTGGAATGCGGCAGCTCCTGCTCCTGCATCAGGATATGATTACATTGTCTCATCGTCAGCGATAGCGCCTGTGCCCGCGACTTTGCCAACAGGTAGCACAGCGGCAGGAATTACATCAGCGAATTTAACAGGTTTGGCTTCAGGTGCTCAATATTATGCCTGGGTACGATCTAATTGCGGTGTAAATAAAGGGGTGTGGGTTGGTCCAATATCTTTTATAACCAACGCTGCTCCTCCAGTAACCACCAATACATCAGTTTGCCCCGGTGGTAGTTCGTCGATAACGGCAACTGGTTCATGCACTAATTTAACTAATTTGGGGAACACCATAAATGGCGCATGGGATGCAGGCGGCGATCCACGGGCAATTCGTCCTATAATTTTTATTGCAAATTCTCCTATTTGCCAATTTGATGGTGCGGGTCTTACATCCAACTATACATCTTTAGACTTTCAGGTAAGTGCCACTGGTTTTTATACTTTCACGATGGCTCCAACTACAGCCTACGATGCTATGGGGTATATTGTTATCAATCCTTTTAATCCGGGTGTTTGTGGAAGCGGAACTTGGGTTGTAGGTGATGACGATAGCGGCCCAACCACTTTTGAACCATTGATGAGTACCACCTTGACAGCTGGTGTTACCTATACTTTAATTTCGACTTTATACGCTGGCTCCAGCATTACATTAACTAATACTTTCCAATGGAATGTGACTGGTCCTGGCACAATTTCAGGCGTTGTTGGAGGAACCGTAGAATGGTATACTGGACCAACTGGTGGCGTTCCAATTGGAACAGGAACTCCGTTCAATCCAGTAGGTGTTTCCGGTTCTGGATTGACCAATACAAACACACCTGGAACTTATCCGTACTATGCAGCTTGTCCCAATAATCCAAACGTGCGTTCACTTGCTAATTTTGTTATCAATGGACCAACTTCTGTAATTTCTGGATCAGGTTCTACTTGTAGTGGAAGTGTTCCGATGAGCATTGCTTTTACTGGAACATCGCCATGGACGTTTACCTACACCAACGGAATTACACCCGTAACTGTAGTTGGAAATACGACCAATCCCTATGTTTTTAATGTTACTCCGACTGTTCCTGCAACTTACACCGTTACAGCTTTGAGTGATGCAACATGCACGGCATTAGCTTCTGGTAGGACAGGCACGGGAACTATCAGTGCTTCTAAAAGTTGGAATGGTGCTACAAGTGATTGGAATACCGCAAGCAATTGGACTCCCGTTGGAATACCTACTGCGTTGGACTGCGTTGTGATTGGTAATACGGCAATTGACCCTATTATTTCTGGCACCTCGTACAACGCTTATGCTTATAGTTTAAGTATTCTTTCTGGAGGTATTTTGCAAGTCAACGGTACCAATACCATAACTGTGACTGATGTCGTAAATGTAGCCCTGGAGGTCAATTTAACATACTAGATTCTGCAAGTTTGGTACAAGTAAATAATGTCTCGAATATAGGCGTCATTAACGTGCAACGAATTACGCAACCCATGCATCGATTTGATTATACGTATTGGGGCTGTCCCGTAACATTCGCTTCTAATTTTACCTTGGGGAACTTATCACCATTGACATTATCCGACAAATATTTCAGTTGGATTCCAAGTGTTGCTAACGGTTTTGGTAATTGGCAATCTGAAACAACAGCCACCATAATGAATCCTATCAAAGGTTATATTGTTCGCGCGCCCCAAACTTTCTCTTTTACGCCGACAGTCTTTGTGCCTTATACAGCCAATTTTATCGGAACACCGAACAACGGTAATATTTCTTGTCCAATATATCACGGAACATTAGGTGCCGGAACTAATAATGATAAATACAATTTATTGGGCAATCCTTATCCATCCGCCGTTGACGCCCAAGCGTTTTTGACCGATCCAGTAAATATCCCAATTATTGATGGAACCATCTATTTTTGGACACACAACTCAGCGCCAACCACTACTTATGTAGATCCTTTTTATGGTGATTTTGTAATTAACTATACCGAAAGTGACTATGCCTCATGGAATAGTTTGGGAGCGGTTGGTTCTCGCGGATCAGCAGCCTTATCAGGTGGCGTTGTGCCAAATGGCTTTATCGGAACGGGTCAAGGATTCTTCACTAAAAGTACAGGAACCGCTCCTAGTGGAAATCCCGTCGTGTTTAAAAATTCGATGCGTGTTACAGGAAATAACTCTCAGTTTTTTAGACTTAATCCCTTTGCAAATAACAATCAAAGAGTTGAAGCTACCTTGGTTGAAAACATCGTGTATGGCTCAACTTAATTAGTACCAGTGGAACATTCAATCAAATTCTAATTGGTTATATCGATGGCGCAACAAATGGATGGGATCGATCTTATGACGGTGTGCGATTTGGCAATGGCACCGGTACTAGTTTTTATTCTGTAATGCATGATAAAGATCTTGTGATTCAAGGACGACCAACCCCATTTTCTGAATACGACTCGGTACCATTGGGATATACATCTACTTTGCAAGAACCATTCTCATTGCGTATAGATCATTTTGACGGACTGTTCCAGAATCAAGAAATCTATTTAGAAGATAAAGAATTACATGTGATTCATAATCTTAAGAAAAGCCCTTATAATTTCAGATCTGGAATCGGAACCTTTAATAGACGATTTGTGCTCAGATTTATCGATATCGATGGTGAAGCAAGAGTTTCGACCGAGTATTTAGAAACAAGTGTCACTGCTATTATTGAACAAAGAAACTTGGTTATTGAAGCCTCTCATAATATTGCTGCTGTAGACATTTACGATATTTCAGGTAAATTACTTAGTGCCAAAGCTTCTATCGAGATGAGTCACCTATTACAATTCAAATTTTTACTTTGCAGAAGGAGTCTATTTGGTCAAAATCACATTAGAAAATGGATTTATAGCAACAAAAAAGTTGATTCAAAATAAAAACCGCTGATTTTTTTAGTTACCAGAAAAAATAATCTTTTAAATATTTACTAAAAAATTTAAAAAACCTTATAGAAATATAAGGTTTTTTCTTTAATAAACAACTGAATATTAGAATGCTATAAATATTTACTGATTTGACAAGATGTCAAAAATAGTTATCAATTTAAAAAAATAAATTAATACCTTTGTAAGGTTTGGCTAGTGCCTTAAATTACCTCTTTCGCTAGTCAAATCCAAATAAAACTTGTTATGATAAAATATATAAATTGTAAACTAATTGTATGGGCAGCTCTTGTTTTTGCTTCAATTCAAATGCAAGCGCAAAACAATTGGGATGGGGATAATCCGCTAGGTAATTTTAGCTTTTGCAATAACTGGTTCGCAGATGCATGTCCACCAACCTGGAACTCTACTACGGATTTAAATATTCAAGTAAAAAATAATGGCTCTCAAACCACCATGTACTTAGACTATGGTGCCTGGAGAGACATTAATAGTCTTATTTATGCTCCTACTTACACTTCATCGGTAACTCAATTTGATGCTGACGGCCCAGTGTTCAATGAAAATGGCCTTAATTTTTACGGTAAAATTGAAAATTACTCTCCTAATTTAACGCAGGTTTTTAACCTTCCTTTTCATGGGAGAAATGCCACGAGAATTGAATTAAACCCAATCAACGGTGGACTAACTTTTAATCGAACGATATTCAATAGCGGTAACAGAAATTTTGAAGTGTACGGACCAAACTCGAGGAAAGTAACGC